>CALRLO020000011.1:0-93880 GCA_943368755.1 Synechococcus sp. UW140 | reverse complement strand
GGAAGACGCGATCGCCAAGGTCGATGCACAGTCACCGCCGGCCTACTTTGCGATCAACTGCGCCCACCCCAGCCATTTCGCCGAGGTGCTTGCAAGCGGTCGCCCATGGCTGCAGCGGATCAGGGGGATACGGGCGAATGCCTCGACCCGTAGCCACGCCGAACTCGATGCTTCCCCCGATCTGGACATCGGCGACCCACAGGACCTGGCCCAACGCTACCGGGGTCTCAAGCGCGCACTGCCCAACCTGGGCGTGCTGGGCGGCTGTTGCGGAACCGACTGGCGACATCTGCGCGCGATCCGGGACGTCTGGACCGGGGCGCCTGGCTGAAACCGTCGTCGGGGCGCTGGCAGCGCAGACCTGCAGGCACCCGAACGGCGCAACCAGACGGGTCCAACTGCCTGTGGCGGCAAGTGACCAACGCCGCGACGTTGGCACGATCGCCCCTGACACCAGGCCGTGGACCGATTCGTTGACAAATTGTTGCAATCGGTAGCTAATGAAGTCAGCACACCCGTTCGAAAGGCGGGGTCGCAAAGCCTCCGGTCCGAATGCTGCCCAGTGCAGAGGGGATAGCGGGGTTGCCTCCTGGCTCGGGCAGCGGTGCCTCATGCAGGAGTACTTGGAACACGCAGCCTGTGCTGCCGTTTCAGCATTGCGATCCGTTTTTCATTGGTGCGTTTGGGAATGTCGACTGGCAGGCCAACACTTCGAAATGAAGAAAGGAAGACGCAATGTCCAAGCTTCTCAGGTTTCCTGACTCCGGCGGGCGCGCGATGGCCGCCCGACAGCATGCAATGGTCTTGTGCTCGCCCCGTTCTTCATTGAACCGAGGGGGCTGACATGACTTTCAAAGACCTCACCATCAAGGCCAAACTGACCTTGGCATTTGGTTGTCTCACCCTGCTTTTTGTGGGTATCTCCCTCCTCGCGGTGAATGACCTCAACGATGCCAACGCCCGGTTTGAAGCCTATGTCGACGGCATCAACTTGCGGGCAAGCACCGCCAGCGATGTCCGTACCGCGGTGGACATGCGGGCCATTGCGGCACGCAACCTCGTGCTGGTGACCACCCCACAGGAGCTGGAGATTGAAAAGGCTGCGGTCCATGCTGCGCACACCAGGGTGGGTGAAAAGCTCAACGAGCTCAAGAAGCTCTCCCTCGCGCCTGATGTATCGCCGCAGGCGCGCGAACTGATTGCCCAGCTCGACGCCATCGAAGCCAAATACAACGTGGTGGCGCTCAAGATCGTGGGCCTGGCGCTCGAGGGCAACAAAAGCGAAGCCATCGAACGCATGAACCGCGATTGCCGGCCGCTGCTCGCACAGCTCGGCTCGGTGGCCACCAGCTACCAGACGCTGACCGCGCAGAACAGCCGCAACCTGATCGCGGCGGCGCGCAACACCTACACCACGCAGCGCAATGTACTTGTCGTGGTGTGCGCCCTGGTCGGCGTCGCCTCGGTGGTGTGCGGCACCCTGCTCACCCGTTCCATCGTCCGGCCCATCTCCGATGCGGTGCTCATCGCCAAAAAGGTGGCTGGTGGCGATCTGACCTCCCGGATCTCGGGCCAGAGAACCAGCGAGACGGGGCAACTGCTGGGTGCTCTGCAGGCCATGCAGGACCAGCTGGTGGGGCTGGTCACTTCGGTTCGCAAAGGGTCCGAGTCGGTTGCTGCGGCCTCGGAGCAGATCGCCACCGGCAACTCCGACCTGTCGGGGCGCACCGAGCAGCAGGCCAGCGCCCTGCAGCAGACCGCGTCATCCATGGAGCAGCTTGGAACCACCGTCAAGCTCAATGCCGACCATGCGGTGCAGGCCAACCAGCTCGCGCAAAACGCGTCCTCCGTGGCCGCACAGGGAGGCGACGTGGTCGCCCAGGTGGTGGACACCATGAAGGGCATCAACGAGAGCTCAAGAAAGATCGCCGACATCATCAGCGTGATCGATGGCATCGCCTTCCAGACCAACATACTGGCGCTCAATGCGGCGGTGGAAGCCGCGCGCGCCGGTGAACAGGGGCGGGGTTTCGCGGTTGTGGCCAGCGAAGTCCGCAGCCTGGCACAACGCAGTGCCGCAGCGGCCAAGGAGATCAAGACGCTCATCACCGAAAGCGTAAGCCGCGTCGATCAGGGCACGGCACTGGTCGACCGGGCGGGCCACACCATGGCCGAGGTGGTGAGCAGCATCGGGCGGGTGACGGCGATCATGGCTGAAATCAGCGCCGCCAGCGTTGAGCAGAGCCAGGGTGTCTCGCAAGTCGGCGTGGCGGTGGGTCATATGGACCAGAGCACCCAGCAAAATGCCGCGCTGGTCGAGGAAATGGCCGCCTCCGCCTCCAGCCTGTATGAACAGGCACGCAGTCTGGTGCAGACGGTGTCGGTGTTCAAGCTTGAGAAAGACAGTGGTGAAGACAGCCCCTTGCGCCTGGGGTTTTCGGGGTGATCCCGACCCGAGGTGAGGCGTCACCCGGTTGCGGGCCTCGGCGTTAACGCCCGCTTCACACATTTGCAACGGGGCAGACAACACACACGCCGGGTGGTCTGAAAAAATCGGTGCCATGACGCCCTCAGCCCTTGCCCTGAACCGCTTAGGCCTCGGCGCGCGGCCTGACGACGCGCCGCCCGCGAACCCGCAGCGCTGGCTGCTGGCCCAGCTGGAGGCTTATGAGCCGCTCCCGGGGCCCTGGAAGGCGCACCCACGCACGACCGAGCTCGTGGACACCTGGAACGACATGCAGCGCTCGGTGCGACAGGCCCCCGAGGGCCAGCGCAGCGGCGTGCGCGAGACCTATCTTCGTGAAGGCAGCCGGGTCTACCAGGCGGCGGTGGGGGCGCGCACGGTGAGTGCGCTGCAGACCGATACCCCTTTCGTGGAACGCCTGGTGCATTTCTGGTCCAACCACTTCGCGGTGTCGGTCGACAAGCTGCTGATCGTGGCGCTGGCAGGCAGTTTCGAGGCCGATGCGATCCGCCCCCACGTGCTGGGGCGGTTTGAAGACCTGCTGCTGGCGGTGGTGCGCCACCCGGCCATGCTGCTTTACCTGGACCAGGCGCAATCGACCGGCCCGGGCAGTGCCATGGGCGCGCGCGGTCGGGGCCTGAACGAGAACCTCGCGCGCGAAATCCTGGAGTTGCACACCCTGGGTGTGCGCAGCGGCTACACCCAGGAGGACGTGAAGGAGTTCGCTCGCGCGCTCACCGGCTGGACCCTGCCTGGCGAAGGCGGCGCCCGCAACGGCGCCACGCACCGCTTCGTGCCGGCGCTGCACGAGCCCGGCCCGCGCACCCTGCTGGGCAAGGTGTATGCAGACGACGGCGAGGGACAGGCGCTGGCCATGATCCGCGATCTGGTTGCGGCGCCGGCCACCGCGCTGCACGTCGCGCGCAAGCTGGCACGCCATTTCGTCGCGGACGACCCACCCCAGGCACTGGTGCAGCGCCTGGCCGACACCTTCGGCCGCACCGGTGGTGACCTGCTGAGCGTCTACAGGGCGCTGATCGAGTCGCCGGAGGTCTGGCAGGCGGCCACCCCCAAGTTCAAATCGCCCTGGGACTGGTCGATCTCCAGCCTGCGGGCGCTCGGGCGGCGCACCGTATCGCCCACGCAGGCCACCGCCTTGCTGACCCAGCTGGGCCAGCCGGTCTGGCGCCCAGGCTCGCCGGCGGGCTACAGCGACACCGCGGCCACCTGGGCCGCACCCGACGCCCTGATGCGGCGCGTGGAGGTGGCACAACGGCTCGCCCTGGAGGTGGGTGATGCGGTGGATGCGCGCAGTCTCGCGCCGCGTGTGCTGCCCGGTGTGCTCAGCGCCACCACGGCCAGTGCCATTGCCCGTGCGGAGAGTGGCGGCACGGCCATCGCGCTGCTGCTGGTGGCCCCGGAATTCCTGAGGAGATGAGGATGGACATGGACCGACGCAGCTTCCTGGGAGCCGCCACGCTGCTCGCCGCACCCCGCATGCTCTTTGCGCAGGCGGCCACCGAACGGCGCTTCGTCTTCATCATCCAGCGCGGCGCCGCTGACGGCCTGAACACCGTCATTCCTTATGCAGAGCCAGCCTACGCCCAGCTGCGCGGGCGCTTGGCCATAGACCCTGCGGCGGCCCTCAGGCTGGATGGCACGTTTGCGCTGCACCCGGCACTGACCCAGTTGCGCGCCCTCTATGCGGGCGGCGAGGCCACGTTTGTCCACGCAGTTGCGTCTCCCTACCGCGACCGCTCGCATTTCGATGGGCAGAACGTGCTGGAGACGGGCGCAAAGGCGCCCTACCAGTTGAAGGATGGCTGGATGAACCGGCTGCTGGGCCTGCTGCCACGTACCGGCAAGGAGGCCATCGCCTTCTCACCCGCCGTGCCTCTGGCGATGCAAGGTGCGGTCGACGTCACGACCTATGCGCCCTCGGCCCTGCCTGAGGCCAACGAGGACCTGCTCATGCGGGTGCAGCAGCTGTACGCACCCGACAGCCAACTGAACCCCCTGTGGGCCTCGGCCCTGGAAGCGCGCGGCATGGCCGCGGGCATGTCGGGCGGTGGCGGCGGCCGGCAGGACGGGGTGGCGCTCGGGCGCATCGCGGCCGGTTTCCTGGCCCGCCCCGACGGCCCACGGGTCGCCATGATCGAGACCAGCGGGTGGGACACCCACAGTGGCCAGAATGAACGCCTGGAGCGGCAATTGCGCGGACTCGATGGCCTGTTGGGCGCGCTGCGCGAAGGCATGGGCGCGGCCTGGGCAGAGACGGTGGTCCTGGTTGCCACCGAGTTTGGCCGAACGGTCGCGGCCAACGGCACCGGTGGGACCGACCACGGCACCGCTGCCGCCGCCATGCTGGTCGGCGGCGCGGTACAGGGTGGGCGCATCGTCTCTGACTGGCCGGGTCTTGCACCGGCCAGCCTGTTCGAGGGCCGCGATCTGCGACCGACCCTCGCGCTGGACTCGCTGATCGCGGCCACCTGCGCGCAGGCCTTCAAGCTGGACCCGGAGCGCGCCATGGGTGTGTTGTTCCCCGACACGCGGCCAAGCAAACCCATGCCGCAGCTGATACGCAGCTAGGAGCGTGTGGCGGCGTGCCGCCCGCTCCTGTGCCAGGGACGGTTGTGGCAAAAAAATCCACCGACCCGGTTGCCCCGGGCGGTGGACCCCAAGGAAATAACGGCAACTCAGGCGTAGGTGCCCGTGCGCGGCAGCGTCTCCAGCCAGCCAGCGCCCACGTTGGGCGGCAGCACGCCGAGGTCGATGTCGGGGTGGTGCGTGTCGCACATGAAGCCCAGCAGCGGGTGGTGGGCTTCGGCCCAGCGGGCCTGTGCGCCGGGCACGTTGAAGGCCATGACGCGGTGGGGCATGTTGTTGGCGTGGCGCAGCGGGATGTAGCCCATGCCTGGGTAGACATCCTGGAACAGCAGGCGTTCGTACTGGCGGTCGATGGGCGAGCGGCCGGCAATGACCATCCAGTCGATCTCGTGCAGCAGGCAGTACTGGTAGAAGACCTTGAACAGCATGGTCTTGACCAGACGGCCGACGCGATCGCCGGTGATGCCCAGGCGGGTGGCCTCGGCCATGGTCTGGCCCTGCAGCCAGTCGGGCAGTTTCACCGACTGCTCCAGCGGCAGCGATTTGAAACGGTTGGTCTGGATGCGCATGGTGCCCAGCGGCGTGCCGTCCAGCTTGGATTCGGCCAGCAGCACGGCAACGCCGTCTTCGAAGTCGGCCGGCTCGGGCTGGCGCAGGCTCTGCGCGAACTCGGGCACGTGGCGGGCGTAGGCGGCGTGGCGTATGGCCACGGCACGGTGCAGATCGCGTTCGTCGCGCACCACGCGCACCGAGAACGGCAGGTACTCCACCGAGCGCGCGACCGCGTCGGGCGTGGCCAGGGGCTCCGGTCGGGACCGGTTTTCCAGGGTCTGGATCGGCGGAATGTACGCGGGAACGTCCTGGGTGGATCCGAGAAGGGCCGGGCTCATGGTTGCACCTTTCAGTGGGTGAAATGGCGATAGGTCAACCAAATGTAAAGTTCGTCTCATCCGGCTGAAGTCGGTATCAGACTGAAAATCGTGTCAGGTTTTTTCCTACACGCCATCTGGCTAACACGCCCTCACGTTCGAGCGGGTTCGAAACAACTGCAGGGGAACCCGAAGGCTCAGCCGCGCAGCCCACCGACCCGGTTGATGGCGATGGCGGCCGCGGCGGTGCGGGTTTCCACACCCAGTTTGGCGTGGATGCGCTCCAGGTGCTTCTTCACGGTGGCGGGGCTGGCACCCACGATGTCGCCGATGTCGCGGTTGGTCTTGCCCTTGGCCACCCAGTACAGCACCTCGGCTTCGCGCGCGGTCAGGCCGAAGGTCTGGGCCAGGGCCTCGATGACGGCGGTGTCGGAGGTTTCCTGCATCACGATCAGCCAGTCGCCCTCGTCGGCCTGCTGGTGCAGCCGGAAGGTGAGGCGGCGAGGACCCTGCTCCAGGGTCAGGCGCGGGGGCTCCTGGGCAGCGGGCATCGGAGCTGCGGCCTGCAGCTGGGCCAGGCAACGGCGCAGCCACACCAGCACGGCCTCGGGGGTCACCGGGGCTTCGGTGCCGCAGTAGCGTTGCAGCCACTCGCGCGCCAGCGGCGTCTGCCACACAAGGCTGCCGTCGGCCGCGCGCACGGTGATGGTGGCAAAGCCCAGCGCGTCCAGCGCGTTGCGGGCGTGCTGGCGCTCGCTCGCACCCTGGCGGGCAGCACGGGCGCTGCGCAGGTGCACGGCCATGCGGGCCATCACCTCGCGCGGCTTCACGGGTTTGGTGACGTAGTCCACGCCACCGGCGTCGAGTGCGGCCACCAGGTGCTCGGTCTCGGTGAGGCCGGTCATGAACAGGATGGGTATGGCCTGGGTGCGCGCATCGGCCTTGAGGCGGCGGGCGACCTCGAAGCCGTCCATGCCGGGCATCACGGCGTCGAGCAGCACCACGTCGGGCTGGGCCTGCGCAGCACGTGCGAGCGCGCTCTCGCCGTCCAGTGCCACCAGCACGGTGTAGCCGGCCTCGTCGAGCGCGTCGTGCAGCAGCGCGACGTTGTCGGGCACGTCGTCAACGATCAGCACCACGGGCGCATCGCCCAGGGGGTAGGCCTCAGGCGCGCTGGGGTTCATGGGGGTTCTCGTCCAGCAGGCGTTCGATGGCGTCGAAGCGGAATTCGCGCGCGAGTGTGCGCACGCGGGTGGTGAAGTCGGTGCAGTCGGGCCGGCGCTGAGCCAGCCCATCCAGGTGGGCCACAAGGCCTTTGTAGTAACCCAGGCGCGCCAGCTCGCGCAGCGCGGCCAGGTCGCTGGCGTCGGGCCGGGGTGGGGGCGCTTGCGGCGGCGTCTGAGACATCGAGGCGCCAGCCACAGGGTCGGCCGGCAACGGCGCCAGTTGCCACTGCAGGCCCAGGCGTCGGCCCAGCCAGTCGAGGATGTCGTCGCGCCGCACCGGCTTGACGTGGAAATCCCCAGGCGGCAGGCCCACCTCGTTGTCGAGCCCCTGGTCGAAGGCGTTGGCCGACACCACGGCGAGTGCCGGTGCGGGCGCCAGGCCCAGCAGGCGGATGCGCCGCAGCGTTTCCCAACCGTCGATGCCGGGCATGGCCAGGTCCATGAACACCGCGTCGGGCCTGAGGCCCTGGGCCAGCGCCTGCAGCGCGTCTTCACCATGGGTGGCCAGCGTGACATCAAAGCCCAGGGGGCGCAGCCAGCTGGCCAGCAGCTCGCGGTCGGCCTCTTCGTTGTCCACCACCAGCACTCGGCGGCGTGCGCCGGCGTAGCCCAGCCTGGGCACCGGCGCGTGCACGGGCACAGGCAGGTCGCGCGGCTCGGGCAGAAACAGGCGCAGCTTGAACACCGTGCCCTCCCCCGGCGTGCTGGCTGCCGTCATCTCGCCGCCCATGAGGTCGGTCAGCATCTTGGCGATGGTCAGGCCCAGGCCGCTGCCGGGCACGCCGCCGGCCGCCGTGCTGCCGCGCGCGAAAGGTTCGAACACGCGGGCCAGGTCGTCGGCGCGCATGCCAGGCCCGGTGTCGTGCACCTCGATGTGGGCCATCTCGCGCGCGTGGCGCAGCCGCAGACCCACGGTGCCGCGGGCGGTGAACTTGACGGCGTTGCCCAGCAGGTTGATGAGGATCTGGCGCAGGCGTTTCTCGTCGGCCCGCACCACGTCGGGCAGCGCACCCTGCACCTCGAACGAGAAGGCCAGGCCTTTGTCGCGTGCCTGCAGCTCGAACATGCCGGCCACCTCCTCCACCACGCGGCGAAAGTGCATGGGGCGTGGCTCCAGCGCGAGCTTGCCCGACTCGATGCGGGCGATGTCCAGCGTGCCCTCGATCAGCGACAGCAGGTGTTCGCCGCCCCGGTGTATGACCTGTATGGCCTGTGCCCGGTGCGGCGCCATGCCGGTGTCCTCCTGCAGCAGCTGGGCATAGCCCAGGATGCTGTTGAGCGGGGTGCGCAGCTCATGGCTGATGGTGGTGATGTAACGCGTCTTGGCCTGGTTGGCCTGGTCGGCCACCTGCTTGGCCTGTTGCAGCTGTTCGTCGGTGCGGCGGTGCGATTCGATCTCGTGCATCAGCAGGCGGTTCTGGCGGCGCGACTCCTCCTGCGCCACCTCGCGGCTCTGGTGGGCCAGCACCAGCCACCAGGCCACCACGGCCGACACCATGAGCAGCACCGCGTAGACCATGAAGAACTCGGGCTTGCCCTGCTGCTGGTAGAGCAGGCCCAGCACGGCCCCCAGCACCGGCGCCACCACCGCCATCAGCAGCAGGTAGTGCGAGAGGCCTGCGTCGAGGTACGGCCAGATCGGCCGGGGCAGCAGCGCGCGCAGCGCCTGGCTCCACTGGTGCGACAGCCGTGCGTGCGGCTTGCACAGGTCGCCGCAACGTGCGTCCAGCGTGCAGCACAGCGAGCAGATGGCGCCCTGGTAGGCCGGGCAATGGGCCATGTCGGGCCCCTCATACTCGCGTTCGCAGATGACGCATTTCTGCGTGGTGAGGCGCTGGTAGCTTCCGGTATCGGTGGCAGCCGGGCGGGCCAGGTAATAGCGGCCCTTCGTGGCCCAGGCAATCAGCGGCGCGCTCACGAACGCCACCACCATGGCCACCACGGCCGAGAAGGCCTGTGCCATGGGGCCGAAAACGCCCAGGTGGGCCACGACGGACAGCACCGAGGCCAGCACCATCGCGCCCACGCCCACCGGGTTGACATCGTAGAGGTGGGCGCGCTTGAACTCGATGCCCTTGGGCGACAGGCCCAGCGGCTTGTTGACCACCAGGTCGGCCACCACCGCCATGATCCAGGCGATGGCCAGGTTGGCGTACAGGCCCAGCACCGCCTCAAGCGCCTGGAACACGTTCATCTCCATGAGCGCAAAGGCGATCAGGGTGTTGAACACCACCCAGACCACCCGGCCCGGGTGGCTGTGGGTGAGGCGTGAGAAGAAGTTGCTCCAGGCCAGCGAACCGGCATAGGCATTGGTGACATTGATCTTGAGCTGCGAGACGATCACGAACAGCGCCGTGGCAGCCACTGCCCAGCCGTAGTCCGAAAACACGTACTCGTAGGCCGCCAGGTACATCTGGTTCGGGTCCACCGCGCGCTCCAGCGGCACCATGTGCGTGATGGCGAGGTAGGCCAGCACCGCGCCACCCAGCATCTTGAGCACGCCCAGCACCACCCAGCCCGGCCCGCCGGCCAGCACCCCCACCCACCAGCGCAGCGGCCCCACCCGCTCGCGGGCGGGCATGAAACGCAGGTAGTCGGCCTGTTCCCCCATCTGGGTGATGAGGGCAATGCCCACGGTCAAGGCCGCACCAAATCCGTGCAGATTGAATGAAGCCTCGCCACCAGACGCCCCGCCGTAGTGCAACACACCGCTGAACGCACCGGGCTCGTGCATGGCGACGTAGATATAGGGCACCACCAGCATCACCAGCCAGAGCGGCTGCGTCCACACCTGCAGCCGGCCGATGATGGACACGCCGTGCGTGACCAGCGGAATGACCACCAGCGCGCAGACGAGGTAACCCCAGACCGGCGGGATGTCGAAGGCCAGCT
The DNA here is from genome assembly GCA_943368755.1 of Synechococcus sp. UW140. Classification (GTDB taxonomy): domain Bacteria; phylum Pseudomonadota; class Gammaproteobacteria; order Burkholderiales; family Burkholderiaceae_C; genus Hydrogenophaga. The sequence goes on along the minus strand of CALRLO020000011.1, from coordinate 83,822 downwards.
CCAGCGCATAGGCCATCACCGCCGCTTCCAGCGCGAAGAAGATGAAGGTGAAGCTGGCGTAGATCAGCGAGGTGATGGTGGAGCCGATGTAGCCGAAGCCTGCGCCCCGTGTGAGCAGGTCCATGTCCACGCCGTAGCGGGCAGCGTAGACGCTGATGGGCAGACCCGCCATGAAGATGATCAGCCCCGTGACCAGGATGGCCAGCGCCGCATTCACGAACCCGTGCTGAACCAGCAGCGTGGCGCCCACGGCCTCGAGGATAAGAAAGGACGCCGCGCCAAACGCGGTGTTCGACACCCGCCAGACCGACCATTGCCTGAAACGCTGCGGCGTGTAGCGCAGCGCGTAGTCCTCCAGGGTCTCGCTGGCCACCCAGGCGTTGTAGTCCCGGCGCACCTTGATGATGCGTTGAGGGGCCGGGCCCCCACGCTCCGCCGCTTCGCGGGTCGCTGCCCCAGCACTGGGTGGGGCCCCGGTGAACGCTGGGCCGTGGGGCTGATCCGCCTTGGGGCGGCCCGGCGGCGTATCGATCGCGGTGGGAGAGGGGGTGTTCACGTCCAACTTGGTGCAGCTTTTGTGCCACCCGGCACGGCTTTTGCTGAATCCGCCCCATGGAACTGACCCCGCGCGAGAAAGACAAGCTGCTGATCTTCACCGCCGCCCTGCTGGCCGAACGCCGGCGTGCGCGCGGGCTCAAGCTCAACTACCCCGAGGCCATCGCCCTCATCAGCGCCGCCGTGATGGAAGGCGCGCGCGACGGCAAGACCGTAGCCCAGCTGATGGCCGACGGCCGCGCCGTGCTGACCCGCGACGACGTGATGGACGGCATCGCCGAGATGATCCCCGACATACAGGTCGAAGCCACATTCCCCGACGGCACCAAGCTCGTCACCGTGCACCAACCGATTGCCTGAAGCCGCCCATGAAAAAACTGCTGACCACTGCCTTGCTGCTGACCGCCAGCGCCGCCGCTTTCGCCCATGTGGGTGGGGGTGACCACCACGGCTTCGTGACCGGCTTTGCGCACCCCGTTCTGGGCTTCGATCACCTGGCCGCCATGCTGGCCGTGGGTGTCTGGAGCGCCATGACCACGCAACGGGTGGTCATCGCGCCGCTGGCCTTCGCACTCACGCTGCTGATCGGCGCGCTGCTGGCGCAGGCAGGCATGGCCTTCCCCGCGATCGAACCCATGATCGCCGCCTCCATGCTGGTGACCGGTCTGCTGCTGGCCGCCCGCGTACGCCTGCCCGAGCCGGTGGGCGCGCTGCTGGTGGGCGTGTTCGCACTGTTCCACGGCGCGGCCCACGGACAGGAGCTGGCTGGTACCGGTGCGCTGGCCGGGATGGTGCTGGGCACGGCGATGCTGCACACGGCCGGCATCCTCTTCGGGCTGGCGTTGCGCCTGCAGGGCGCCTGGCTGCCGCGCGTGGCCGGGGCGGCCGTGGCGCTCTTCGGCCTGAACATGGGCTGGTCACTGCTCGCGGGCTGACACATGACACCCGGCGAATACCTGATTGCCGAGGGCGACCTCACCCTCAACCCCGGCCGCCGCACACTGACGCTGGTTGTGAAGAACACCGCCCAGCGACCGGTGCAGGTGGGCTCGCACTACCACTTCGCCGAAGTCAATGGCGCTCTGGACTTCGACCGCGCTGCCGCCCACGGCATGCGCCTGAACATCGCCAGCGGCACCGCCGTGCGTTTCGAGCCCGGCCAGCAGCGCACCGTGGAGCTGGTGGACTTCTCCGGCGAACGGGTGGTCTTCGGTTTCCGTGGTCTGACTCAAGGAGCACTATGACCCCCCCACGCTCATCACTGCGTGTATTCGCTGCCCCCCGGGGGGGCGCTCGCCTTTCTTGGGGCGGCCCGACGAAAGGCGGTCTGTAATGGCGACAATTCCCCGCCGTGCCTACGCCGACATGTTCGGCCCCACCGTGGGCGACCGCATGCGCCTGGCCGACACCGGACTCATCATCGAGATCGAGAAGGACTACACCCTGGCCGCGGGCGGCTATGGTGAAGAAGTCAAGTTCGGCGGCGGCAAGACCATACGCGACGGCATGGCCCAGAGCCAGCGCACCCGCGCCGCCGGCACCGTGGACACGGTGCTCACCAACGCGGTGCTGATCGATCACTGGGGCATCGTCAAGTGCGACATCGGCCTGCGTGACGGCCGCATCGCCGCCATAGGCAAGGCCGGCAACCCCGACACCCAGCCCGGCGTGGACATTGTCATCGGCCCGGGCACCGAGGTCATCAGCTGCGAAGGCAACATCGTCACCGCAGGAGGCATAGACAGCCACATCCACTTCATCTGCCCGCAGCAGGTGGACGAGGCCCTGGCCTCGGGCGTGACCACCATGCTGGGCGGCGGCACCGGTCCTGCCACCGGCACCTTCGCCACGACCTGCACGCCCGGTCCCTGGCACATCGCGCGCATGCTGGAGGCCGCCGAAGGCCTGCCCATGAACCTGGGTTTCCTGGGCAAGGGCAACGCCAGCCGGCCCGAGGCACTTCACGAACAGATCAGCGCCGGCGTGATCGGGCTCAAGCTGCACGAGGACTGGGGCACCACGCCGAGCGCCATCAGCAACTGCCTGGACGTGGCCGAAGCCACCGACACCCAGGTTGCCATCCACTCCGACACGCTCAACGAATCGGGCTTCGTCGAAGACACCATCGCCGCCACCCAGGGCCGCACGCTGTGCGCCTTCCACACCGAAGGCGCCGGTGGCGGCCACGCACCCGACATCCTGCGCGTGGTGGGTGAAGCCAACTTCCTGCCCTCGTCCACCAACCCGACCATGCCCTACACGGTCAACACGCTGGACGAGCACGTGGACATGCTGATGGTGTGCCACCACCTGGACCCGGCCATCCCCGAGGACCTGGCCTTTGCCGAAAGCCGCATCCGCCGCGAAACCATCGCGGCCGAGGACATCCTTCACGACCTCGGCGCCGTGAGCATGATGAGCAGCGACAGCCAGGCCATGGGCCGCGTGGGCGAGGTCATCATCCGCACCTGGCAGACCGCCGACAAGATGAAGCGCCAGCGCGGCTCGCTGAGCGAAGACCCGTCGCGGCACGACAACTTCCGCGTCAAGCGCTACATCGCCAAATACACCATCAACCCCGCCATCGCCCACGGCATCTCGCATGTGGTGGGTTCGGTGGAAGTGGGCAAGTGGGCCGACCTGGTGATCTGGAAGCCGGCTTTCTTCGGCGTCAAGCCGGCGCTGGTGCTCAAGGGCGGCAGCATCGCGCTGGCCGCCATGGGCGACCCCAACGCCTCCATTCCCACGCCGCAGCCGGTGCACTACCGCCCCATGTTCGGCGCGCTGGGCCGCGCGCTGCAGCAGGGTTCGTTCACCTTCGTGTCGCAGGCTGCACTGGCCGCCGGCATTCCCGAACAGCTGGGCCTGCGCAAGCAGATCAGCGCGGTGCAAGGTTGCCGCAACGTGAAAAAGGGCGACCTGATCCACAACGGCTACGCGCCCAGGATGGAGATCGACCCCGAGACCTACGCGGTGCGCGCCGACGGACAGCTGCTGGTGTGCGAACCCGCCACCGTGCTGCCCATGGCGCAGCGGTATTTCCTGTTCTGATCAGCGTGGCTTGGCGTGTGCGCGAATCCAGTCGGCCAACGCCGCTTCATCCAGATCACCAGCCGCCACCGCAATCATGGTCCGTGTCGCATCGGCCTGGCTGGTCATCAGCCGCTGTCCGTTGAGTGCCAGGAACAAACCCACCGCCAGAAAAGCGGCGCGCTTGTTGCCATCTGCAAACGCGTGGTTTTTGGCGAGCCCCACACCGTAGGCCGCTGCCAGCGCAGCCAGGTCGGGCGAGCCGTAGGTGTCCAGATGCTGCGGTCGCGCCAGCGCCGAGTCCAGCAGACCTTCGTCCCTCAATCCGGGTAACCCGCCATGTTCGGCCAGACTCTCGTCGTGCAACAGGAGCAGCGCCTCCCGCCTGACCCATCTCCAGACACTCATTTGGCCAGCTGATGGAACGTATCGCGGTATTCACGCATGAACTCGCGCCCCAGCGCCAACTCTTCTTCAAGAGTCGGGTCGTAAGGGCTGAGGTTGACGCTGCCATTGGCGGCTTCGGTGAGGAACACGGAGTCGCCCTTCCCCACCCGCATGCGAGCCAACACTTCCTTGGGCAGGATCACCCCCACCGAATTTCCGATCTGGGTCAGCTTGAGTGTGGGCATGATTCACCTCGACTTTTCACGTTATAACGAACGTTATTATCACCAACCCAACCGACCCCGACAAGCCCATGCCCCCCGCCTTCCGTCTGGACGACCTGAGCGACCCGGCGATGCTGCAGCACCTCATCGCCCAGGCCCGTGCGGCCGGCCACACCCGCGTGAGCCTCGAGACCGGATCTCAGGACTTCTTTGCCCCGGCACGCGCGCTGTACGAACGCCACGGCTTCGTGCCTTGCGAACCCTTTGCCGACTACTGGGCCGACCCCTACAGCGCCTTTTACACGCGCACACTGAACTGACATGCTGCAAGCTTCCAAACTCATACCCCAGGGCCAAGGGCTCGCACAGGCGCTGGTGCGCCGCGCGGCCACGCTCACGCTCGACTGGGACATTCGCCAGAAAAGCCGCTTCGATGCGGTGGACAGCGAAGGCCGGAACATCGGCGTGTTCCTGCCACGTGGCACCGTGGTGCGCGGTGGCGACGTGCTGGTGACACAAAGCGGAGCGCTGCTGCGCGTGGTGGCCGCACCGCAGGCCGTGCTGCGCATCACGGCCTGCGTGCACCCCGGTCACCACCACGACGCGGGCTTTGATCTCATGCGGGCGGCCTACCACCTGGGCAACCGGCATGTTCCCATCGAGCTCAAGCCCGACCACCTGAAGATAGAACCCGACCATGTGCTGGCCGAGATGCTGCGCCTGATGCACCTGGACGTGGCCGAGGTGCGTGAGCCCTTCGAACCCGAGAGCGGTGCCTACGGCGGACATGGCGGGCATGGCGGTCACGCGCATCCGCACGGGCACTCCCATGACCACGGCCATGACCACTGACGCGGCCCTGCTGTCGCTGATCTGGCTGGCCTCGCCCGCGCTGCCGGTTGGCGGCTTTTCCTACTCCGAAGGCCTGGAAGCCGCGGTGGACGCCGGCGCCGTGCACGACGAGACCAGCGCCGCAGCCTGGATCACCGACCAGCTGCACCTGAGCCTGGCGCGCGCCGACCTGGCCGTGCTGGCCCAGGCGCTGCCCGCCTGGCGTACGCACGACTTCGCCCGCCTGCAGACGCTGGACGCCTGGGTGCGCCAGACCCGCGAGACCGCCGAGCTGCGGCTGCAGAGCGAGCAGATGGGCCGCTCGCTCGTCGAGTGGCTCAAGACCGTGCACCCCGATGCGCTGGCCGCCCTGCAGCGGCCCGATGCGCTGCAACACCCCTGCTATCCGGTGGCCTTTGGCCTGGCGCTGGCGCTGCACACACCCGCCGACACGCCGGTGCGCGACACGCTGCTCACCTTCGGCTTCGGCTGGGCCGAAAACATGGCCCAGGCTGCCATCAAGGCCGTGCCGCTGGGCCAGAGCGCCGGCCAGCGCATCCTGGCGCAGCTGGCCACACAGATGCCCGCCGCGGTTGACCAAGCCCTCGCCCTGGACGACGATGGACGCCAGGCCTTCTGCCCCATGCTCGCCATCCTTTGCGCCCGCCACGAAACCCAGTACTCACGCCTGTTCCGCTCATGAACGCACCCGCCCTGCACCAGATTCCCGGCCGCTCCAAAACCCTGCCCCCGCTGCGCGTGGGCATAGGCGGCCCGGTCGGCTCCGGCAAGACCACCCTGCTCGAAATGCTGTGCAAGGCCATGCGCGAGCGCTACGACCTGATCGCCATCACCAACGACATCTACACCAAGGAAGACCAGCGCCTGCTCACCGTCAGCGGCGCGTTGCCGGCCGAACGCATCCTGGGCGTGGAAACCGGTGGCTGCCCGCACACCGCCATCCGCGAGGACGCCTCCATCAACCTCGAAGCCATCGACCGCATGCTGGGGCAGTTCCCGAACGCGGACGTGGTGTTCATCGAAAGCGGTGGCGACAACCTGGCCGCCACCTTCAGCCCTGAGCTGAGCGACCTCACCATCTACGTGATCGACGTGGCAGCGGGCGAGAAGATCCCGCGCAAGGGTGGTCCCGGCATCACCAAGAGCGACCTGTTCGTCATCAACAAGACCGACCTGGCGCCGCACGTGGGCGCCGACCTGGAGGTGATGAAGGCCGACACCGCACGCATGCGCCCGGATGCCGAACGCCGCCCCTGGGTGATGACCAACCTGAAAACGCTGACCGGCGTTGACGCGGTGGTGCGCTTCATCGAGAAGCGCGGCATGCTGGACGCGGCTTAAGCCAGCCGGCGCCAATCGGTCAGCACACCTTCGGCACCCTCGCGCCCGCGCGCCGAAGGCGCCCTGGCGGCTGTGCCCAGAGACACCCAGCCCACCAGCGTTTCGCCCGGCCCGCAGAAGGCGGCGATCACGCGCGGGTCGCGCGCCTTGCGCCCGGAGAGCATCTTGCCCGCGTAGCCCATCAGGTGGGCCGCGTTGAGGAAGTTGGCGAGCGCGCCACCCACCGCCATCCACTGCTCGTGGGCGGGCACCACGGGGTGGCCCATGTCGATGCGGGCGATCACCGCCACGGTGACCGGTGCGCGGCGCGCACGTTCGGCGTCCAGCGCCACATCGGTTTCGTCCTTGCCGGCATCGCGGGCGGCCTGGGCAAACACCTCGGCCAGTTGTTCGCGCGCGTCACCTCGCACCACCGCCAGGCGAAACGGCGTCAGCGAATCGTGGTCGGGTGCACGCAATGCCACCTGCGCCATGCGGGCCAGCTCGTCAGGGCCGGGGCCGGGCTCCACCAGGTGTTTGCCACCCAGGGAGTGGCGCGACAGCAGGGCGTTCAAGGCTTGATCGTTCATCTGGGTGGCTTTCAAACCATGGCGTCACCGACGCCGAAGGCGGCGCGGGGGGTACATCAATACACCAGCGTGCGCCAGCGCAGGCTGGCGGCGCGGGCCATGAACTGCACGGCGCCGCCGCGCTGGGTGCACTCGGGAATCAGGTTGTCGGGATCGACACCGTTGGCGTGCAGCGCGTCGGTACAGGCGTAGAACACCGCGCCCTGCTCCACCGCCTCACGCATGGCGTCGTACACGGTCTTGCCGTGGTGGGGTGAAGGATGCAACGAGGCCGCAACACCCGGCACCAGCAGGCGCACGCTGCGTGCGGTGAAATACATCTCCACCGGCACATCCATGGCGGCTGCGGCTGCGGCGTGGAAGAACGGCGTGGTCAGGCGGTGGGGCGCATCGGGGTCGGCGGCCCAGAGCAGGATGGCCAGGCCATCGGCGGCATCGGAGATGAAGCCGTTGGTGTTCATGCGCCCAACCTGTGAAGGCGCTGGTAGTCGGCCATGGCAGCCGGCACGGTGTCGCCATGCACGAGCGCGGCCTGGTCCCCGTCCCAACGCGTGAGCTTCAGGCGCGCGAGCCAGCCTGCCCCGTATGGATCGGTGTGCACCAGCTCCGGCTGCTGCGCAAGCCGGGCGTTGACCTCCACCACATCGCCGGAGACCGGCGACTTGACCGACACGATGGACTTGGCCAGTTCCACCACCGCCACCGAGCGGCTCTGCTCCACCGCAAAACCCAGCCCTTTGGGCCGACACATGTAGATCTCGCCCGCGAGGTGTATGCCCAGGGCCGTGATGCCGACCGTGGCGGTGCCATCCGCATCCACGCGCGCCCACACCTGCTCCAGCGGCAGGTAGAACAGCGCGTCCGGGAAATCGAAACCGCCGACGTCCATGGCCCCAGTCAGAAAGAATGGCGGAAGGGAATGGGAGTCGAACCCACCCGGCGACGCATGGCGCCACCCACCGGGTTTGAAGCCCGGCCGACCCACCAGGGTCGTTTCCCTTCCATTGAAAACGGTTCAATCCGCAGCATGCTAACCGCCTTGCGCGAACAGGCTGCTGTCGGTGCGCAGGCGGTGCACATCACCCACACGGCGCAGCAGGCCTATGCGGTCGAAATGTTCCAGCACCTGGATGGCGCGTTTGCGGCCCAGGCCGGTGGCGTCGCGGAACGCGGCGGCCACCACCTCGCCCTGGTGCGCTGCCGCGATGCCGCGTGCCAGCGCCGCCAGTTTCGACATCGCATCCAGCGGGTAATAGAGGTCTTTCACCACCTGGTGCAGTTCGCCGCGCTGCGCCAGGCGCGCGAGGGTTACGCGCATCAGCGGTTCGGGTTCGTTGCAGGCCTTGGCCAGGTCGCGCACCCAGCTGCCCTCGAAACCGGCCTCGGCCAGCTTGGGCGCCACCTTCTGGGCGATCTGTGTCTCGGTGGCCGACAGGCGCACGCCGTGTTCGGGCAGGTGGGCGCAGGCGCCCCGTATGCCCAGCAGGCCATCGGCCTGCCACTGCGACAGCAGCGCACGCCACAGCGGCTCGCCCAGGCGCGGCAGGGCCAGGCGGCGCAGGCGCGCGGTGTCGGGGCCCAGCTCGTCGGGCGATTTGTCGTGAAAGGCGGCCAGTGCGGCCAGGGTGCGCGTGCGCGCCTCTTCGGCCTGCGCGGCGCCCAATACCCAGTCGTGGCCCTGCGCCGCGTGGCGCACCGTGCCTTGCGGCGCCGGCACCTGTAGAAGGCCCTGCGCGCTGGCAAAACGCGACACGTCCACCCCATGTGGCGCGGCAGCAGCGAGAGAGGCCAGACGCTGGGCTGGCGTGGGCAAGGCCAGCGCATCCAGTTCGGCCAGGCGCTGCACCGTGCGGCGGTAGCGCACCGGGGCCAACGGGTCCAGCACCACGCCGCCGGCCAGCGTGCGGCTGGCCGAGGCGTCGCGCAGCACCACGCGGTCACCGTGCCAGGCGCCTATGGGCTCGCGCATCACCAGCTGCACACGTCCGCTTTCACCGGGTGCGAGCGCGATGTGGTCCAGCACCGCCACCGTGCCCTGCGTGGCCACGGCACCCACGTGCACATGCACCGGCGTGCCGGAGCGCAGGGGCTTGTCTTCTCCGTGCCAGAGCGTGAGCTGGGCATCAAGCCGGTCGGTCTGCAGCGCCACGCCGGGTGCCACCAGCCACTGCCCCCGTTCCACCTGCTGGCGCGACACACCGGCGAGCGCCAGGGCACAGCGCTGGCCCGCACCGGCCTCGGTGACCGCGCGGTTCTGCGCGTGCACGCTGCGCACGCGCGCCGCCACGTTGCCAGGCGTGAGCACCAGCTCGTCGCCCACGCGTACGCGGCCGGTGTGCACGGTGCCGGTGACCACGGTGCCCACGCCGTCGAGCGTGAAGGCGCGGTCAATGGCCAGGCGAAAGGCCAGCGCCGGATCGCGCGCACGCTCGGCCTCCGCTGCGCCATTTGCCGCTTCGGCCAGCAACCAGCTGCGCAGCGCCTCCACGCCTTCGCCGCTCTGCGCCGACACCGCAAACACCGGCGCGCCCTCGAGCGCCGTGCCGGCCAGCAAGGCACCGGCCTCGGCGGTGACGGCTGCCACACGTCCGGGCGAGGCACGGTCGGTCTTGGTGACGGCCACCGCGCCGCGCGCGATGCCCAGCAGCGAGAGCACCGCCAGGTGCTCGCGGGTCTGCGGCATCACGCCATCGTCGGCCGCCACCAGCAGCAGCGCGCGGTCTATGCCGGTGGCGCCAGCCAGCATGGTGTGCACCAGGCGTTCGTGGCCGGGCACGTCGATGAAGCCGATGCGCTGCTCACCCGGTGCATCCAGAAAGGCATAGCCCAGCTCGATGGAGATGCCGCGCTTCTTCTCCTCCGGCAGGCGGTCGGTGTCCACGCCGGTGAGCGCGCGCACCAGCGTGGTCTTGCCGTGGTCGATGTGGCCCGCGGTTCCGACGATCATGGGTTGAGCACCCTCCGTGCAACGGTGGACAGCAGATCCACCAGCGCAACGAGCGCGATGGTGGCGATCAGTATGGAACCGGTCTCCTGCATGTGGAACAGCCCCATGTGGAAACTCAGCATCTGCCCCAGCCCGCCGCCGCCCACCACGCCCAGCACGGCGGCGGCGCGGATGTTGTTCTCCCAGCGGTACAGCGTGTACGACAGCAGCTGCGGCAGCGCCTGCGGGAAGGTGGAATACCAGAACGCCCGACCACGCGGCACGCCCTGCACCCGCAGGGCAAAGGCCGGGCCATCTGGCGCGTTTTCCATCGACTCGGCGAACAGCCGCCCCAGCACGCCCGCGGTGTGCAGGGCCAGCGCCAGCGTGCCGGCCAGCGGACCCAGCCCCGCCGATATGAGCAGCAGCGCGGCCCAGACCAGCTCGGGGATGGAGCGCAACAGGTTGAGCAGCCAGCGTGTCGGCGCGAGCCACAGACTGGCGGGCTGACCCGGCACCCGGCTGGCCGGCAATGCAAGCAGCAGGCCCAGCATGGCCGCCAGCAAGGTGCCCACGGCCGACATGGCCAGGGTCTCCAGCGTGGCAACGCCCAGACGGGCCAGGAAGGCGGGCTCGCGGGCGGGGTTGGCCATCTCTCCCAGGAAGCGGCCCATCCTCTGCGCCGCATCCAGCGAGAACAGCTTGCCCCAGTCGACACCGACCTCGATGAAACTGCCCACCGCAAGCACCACCATGCCCAGCAACAGCGTGGGCACGCTCCAGCGGCGGGGTGGTGGTTTGGGCAGAGACGTCTGCACCGGCATCCAGGTGTTCAAAGAGCCCGCCTCCCGATCGGGAACGCCGCAGAGCCGGCTTCGCCGGTCTGCTGGCGTTGCCCCCTTGAGGGGGTGACGGCCCGCAGGGCCGGCGCAGGGGTGGGCCATTCTTTCATCCCAGGGCCTTGCGCAGTTGCGCGCTGACGGCGTCGGCCACCGCCACCAGCACGACGAAGGCCGCGAGCATGGTGGCGACCTCGCCGCCGTTGAACATCTTCATGGACGCGTCGAGCTGCTGGCCCAGCCCACCGGCCCCCACGAAACCGAGCACGGCCGAAGACCGGATGGCACATTCCCAGCGGTAGACGGTGTAGCTGGTCAGCTCACGGGAGTTGGTGGGCAGCAGCGCATACAGAAAGGCCTGCAGCCGCCCGCTCCCGTTGCGCAGCAGCGACTTGGCGGGGTGCAGGTCGCCGCTTTCCAGAATCTCGCCGTAGATCTTGCCCAGCATGCCGGTGTAGGTGAGCGCAATGGCCAGCACACCCGCGCTGGGGCCCAGTCCCACCACGCGCACGAACACCAGTGCCCACACCAGTTCGGGCACGCTGCGCAGCACCACCAGCAGCGCACGCACCGCCTGGCGCACGGCCAGGGCCAGCGGGTGCATGCGGCCCGAGAGCGCCGAGATGGACAGCGCGGTGCTCGACAGCAGCGTGAGCGGCACCGACAGCACCAGCGCCAGCACCATGGCGGCGGACGCGATGGCCACGGTGCGCCAGGTCTCGCGCAGCACCATCAGCAGGAACTCACCCGATACGGCGGGCGGGAAAAAGTCGCCCAGGAAACGCAGCGTGATTTTCAGGTTGTCGGGTTCGAACAGCAGCCAGGGCTTGAACTCCACCGCCACCAGCGAAGGCGCCAGCAGCGCCAGCGCGGCCAGCATCCAGAACAGGCGCGAGCGCCACGCGGGATCGCGGTGCACGTCGAAGGTGGAGGACACCGTGGCCATGTTCATCAGCAGCGCACGATCTGCAGGGTGGGCGGCGCGGCTTCGGGCGGCGGCACGGGCGGTGTGCCCGAGAGCTCGTGCTCGAAACTTTCATAGAGCGCGGCCAGACGCTCGCGACCGACCTCGGTGGCGGGCAGGTCGAACGCCAGCCGGCCTTCGCGCAGCCCCAGGATGCGAGGGAAATGGGCCAGCGCCAGATCGACCTGGTGCAGCGTGGCCAGCAGGGTCACGCCGCGCGCGCGCGCGGCTTCGGTGAGTGCGCGCAGCGCCTGCACGGAGCGGGTCGGGTCGAGTGCGGACAGCGGCTCGTCGATCAGCCACAGCGACGCTGGCGACAGCAGCGCACGCGCCAGCCCCACACGCTGTCGCTCGCCACCCGAAAGGCGGTCCACCCGCTCCCAGAGCTTGTCGCCCAGATCGAAGGGCTGCAGCGCGGCAAAGGCCTCGGGCGCACGACGCGGGCGCAACAGCGACAGCAGGCTCGCGCCCAGCCCCATGTGCGGCAGGCGCGCGGCCAGCACCGCCGTCACCACCCGCTGACGCGGTGGCAGCGGCGGCGTCTGCGGTGCCAGGAACAGCTGGGCGCGCAGACGGCGCAGTTCGGCGGCACCCAGTGCCCAGACGTCCTGCCCACCGATCTGCACGCGGCCACCCGCTGGCCGCAGAGCACACGCCACCGTGTGCAGCAAGGTGGTCTTGCCGGCGCCCGAAGGCCCGATCACTGCCACCTGCTCGCCCGGCTGGACGACGACGCCCAGGCCACGCAGCGCGGCCGGCGCACCTTCGCGCGCCGCCGGATGCATCACGTCGAGGCCCTGCAGTGCAACCGACAGTCCCGTCATTTCAGTTTTCCATGGCGCAACGCATGGATCGCGCCCGCCGGGGATGCCGCCGATCCGGCTCTGCCGGTCGGCTGGCATCGCCCCCCGGGGGGTGACGCCGAAGGCGGCGCGGGGGCGGTCATTTGATCAGCCCGGCGCTGCGGCCAGCGGCTTCCAGGCCCTTGTAGTTGTCGGCCTTGGTCGGTACATATCTGGTGGCACGTGCCAGCCCCAGCACCTCTTTGCCCTCGGGGGTGCTGGGGCTCAGGGCCAGCAGGGCCTGAGTCACCTTTTCGCGCTGGGCAGCGGGCATGTCGGCGTGCACCGAGTAGTTGTAGTTGAAGTACGGTGGCGTGGTGTAGAACACGTCGACCTTGCTGGTGTCCACCTTGTTCTCGTCGACGAACTTGCGCCACACGGTGATGTCGAGCGCGGCGGCGTCGACCCGGCCACTGACGACCGAGGCGATGGTCGCGTCGTGTGCACCCGAGAAGGCCACGCGCTTGAAATCGCGTTCGGGCTCGATGCCGGCGCCCAGCAGGAAGCTGCGCGGCATCAGGTGGCCCGAGGTGCTGGAGGCCGAGCCGAAGCTGACCTGCTTGCCCTTGAGGTCTTCGAGCTTGGTGATGCCCGAGCCCTTCTGGGTGATGAAGACGGAGCGGAACTGGGTGTCTTCCTCGCGCTGCACCAGCGGAATGACCTTGTCGCCCGAGCGCAGCTTGGCCTGAACGAAGGTGAAGCCGCCAAACCAGACCATGTCGACCTGCTTGTTCACCAGCGCCTCGACGGCTGCGGGGTAGTCGGCCACGGGAATGAACTCCACCTTGGTGCCCAGCGCGCGCTCCAGGTACTTGACCATGGGGCCGAACTTGCGGATCTGCTCCGAGGCGGCCTCCTCGGGGATGGTCGTCACCTTGAAGACGGCTTGTGCCTGCGCCGCCGTGACCGACAGCGCTGCAACGGCAGCCAGCAGGCGCGCCCCACGGGCGACGCGGTGGAAAAGGGAGTTCATGTCCGGGGTCCTTTCGGGGGTGGGAGGAACGGTTGCCAGGTCACTTCAGGGCCTCGCGCAAAGCGGGCAATTGGAACAGAAACGGGTCGGCGTTTTCCAGGCAACGCAGATCGAGCAGCAGGCGGTCGTCCGCCACCCGGCCGATCACCGGCAGCGGCAGCGCACGCAGCGCGGTCGCGAGTTCGTCGAGCGCACGGCCAGCGCCCTTCTTCTGCAGCGGCGCCAAGGCCAGGCCGGCCGAAGGCAGCCGCTCCACTGGCAGCGAGCCGGAGCCGATCTGGCCCATGAGCTCCACCACGGTTGCCTCGAATCTCGGAGCCACGGCTTCGGCCACGGCGGGCAGCAGTCGCTGGGCCAGCACGCGTATCGCATCGGCCGGCCGTGTGAGCAGGCGCAGCATGGGCAGATCCTGCGCGAGACGCTCGGGGCGCAGATAGAGCATGAGCGTGGCCTCCAGGGCCGCCAGCGGCAGCTTGCTCATGCGCAGCGCGCGCTTCATGGGGTATTTGCGGATGCGGCCAACGGCAGCCTGGCTGCCTACGATGAGGCCGGCCTGCGGACCACCGAGCAGCTTGTCGCCGCTGAAGGTGACGACATCGCACCCCGCCGCGATCTTCTCGCGCGGCGTGGGTTCATGCGGCAGCCCCCAGGCCGACATGTCGACCAGCGCGCCACTGCCCAGATCGGTGGCCATGGGCAGGCCACGCGCGTGGGCGATACGGGCGATCTCGCCTTCGTCGACCGCCGAGGTGAACCCCTGCACCGCATAGTTGCTGGTGTGCACCTTCATCAGCAGGCCGGTGCGCCCGGTGATGGCGCGTTCGTAGTCGTGCGGGTGGGTGCGGTTGGTGGTGCCCACTTCCACCAGCGTGGCGCCGGCAGCGGCCATCACGTCGGGCATGCGGAAGGCACCACCGATTTCCACCAGCTCACCGCGCGAGACGATGCACTCGCGGTCGTGCGCCAGCGCAGCAATGGTGAGCAGCACGGCGGCCGCGTTGTTGTTGACCACGGTGGCGGCCTCGGCCCCGGTGAGGGTGCACAGCAGTTCCTCGACCACGCTGTCGCGGTCGCCCCGGCCGCCACTGGCCAGGTCGTATTCGAGGTTGTTGGGCCCGGCCATCACGGCCATCACGTGCTGCAGCGCCGGCTCGGCCAGCAGGGCACGGCCCATGTTGGTGTGGATGACGGTGCCGGTGAGGTTGAGCACCGGACGCAGGCGCGGTGCGAGCCGACGGGCCACCCGCTCGGTCAGCGCCCGTTCCAGGGCCTCGGGGGCCACCTGCTCGCGCGGCAGGCGGCCTGCCAGGGCCTGGGCACGCAGCCCGTCGAGCAGCCCGCGCGCCTCGCCCGCCACCAGGGTGTGGCCGTGGGTGGCAATCAAGGCGGTGGACGCTGCGCAGCGCAGCAGGCGGTCAACGGCGGGGAGGTCTTTGGGACTGCTCGTTGAACCGTGAACCACGGATTCGTCGGAGCGGGCCATCATCCGGCCCCTGGTGTGGGAGGTGGTTCGGGCTCGCCGAACAGCAGCATCAGGTTGACGCCGTGGCGCGTCTTGCCGGAGTCGGACACCAGCAGGTCGAGCGTGAGGCTGGCCAGGTCGTCGGCCACCGGGTCCGCGAAGGGGTCGCGGTCGGTGTGAACGATCTTGAGGTAATGGCCGCACTCGTCACAGGTCTCGGCCTGTATGGCGGCGTTGGCCGCGCGTTGGGCACTGCCTTCCGCTTCATCACCGGCCACGTCCAACGACAGGTAGGCCAGGCCCTTGCCACTCAGGCAGTGGGGGCACTTGATGCGCACCATGTGCCAGTGCACGCCGCACAGCGAGCAGCACAGGTAGCGTTGGCCCAGCGATTCGCCCGCGCTGCGGGTGACGCTGGCGGTGGGCTTGCTGCCGCAGCAGGGGCACACGGTTTCGTCGTCGATGCGGCCGAACGGCTGTCCACCGCTCTGGTGGTGGTTCTGAACGGTCAGCACCATGTGCGTCCAGTAGACCTGCAGCGCAGCGGCCACGAAAGGCGCGCTGGCCAGGTCCAGGCCTTCCATCACACCGGTCAGCAGGCAGTCGGCCTGCTGTTCCAAGGTATCGGCGCCGGTCTGGTCGAGCCGGTCGAGCACGCTGCGAACACCGTCGGGAACGCCCGCCGCGCGCAGCCGGGCGGTGATGCGCCGCAGCGCATCGTGCCAGGCCGGGTCGCGCGGCCAGTCCACCGCCGGCAGCGCAGGCACACCGTGGCGTGCGGCCAGGTCGAGGGCGGTGGCATCGGGCAGGGGAACAGCGGGAAAGTCAGCCAGCGCGGCCTGCTGGGCCTGGCCCAGATCGGCCATGAAGGCCAGGAAATCCTGCATCGCATGGCCCTGTGCCAGCTGGCGCAGGCGCATGGCACGTTCGGCAAACAGGGTGTCGCGCTGAGGCCACCAGAGGAAGGGGGTCTCGCCGCCCGCGCGGGCGGCGATTTCCTCGGGTGACATCACGCGTACCGTTGCGTGGGCTCCGGTCACGGTCAAAACAGGTTTCCTTTCAGGGTAACTGTCGTCACTTGTTCGTGACTTCCTTGTGCCACAGCGGGTGGTTGGCCTTGGCCCAGCCTTCGGACACCGTGCCGCGTGTCATGGCCCGTATGGTGCCCTTGACCCAGATCGCTGCATAGACGTGCATGATGACGGAGAGCACCAGCACCACCGCCGACACCGAGTGCAGCAGCACCGCAATGCGCATCACCGGGATGGGGAAGTACGGCGTGAACCACGGGCGCCAGAACATGAAGCCCGTGACCACGAGCACCAGCAGGCTGATGCTCATGGACCAGAACACCAGCTTCTGGCCGTAGTTGTACTTGCCCACCGGCGGCATGCCCGACTTGTCACCCTTGAGCATCTGCCCCATGTGCTTCTTCCACTCCCGGTCGTTGGCGTTGACGATGTTGTCGCGCCACAGACGCGCAAACATCAGCACGAAGCCCAGCACCATGAGCAGACCCATGAAGGGGTGCAGGATGCGCGACCACGAGCCGCCACCGAACAGGTTGGACAGGAAGAACAGGCTGGGGTGGAAGAAGGCCAGGCCCGAAAGCCCGGCCAGGAAGAACATCAGCGCGATGAACCAGTGGTTCATGCGCTCGCCGTCCTGGTAGCGCTGCAGCATGCGGCTCATGATGTCTTCTCCTCTTCAGCGTCCTTCTCCTCGATGGGGCCGACCTTCATGTAGTGGAAGAAGCCGGCGATCACCGCACCCACCATGCCGGCCACCGCGAGCGGTTTGGCCAGGCCTTTCCACAGCGCCACCATGGGGCTGATGCTGGGGTTGTTGGGCAGGCCTTCGAGCTCGGGCTTGTCGGCATGCTTGAGCACGTACATGACGTGCGTGCCACCCACACCCTGCGGGTTGTAGAGGCCGGCGTTCTTGAAGCCGCGTTCCTGCAGTTGCACGGCACGCTTCTCACCATACGCCACCATCTCGTCCTTGGTACCGAAGCCGATGGCGCCGGTGGGGCAGGTCTTGACGCAGGCCGGCTCCAGCCCCACACCCACGCGGTCCGAACACAAGGTGCACTTGTAGGCCTTGTTGTCCTTCTCGCTGATGCGGGGCACGTCGAACGGGCAACCCTTGACGCAGTAGCCGCAGCCGATGCAGTTCTCGGAGATGAAGTCGACGATGCCGTTGCTGTACTTGACGATGGCGCCCGGCGACGGACAGGCCTTGAGGCAGCCCGGGTCGTCGCAGTGCATGCAGCCGTCCTTGCGGATCAGCCACTCCAGGTTGCCCTTCTCGGGTTCGACCTCGAAGAACTTCATCACCGTCCAGGAGCTGGGGGTGAGGTCCGACGGGTTGTCGTAGACGCCGATGTTGTTGCCGATCTCGTCGCGCAGGTCGTTCCAGTTCATGCACGCGACCTGGCAGGCCTTGCAGCCTATGCACTTGGACTCGTCGATGAGCTTGGCGACCTGCGGGGCGTTCTGGCGGATCTGCGGCGGTGGCGTGGTGGTGGCCGAGCGGGCCATCACGTCTAGGGATTGAAGGCTGGACATGGTGCTCCCCTTACGCTTTCTCGATGTTGACGAGGAAGGCCTTGAACTCCGGCGTCTGCGAGTTGGCGTCGCCGACGAAGGGGGTGAGCGAGTTGGCCAGGTAGCCGTTCTGCGTCACGCCCTTGAAGCCCCAGTGGATGGGTATGCCCACGTGGTGCACGGGTTTGCCGTCCACCTGAAGTGCCTTCATGCGCTTGGTGACCACACACGCGGCAACGACCTCGCCGCGGTTGCTCTTCACCCGGACCTTGTCGCCCTGCTTGATGCCTTTCTCTTTGGCCAGCTCCTCGCCGATCTCGACGAAGGCCGCCGGCTGCACGATGGCATTGCTGCGCGCGTGTTTGGTCCAGTAGTGGTGGTGCTCGGTCAGCCGGTAGGTGGTGGCCGCGTACGGGAACTCCTCCTTCTTGCCAAAGGCCTCCAGATCGCCCTTGAACACCCGTGCCGCCGGGTTGCTCACGGCCTTGGGGTTGGTCGGGCACATCAGGTTGACACCGATGGGGGACTCGAACGGCTCGTAGTGCTCGGGGAACGGACCTTCGGCCATGCCCACCGCGTGCAGGCGCGCCACGCCCTCGGGGTTCATGATGAAGGCACCCACACCCTCTGCCGGGGCCGCGTTGGGTCGCATGTCGGGGATGTCGGCACCACCCGCCCAGGACGCTCCGTTCCAGGCCAGGTACTTGCGCGAGGGATCCCACGGCTTGCCATCCTTGTCGGCGCTGGCGCGGTTGTAGAGGATGCGCCGGTTGGCCGGCCAGGCAAAGCCCCACTCGGGGTACACGCCCAGACCGGTGGGGTCGCTGGTGCTGCGGCGCGCGGTCATGTTGCCCGCCTGCGTCCAGCAGCCGGCGTAGATCCAGTTGCCACACGCGGTGGAGCCATCGTCCTGCAGCACCGCGAAGTTGGGCAGCTGCTCGCCGGCCTTGACCACCACCGGGCGCGGCGCCTTCGGATCCTTGGGATCGGGCGGGCCCAGCACGTCGGCCAGCGCACGGCCGTTGATCTCGCGCAGCACCTCGGTGGGCGAGGGGTTGAGCGGGTTGAGGTAGGGCCAGGTCAGCGCCGCCACCGGCTCGGGCAGCGTGCCGCCGTCCTTGGCGTACATCTCGCGCAGCTTCATGAACAGACGCGCGATGACTTCACCGTCGGTCTTGGCCTCGCCCGGCGGGTCGACCGCCTTTTCCTTCCAGCTGATGACGCGGCTGGAGTTGGTGAAGGTGCCGGTCTCTTCAGCGAAGCAGCTGGTCGGGAAACGGAACACCTCGGTCTGGATCGACTTGGGATCGACGTCGTTGAGGGGGCCGTAGTTCTTCCAGAACTCGCTGGTTTCGGTTTCCAGCGGGTCCATCACCACCAGGTACTTCAGCTTGGAGAAGGCCGCAGACAGCTTCTTCTTGTTGGGCACGGCGGCCAGCGGGTTGAAGCCCTGGCACAGGAAGCCGTTCATCTTGCCCTGGTGCATCATCTCGAAGATGGCCAGCACGTCGTAGCCGGTGTCGCGCTTGGGCACCCAGTCGTAGGCGAAGTCGTTCTCAGGCGTGGCCGCATTCCCGTAGTAGGACTTCATCAAGCTGGTGAACCACTTGGGGAAGTTCTGCGGGAAGTTCATCTGGTTGGGCCGCAGCGGCTTGGGCGTGCGGCGGGCCAGGAAGTCGGCGCGGTTGGTGTCCGCGTCAACAGGCGCCGACAGGTAGCCCGACAACACCTCGGAGTAGGCGTTCATGTCGGTGATGCCCTGCACGTTGGCGTGGCCGCGCAACGCGTTCACACCCCCACCCGGACGGCCCATGTTGCCCAGCAGCAGCTGGATCATGGCCATGGTGCGGATGTTCTGCGAACCCACCGAGTGCTGCGTCCAGCCCAGCGCATACAGGATGGTGCTGGTCTTGTTGGCAGCCGACATCTCGGCCAGCATCTCGCAGATCTTCAGGAACGCGTCCTGTGGCGTGCCGGTGATGCGGCTCACCATCTCGGGCGTGTAGCGGCTGTAGTGCTTCTTGAGCTGCTGGTAGACGCACTGCGGATCCTGTAG
The DNA here is from genome assembly GCA_943368755.1 of Synechococcus sp. UW140. Taxonomy (GTDB): domain Bacteria; phylum Pseudomonadota; class Gammaproteobacteria; order Burkholderiales; family Burkholderiaceae_C; genus Hydrogenophaga. The sequence continues at coordinate 64,256 of CALRLO020000011.1, read as the reverse complement.
CGTCTCGTCGACCTTCACGAAACCGTCCTCGCCCATCTGGTAGCCCCAGGTGGACTTGTCGTAGTTGCGTTTGTCTTCGTTGTAGCCGCTGAAGAAGCCGTTGTCGTACTTGAAGCCTTCCTTCACGAGGAAGGTGGCGTCGGTGTTGAGCTTGACGTAGTCCATGTGGACCTTGTCCTTGCTCAGCAGGTAGTTGATGACGCCGCCCAGGAAGGCGATGTCGGTACCCACCCGTATCGGCGCATAGAAGTCGGCCACGGCGGCCGAGCGCGTGAAGCGCGGGTCCACGACGATGAGCTTGGCGTTGCGGTGCTGCATCGCCTCGGTCACCCACTTGAAGCCGCACGGGTGTGCTTCGGCGGCATTGCCGCCCATGATCAGAACGAGATCCGCATTGCGGATGTCGGTCCACGAGTTGGTCATCGCTCCGCGACCGAAAGTCGGGCCCAGACTGGACACCGTCGGCGCGTGTCAGATACGTGCTTGTGTATCTAGCGCAACCATCCCCAGGCCGCGAGCGACCTTGACAGACAGGTAACCGGATTCGTTGGACGCCGCCGACGAAATCAGGAAACCGGTGGTGTTCCAGCGGTTCACCGTCGTGCCGGCGGCATTGGTCTTGATGAGGTTGGCGTCGCGGTCGGCCTTCATGTGCTTGGCCACGCGCGTCAGCGCCTCGTCCCAGGAGATGCGTTTCCACGCGTCGGTGCCGGCTTCCCGCACCTGCGGGTAGTGCACGCGGTTGGGCGACTGGATCATGTCCATCACACCCGCACCCTTGGGGCACAGCGTGCCACGGTTGACCGGGTGGTCGGGGTCGCCTTCGATGTGGATGATGCTGGCCTTGACGTTTTTCGCCTTGTCGCCCAGCGTGTACATGATGAGCCCGCAGCTCACCGAGCAATATGGGCAGATGCTGCGTGTCTCGGTGGTCCTGGCCAGCTTGAACTGCCGCGTTTCAGCCAGTGCCGCCGTGGGCGAGAAGCCCAAGGCGACCAGGCTGGAACCGACCAGTCCGGCACCGCTGACCCGGAAGAACTGCCTCCGGTTCATGTCCATTTTTGGAGTCTCCTGCGAACGTGGGATTCACCATGTGTCGCCTGCGTCACGGCAGAGCTCCGATCATTTGATACGTTCACAAAGCATCAACGGATGGGGTAAACCCTGAAGCCAGGAGCAGCGTCAATTTGTCGCAAAACGCCCGCTGGGCAAACACGCGGAGTGCGACAACTTGTCGCGAATCGCCGACCAAAACCCTGTGCCTTTGCGCCACACCCGCAGCGGGCACAATGCCCGCACCCGCCGACACGACAGACACGCACAGACACCATGAGCACCGAACCCATTGCCCTGACCCGCTTCTCGCATGGCGGCGGCTGCGGCTGCAAGATCGCACCGGGCCTGCTGACCGAGATCCTCTCGCGCTCGCCGGCCGGCATCATCCCGCCCGAGCTGATGGTGGGCATAGAGACCAGCGACGACGCCGCCGTCTACCGCCTCAACGACACGCAGGCGCTGGTGGCCACCACCGACTTCTTCACGCCCATCGTCGACGACCCCTACGACTTTGGCCGCATCGCCGCCACCAACGCGCTGTCGGACGTGTACGCCATGGGCGGCACGCCCATCATGGCGCTCGCCATCGTGGGCATGCCCATCGCGCAGCTGCCCCCCGAGGTGATTGGCCGCGTGCTCGAAGGCGGCGCCAGCGTCTGCCGCGAAGCCGGCATCCCCATCGCCGGCGGCCACAGCATCGACGTGCTCGAACCCATCTACGGCCTGGTGGCCCTGGGCCTGGTGCATCCCGAACGCGTGCGTCGCAACGCCGATGCCAAGAATGGCGACGTGCTCATCCTCGGCAAGCCGCTGGGCGTGGGCATACTCTCGGCCGCGCTCAAGAAAGGGCAACTCGGCGCCGACGGATATGCCGAGATGATCCGCCACACCACCCAGCTCAACCGCGTGGGCAGCGCGCTGGCCACGCTGGATGGCGTACACGCCATCACCGACGTCACCGGCTTCGGACTGGCGGGCCACCTGCTTGAAATCTGCCGGGGTTCTCAGCTGTCGGCCCAGGTGACGCTGCCCTCACTGCCGCTGATTCCCAGCGCCGTCGGCTTCGCGCGCGAAGGCACGGTCACCGGCGCCTCGGCCCGCAACTGGAACGGCTACGGCAGCCAGGTGGACTGGCCCGCCGACGCGGCCGACTGGCAGCGCGCCCTGGTGACCGACCCGCAGACCAGCGGCGGCCTGCTGGTGAGCTGCGCGGCCCACGCCGCCGACGCCGTGCTGCAGGCCTTCCGTGACAGCGGCTTCGCCGACGCGGCCGTGGTGGGTCGGCTGGTAGCACCGGTCGCCGGTGCGGGCACGCGTCTGGCCTTCATGGCCTGATCCGGGCACACCCGCTGGGTACAATGCCAGCCTCTCAGGAAGCTTGGCAGAGTGGTCGATTGCACCGGTCTTGAAAACCGGCAACCCGCAAGGGTTCGTGAGTTCGAATCTCACAGCTTCCGCCAAAGGGCTGCCCCATGGAGCACTCAGGGCCCGAACGTCCCGTACAGCGCCATTGGGTTGTCTACCAGAATCCGCCGCCTCACGGCCGCGTCGGGCACCCACTGCGCCAGCAGGTCAAACAGGTCCCCGTCGTTGGGCATGCCTCGGCCGTTCATGTTGACGTGGGGCCAGTCGGTGCCCCATACAAGACGCTCGGGAGCCGCGGCCACCAGGGCACGTGCAAGCGGCGTGACGGCAGCGTAGGGGTAGTCGCCCTCACAGCATCGCATGGGGCCCGAAAGCTTGACCCACACACGACCGGTTTCCAGCAGGGACAGCAAGCGCTTGAAAGCCGGCTGATCGGTACCGCCCGCGGCCGGGATGGCCGCGAAGTGGTCCAGCACCACGGGTGTCGGCAGGCGCAGCAGGTCATCGGCAAAGTCCAGCAGGTCATCGCCTGAAGGGTAGAACTGCACGTGCCAGCCGAACTCGGCGATGCGCGCCGCAACCGTGGGCGACAGGCGCGGCAGCGCCCCCCGGTGGCCCGGGCTCACGAAACGTGCGCCACGCACCCCCAGCGCGTCCAGTCGCGCGAGTTCGGCGTGTGTGACGTCTTCCGGCAAGAGCGCAATGCCCTTGAAGCGCCCCGGGTGTGCAGACAACACCTCGGTGAGGTGTGTGGTGTTCATGCCGTACCCTGCCCCGCTGACCACCACCGCACCGGCCAGACCCAGCGTGTCCTGCAGGGCCATGTGGGTTTCGGGCAGCGCGTCCAGCGAGGTGTATTTGCTGTCCGGGTGAAAGGGATGGCGCGAGGCTGGGCCGAACAGGTGGATGTGGCAGTCGATCGCGCCGGCGGGACAGGCAGTGGCCGGGCGGCGCGGGTGGGGATCGGGCGGCTGGGTCAGCGGTGGCGTTGGGGGCATGGGGCCGTCATTCCGCCTTGATGCCGGACCGTTTCACCACGTCGGCCCACTGCGGGATCTCCGTGACGATGAGCTGGTTGAAAGTGGCAGCGTCGGTGCCCAAACCTTCCACACCGGCTTCGTTGAACTGCTTCTGCAGCTCGGGCTGCTGCACGGCGCGCACCGTGGCGCGGTTGATCTGGGCGACCAGCGCGGCGTCGGTGCCGGCGGGCAGCAGTATGCCCATCCACAGGATGCCCTGGTAACCCGGCACGCCCAGCTCGGCCACGGTAGGCACGTCGGGCATCAGCGGCGAACGCTTGAGCGCGGCGTAGGCCAGAGGCTTGAGGCGTCCGGTGCGGATGTGGGGCGTGGAGGTGGCGATGGTGTCCATTTTCACGCCCACCTGGCCGGCCAGCAGATCGTTCATGGCAGGCGCAGCGCCCTTGTAGGGCACATGGGTCACCTGGATGTTCATGCGCTGCAGCAGCAGCTCCATGGTGATGTGCGGCAGCGTGCCATTGCCGGCCGAGCTGTAGTTGAGCTTGCCGGGGTTGGCGCGTGCGTGGCTCACGAAACCCGCGAAGTCGTTGTAAGGCTGCGCGCTGTGCGCGACCAGCAGCTCGGGGATCTGCGCCACCAGCGACACCGGCACCAGGTCCTTCACCGTGTCGAACGGCAGGTTGGGCACCAGCGCGGGGTTGATGGTGTGGTTGGGCGTGGTGAAGAGGATGGTGTAGCCATCGGGTGCGGCCTTGGCCACACGCGCGGTGGCGATGGAGCCACCCGCGCCGGGCACGTTCTCCACCACCACGTTGCCCCCCAGTTCGCGCGCCAGCTGGGCCGAGAAATGCCGCGCAACAAAGTCCACCGTGCCCCCGGCCGGAAAGGGGACGATGAGCTTGACGGGCTTGTCTGGGAAGGCAGCGTGCGCGGGCAACATGGCTGCGCACGCGCTCAGTGCGAGGGTCAGTGTCAGACGCCAGATGGGTTGCATGTGCATGTCTCCGTGTGAAATTCGGCGGCATTACAGCACCGGGGTCTGCCCCTGAGGTAGTGAATTGTTTGCACCGGCCGATGAGCGACATTCATGCGGCCGGCGCAGCGCCGCTAGAACCCCAGGCTGGCACCCGCACCCAGCAGCGTGGCCACACCCAGCACCGCGAAGATGGCTGCAGCAATGCCGTGCACCAGCTTCATCGGGATCTTGTGGGCGAGCTTGTCGCCGGCGAACACGGCGGGCACATCGGCGATCAGCATGCCCAGCGTGGTGCCGATCACCACCATCACCGGCGCTGCGTAGTGGGCGGCCATGGCCACCGTGGCCACCTGGGTCTTGTCGCCCATCTCGGCCAGGAAGAAGGTGATCAGCGTGGCGCCGAAAACACCGAAGCGCCGCGCGATCTGCGTTTCCTCTTCCTCGATCTTGTCCGGAATCAGCGTCCAGACCGCCATGCCGATGAAGGACGCGCCCAGCACCCAGCGCAACACCTCGGGGCTCAGTGTGGCGGTGATCCAGGCACCCAGGGCGCCGGCCAGGCTGTGGTTGACGACGGTGGCCACCAGGATGCCGAGCACGATGGGCAACGGCTTCTTGAAACGGGCGGCCAGCAGGAAGGCAAGCAGCTGTGTCTTGTCGCCGATTTCAGCGAGGGCGACGACGCCGGTGGAGACGAGCAGGGATTCCATGTGGGGTTATCAGATACCGGCCGGTGCACAAGAGACGGATGACCACAACACATCCCCGGCCGTTGTTCGGAGGTGTTGTGGTCAAAGGTCTTGCCAGGCGGTGGGACTGCTGACGCCATGACCTGCGGGTCAAGTGTGTTGACGTCAGCCCCTTCAAGTGCGTGCTCAAGTGCGCGCAGATGAAGGGCGGCTACTCCCCAATGACGGGGCAGATTCTAACAGCCCGGGCTCAGCAGGCCTGCAAGGGTGCAGCCCGCCGACGCAAGGCCATCCACTGCAACTCGGCCAGCACCAGCACCGCCAGTGCCTGCACGCCGACATAGGCCATGCCCGGCGCACCGGACACCAGGCCCGTGCCGAACACGACAGCAGCGCTGCCCGCCACCCAGGCAAAGTTGCCCACAACCAGCAGCGTGAGTGCGCCGCGCGAGGGTTGGCGCTGCAGGGCCAGCCAGCCGGCCAGCACCACGAAGGGCAGCAGCAGCCAGCCACTGGCCGTGAGCAGCGTGGGCGAAACGCCCAGCAGGTCGGCCAGCAGGGCCGGTGCGCCCAGGTGCAACAGGCCCATGGCGGAGCCAGAGGCGGCGTCGGCCCAGAGCACGCGGCGCAGGCCCGCGGCAGAGGTGAGGGATGCGATCAGGGAAGGGGTCGGGGACATGATGGGCTCCAGTCGGGGTTGAACATGGCTGCATGGTCGGCCCCGCGTTGCAGCACGTCCATGACCTGGGAGGTCAAGCCATCGCGGCCGCGTTGGGCCTACCATGGCCGCCATGAACACCCGCACCCCTGCCCCGTTTGGCGAGCGCCTGCGCCACTGGCGCCAGCACCGCCGCCTGAGCCAGCTGGACCTGGCCCATGCCGCCGAGGTCTCCACCCGGCACCTGAGCTGCGTGGAAACCGGCCGCGCCAGCCCCAGCCGCGACATGGTGCTGCGCCTGGCCAACCGGCTGGAGGTGCCCCTGCGCGAGCGCAACGCACTGCTGGTGGCGGCGGGCTATGCGCCCATGTACCGCGACCGTCCACTCGATGCGCCCGAAATGGGCAGCGCACGTGCCGCGGTTCAGCGCATCCTGGACTGCCACGAGCCCTGGCCCGCGCTGGCCATGGACCGGCACTGGAACCTGGTGATGCACAACCGGCTGGTGCCGCTGCTCATGGCCGGGGCCGACCCGGCGCTGCTGCAGGGTCCGGTGAACGTGCTGCGCCTGAGCCTGCACCCGCGCGGCCTGGCGCCACGCATTGCCAACCTGGACCAGTGGCGCGAACACCTCTTCGAACGCCTGCGCCAGCAGATCCACCAGAGCGGCGACGAGACCCTGGCAGCGCTGCTGCAGGAACTCAAGGGCTACCCCGGTAGCCAGGCCGGTGACGCCATGCAGCTGCCCGACGAACACCTGGGCGTGCTCATGCCCTTCCAGTTCCGCACCGAGGCCGGTGTGCTCAACCTGGTGAGCACCACCACCGTGTTCGGATCGCCGGTGGATGTGACACTGCAGGAGCTGGCCCTGGAGACCTTCTTCCCGGCCGACGAAGCCACGGCCGCCGCGCTGCGCGCACTGGCTGCGGCATGACATAGGCGCAAAAAAAAGCGGCCCGCAGGGCCGCTTTCTGGTTCGGACAGGGTCGTCCGATCAGCAGGACGGCACCGCCTTGGCGTTGTCCACGTACTCCTCGATCTGGTCGAAGTTCATGTAGCGGTACACGCTGGCCTTGTCGGCATCGATCACACCCATCTCCTTGAGGTACTCCTCCTTGGTCGGCAGGCGGCCCAGGCGCGAGGCGATGGCAGCCAGCTCGGCCGAGCCCAGGAACACGTTGGTGTTCTTGCCCAGGCGGTTGGGGAAGTTGCGGGTGGAGGTGGAGATGACGGTGGCCCCTTCACGCACCTGTGCCTGGTTGCCCATGCACAGCGAGCAGCCCGGCATTTCGGTGCGCGCACCGGCGGTACCGAAGGCGGCGTAGTGGCCTTCCTTGATCAGCTCGCTCTCGTCCATCTTGGTGGGCGGTGCCACCCACAGCTTGACGGGAATGTCGCGCTGGCCACCCAGCAGCTTGGCCGCGGCACGGAAGTGGCCGATGTTGGTCATGCACGAGCCGATGAAGGCTTCGTCGATGTGGGTGCCAGCCACTTCCGAAAGGAACTTGGCGTCATCCGGATCGTTGGGGCAGCAGACGATGGGCTCTTTGATGTCCGCGAGGTCGATCTCGATGACAGCGGCGTACTCGGCGTCCTTGTCGGCTTCGAGCAGGCTGGGGTTGGCCAGCCAGGCTTCCACCTTCTCGATGCGACGCTGCAGCGTCTTGGCGTCGGAGTAGCCATCGGCGATCATGTTCTTCATCAGCACCACGTTGCTGGTGAGGTATTCCTTGATCGGCTCGGGGTTGAGCTTGATGGTGCAGCCCGCTGCGGAGCGCTCGGCCGAGGCATCGGACAGCTCGAACGCCTGTTCCACCTTCAGGTCGGGCAGGCCTTCGATCTCGAGGATGCGGCCCGAGAAGATGTTGATCTTGCCGGCCTTGGCCACGGTCAGCAGACCGGCCTTGATGGCATACAGGGGAATGGCGTGCACCAGGTCGCGCAGCGTGACGCCGGGCTGCAGCTCGCCCTTGAAGCGCACCAGCACGGATTCGGGCATGTCCAGCGGCATCACGCCCGTGGCGGCGCCGAAGGCCACCAGGCCGGAACCGGCGGGGAAGGAAATGCCGATGGGGAAACGCGTGTGCGAGTCACCGCCAGTGCCCACGGTGTCGGGCAGCAGCAGGCGGTTGAGCCAGCTGTGGATCACGCCGTCGCCCGGGCGCAGGGACACGCCGCCGCGGTTGCTGATGAAGGCGGGCAGCTCGCGGTGGGTTTTCACGTCCACCGGTTTCGGGTAGGCCGCGGTATGGCAGAAGGACTGCATCACCATGTCGGCGCTGAAACCCAGGCAGGCCAGGTCTTTGAGCTCGTCGCGGGTCATGGGGCCGGTGGTGTCCTGGCTGCCCACGGTGGTCATCTTGGGCTCGCAGTAGGTGCCCGGGCGCACGCCCTGGCCTTCCGGCAGGCCCACGGCGCGCCCCACCATCTTCTGCGCCAGCGTGAAGCCGGCCTTGGAGGCCACGGGCGCCTGCGGCAGACGGAACACGGTGGAGGCCGGCAGGCCCAGGAACTCGCGCGCCTTGGCGGTGAGGCTTCGGCCGATGATCAGGTTGATGCGGCCGCCGGCACGCACCTCGTCGAACAGCACATCGCTCTTGAGCTGGAACTCGGCCACGGTCTGGCCGTTTTTCACCAGCTTGCCGTCGTAGGGCAGCACGTCGATGACGTCACCCATTTCCAGCTGGGACACATCCACCTCGATCGGCAGCGCACCGGAGTCTTCCTGCGTGTTGAAGAAGATGGGAGCGATCTTGCCACCCAGGGTGACGCCACCGAAGCGTTTGCCGGGCACGAAGGGGATGTCGGCGCCGGTGGCCCAGATGACCGAGTTGGTGGCCGACTTGCGGCTGGAGCCGGTGCCCACCACATCGCCCACGTAGGCCACGAGGTGGCCTTTTTTCTTCAGGTCTTCAATGAACTGGATCGGGCCGCGTTTGCCGTCTTCCTCGGGCTTGAAGGCCGCGTCAGGACGGGTGTTCTTCAGCATGGCCAGGTAGTGCAGCGGAATGTCCGGGCGGCTCCAGGCATCGGGTGCGGGCGACAGGTCGTCGGTATTGGTCTCACCGGGCACCTTGAACACGGTGACGGTGATCTTCTTCGCGACTTCGGGGCGGCTGGTGAACCACTCGGCGTCGGCCCAGCTCTTCATGACTTCCTGGGCCTTGGCGTTGCCGGCCTTGGCCTTGGCGGCCACGTCGTTGAAGTAGTCGAACATCAGCAGGGTCTTTTTCAGACCTTCGGCCGCAACACCCGCCACTTCGGCGTCGTCCAGCAGCTCGATCAGCGGGTGCACGTTGTAGCCACCCACCATGGTGCCCAGCAACTCGGTGGCCTTGGCCTTGCTGATCAGCTTGACGGCGATGTCGCCGTGCGCCACAGCTGCCAGGAAGCTGGCCTTGACCTTGGCGGCATCGTCCACGCCGGGCGGCACGCGGTGCGTGAGCAGATCCAGCAGGAAGGCGTCCTCACCGGCGGGCGGGTTCTTGATGAGCTCGATCAGCTCGGCCACCTGCTTGGCGTCCAGCGGCAGCGGGGGGATGCCGAGTGCGGCGCGTTCGGCGGCGTGTTCACGGTAGGCTTTCAACATGGTGCTTCCTCTTGCGTGGGGTTTCTGAATCGGTAGGGGAACGCAGCCGCCTTACTCCAGCAGGCTGCGCGGGGGGTTTTTCTTCATCTCGTCGGCCACCACCGCCTGGTGCTCGCTCATGCACTCGTCGGCGATGCGCTGGCCGCGCCGGGTGTCCATCAGCATGGACTTGTTGGCGATCTGCAACCACAGCGCGCCGCCACGCACGTCTTCCAGGCGCACCGCGCCAATGCGGCTCAGGCCGGGCGCCATGTGGAAACGCTGGCCCTTGGCAGTGACGTAGAAAAAGCCGGGGTTGGTGGCATCGGCCTCCACCGCGATGGACTGCCCCAGCTCGCAGGCAATCTGGCCCGTGTGCACCTGCTTGGCCACGGCCATGTGCTCGTCGGTCAGGGTGGGCAACACCACGGGCGGCGCCGGTGGCGGCGCCACCCGCGCCTTGGCCGGCGGCCGCGCGGGGCGCTGGCGCTGCTTGGACGCATCGGGCGACTGTGCCCACAGGCTCGTGGAGAGCAGCAGGACTGCCATCAGTACCAGGGTGGTTTTCATGTCGTGTGTCTCCTCAGGCGGCCATGGCCTCTTGCAGCCAGGCCGACACCGGCCGGCCGGTGCGCCAGGCGCGTTCGGCCAGTTGCCAGTAGTAGCGGTAGCTGGCGCGGTCGTGCAGGCGGCCGCCCTGTTCTATCGGGGCCCAGTCCACCGAACGGGCTTTTTCGAGGATGGCCTCGGCTTCGGCCAGCGCCGCCTCGGTGGGTGCAAAGGCCGCCAGAATGGGGCGGATCTGGTCGGGGTGGATGCTCCACATGCGGGTGTAGCCCAGCTCCGTGGCGGCGCGGCGGGCCGCGTCGCGCAGCGCATCGGGGTTCTTGAACTCCGTCACCACGCAGTGCGAGGGCACCTTGCCGTTGGCATGGCAGGCGCTGGCGATTTCGAGCTTGGCCCGCAGCACCAGCGGGTGGCTGAACTGCCCCGCCACACCCATGCCTGACGACGGGATGGCGCCGCCGTGAGCCGAAACGAAGTCCATGAGGCCAAAGCTCAGCGAGGCGATGCGCGGGTGTGCCGCGATGTCGAATGCCCGGTGCACGGCCGCAGGGGATTCGATCAGCGCATGCAGCGGCAGCTGGGCGCCCCCATGGGCATCAACCAGCGCCACGGCGCGTTCGACATCGGCGACCGACTCGACCTTGGGCACCATCAGGTGACACAGCCGCTGGCCGGCACGGCCGACGATGGTGGCCACATCGGGCTCGAAAGCCGGGTGGTCGACCGGGTGCACACGGGCAGCCACACGGGCGCCGGGCGAAGCGCCCAGCACGAGCTCTGCCACATGGGCTGCGTGCTCGGCTTCGCCGCCTACGGGGGCACCGTCCTCGCAGTCCAGCGTGACGTCGAACACGCAGGCGCCGAACTCGGCGGCCAGCTCCGCCTGCAGCTGCAGGCTCTTGTTCATGCGCGCGGGCACCCCGCTGTAGTGGTCACAGACCGGCAGCGCCATGGCCGCCGCCTGTGCCCCCAGCAGGATGTCGCGCGGGTGCTTCACTGAAGTCGTGGCTTAGAGCAGGTGGGCGACGCCGGCCTGCTCGTCCTGCAGCTCCTTCAGCGTCTTGTTGATGCGTTCCTGGCTGAAGGCGTCGATGTCCAGGCCTTTGACGATTTCGTACTTGCCGTCCTTGGTGGTGACGGGGAAGCCGAACATCACGTCCTTGGGAATGCCATAGTCGCCGTTGGAAGGCACGCCCATGGTCACCCATTGGCCGTTGGAGCCCAGGGCCCAGTCGCGCATGTGGTCAATCGCGGCGTTGGCGGCCGAAGCGGCGGACGACAGGCCACGCGCCTCGATGATGGCGGCGCCGCGCTTGCCCACGGTGGGCAGGAACACGTCGGCGTTCCAGACCTGGTCGTTGATCAGGTCCTTGACGCTCTTGCCGCCGATGGTGGCGAAGCGGTAGTCGGCGTACATCGTGGGCGAATGGTTGCCCCACACGGTGAGTTTCTCGATCTCGCCAACCTTGCCACCGGTCTTGGCGGCGATCTGGCTGGCCGCGCGGTTGTGGTCCAGGCGCAGCATGGCGGTGAAGTTCTCGCGCGGCAGGTCGGGCGCGCTCTTCATGGCGATGTAGGCGTTGGTGTTGGCGGGGTTGCCGACCACCAGCACCTTGACGTTGCGCGACGCGACGGCGTTGAGGGCCTTGCCCTGGGCGGTGAAGATCTGGGCGTTGGCGGCCAGCAGATCGGCGCGCTCCATGCCGGGCCCACGCGGACGGGCACCCACCAGCAGGGCGTAGTCAGTGTCCTTGAAGGCGGTCATGGGGTCGGCGTGGGCTTCCATGCCGGCCAGCAGCGGGAAGGCGCAGTCTTCCAGTTCCATCATCACGCCCTTGAGCGCCTTCTGGGCTTTCTCGTCGGGGATCTCCAGCAGCTGCAGGATCACGGGCTGGTCTTTGCCCAGCATTTCGCCGGAGGCGATACGGAACAGCAGGGCGTAACCGATTTGACCTGCGGCGCCAGTGACGGCCACGCGGACGGGCTTCTTGCTCATGGTGAGGACTCCAGATGGAAAAAAACGGGGTGCCGCGCGGTGGCCGGACAGCCGGCCTGTCACCGGGCGACTTGCATCAAGCACAGCCGCAAGTGTACTCTCGCAAACCCGCAGGCGTCAATTTGTCTTATGTCTTATATAAGATATGATTGCCCGCGATCCCGACATGGCCACAACACCTTCGAACCCCGCTTCTGCCAGCCCGCTCGCCGATGTTTCGACACCGGCGTTCAGCCCGCTGTACCAGCAGATCAAGACACTGATCCTGCAGAGCCTGCAAGGGGGCGAATGGAAGCCGGGTGACACCATTCCCAGCGAGTTCGACCTGGCCGCGCGCTACCGGGTGAGCCAGGGCACGGTGCGCAAGGCCATCGACGAGCTCGCAGCCGAAAACCTGCTGGTGCGCCGCCAGGGCAAGGGCACGTTCGTTGCCACCCACACCGAACAGCACACCCAGTACCGCTTTCTGCGGCTGCAACCCGACGAGGGCGACCGCCAGAGCGAAGGGCCGGCCGAGCGCGAGATCATCGAATGCCGCCGCCTGCGCGCACCTGCCGAAATCGCGCGCGCGCTGGCCATGCGCAGCGGTGACGCGGTGCTGCAGGTGCGCCGTGTGCTGGCCTTTCAGGGCGAGCCCGCCATCCTGGAAGACCTGTGGCTTCCCGGCACGCCCTTCAAGGGCCTGACGCTGGATGCACTGGCCGCCGACCATGGGCCCATGTATGCCCTGTTCGAGACCCGCTTCGGTGTGCGCATGGTGCGGGCGGAAGAGAAGATCAAGGCCGTGGCCGCCGATGCGGATTCGGCACAACTGCTGAAAGTGCCAGCCGGATTTCCCCTGCTGAGCGTGGAGCGCCTAGCCTATACCTACAACGATGTGCCCATGGAATTGCGCCGCGGCCTCTACCGCACCGACACGCACCATTACCGCAATGAGCTCAGTTGAGTGTTTTGTTGGGCCAAGCACCCCCCTGCCCGCTAATCGGCTGTTGCATTGCAATAGAATTTGACAGACGTCCGTCAGGGTAAACACCGAAAGTTACGGTTGGGTTACCACGGGCGTGCCAGTCCCCGTTCAAAAATTTGAAAGCCTCCCCCCATGACCGAGCTGACAAAAAAACGGCCTGAGTTCCGCAACATCAACGCCTTCAAGGATCTGACCACCTACCGCCTGCCTCCGGCTGGCTGGGTCTCCATCCTGCACCGTGCCAGCGGCGGCCTGATGTTCCTGCTCATGCCTTTCATCATCTGGCTGTTCGACAAGTCGCTGTCGTCGGAGCTGTCCTTCGACACCTTCACTGCGGCCTTCAGCGTCGGTATCGGCTTTGTACCCGGCTGGTTCGTCAAGCTGGTCGTGCTGGCCCTGATGTGGGCTTACCTGCACCACTTCATCGCGGGCGTGCGCCACCTCTACATGGACATGACGCACTCGGTGACCAAGGAATTCGGCAAGTCGTCGGCCATCGTCACGCTGGTGCTGTCCATCGGCCTGACCGTGGTGCTGGGCGCCAAGCTGTTCGGCCTGTACTGATTCGAGGGAGCCCCACACATGTCCGTCAACTACGGTTCCAAGCGCGTCGTCACCGGCGCCCACTACGGCCTGCGCGACTGGCTGGCCCAGCGCGTCACCGCCGCCCTCATGGCCCTGTTCACCATCGTGGTGCTGGTCCAGGTGCTGTTCACCAGCGGCCCCATCGGCTACGAACAGTGGGCCGGCATCTTCGCCGCCCAGTGGATGAAAGTCCTCACCTTCGTGGTCATCATCTCGCTGCTGTACCACGTCTGGGTCGGCATGCGCGACATCTGGATGGATTACGTCAAACCCGTGAGCGTGCGACTGGTGCTGCACGTGTTCACCCTCGTCTGGCTGGTCGGCTGTGCCGGCTGGGCGTTCCAAGTTCTCTGGAGGCTGTAAGCCATGACCGCTGCTGTTTCTTCCCTGCCCAAGCGCAAGTTCGACGTCGTCATCGTCGGCGCCGGCGGCTCCGGCATGCGCGCCTCGCTGCAGCTGGCCCGCGCCGGCCTCAACGTGGCCGTGCTGAGCAAGGTCTTCCCCACCCGCTCGCACACCGTGGCCGCCCAGGGCGGCATTGGCGCCTCGCTCGGCAACATGTCCGAGGACAACTGGCACTACCACTTCTACGACACCGTCAAGGGCTCCGACTGGCTGGGCGACCAGGACGCCATCGAGTTCATGTGCCGCGAAGCACCCAAGGTCGTCTACGAGCTGGAGCACATGGGCATGCCGTTCGACCGCAACCCGGACGGCACCATCTACCAGCGCCCCTTCGGCGGCCACACCGCCAACTACGGCGAAAAAGCCGTGCCGCGCGCCTGCGCCGCTGCCGACCGCACCGGCCACGCCATGCTGCATACGCTTTACCAGCAGAACGTCGCCGCCCGCACCACCTTCTTCGTGGAGTGGATGGCGCTGGACCTGATCCGCGACGCCGCTGGCGACGTGGTGGGCGTGACCGCGCTCGAGATGGAAACCGGCGAGGTCTATGTGCTCGAGGCCAAGACCACGCTGCTGGCCACCGGTGGCGCTGGCCGCATCTTCGCTGCGTCCACCAATGCGTTCATCAACACCGGTGACGGCCTGGGCATGGCGGCGCGCGCCGGCATCCCGCTGCAGGACATGGAGTTCTGGCAGTTCCACCCCACCGGCGTGGCCGGCGCGGGCGTGCTGCTGACCGAAGGCTGCCGTGGCGAGGGCGCATTCCTCGTCAACAGCGAAGGCGAGCGTTTCATGGAGCGCTACGCGCCCACGCTGAAAGACCTGGCACCGCGCGACTTCGTCTCGCGCTGCATGGACCAGGAAATCAAGGAAGGCCGTGGCTGTGGTCCCAACAAGGACTACGTGGTGCTGAACTTCAGCTACCTCAGCCCGGAGACCATCCACAAGCGCCTGCCATCGGTGTATGAAATCGGCGTGAACTTCGCCAACGTGGACATCACGCGCGAGCCGATTCCCGTAGTGCCCACCATCCACTACCAGATGGGTGGCATTCCGACCAACATCAACGGCCAGGTCGTCACCCCCGACGGCAACGGCGGCCAGAAGGTGGTCAACGGCCTGTACGCGGTGGGCGAGTGTTCCTGCGTGTCGGTGCACGGCGCCAACCGCCTGGGCACCAACTCGCTGCTCGACCTGCTGGTGTTCGGCAAGGCCGCCGGCAACCACATCGTCAAGTTCAACAACGAGAACCAGACCCACAAGCCGCTGCCGGCCGACGCGGCCGACCGCACGCTGGCCCGTCTGGCCCGCCTGGACACGGCCACCGACGGCGAATACGCCCAGGATGTCGCCAACGACATCCGCACCACCATGCAGCAGCATGCGGCCGTGTTCCGCACCCAGGCCAGCATGAACGAGGGTGTGACCAAGATCAACGCCATCCGTGATCGCGTGGGCAAGATCGGCCTCAAGGACAAGTCCAAGGTGTTCAACACCGCGCGCATCGAGGCGCTGGAAGTCGAGAACCTGATCGAGGCCGCCCAGGCCACCATGACATCGGCCGCTGCCCGTCAGGAATGCCGTGGCGCCCACACGGTGTACGACTACGAGCGCCCGGCCGATGACGCCGAGTTCCCGCTGGGCCGCAACGACAAGGTGTGGATGAAACACACCCTGTGGCACAGCGCCGACAACAGCCTCACCTACAAGCCCGTCAACCTCAAGCCGCTGACGGTGGACTCGGTTCCGCCCAAGGTCCGCACCTTCTGAGCCCCACGATACGGAGAAGCCGAACATGGCCAAGAGAACCTTCAAGATCTACCGCTACGACCCGGAGAAGGACACCAAGCCGTACATGCAGACCCTCGAGGTCGAGCTCGACGGCAACGAGCGCATGCTGCTCGACGCCCTGATCAAGCTCAAGGCAATGGACCCGACCATCTCGTTCCGCCGCTCCTGCCGCGAAGGCGTGTGCGGCTCGGATGCGATGAACATCAACGGCAAGAATGGTCTGGCCTGCCTGACCAACATGAACACGCTCAAGGGCGACATCGTGTTGAAGCCCCTGCCCGGTCTGCCGGTGGTGCGCGACCTGATCGTGGACATGACGCTGTTCTTCAAGCAGTACCACAGCATCAAGCCCTACCTGGTCAACGAGACCCAGGCCCCTGAAAAGGAACGTCTGCAGTCGCCGGAAGAGCGTGACGAGCTCAACGGCCTGTACGAGTGCATCCTGTGCGCCAGCTGCTCGACCAGCTGCCCCAGCTTCTGGTGGAACCCCGACAAGTTCGTGGGCCCCGCCGGCCTGCTGCAGGCCTACCGCTTCATCGCCGACAGCCGCGACCAGGCCACCGCGGAGCGCCTCGACAACCTCGAGGACCCCTACCGCCTGTTCCGCTGCCACACCATCATGAACTGTGTCGACGTCTGCCCCAAGGGTCTGAACCCCACCAAGGCCATCGGCAAGATCAAGGAGCTGATGGTCCATCGGGCCGTCTGATTCCGCCCCTGGCCATGAGCGACACCACCAGCCCCCTGCTCAGTGAGCGCGCCTTGAGCAAGCTCAAGTGGAGGTGTCGCCGTGGCCTGCTCGAGAACGACCTGTTCATCGAGCGATTCTTCGCCCGGCATGAATCCCGCTTGACCGAACGCCAGGCCGATGCCCTGGGCGTCTTGATGGACCTCTCCGACAACGATCTGCTCGATCTGTTGCTGGCCCGCAAGGCACCCGAAGGCGATCTGGCCCAGCCCGATGTCAGGGACATGCTGGCACTGCTGAGGGAGCCCCCTCGCTCCACCCCGCTCAACCACCTCAAGGAAAGCGCATGAAACTTGCAGACAACAAAGCCACCCTGTCGTTCTCCAACGGCAGCCCCAGCGTGGAGATGCCGGTTTACCACGGCAGCATCGGTCCGGACGTGATCGACATCCGCAAGCTGTATGCGCAGACCGGCATGTTCACCTACGACCCGGGCTTCCTGTCCACCGCGTCGTGCCAGTCGGCCATCACCTACATCGATGGCGACAAGGGTGAGCTGCTGTACCGCGGCTACCCCATCGAGCAGCTCGCCACCGGTTGCGACTACCTGGACACCTGCTACCTGCTGCTCAACGGCGAACTGCCCAACGCCACCCAGCAAAAGGACTTCCACAAACTCGTGACCAACCACACCATGGTCAACGAGCAGATGCAGTTCTTCCTGCGCGGGTTCCGCCGCGATGCTCACCCCATGGCCATCCTGACCGGCCTGGTGGGTGCGATGTCGGCCTTCTACCACGACAGCACCGACATCAACAACCCGGAGCACCGCAACATTGCGGCCATCCGCCTGATCGCCAAGATGCCCACCCTGGTGGCCATGGCCTACAAGTACAAGATCGGCCAGCCGTACATCTACCCCAAGAATGACCTGAGCTACGCCGGCAACTTCCTGCGCATGATGTTCGCCACGCCGTGCGAGGAGTACCAGGTCAACCCGGTGCTCGAGCGCGCCCTGGACCGCATCTTCATCCTGCACGCCGACCACGAGCAGAACGCCTCCACCTCCACCGTGCGCCTGTGCGCTTCCTCCGGCACCAACCCGTTCGCCGCCATCGCAGCCGGTGTGGCCTGCCTGTGGGGCCCTGCCCATGGTGGCGCCAACGAAGCCTGCCTGAACATGCTGGAAGACATCCAGCGCAACGGTGGCGTGGCCAAGGTCGGCGAGTTCATGAACCAGGTCAAGGACAAGAACTCCGGCGTCAAGCTGATGGGTTTTGGCCACCGCGTCTACAAGAACTACGACCCCCGCGCCAAGCTCATGCAGGAAACCTGCAACGAGGTGCTGCAGGAACTGGGCCTGGAAAACGACCCCCTGTTCAAGCTCGCCAAGGAACTCGAGAAAATCGCCCTGGAAGACGACTACTTCGTGCAGCGCAAGCTCTACCCGAACGTGGACTTCTACTCCGGCATCGTGCAGCGTGCCATCGGCATCCCGGTGAACCTGTTCACCGGCATCTTTGCCCTGGCCCGCACCGTGGGCTGGATCGCCCAGCTCAACGAGATGATCAGCGACCCCGAGTACAAGATCGGCCGTCCGCGTCAGCTGTTCACCGGCGCCGAAAAACGCAACGTGGCCCCGCTGGCCCAACGCTGAACGGAGTCAGCCTCCCGAAAGCCCGCCGCCCGGCGGGCTTTTTTTTGTGCCTGGGCCGGCGCCATCTGGCAAGACAGCCATCGTGTTTCGCGATGCAATAAACCGTAAATAAGCTGGAAAATGCAGTTCAGACCTCGCAGCATGCGATGTCTATCCCGGTCACTCACCGCCCATGCTGTCCGAACGCAACTTCGCCCGCCAGATCGACCTCACCTCGCTGCAGCTGTTTGTGGCGGTGTGTGAGCTCGGCAGCATCGGCCGTGCCGCCGAGCGCGAGTTCATCGCGGCCTCGGCCATCAGCAAGCGGCTGTCCGACCTGGAAACCGCCCTGGGCGCCACCTTGCTGCACCGCCACGCACGCGGCGTGCGGCTCACGCCCGCCGGTGAGAGCCTGCTGCACCACGCCCGCAGCGTGCTGTTCGGCCTGGAAAAGATGCAGAGCGAACTGGCCGAGTACGCCGATGGCGTGCGCGGGCACGTGCGCGTGCACGCCAGCATCTCGGCCATCGTGCAGTTCCTGCCCGAAGACCTGGGCGCTTTTGCGCGCCGGCATCCTCAGGTCAAGATCGACCTGGAGGAACACCTGAGCCCCGAGGTGCTGCGCGCCGTGCAGGAGGGCGCGGCCGACCTCGGCATTGCCAATGGCGCCCTCGGTGCAGCCGGCCTGCAGACCCTGCCTTACCGGCAGGACAGGCTGGTGCTGGTGGTTCCCGACGACCACGCGCTGGCCGCACAGGGCCCTCTGCCGTTCGAGGCCACGCTCGCGCACGACCATGTGGCGCTGCAGCCCAACAGCTCTGTGCACCTGGCCATGCATCAGGCCGCCAGCCGACTGGGCCAGGCCATACGCGTGCGCATCCGCGTGGCCGGGCTGGATGCCATGTGCCGCATGATCGCCAACGGCCTGGGCGTGGGCGTCATGCCCGAGCGCGCCTTCGAACTCATGCGCGGCGACGCCCACCTGGTGGCCCTGCCGCTGACCGACGCCTGGGCGCAGCGCCAGCTGGTGCTGGCCGCGCGCGACTTCTCCAGCCTGCCGGCCACGGCGCGGCTGCTGGTCGAGCACCTGCAACACCCCGCCTCCGCTGCTGCGGCGCAGGCGGCATAGAATCGTTTTTCACACCCCACGACCACCATGGCACGCACGCTTTACGACAAGATCTGGGACGAACACGTCGTCCACACCGAAGACGACGGCACCGCTGTCCTCTACATCGACCGTCACCTGGTGCATGAGGTGACCAGCCCACAGGCCTTTGAAGGTCTGCGCCAGGCCGGCCGCAAGGTGTGGCGCATCAGCTCCATCGTTGCGACGGCCGATCACAACACCCCCACCACCGGCTGGGAGCTGGGCTACGACGGCATTGCCGACCCGATCAGCAAGGAACAGATCGTCGCGCTGGACACCAACATTGCCGAGTTCGGCTCGGCCGCCTACTTCCCTTTCCTCAACAAGCGCCAGGGCATCGTCCATGTGATGGGCCCCGAGACCGGTGCCACCCTGCCCGGCATGACCGTGGTGTGCGGCGACAGCCACACCTCCACCCACGGCGCGTTCGGTGCGCTGGCCCATGGCATCGGTACCAGCGAGGTGGAGCACGTCATGGCCACGCAGACGCTGCTGGCCAAGAAAGCCAAGAACCTGCTGGTCAAGGTCGAAGGCCAGCTGGCCAGAGGTGTGACCGCCAAGGACATCGTGCTGGCCATCATCGGCCGCATCGGCACCGCGGGTGGCACCGGCTACACCATCGAGTTCGGTGGCAGCGCCATACGCGCGCTCTCCATGGAGGGCCGCATGACGGTCTGCAACATGGCCATCGAGGCAGGCGCACGCGCCGGGCTGGTGGCCGTCGACGAGAAGACCATCGAGTACGTCAAGGGCCGCCCTCTGTCGCCCACCGGGGTGGAATGGGACCAGGCCGTCGCCTACTGGAAGACGCTGCACTCGGACCCCGACGCGACGTTCGATGCCGTGGTGGAACTCGACGCAACCCAGATCGTTCCGCAGGTGACCTGGGGCACCTCACCCGAGATGGTGCTGGGCGTGGACGCCCGCGTGCCCGACCCCGACAAGGAAAAGGACGCCAGCAAACGCGGCGCAATCGAGCGGGCACTGACCTACATGGGCTTGGAGCCCGGCAAGCCGCTCAACGACGTGTTTGTGGACAAGGTCTTCATCGGCTCGTGCACGAACAGCCGCATCGAGGACATGCGCGAAGCCGCAGCCGTCGTGCGCAAGCTGGGCCAGAAGGTCGCCAGGAACGTGAAGCTGGCCATGGTCGTGCCCGGCTCCGGGCTGGTCAAGGAACAGGCCGAACGAGAAGGCCTGGACCAGATCTTCAAGGCCGCCGGCTTCGAATGGCGCGAACCGGGCTGCAGCATGTGCCTGGCCATGAACGCTGACCGGCTCGAACCCGGCGAGCGCTGCGCCAGCACGAGCAACCGAAACTTCGAGGGCCGCCAGGGTGCCGGTGGCCGTACCCATCTCGTGAGCCCGGCCATGGCAGCGGCGGCAGCCGTGCATGGGCATTTTGTCGACGTCCGCCAGTTCGTTTAACCCAAAGGAGATCGCCATGAAGAAGCTGACCACCCTCGTTATCGTCGCCCTGGGCTTTGTCCTTGCAGGCTGCAACACCATGCAGGGCATCGGCCAGGACGTTCAGAAGGCCGGTTCCGCCATCGAAGGCGCCGCGAAGAAATAATGCAGAAGTTCACCATCCACCAGGGGATGGTGGCGCCCATGGACCGCGAGAACGTGGACACGGACGCCATCATTCCCAAGCAATTCCTCAAGTCCATCCGCAAGACGGGCTTCGGGCCGAACCTGTTTGACGAGTGGCGCTACCTGGACAAGGGCGAACCCGGCATTCCCGAATCGCAGCGCAAACCCAACCCGGATTTCGTGCTGAACCAGCCGCGCTACCAGGGTGCCTCCATCCTGCTGGCGCGCAAGAACTTCGGTTGCGGTTCCTCGCGCGAGCACGCCCCCTGGGCCATCGAGCAGTATGGTTTTCGTGCGCTGATCGCCCCCAGCTACGCCGACATCTTCTTCAGCAACTGCTTCAAGAACGGCCTGCTGCCCATCGTGCTGCCCGAATCCGTGGTGAACCAGCTGTTCGACGAAGTGGCTGCCTTCCCCGGCTACCAGCTGACGATCGACCTGGAGCGTCAGGTGGTCGTGAAGCCCCAGGGCGAGGAAATCCCGTTCGACGTGCAGCCGTTTCGCAAGTACTGCCTGCTCAACGGCTTTGACGACATCGGCCTGACACTGCGCCACAAGGACAAGATCCAGGCCTACGAAGCCGAACGCCTCACCACCAAACCGTGGCTTGCCCATACGCTTTGACCCACCCCCGATGCGCCTGCGGCGCCTCCCCCTCAAGGGGGCGTTGCCGGCAGACCGGCAAAGCCGGCTCTACGGCAACCCCGGATGGGCCACATTTCACCTCCGCTTCTTATGAAAATCGCAGTTCTCCCCGGTGATGGCATCGGTACCGAAATCGTCGCCGAGGCCGTCAAGGTCCTGAAGGCACTCGACCTCCCCTTCGAGATGGAGCAGGCCCTGGTGGGTGGCGCCGCCTACGAGGCCCACGGCCATCCGCTGCCCGAATCCACGCTCAACCTGGCCAAGGCCGCCGACGCCGTGCTGTTCGGCGCCGTGGGTGACTGGAAATACGACAAGCTCGACCGCCCGCTGCGCCCCGAGCAGGCCATCCTGGGCCTGCGCAAGAACCTGGGCCTGTTCGCCAACTTCCGCCCGGCCGTCTGCTACGAGCAGCTGGTCGGCGCCTCCAGCCTCAAGCCCGAGCTGATCGCGGGACTGGACATCCTCATCATCCGCGAGCTGACCGGTGACATCTACTTCGGCCAGCCGCGCGGCCGCCGCACCGCCGTTGATGGCCACTTCCCCGGCGCCGAGGAAGCCTTCGACACCATGCGCTACAGCAAGCCCGAGATCGAGCGCATTGCGCACGTCGCCTTTCAGGCCGCGCGCAAGCGCAACAAGAAGGTCACGAGCGTCGACAAAGCCAACGTGCTGGAGACCTTCCAGTTCTGGAAAGACGTGGTCACCGAGGTGCACAAGGACTACCCTGACGTCGAACTGCAGCACATGTACGTGGACAACGCGGCCATGCAACTGGTGAAGGCGCCCAAGGCCTTCGACGTCATCGTCACCGGCAACATGTTCGGTGACATCCTGTCCGATGAAGCCTCCATGCTGACCGGCTCCATCGGCATGCTGCCCTCGGCCTCGCTCAACGCGAAGAACCAGGGCCTTTACGAGCCCAGCCACGGCAGCGCACCCGACATCGCAGGCAAGGGCGTGGCCAACCCCCTGGCCACCATCCTGAGTGCGGCCATGATGCTGCGCTTCTCGCTCAACCAGGAAGCCGCTGCCCAGCGCATCGAGACCGCCGTGCAGAAGGTACTGGCCCAAGGCCTGCGCACACCCGACATCTACAGCGAAGGCACCACGAAAGTGGGCACCGCACAGATGGGTGATGCGGTGGTCAAGGCGCTGGGCTGAGCCTCAAAGCCCGACGCTCAGAGGGGGCAGCCCACCCGCCGCAGCGCGCAGCTGCGGGGTCTGCCCCAGCAGCTTGCCCTTGAGGGCCGGATCGGCCGGTCGGTCGCCCAGCCAGATGCCCAGCAGCAGGCTGTAGAGGCCAGGGTCGCGCAGCGGCTCCAGCAACGGGCGGCGGTTCAGCTCCAGCACCACGCCGATGCCGGGCACCCAGTCCATGGTCAGCAAGTCGCCACGCCTCAGCCCGCCCGGTTCGCGCAGCAGGGTGTGGTTGAGCCGGCTCAGGTAGACGATGGCGTGCGGACTCAGGCGGGCCCGGTGCTCGCTCACATAGTCCATCAGCAGGCGGCTGAAGTCGTCTGCGCTGATGTCGCGCAGCAAGGCCATGGCCAGACGGCGCGGTTCGTCGCTGTCGAGCACGTCGCTGGCCGAACGCGCCGCATCAACCACGTACAGGCCCATGGCATAGACTTGGAAGATCACGCGAAAGCCGATGCCTGCGCCGTTGAGTCGCAGCTCGCGCCCGGCCACGCGAGCCGAAGTCGCCATGCCGGTCCAGGCGGTGTCGCCCGCCACGGCAGCCCGCTGCAGCCACGGCAGGCCGCCCAGCAGGCCGGCCACCGCGCATCGGGCCACCACACGTCTTGTCGTGTCGGTCATGTCAGCCTCCTCACCAGACGGCCAGCGTGCGGGTTAGCACACGCTGCAGCCAGTTGCGGCGCGTGGCGTCGGCCACGTCACCCTGCCCCACCACCTCCCACTGCGCGTTGGCCACGTTGCGCGAGAGCACCACGTTGTCGGTCCCGATGTCCCAGGGATCGACCACCCCCGCAAAACGCATCACCTGCCCATTGCGGTTCATGGACAGGCTGCGCTCACCGGCCACAACCAGATGCCCGTTGGGCAGCACCTGGATCACGCGTGTGGTCATCTGGGTGGTGACCGTGCTGTTGCTGCCGCTGGTGCCGCTGCCATTGAAACTGGTGCTGCCTGAGGCGCTGAGATCCTGGTTCAGCAGGTCGGCGAAGAACGCCCCCACGCTGGAACCGGGCCCCTGGGAGTGGAGCGAGCTGCTGCGGCTCGCATCGGTGTTCGACTGGCTGCTCGCCTTCAGCGACTCCGCGATATCCACCTTGAGCATGTCGCCCACGCGGCGCGGTTTCTCGCGCCCCGAAAACAGCGAGGTGGCATTGGGGTTGAACAGCGAACCGGTCTCGACCCGCTCGACATAGGTGGGGGGCTCGACCGGCAGCACCGCCACCGGGCCCTGTATCTGCGTGGGTGGCGGGCTGGCGCAGCCAGCCACCAGCGTGACCAGGGCCACGAGCGCGAGGCTGCACGGGCGCAAGCAAAGGGGGGTGAACACAAACATATCGGGTACTCCTAGAAGGGGGTTTCAGGGCCTCGCCACCAGCGCGGTCACCACGGCGTCCAGCTTGTCATGCGTGGACGCCCACTGGCTCGCGCGCCACTGCCGAGGGTCGTAGCGGTACTGCCCCGTCGCCAGCACCCGGCCACTCCCGGTGCGCAGCGTCAGTTCGGCCCAGCTGATGAAGGGTTCGTAGCGGTCGGACAGCGCGCGCGCGTCCCAGTCGATCTGCGCGCTGTAGGTCAGCCACACCTCGCAGCGATCGGGCGGGGTGCGGGTGTCGTAGACCCGGCTGCGCACCTGGTGCCGCTGCAGCAGTTGCTGCAGCGCGGGTACCAGGTCGTTGGTGGGTGTCAGCGGGTTGAACTCGATGCAGAGTTCGCTCAGGGGCGGCATGTCATGCCGGACCACGTGGCTGGCCTGGCCGGGCTGGCTGCGTGTGGAATCGGCGGCCAGCGAACCCACGGCCTTGGCCATTTCCCATAGCGGCGCGGACGACAGCGACAGCACCGAACAGCCCGACAGCAGCAGGCTGGCTGCAGCCCCCGCCCATGCCGCACGACCACAGGCCACGGCACTCAGCCATTCAGCGCCTGGCTCGCCAGGGCGGCCACCTTGGAATAGGCCGAAACGGCGGCCTGCTTGACGCCTTTGACCAGGCCGCCTGCACCATCCTGCGCCGACTGTGCGACCTGACCCGCCCCCGCCAGCGCCTGCAGGCCGGCCTGGCTGATGGTCTTGGGCGACGACGTCCCGGTGGCCGTGGCCGTTGCGGCGGCGCCTGCCGCCTGGGCGATGCGGCTCAGCCCCTGGCCCAGCTGGCTGGCAGCGGGCGAAGCCGCTGGCGGAATTCGGTTGATGGCATTCATTTCGCCTTCCTTGCGAAGTTGATCGGTAAATGAATGCTAGACAGTGAATCGCCGCCAAATGATCCGATGTCCACCGTGCAGCTTGCGTTTTTGATTTCTATGACATTCCACCTTGCCGCGGCCTACACAATGCCGGCCGACATGGCGGAATTACGAATTCACCGTGTCAAGTTTGAAGTTCAGATGTCGATGAAACCGGGTAAGTCCATCAGGCGACGCCAGCCGCGTGGTCATCGCATTGGCGCAACACCACACCAGGCAATAAAGCCGGATAAGCGGTGAATTTCCCCACCATTTCCCGACATTGACATATCCCTTCTACCAACGGCACACAAAAGGCGGTTTTTGCATCATTTGACGCCGCCATATTTCGCCAATGGCACGCGGCGATGTCGGATTGAAACAATGCGCCGGGCAATGGGTAAAAAATGTTGAATAGACTTGTCCGATCCGATCCGAATTCGCGGATGGGAAAAAGTGCCCAGCAACCACCCCGGATTCCCTCAGCACGCCACCTCCATGCCGCCGTCCAGAACCATCCTGATCACCGACAGCTACCCGGACGCGGTCGCAGTGATGGCGCGGGAGCTGAAGCGCTACGGGTTCCAGACCTGCGAGGCCGATTGCGCCCAGGCCATGCTGGATCTGCTGGCCAGCCGCCACGTCGACCTGATCGTGATGGAAAGCGACCTGCCCGATGCCGACGGCGTGTCGCTCACGCGGGAACTGCGCCGCCAGTTGCGCATACCGGTGATCTTCGTGGCCTCGCAGGCGCAGACCTACGACCGCATCATCGGGCTGGAGAGCGGGGCCGACGATTTCCTGGGCAAGCCGGTGGAGCCGCGCGAGGTGGTGGCACGTGTGCGGGCCGCCCTGCGCACACGCGACAACCTGGGCGCACCGGCGCCGCGTGGCGCACCACCCGGCAACTGGCGCATGGACAGCAGCAACTGCTGCCTCCACACCGACGACGACGGACTCGTCGCCCTTTCGCCCACCGAGTTCCGGCTGCTCAAGGCCTTCCTGCGCTCGCCGGGACGCCTGCTCAACCGGGACCAGCTCCTGATCTCGGTGCATGGCGACAACACCCGGGTGGCGCCGCGCAACGTGGACCTGCTCGTGGCACGGCTGCGCCAGAAACTCTCTGCCACGCCGCAGGGCGCGCTGGCCATACGCACCGTGCGTGGCAAGGGCTACCTCTTCCGCCCGGTGCCCGGCAGCCGCAGCGCCTCCTGAAAGACGGGCGGCCAGCGGCTTCCGCTACAATCGCGCGATCATGTTTGCCGCCCGCCCGTTCGCCCCGAACACGACGCCCGCCCACTCGGCTGGCGTGGCTGCGCGTGCATCCATCACCAAAACCACGACCATTAAGGGCTGATCCAGCCTGGTTCGTCGTGCGCCCACCCCGGCCAGACGAGCCGGGCAAGACGGTCTGGTCGAGTACCGTTTTTTCATTGAAAAGGGCGTTGTGTCATGAGCAAAGTAGGTAACGTGGTGGGCCTCGTCGGCTGGCGTGGCATGGTGGGTTCGGTCCTGATGGACCGCATGGCCGAAGAAAAAGACTTCGACCTGATCGAGCCGGTGTTCTTCTCGACCTCGAACGCCGGCGGCAAGGCACCGGCCGTTGCCAAGAACGAAACCGCGCTCAAGGACGCGAACGACATCGCGGCCCTGGCCAAGTGCGACATCATCATCTCCTGCCAGGGTGGAGACTACACCACCGAAGTGTTCCCGAAACTGCGCGCCGCTGGCTGGAACGGCCACTGGATCGACGCTGCCTCGACCCTGCGCATGAAGGACGACGCCGTCATCATCCTCGACCCGGTCAACATGCCCGTGATCCAGGATGCGCTGTCCAAGGGGGGCAGGAACTGGATCGGCGGCAACTGCACCGTCAGCTGCATGCTGATGGGCGTGGGCGCACTGTACAAGGCCGGTCTGGTCGAGTGGATGAGCACCCAGACCTACCAGGCCGCCTCCGGCGGTGGCGCGCAGCACATGCGCGAGCTGCTCACGCAATACGGCACGCTCAACACCGAAGTGAAGGCGCTGCTGGACGATCCCAAGAGCGCCATCCTCGAAATCGACCGCAAGGTGATCGCCAAGCAGCGCGCCCTGAGCGGTGCCGAAACCGCCAACTTCGGCGTGCCCCTGGGCGGCTCGCTGATCCCCTGGATCGACAAGGACCTGGGCAACGGCATGTCCAAGGAAGAGTGGAAAGGCATGGCCGAGACCAACAAGATCCTCGGTCAGGGCGAGGGCTTCGGCTCCAGCGCCATCCCCGTCGACGGTTTCTGCGTGCGTGTGGGTGCCATGCGCTGCCACAGCCAGGCCCTGACCTTCAAGCTGAAGAGGGACGTGCCCGTGGCCGACATCGAGGCCATGATCGCCGCCGACAACGCGTGGGTGAAGGTGGTGCCCAACACCCGCGAAGCCACTCTGCAGGACTTGACCCCCGTGGCGGTGACCGGCACCATGACCATTCCGGTCGGCCGCATCCGCAAGCTGGCCATGGGGCCGGAGTACCTGGGCGCCTTCACCATCGGCGACCAGCTGCTGTGGGGCGCTGCCGAGCCGCTGCGCCGCATGCTGCGCATCCTGCTGGCACACTGACCGCGCGGCCACTGCACCGATCCAGACGTTGTCTTGGCACAACGTCTGGACGCTTCAACGGGGCACAGGCAAGGCGCCCAAATACTCAAGCGTCTTCTCAGCTTGTCACCGTAACGCGTTGATGTTATGGTGTTTTCTTGACATTTACGGTCGAGGTGCCTGTGCTCACAAAAACCAGCCAACAAGCCGAATCCCCGCTGGCCCAGCCGTCGAAACGCCCGGCCGTCCTGCGGCAAGGGCGTCTGCACGCGCTGGCCTGCGCGGTGGCGGTCGCCGCTGGCCTGCACGTGAGCGATGCCTGGGCCCTGGCCCTGGGTCGCCTGTCCGTGCAATCGGCCCTGGGTGAACCGCTGCGCGCCGAGATCGACGTGCCCAGCCTCACCGATGCCGAAGCCGCGACGTTGCAGGTGGGCATTGCCAATGCCGACGCCTTCCGCGCTGCCGGCATGGACATGAACGCCATGCTCAGCGAGGTGCAGGTGCGCCTGCAGCGCCGGGCGGACGGCCGAGCGGTGCTGACGCTGCAGAGCAGCCGCCCGGTGTCGGAGCCTTTCCTGGACCTGATCGTCGAGGCCAACTGGTCGGCCGGTCGTCTGGTGCGGGGCTACACCATGCTGTTCGATCCGCCGTCGTTGCGCGCGGCCCCAGCGCCTGCACCCCTTCTGCCCAGCACCGCTGCCCCCACGCCGGCTCCCGCCCCTGCACCGGTGGCTCGCCCGATGCCACCGGCATCGGCTCCAGCCCCCGCTACCCGCGCCGAACCCGCACCCGCTCCTGCTGCGCGCCCACCCGCAGCCCGTCCGGCCCCCGCCCCGGCGGCGGACAGCGGTCCCCGCGAAATCACGGTGCAGCGCGGCGACACGGCCGGTCGTATCGCAGCCGCGCACAAACCACCCACGGTGTCTCTGGACCAGATGCTGCTGGCACTGCTGCGCAACAACCCGGATGCCTTCATCGGCAACAACGTCAACCGCATGCGTGCGGGTGCCGTGCTGAACCTGCCGGACGCCAACGAGGCCTCCAGCGTCGAAGCCGGCGAGGCGCGTCGCACCATCGCCGCCCAGGCCCGCGACTTCAACGAGTTCCGTCGCCGGCTGGCCGAAGCGGCACCGTCGCAACGCACCGATGCCGCCAGCCGCGAAAGCGCCGGCCGCGTGCAGACCGAGGTGAAGGACCAGAAGGCACCGGCTCCCAGCAACGACCGGCTCACGCTGTCGCAGGGTACGCAGGGTTCGCCCGCACGCCCTGGCGCGGAAGACCAGATCGCACGGCAACGCGCCGAGAAGGACGCCAGCACCCGCGTGGCGGAGCTCTCGCGCAACATCGACGAGCTGTCCAAACTCTCGCAGGCCCAAAACGCCCCGGCCGGCTCACCAGCCCCAGCGCCTTCTGCCGCGCCTGCAACGCCGGCCACGCCCGCCGTGACGGCACCCGCTCCGGTCACCACGCCTGCGCCTGCTCCCGCCCCAGCGCCGACACCTCCAGCTCCGGCTGCTCCGGCTCCGGCTCCGGCACCGGCCCCCACGCCGGCTCCTGCACCTGCGCCGGCACCTCAGGCAACGGCCGAAGGCGGTGGCCTGGTGGAGGAGCTGATGGCCAACCCGCTGGCTCTGCCCGCCGCAGGCGGCCTGGCGGCCCTGCTGGGCGTGTTCGCCCTGCTGCGCCTGCGCCGCAAGAAGGCCACCGAAGCCGGTACCCCGGCGGCCGGTGACGACAGCAACCTGCAGAACGACTCGTTCTTCAATGCCAGCGGCGGCCAGCAGGTGGATACCGCCGAAGCCGAAGCCGGCCCGGTGTCTTCCATGATGTATTCGCCCAGCCAGCTCGATGCGGCGGGTGACGTGGACCCCGTAGCCGAGGCCGATGTGTACCTGGCCTACGGCCGTGACCTGCAGGCGGAGGAAATCCTCAAAGAGGCAGCCCGCATACACCCCGAGCGCATCGCCATCCACCACAAGCTGCTGGAGATTTACGCCAAGCGCCAGGACAAGACTGCGATGGAAGCCGCAGCGAGCGAGATCTACACGCTCACGGGTGGCAGTGGCGACGAGTGGGACAACGCCTGCCGCGTGGCCCAACCGGTCGACCCCGACAACCCGCTGTACCGGGGCGGTGGCCTGGGTGTGGCCGCCGGCACCGCTATTGCTGCCGCTGCCACTGCGGCTGCCGTGACCTCCGCACCGAGCGAGCCGCCGGCGCAAGAGCCCGCGCCCGCCAGCGTCGACCTGGACCTGGACTTCTCCGACATGCCGCCCGACGCACCGGCACAGGCGCCGGCCGAAGAGGAAGAGGCCCCGGTGGTGTTCGAGGCCCCCAACGTGCCCGCCCTGGATGCGGCTCCGGAACCCGTGGCAGAGGCACCGGCCGCACCCGCACGAGACGATTTCTCGGTCGACTTCGATCTGGACCTCGACCTGGACAGCGGCACCCCAGCCGCAGAACCCGCCGTGTCTGCGGCGCAGCCCACACCCGAACCCACGCTGGAGGAAGACAACGGTCCCGACAGCGAACTCGGTTTCGAGCTGGACCTGGGCGATGCGCCAGCACAGGCCTCCGCCGAGGTCACCGAACTCTCGCTTGACGAGTTCAACGCCGAGGCCACCCAGCCATTGCAAGCGGCACCGGTCGCGGCCGCCCCCATGGACCTCGACCTGGATGGCCTGTCGCTGGACCTCGACACACCAGCCGCCGAAGCGGGCGAAGCCGACCCGCTGGAAACCAAGCTGTCGCTCGCGGCCGAGTTCCAGGCCATCGGCGACACCGAGGGCGCGCGCGCCCTGGCCGAAGAGGTGCGCGATGAAGCCGGCGGCGTGCTCAAGGAACGCGCCCAGGCCTTCCTGTCTCAGCTCACTTGAGAGTCGCGCTCGGGGTCAGCTACAACGGCGGCGCCTACCAGGGCTGGCAGAGCCAGCCCGGTGGCCGCACCGTGCAGGACGCGCTGGAAAACGCGCTGCGCCAGTTCACCGCCCTGCCCTCGGTGTCCACCGTCTGCGCGGGCCGCACCGATGCCGGTGTCCACGGCCTGATGCAGGTCGCACACTTCGACTGCGAAATAGACCGCCCCGAGTTCAGCTGGGTGCGCGGCACCAACCGCTTTCTGCCGCCCGACATCGCGCTGCAATGGGCCCGGCCGGTGCCCGATGCCTTCCACTCGCGCGCCAGCGCCACCGCGCGCCGCTACGCCTACGTGGTGCTCGAATCCCCCGTGCGCCCCAGCGTGGACGCTGGCCGCGTCGGCTGGGTGTTTCGCCCGCTGTCACTGGCCGCCATGGAAACCGCTGCGCAACACCTGATCGGCACCCACGATTTCAGCTCGTTCCGCGCCGCCGAATGCCAGGCACGCACACCCGTGAAAGACCTGCGCCGCCTGCACATCCAGCGCCGGGGTGCCTACTGGCGCTTCGAGTTCGAGGCCGATGCCTTCTTGCACCACATGATCCGCAACATCATGGGCTGCCTGCTCATGATCGGCCAGGGCAGCAAGCCGCCCGAATGGATGGCCCAGGTGCGCGACGCGCGCCGGCGCGAGGTGGCAGCCCCCACCTTTTCGCCCGACGGCCTGTATTTCGTCGGGCCTGTGTACGACGCACAATGGGGTCTGCCCGACAGCGTCGCCGCCTTCGACTGGCTCCCAGGATGACCCGTACCCGCATCAAGATCTGCGGCCTCACGCGCGAGGCCGACGTGGCACACGCTGCTGCTGCAGGCGCGGATGCGGTCGGCTTCGTGATGTACCCGCAAAGCCCGCGTGCAGTGAGCGCCGAACGTGCCGGCGAACTCGCACGTGGCCTGCCTGCCTTCGTCACGCCGGTGCTGCTCTTCGTCAACGCCAGCGAGGCCGAGGTGCGTGCGGGCTGCGCGGCCGTACCGAACGCCCTGCTGCAGTTCCATGGCGACGAAACGCCGGCCGACTGCACCCGCTTCGGTCGCCCCTTCCTGCGCGCCGCGCGTATTCCACCCGGCCCGGCCGGCGTCGGGTTCGATCTTCTAGAATACGCGCAGGACTTCGCCGCCGCCGCTGGCCTCCTGCTCGACGCCCACGTCGAGGGATATGGTGGCGCGGGGCAATCTTTCGACTGGACGGCTTTTCCTTGGTCACACCCGCAACTAAACGCTGCCTCTCGCCTCGTCTTGTCTGGTGGACTCACACCGGCAAACGTGGCCGATGGCATTCGGCTCGTCAAGCCCTGGGCGGTTGACGTGAGTTCGGGCGTGGAAGCGCTCAAGGCCGATGGCACCACCGCCAAAGGCATCAAGGACCCCGAACGCGTGACCGCCTTCATTCAGGCGGTGCGCCTGGCAGACGCCAGGCGCTGACCCTTCCACCCGTTTTGGCCGCAACACGCGGCCCCGATCGAGACAGTCCATGTACGACTACCAACAACCCGATACCCGTGGCCATTTCGGCCCCTATGGCGGCAGCTTCGTCAGCGAGACGCTGACCCATGCCATCAACGAACTGCGCGAGGCCTACGCCAGGTACCAGAACGACCCCGCGTTCCTGGCCGAATTCCACAGCGAGCTGGCCCACTTCGTGGGCCGCCCCTCCCCCGTGTACCACGCCGCACGCGCCAGCCGCGAGATGGGAGGAGCGCAGATCTACCTCAAGCGCGAAGACCTCAACCACACCGGTGCCCACAAGATCAACAACGTGATCGGCCAGGCCATGCTGGCGCGCCGCATGGGCAAGCCGCGTGTGATCGCCGAGACCGGCGCCGGGCAGCACGGTGTGGCCACCGCCACCATCTGTGCCCGATACGGCCTGGAGTGTGTGGTGTACATGGGCAGCGAGGACGTGAAGCGCCAGAGCCCCAACGTCTACCGCATGAAACTGCTGGGCGCCACCGTGGTGCCGGTGGAATCCGGCAGCAAGACGCTCAAGGACGCGCTCAACGAGGCCATGCGCGACTGGGTCACCAACGTGGAGAACACCTTCTACATCATCGGCACCGTGGCAGGCCCGCACCCCTACCCCATGATGGTGCGCGACTTCCAGCGCGTGATCGGTGAAGAGTGCCTGGTGCAGATGCCCGAGTTCCTGGGTGCCGGCCGCCAGCCCGATGCGGTGGTGGCCTGCGTGGGTGGCGGCAGCAACGCCATGGGCATCTTCCATCCCTACATTCCGCACGAGGGAACACGCCTGATCGGCGTGGAAGCGGCCGGCGAAGGACTGGACACCCACAAGCACTCGGCCTCGCTGCAAAAAGGCAACCCCGGCGTGCTGCACGGCAACCGCACCTACATCCTGCAGGACGACAACGGCCAGATCACCGAAACCCACAGCATCAGCGCCGGCCTGGACTACCCCGGCGTGGGTCCCGAGCACGCCTGGCTCAAGGACACCGGCCGCGCCGAGTACGTGGGCATCACAGACACCGAGGCGCTCGAAGCTTTCCACTACCTGTGCCGAACCGAGGGCATCATCCCCGCACTCGAGTCCAGCCACGCGGTGGCCTACGCACTCAAGCTGGCCAAGACCATGAAACCCGAACAGTCCATCCTGGTGAACCTCTCGGGCCGGGGCGACAAGGACATCGGCACCGTGGCCGATCTGTCCGGCGTCGATTTCTACGACCGGCCGTCCATGCGCGGCCTGACCGTCAAGGGAGGGTCGCAATGAGCCGCATCACAGCCACCTTCGAGCGACTGCAGCGCGAGGGCCGCAAGGCCCTGATTCCCTATGTCACCGCCGGTTACCCGTTCGCCGACATCACACCCGCGCTGATGCACGCCATGGTTGAGGCCGGGGCCGACGTGATCGAACTCGGCGTGCCCTTCTCCGACCCCATGGCCGACGGCCCCGTGATCCAGAAAGCGGGCGAAAAGGCCCTGAGCCTGGGCATAGGCACGGCGCACGTGCTCGAGATGGTCCGCAGCTTCCGCCAGCGAGACAGCCAGACGCCAGTGGTGCTGATGGGCTACGCCAACCCGGTGGAGCGCTACGACATCCGACACGGCAAGAACGCCTTCGTGCGTGACGCCGCGGCAGCCGGCGTGGACGGTGTGCTGATCGTCGACTACCCGCCCGAGGAATGCGAGGAGTTCGCCGCCACGCTCAAAGCCCACGGCATGGACCTGATTTTCCTGCTCGCGCCCACCAGCACCGACGAGCGCATGCAACAGGTGGCCCGCGTGGCCAGCGGCTACGTCTACTACGTCTCGCTCAAGGGCGTGACCGGGGCCGGCCACCTGGACACGGGCGCCGTCGAGGCCATGCTGCCGCGCATTCGTGCGCACGTGAGCGTGCCGGTGGGTGTGGGCTTCGGTATCCGCGATGCCGAGACCGCCAAGGCCGTGGGCCGTGTGGCGGATGCGGTGGTGATTGGCAGCCGGATCATCCAGCTGCTGGAAGACCAGCCCCACGAAAAAGTGACAACAGTGGCAACGGATTTTCTTCGCGGCATACGAAAAGCCCTCGACGCATAATCGCCCCTTCACCGCAACGCGGAGGAACCCATGTCCTGGCTAGAAAAACTGCTCCCGCCCAAGATCACCCCCACCGACCCCAGCGAGCGCCGCAGCGTGCCCGAAGGCCTGTGGATCAAGTGCCCCAGCTGCGAGGCCGTGCTCTACAAGACCGACCTGGAGAAGAACCAGAACGTTTGCCCCCATTGCGCCCACCACCACCGCATCGGTGCACGCGAGCGGCTCAATGCCTTCCTGGACGCCGAAGGCCGCTACGAGATCGGGCAGGAAGTAATCCCGGTCGACCCGCTCAAGTTCAAGGACAGCCGCAAGTACCCCGAACGCCTGAAAGAGGCGCTGGAGTCCACCGGCGAGACCGACGCGCTGATCGTGATGGGGGGTGCGGTGCACTCGCTGTCCGTGGTCGTGGCCTGCTTCGAATTCGACTTCATGGGGGGCTCCATGGGCTCGGTGGTCGGCGAACGCTTCGTGCGTGGCGTGGAGACAGCCATCGAGCAGAAGGTGCCCTTCATCTGCTTCACCGCCACCGGTGGTGCGCGCATGCAGGAAGGCCTGCTGTCGCTGATGCAGATGGCCAAGACCAACGCCTCTCTCACGCGCCTCGCGAAGAAGGGCCTGCCCTACATCAGCGTGCTGACCGACCCGACCATGGGTGGTGTGTCGGCCGGCTTCGCCTTTGTGGGTGACGTGGTCATTGCCGAGCCCCGAGCCCTGATCGGCTTCGCCGGCCCGCGCGTGATCGAGAACACCGTGCGGGTGAAACTGCCCGAAGGTTTCCAGCGCGCCGAGTTCCTGCAGCAAAAGGGCGCCGTCGACTTCATCTGCGACCGCCGCGAACTGCGTGGCCAAATCGCCAGCATCCTGGCCATGCTGCAGCGACAGAGCGCTGACGCTGTCGAGTGAACACCATCCCGCTGTTCCCGCTGGGAACGGTGCTGTTTCCAGGGGGTTTCCTGCCCCTGCAGATCTTCGAGGTGCGCTACCTCGACATGATCCAGCGCTGCCACGCCGACGGCACGCCGTTTGGCGTGGTCTGCCTCACGCAGGGCCAGGAGGTGCAGCGGCGCGAACAGGGCGAGGGCTTCGAACGGGAGCAGTTCCACCCCGTGGGCACGCTGGCCCACATCGAGCACCTGGAGAAGGTCCAGCCCGGTCTGCTGCGCATCCACTGCCGGGGCACACAACGCTTCGAGATCGAGGCCAGCAGCAAGCTGCCCCACGGGCTGTGGATGGGTGAGGCGCGCCCCCTGGCCGACGATCCCGAGGTGGCCGTGCCCCCCGACCTGGAGCCCCTGGTGGCGCTGCTGCAGGATCTGGCACGGCAGATCCGCGAACAGCATCCTGACGCGTTCAGACATTCACTGGAAGGCCCGCACTGGGCTCAGGCGGGCTGGATCGCCAACCGCTGGTGCGAACTGCTGCCCGAACCCCTGCACGTCAAGCAGCGGCTGATGGCGCTGGACAACCCTTTGCTGAGGCTGGAGCTGGCCGGAGACCTGGTGGACAAGCTGCCCCGGGGCTGACCCCGGGGCCTGCCGTCGCCAGACGGGCGGCGGTCACTTGAACTTGTTCTTCTCCTTGCCCTTGGGCAAAACCGAAGTGGTCGGGGCCACCGGGCGGTCCGAGCTTTGTTCCCTCGGCGCCGAAGTGTCCTTCTTGGGCTTTTTCACCATCTTGTTGCTGCGCTGTTCGCCTTTGGCCATGTGAACTCCTGACAGGGGGTTGATGCAGGCGTGGATGATAGGTGCAGACGGGGCCGTTCAGGGCAGCAGCGAGAGCGCGTGCATGTAGCGTGGCGACACCATCAGCGTGTCCCAGTCCGGTGCACCGGTCGTGGGCAGCAGCGCCAGGCGGCGCAGTTCGCTGGCTTCGCGGGGTTGCCAGGCGCCCTTGATCTGCGCTTCGGCCAGGCCGTCGATCACCTCGTCTATGGGTTCGCCGCCGCGCTCCAGCGACTGGTTGCACAGCAGGGCCATGTCGCAGCCGGCCTCCAGGGCGGCCAACACAGCCCCGGTGTAACTCACCGGCCGGCCATCGATCACGCGCGCGCCGGCCATGCTGAGGTCGTCGCTGAACACCGCGCCCATGAAACCCAGGCGCTGGCGCAGGATGTCGTTCAGCCAGCGCGACGAGAACCCGGCCGGGCGGGCGTCCACCTTGGGGTAAATGACGTGCGCGGGCATGACCGCATCCAGCGTGGCAGACAGCCACCCGTAAGGAGCGGCGTCCTGCGCCAGGATGGCCTTGAGACCGCGTTTGTCAACCGGTACGGCGGTGTGCGAATCGGCCGCAACGAAACCATGGCCGGGGAAGTGCTTGCCGCAGTTGCCCATGCCACCCATGCGCAGCCCGTGCATCAGGTTCTGTGCCAGCGCGGCCGCGACGCGGGCATCCGCTGAGAACGCGCGGTCACCGATCACGGTGCTGGGGCCATGGTCCAGATCAAGCACCGGGGTGAAGCTGAAGTCGACACCACAGGCGCGCAGCTCGGCACCCAGGACATAGCCACAGGCGGCTGCGGCGTTGCAGGCGCGCAAGGCGGCTGCAGCCGGGTCGCGGGCGTCAGACATCCAGAGCGAGCCGAGGGCTCGCATGGGCGGCAGGTGGGTGAAGCCGTCGGTGCGAAAACGCTGAACCCGCCCACCTTCGTGGTCTACGGCGATCAGCAGGTCGGCACGCACCGCCTTGATCTCGGCGCACAGGGCCGTGAGCTGGGCGCGGTCCTTCCAGTTGCGGCCGAACAGGATGATGCCGCCCACCAGCGGGTGGGCGAGGCGAAGGCGGTCGGTGTCGGTCAGGGCGTGGCCCGCGACGTCGATGATGAGTGGCGCGTGCAAGGTCATGCGGTGGATTTCTCTACAACAACAAAGCTGGCGGCGTAGTCGGTTTCGTCGGTGACGCTGACATGGGCTGTGAGACCTCTGGCCTCGAACCAGGCCTTGAGCTCGCCGTGCAGCACGATGTGGGGCTGGCCGCTGGGCGCCTTGGCGATCTCGCAGGAACGCCAGGTCATGGGCATGCGCATGCCCATGCCAACCGCCTTGCTGAACGCTTCCTTGGCCGAAAAACGCGTGGCCAGATAGCGCACGCCGCGTTCGGGCCAGCGCGCGCTGCGCTGGCGCCAGGTGGCGAGTTCAGCCTCGCTGAGTATCTTTTGCGCGAAACGCTCGCCGTGTTTGTCCAGGCTGGCGCGTATGCGCCGCACATCGCAGATGTCGGTGCCGATGCCGTAGATCATGCAACGGCCATCGCGGCGAGATAGGCCCGCACGGTGTCCGTGTAGCCCAGCTCCAGTGCGTCGGCAATGAGCGCGTGACCGATGGACACCTCGGCCACACCGGGCACGCCACGCAGGAAGTCACCCAGGTTGTCGCGGTTGAGGTCGTGGCCGGCATTGACCTGCAGGCCTGCGTCGAGCGCGGCCTGGGCGCTGTCGCGGAAATCCGTGAGCACGGCGGCCTGCACCGGTGTACCCCAGGCACGGGCCCAGGTCTCGGTGTAGAGCTCCACGCGGTCGGCACCCAGGGCCTTGGCATGGGCCATCGCGGCAGGCACCGGGTCCATGAACAGGCTGACCCGCAGCCCCATGGCGTGGGCCTCGGCAATGAGAGGCTGCAGGCGCGCGTTGTCCGCCGGCAGGCTCCAGCCATGGTCCGAGGTGGACTGGTCCACGCTGTCGGGCACGAAGGTGAGCTGGTGCAGCGGCAGGCCACGGGCCTTGAGCTGGCGCGCCAGGTCCATCAGGTTGTGAAAAGGGTTGCCTTCGATGTTGTATTCCACCTGCGGCCAGCCAATCAACAGCTCGGCCAGGTCGAACACGTCGCCGGTGCGGATGTGGCGCTCGTCCGGGCGCGGGTGCACGGTGATGCCGTGGGCACCGGCCTGCAGGCACAGTTTGGCGGCGCGCGTGACGCTCGGAATGCCCAGGTGGCGGGTGTTGCGCACCAGGGCCACCTTGTTGAGGTTGACCGACAGGGCGGTGGCGTGAGGCTTCATGGTGCGGCGTAGGAATCGGTGAGGGCTTGCACGTCCAGCAGCATCTGGCGGGTACGGAAGACGCGTACCCCGCTATGGTAGTGCAGCTGGGTGCGCAGCAAGGGCCGCAGCGTGCCCAGCGGTACGGCATCGGCGCGCAGCAGCGCGGTGAAGGGTGCAGGGTCTTCCAGCGCGGTCTGCAAGGCGGCCCATTGCCGGCCGCTCAGCGCGGCTGCATCCTGCTCACCGGCCCAACGCAGGCCCGTCTCCGGCACCAGTGTGTAGCGGCCGGCCGGGTCCAGTGGTGCCAGGGTGAGGCCCTCGCTGTCCAGGCCCGGCAGCCAGCCCAGTTCGCGCAGCAGCAGCAGCTCGAAGGCCCGCAGCACGGCCTGCTGGGCTCCCGCCCCGCTGGCCAGCCCGCTCACGGCCTGGCCGTAGTGGTCGAACAGCACCGGGTGGGCGTCATCGCGCGCCAGCAGGCGCATCAGCAGTTCGTTGAGGTAGTAGCCCGACAGCAGGGATTCGCCGGTGGGCATGACGTGCCCGCCTTGCCAGTGCGCCGCCTTGAGGGTGCGGACCTCGGCCTCGCCGCCCCAGGTCAGGCGCAGCGGCTGCAGCGGCAGCAGCACGGGGCGGAACTGCGAGGTGGGCTTCTTGGCTCCCTTGGCCACGAGCGCCAGACGGCCGTGGTGGCGGCTCCAGACCTCCAGGATCAGGCTGGATTCGCTCCAGTCGTAGTGGTGGAGGACGTAGGCGGGTTCGTCGGCAACGCGGTTCACTCGTAGCCAAAAGATCTGACACGCGCCTCGTCATCGGCCCAACCGGAGCGCACCTTGACCCACAGCTCCAGGAACACCTTGCAGCCCCAAAGCTTCTCCAGTTCGACCCGCGCTTCGGTGCCGATGCGCTTGAGCTTTTCGCCCCGGTCGCCAATGACCATGCCCTTGTGGCCCTCGCGCTCGACCACGATGGTGGCGGCGATGCGCTTGAGGTTGCCGTCCTCCTCGAACTTGTCGATCACGACGGTGGAGGTGTAGGGCAGTTCGTCGCCGGTCAGGCGGAACAGCTTTTCGCGCACCATTTCGCTGGCCATGAACCGCTCGCTGCGGTCGGTCAGGGCTTCGGCGTCGTACATCCAGCCCTGCTCGGGCAGGTACTTCTCACAGATGCCGAAGAAGCGCGAGATGTCGCGGGCGTTCTTGGCCGACATGGGCACGTACTCGGCGAACGGGTGGCGCTCCTGCATGCTGCGCAGCCAGGGGGCGAGTTCACCGCGGCGGTGCACCAGATCGAACTTGTTGGCCACCAGCATCACGGGCACATCGGGAGGCAGCAGCGCCAGCACCTTGGCATCGGCC
The DNA here is from genome assembly GCA_943368755.1 of Synechococcus sp. UW140. Classification (GTDB taxonomy): domain Bacteria; phylum Pseudomonadota; class Gammaproteobacteria; order Burkholderiales; family Burkholderiaceae_C; genus Hydrogenophaga. Next base: position 25,173 of record CALRLO020000011.1, on the reverse strand, counting down.
AGGTTGAAATGGCCGGCCTCGACCACAAACACGATCAGGTCCACATCCGAGACCGCACCGGCCACCGTCTTGTTGAGCGACTTGTTGAGCGCGTTGCCGTGGCGGGTCTGAAAGCCCGGCGTATCCACGAACACGAACTGGGTCGAGCCGACCGTGCGTATGCCGGTGATGCGGTGCCGCGTGGTCTGGGCCTTGCGCGAGGTGATGCTGACCTTCTGGCCCACCAGCGCATTCATGAGGGTGGACTTGCCGACATTGGGCTTGCCGACGATGGCCACGAAGCCGCAGCGCTGAGGCGAGGCTGGCAGCGTGGGCTCATCCGGCTCGGGAGCCCCGTCATCGGCGACAGCTGGCGCCTGCCCCAGGGCGCGTGCCAGCATGGCGTCCAGATCGGCGTTGTTGCCACCCGCAGGTGGCTGCGGTTTTGTACTCATCAGCGTTGGTTCTTCAGGTATTGCAGCATGGCGGTCGCGGCGGACTGCTCGGCGGCCCGGCGGGAGCTGCCTATGCCCCGCTCGATACGCCCCAGTTCCTCCACCTCGCACTCCACATCGAAGGTCTGGCGGTGGGCTTCACCCAGCGTCGCGACCACGCGGTAGGCCGGCAGTTTCATTTTCCGACCCTGCAGCCATTCCTGCAATTCGGTCTTGGCGTCCTTGGCACTGGCCGACATCGCCGGGTCCACCTGGACATCGCCGTACAGCCGCCCCACCAGGGTGGCCGCAGCCTGGAAACCGGCATCGAGGAAAACGGCACCGATCACCGCCTCCAGCGCGTCCGCCAGTATCGAGGGGCGCTTCTGCCCCCCGGAACGCCGCTCGCCGTCTCCCAGGCGCAACAGGGCGGGAAGCCCCAGGCGCATGGCAATCTGGAACAGGGTGTCCTGCTTGACGAGGTTGGCACGTATGCGCGAGAGATCGCCCTCGGGCAGCTGGGTCAGCTGCTCGTAGAGCAGGCCGGAAACCGCCAGATTGAGTACCGAGTCACCCAGGAATTCCAGGCGCTCGTTGTGGTCGGCGCTGAAGCTGCGGTGGGTGAGCGCGCGCTCCAGCAGACGCGGGTTGGAGAAGGTGTGCCCGAGCGCCTGCTGCAACGCCTGCAGGTCGTTGCTCAAGATCGGCCGCTGTACTTGAACAGCAGGTAGACCGGGCCACCCAGGTGGATCTCTCGCTGGTAGGCGAAGGAGACGACCACCTTGTCGTTTTCCTTGGTGATCTCCAGGTCCTTGCCAGAAATCGAGCTGATGTCGTCGATGGCGGCCGCGCGGTCGAACGAGGCCCGCACTTCCGGCACCGTATTGCCTTCGGCAGCAGCCTTCTTGGCCGCCTTGATCACGGCCTGGTACTCCAGCATGGTTGGCAGGGCCTGGGCACCCACCACCCCCAGGAAGGCCAGCAGGCCACCGATGATGATCAGACCGATGAAGGAAATGCCGCGTTGCTGCTGCTTGATCATGCCCCGCTCCTTGAGATCAGTGTGCTGCCGCGCATCTTACTCACTCGAAGCGGCCAATGCGCTTGAGATCGCCAAAATTCATCCACACCAGGAACGCCTTGCCGACGATGTTGGCTTCGGGCACAAAACCCCAGTAGCGCGAGTCCAGCGAGTTGTCGCGGTTGTCGCCCATCATGAAGTAGTGGCCCTCGGGCACCTTGCAGGTCACGCCTTCGGCGCTGTAGCGACACTGGTCCTTGAACGGGAACTCCGTCACTCCGGGAATGAAAGCCGGACGGTCGTCCTCGTTGAGTACACGGTAGGTCTTGCTGCCCAGGGTCTCTTCGAACTGGCGTGCGTAACGCATGCCGTCGGCATCGAAGAACTCGGGTTGCTTGCGCTTGTCGACCACCTGGCCGTTGACCGTGAGTACCTTGTTCAGGTAGGCCACCTCGTCGCCCGGAACGCCGATCACGCGCTTGATGTAGTCCAGGTTGGGCTGCGGCGGGTAGCGAAACACCATCACGTCGCCACGCTGGGGGTCGTTGTTGGCGATGACCTTGGTGTTGATCACCGGCAGGCGCACACCGTAGTGAAACTTGTTGACCAGGATCAGGTCGCCCACCCTCAGCGTGGGGATCATGGAGCCCGAGGGAATCTTGAACGGCTCGAACAGGAAGGAGCGCAGCACGAACACCGCCAGAATCACCGGGAACAGGCCGGCGGTCCAGTCCAGCCACCAGGGCTGGGCCAGCAGCCGGTTGCGGGCGGCGGCGATGTCAACGTTGTCGGTCTGGGCAATGCCCTGGCGGCGCAGCTCGGCGGCGCGTTGTTCGTGGCGACGCTCCAGTTCTGCCGCGGCACGCGCGCGTTGCGGCAGAAACCACAAACGCTCGGCCACCCAGTACGCGCCCGTGACCACGGTGGCCAGGAACAGCAGCAGCGAGAAATTGCCATCGACCAGCCCCAGGTACCAGGACAGGCCATAGACACCGAACAGGCCCAGCACCAGCGCCGTGACGGCGCCCATCGTTCCCTGCTGCATCATTCCTCCACTTGCAGGATGGCCAGGAAGGCCTCTTGGGGCACTTCCACCGATCCGATCTGTTTCATGCGCTTTTTGCCGGCCTTCTGCTTTTCCAGCAGCTTGCGCTTGCGGGAAATATCGCCGCCGTAGCACTTGGCCAGCACGTTCTTGCGCAGCGCCTTGATGGTTTCGCGGGCGATGATGTTGGCGCCGATGGCAGCCTGGATCGCCACGTCGAACTGCTGGCGGCTGATGATCTCGCGCATCTTGGCCGCGACGGCGCGCCCCCGGTACTGCGACTGGCTGCGGTGCACGATGATGGACAGGGCGTCGACCTTCTCGCCGTTGAGCAAGATGTCGACCTTGACCACCTCGGACGGCCGGTATTCCTTGAACTCGTAGTCCATCGAGGCGTAGCCGCGGCTGACAGACTTGAGCTTGTCGAAGAAGTCCAGCACGATCTCGCCCAGCGGCATGTCGTAGGTCAGCATGACCTGCTTGCCGTGGTAGGCCATGTTGATCTGCACGCCGCGCTTCTGGTTGGCCAGCGTCATCACGGCGCCCACGTACTCCTGCGGCATGTACAGGTGCACGGTCACGATGGGTTCGCGGATCTCCTCGATGCGGCCTTGCTCCGGCATCTTGGAGGGGTTTTCCACCATGATCACCTCGCCGTCGCCCTTGACCACCTGGTAGACGACACTGGGTGCGGTGGTGATCAGGTCCTGGTCGAATTCGCGCTCCAGGCGCTCCTGCACGATCTCCATGTGCAACAGGCCCAGAAAGCCGCAGCGAAAGCCAAAGCCCAGCGCCTGAGACACCTCGGGCTCGTAATGCAACGAGGCGTCATTGAGTTTGAGCTTTTCCAGCGCATCGCGCAGGGCGTCGTACTCGCTGGCCTCGGTCGGGTAAAGGCCGGCAAACACCTGCGGCTGAACTTCCTTGAAGCCGGGCAGCGCTTCATCGGCCGGACCGGCGTTGTTGGGCAGTTTCTTTTCCAGCGTCAAGGTGTCGCCCACCTTGGCGGCCTGCAGCTCCTTGATGCCGGCGATGATGTAACCCACCTCGCCCGCTTCGAGCGCTTCGCGCGGCTGGTTGGCGGGCGTGAAGACACCCAGGTTGTCGGCGTTGTAGGCGGCATTGGTGGCCATCATCTTGATGCGCTCACCCTTTTGCAGCCGCCCGTCGACCACGCGCACCAGCATCACCACGCCCACATAGGCGTCGTACCAGCTGTCGATGATCATGGCGCGCAGCGGCGCAGCCGGGTTACCCCTGGGCGGCGGAATGCGGGCCACCACTGCCTCCAGAATATCTTCGACGCCCATGCCGGTTTTGGCGGAACAGGGAATGGCGTCGGTGGCGTCAATGCCGATGACGTCTTCGATCTCGCTGCGGGCGTTGTCGGGGTCGGCGTTGGGCAGGTCCATCTTGTTGAGGACCGGCACGACCTCCACACCCAGATCAAGGGCCGTATAACAGTTGGCCACGGTCTGGGCTTCCACCCCCTGGCTGGCATCCACCACGAGCAGAGCGCCTTCGCACGCCGACAGCGAGCGGCTGACCTCGTAAGAGAAGTCCACGTGGCCCGGCGTGTCGATCAGGTTGAGGTTGTAGGTCTTGCCGTCGCGCGCCTTGTAATGCAGCGCTGCCGTCTGGGCCTTGATGGTGATGCCGCGTTCCTTCTCGATGTCCATGGAGTCGAGCACCTGCTCGCTCATCTCGCGGTCGGACAGCCCGCCGCACCGGGAGATGATGCGGTCCGCCAGGGTCGATTTGCCGTGGTCGATGTGGGCAATGATGGAGAAATTCCGGATGTGGTTCATCAAACAAAAAGGCTCAGGCTCGCAAGCCGGATGGGTGACGCGCGGTCATGAAAAAGGGGCGCGTCAGCGGCTGACGCGCCCCGAACCAACAATCATGGCAACTGCGATAGTTGGGGCTTCATTGTAGGCAAAAAGCGCCCCTCGCACACCTTTGCACGACCCGTTCTGGCTTGTGGCAACAGCGCAACGGCCAATGGATGCACATTTTATCCACAAGTCCTGTTGAAAACAACTGGACAAGCTGTGAACAAACAAATCCGCGGTTTTTGGGGCGTAAAACCATCCCATATCGTGAACCCAGGCCTACTCCAGAAACCACAATCGGTGGGTTTTCAGCCTGATTACGTCTGGATTGAGAAAAAGATTCTGAAGTCAGTCATCACTGACTTTCTTCGCCCCCCGAAACTATCCACAGGCCGCCGCGTTTAACCCCAGTGCGGCCCATGGGCTTTCTCGACAAGCCGGAGGATCAGCGGGCCTGCGGGCGGATCACCGCGTACTGGGCCCATTCGCCTCGTCGCACCAGCACCTGCACGGGTCGGTTCTTGTCGGCCTTGGCGATCTGTGCCTCGAAGTCGCGCACGTTGGCGATCTCGGTGTTGGCCAGCGACACGATGACGTCGCCTTCGCGCAGGCCTGCACGCGCCGCAGCACCTTCAGCTGCGGTGATGCGCACGCCACCCTTGATGCGCAGCTCGGTCTTCTGTGCATCGGTAAGCTCGGCCACCGTCAGCCCCAGTGTCTGGGCCACCACACTGGGCGTATTGCGCGGAGCCTCAGGCGAGCCCGAGCGGGCCACCACACGTTCGGGCTCCAGCTCGGCCACCACCACGCTCAGGTCGCGTTGGCTGCCACGGCGAAACACCGTGAGCGTGCTTTTGGTCCCGGGCTTGGTGTTACCCACCAGACGCGGCAGGTCCACCGATTTCTCGATCGCCTTGCCGTCGAACCTGACGATGATGTCGCCGGGCTCGACACCCGCCTTGGCCGCGGGCGAGTCTGGCTCAACACCACGCACCAGCGCGCCTTCGGGCTTGCCCAGACCGATGGCCTCGGCTACGTCCTTGCTCACCTGATCGATGGACACGCCGATGCGCCCACGGGTGACGCGGCCGCTGGTCTTGAGCTGTTCGGACACACGCACCGCCTCGTCGATGGGAATCGCGAACGAGATGCCCTGAAAGCCGCCCGAACGCGAGTAGATCTGGCTGTTGATGCCCACCACCTCGCCACGCAGGTTGATCAGCGGGCCACCCGAGTTGCCGGGGTTGATGGCGACATCGGTCTGGATGAACGGCAGGTAGTCGCCGGTGTCGCGCTGCTTGGCACTGACGATGCCGGCGGTGACGGTGTTCTCAAGCCCGAACGGCGAGCCGATGGCCATCACCCACTCACCCACTCGCAGGCGGTTGACATCACCGATGCGCACCGGGCTCAGGCCGGAGGCCTCGATCTTGACCACGGCCACGTCGGTGCGTTTGTCTGCACCCACGATGCGTGCCTTGAATTCGCGCTTGTCCGGCAGCGTGACGACCACCTCGTCGGCACCATCCACCACGTGGGCGTTGGTCATCACGAAGCCATCGGCGGTCATCACGAAGCCTGAGCCCACACCCCGCGGGCGTTCCGCCTCGGGCGCGGAACCTTCGGGCTGGGGTTGCTGCGGTCCGCGCGGCGTGACACCGGGTGGAATGGGAATGCCGAAACGGCGGAAAAATTCCAGCATCTGCTCTTCGGCGGCCCCACCGCCCGAGCGGCCCTGGCGCACGCGCTCGACCGTACGGATGTTGACGACCGAAGGTCCGACGGCGTCCACGAGTCCGGTGAAATCGGGCAGCCCCTGAACCAGCGGCGGCGGCGTCTGGGCCATGGCGGGTGCATGAACCAGCAGACCGGTGGGCGCAGCGAGCACCGCAGCCAGCACCGCAGCCTGGCCCCACGAAAAAGGTTTCAAAGCACGGACCCGGGTGTCGTTCTCGCGAAGCATGGTGTTCCTCGACAGACAATGAAAACGCCGCCACACCATGTGGCAGCCTTGGGGATTCTGATCTGTGATCAGCGCTGGCGTTCCAGCGACTGGGCAAACAACCTGAGCGTGGACACCGGCACCTCACCCATGGCCGTGAGCCAGTAGTCGCCAATGCGCTGCGTGAGTGTGTGGGTGGCCCCCATGGCGGCCGTGCGCTCGCGGCTGTGGCGCTGGGGGTCGTAGCGCTCCAGGAACAGCGACACCGAGGCCAGGCCGTCAGAGAACACCCACTGCATGGGCAGCGTGCCCGGCTTGCCGCCCGGCTCGCCATGCGTGTGGCAGCTCATCGCCTGAAAACCTGGCACGTCGCTCTTCAGACGCCAGCCTTCGGCATCGGCCGAGGTCTTGTTCAGCGGTGCCTTGTGAACCTGGTAGCCCTGGGTGCTCATCTGCTTGAGCAGCTTGTCCATCTGCACCGGTGCGTCCAGTTGCAGTTCGGAAAACACCATCTGCTCCAGCACGCGTCCCTGGGTATCGAGGGTCTGCAGCTTGACCGCAAGCCCGGTAGTCCGCTCGGACCATACCTTGTAACCAAACCGCAAGTCGTCCTGGGGCTGGAACAGCACCACATCGGCTTCGAAACCGGCCACGCGCTCCAGACCTTGCCGTTTGGCGTTGTAGTGTTCCTCGATGGCGTTCGCCGGGGTTTTCAACCGATCCGGGAACGGGCGCAGTGCCTCGCGTTTTTCCACCCAGGCCGATTTGGTCTGTGGCACGAAGGTGATCACCTCGTCGTTGCGGCGCAGCGTGGTGCGGGGCGCGCCGGTGAGGGTCTCGATGCGCTCGACCTGCTGTTTGCCATCGCAGACATGCCAGATCTTGGAGGTGGCCATGGAGGTACCGGCAGACACCACAAAGGTGCCGGTATAGGCACGGCGGCGCGAGGCATCGTGCAGGCGGTCCAGCCAGTCGTTCAGGCTCTGGGGCGTTGGCACGGCGCCTGGTGGTGTCTGCGCCATCGCGGGCGGCAACACCAGCCCGGCAAGCAAGGCCACGGGCCAAATCCAGCGAGTCACCAGATAAGCCATGTCAGCGTTGCGGGGTTTCAAAGGTGGCATTGCGCAGGAAGCCAGCAGGCATCTGCAGGGCAGAGCCGCCCAGCTGGCGGTGCGCCGCGAGCAGATCGTCCAGTTGCTGGTCGCGGATCACAGGGCCCATGCTGCCCGAGACCACCACCTCGCTGGAGGCTGGCTCCGGCGCGACGGGCGCTGCAGCCAGTTGCGGGCCTGTCGAGGAGGGCTGCTGCGCCACCACCTGCCAGGTCAGCACGCCCACCGCAGCCAGCGAAGCCAGACCCGCCACCAGCTTCCAGCGGAACACGCCATCGTTGGCAGCCACCCCACGGACGCGTGCAGGCTCCGGCAGCACCACCGGCAAGGGCGGCACCTCGTCCTTGATCCGCGCCATCACGGCCGTGACGCAGCTGCTGCGGGCCGGGGTGGCACCATCGACCGCCCCACGCAATGCGCCACCGATCAGCTGGTAACACGACCAGGACACATCCAGGGGCTGCCCGGCCGACATCAGCCGATCGAGCTCGGCGGTCGACACTTCACCGTCCGCGAGAGCGGACAGCAATTCATCCAGGGAGGTGTCCTGGGAGTGGGTAACAGCGGGCGCTTGCATGTCAGGGCTTTCGTTCATAGCGTTCACCATCGCTTGCCAGAGCGGTTTTCCAGCATCGGCTTGATGCGGGCCGAAATCGCTTCGCGGGCACGGAAAATCCGCGAGCGCACGGTACCGATCGGGCAATCCAGCACCTGCGCGATCTCTTCGTAGCTAAGGCCTTCGATTTCACGCAGCGTGATGGCCTGACACAGTTCGGTGGGCAAGGCCTCCATGGCTTCGTTCACAGCCTGGGCAATTTCCTTGCTCGCGAGCACGGCGTCGGGCGTCTCGGCATCGGCGATCTGCTGGTTTAGTTCGTGTTCCACTCCGGAAGTTTCATCGTCATCTGCCGACTTGAGCGATGACATCACGACCAACGGGTCACGTTTCAGTTCCAGCAGTTGCTTCTTGGCGGTGTTGACGGCGATGCGGTAGAGCCAGGTGTAGAACTGGGCATCGCCGCGGAACTGGGCCAGCGCGCGGTAGGCACGGATGAAGGTTTCCTGGGCGATGTCGGGGACCAGATCCACATCGCGGACCATGCGCCCGATCAGGCGTTCGACCCGGCGCTGGTACTTGATGACCAGCAACTCAAACGCCCGCTGGTCCCCCGCCAGCGTGCGCTGGACCAGCATGTGGTCGCTGTCAGGCGAGGGAGGGGCGTTGTGGTCTTCGGTGGTCATGAATGGGGTGGGAGCGCGAAAATATACCGCATGCCCGCCACCCGGACTCAGCGGGCCTGGGTGGCAGCACGGCAGAGGGCATCCCACCGCGAGGGGTCGCGCCAGCGCTCGACCCACAACCACCGCAGGTCACGGGGCCCCAACGGCATCTGCAGCAACAGGTGGTCACGACCCCGCCAGACAAGCACCGGGGCGGGCAACACCACGGTGCGGTCGTCTGTCTGCCACTCCCAGCCGCCACCACCCACCCACCGCAGCTGGCCTCGGGGCGCCGCACGCCAGCCCCGCCCCGCCAGCACGCCCGCCAGCGCCAGCAGCGGCAACACACCGATGGGCACCTGTCCGGCGTACCAGGCCTGAACAGAGACAACGGCCAGGCCCAGCCCCCACGCCCCCAGCAACAGGCGCCCGTACAAAGCACAAGGCCCCACCGGGTAGGACACCGACGGGGCCTGGCGACGGTTCATGAACCGCAACTGAAGGTCAGACGCGCTTGAAAACCAAGGTGCCGTTGGTACCGCCGAAACCGAAGTTGTTCTTCACCGCCACATCGATCTTCAGGTCACGGGCCGTGTTGGCGCAGTAGTCCAGGTCGCACTCGGGATCCTGGTTGAAGATGTTGATGGTGGGCGGCACCTTCTGGTGGTGCACGGCCAGTACGGTGAACACGCTCTCGATGCCGCCAGCGCCACCCAGCAGGTGACCGGTCATGGACTTGGTGGAGCTCACCACCATCTTCTTGGCGTGGTCGCCCAGCGCCGCCTTGATGGCATTGCTCTCGTTGATGTCACCCAGCGGCGTGGAGGTGCCATGGGCGTTCAGGTAGTCCACCTGGTCGGGGTTGAGGCCAGCGTTGCGCAGCGCGTTGAGCATGGCACGGCGCGGGCCGTCCATGTTGGGCGCGGTCATGTGGCCAGCGTCGGCGCTCATGCCATAGCCCGACACCTCGGCGTAGATCTTGGCGCCACGCGCCTTGGCGTGTTCGTACTCTTCGAGCACCATCACGCCAGCACCCTCGCCCAGCACAAAGCCGTCGCGGTCCTTGTCCCAGGGGCGGGAGGCGGTGGCCGGGTCGTCGTTGCGGGTGGACAGCGCGCGCATCGCGGCAAATCCGCCAATGCCCAGCGGGGACACCGTGGCTTCGGAACCACCGGCCACGATCACGTCGGCGTCTCCGTACTCGATCTTGCGTGCCGCTTCACCAATGGCATGCAGCCCGGTGGTGCAGGCCGTGACGACCGCCAGGTTGGGACCCTTGAAACCGTAGCGCATCGAGACATGACCCGAGATCATGTTGATGATGGACGCGGGCACGAAGAAGGGCGAGATGCGGCGCGGACCCCGGTTGGTCAGTTCGGCGTGGGTGTCCTCGATCAGCGGCAGACCGCCGATGCCCGAGCCGATGATGCAGCCGATGCGCGTGGCCATCTCTTCGTCCAGAGCCTCGCCCGTGGGCAGACCGGCATCCAGCACGGCCTGCTGCGCGGCGGCAACACCGTAGTGGATGAAGGTGTCCATGGTCCGCGCCTCCTTGGCGCCGATGTAGGACTCCAGATCGAAGTTCTTGACCTCGCCCGCGATCTTGCAGGCGAAGTTCGAGGCATCGAACTTGGTGATGTGGGAGATGCCGGATTGACCGGCGAGCAGTTGCGCCCAGGCCTGCTCCACCGTGTTGCCCACGGGGCTGATGCAGCCCAGGCCGGTCACGACAACACGGCGCCGGGTCATGCGATCAGGCCTTCTGGTGAGCGTTGGCGTAGTCGATCGCGTTCTGGACCGTCGTGATCTTCTCGGCGTCTTCGTCGGGAATTTCGATGCCGAATTCGTCTTCGAGAGCCATCACCAGTTCCACGGTGTCGAGCGAGTCGGCGCCGAGGTCGGCCACAAAGGCTTTCTCGTTGGTCACCTGACCCTCTTCCACGCCGAGTTGTTCGGCAATGATTTTCTTCACACGTGCTTCGATATCGCTCATAGTTCCCTCAAAGGGTGGTTGACGTACAAACCGCCATTTTAGCCGGCTAGAGTCTGCGCTCTAGTCCACGCCCGCCGGGCGGCTCCACGGCCCTCTCCAAAAATGCAAGCCCGTTCAGGCCATGAACATGCCGCCATTGACGTGCAGTTCCTGCCCGGTCACATAGGCGGCCTGCGGACTGGCGAGGTATGCCACCGCATGGGCGATGTCGGCCGGTTTGCCCAGATGACCCAGCGGAATCTGGCCCAGCAGGGCTTTCTGCTGCTCTTCCGGCAGCGCGGCTGTCATGTCGGTCTCGATGAAACCCGGCGCCACGCAGTTGACGGTGATGTTGCGGCTGCCCAGCTCGCGCGCCAGGGCGCGGGTCATCCCCGCGACACCGGCCTTGGCCGCCGCGTAATTGGCCTGGCCCGGATTGCCCGAAGCACCGACCACGCTGGTGATGCTGACGATGCGGCCATAGCGCTGCTTCATCATCGGGCGGATCACCGCCCGGCTCATGCGGAAAACGGCCTTGAGATTGGTGTCCAGCACCGCGTCCCAATCGTCGTCCTTGAGGCGCATGGCCAGCATGTCGCGGGTGATGCCGGCGTTGTTCACCAGCACCTGCAAGCCACCATGCTCTTTGACGATGGCGTCGATCAGGGCTTCGGCCTCGGCCACGTTGTTCACGTCGAGCTTGGCGCCACGGCAGCCCGCGTGGGCGGCCAGCGCCGCGCCGATCCTGGCTGCACCGTCTTCGCTGGTGGCGGTACCAATGACCTTGAGGCCGCGAGCCGCCAGTTCGGCCGCAATCGCTGCGCCAATGCCGCGCGATGCGCCGGTGACCAGGGCAACCTGGCCTTCGAATTTCACGTCGCTCATGCGAGCAGTCCTTTCACCTCGGCCAGCGTGGCCGGGTCGTAGATGGCGCCACCGATCAGATCGGGTGCGATGCGTTTGGACATGCCCGCCAACACCTTGCCCGGGCCACATTCGACAATGGCCGCCACACCCCGGGCCTGGATGGCCTGGATACATTCCACCCAGCGCACCGGCCCGAAAGCCTGGCGATACAGCGCATCGCGGATGGCGTCGGCGTCGGTTGGGACGGCGACATCGATGTTGTTGACCAGCGGAACCTGCGGCACGGCCAGCGCGGTCGTCGCCAGCGCCGCCTTGAGCTTTTCGGCCGCCGGCTTCATGAGACTGGAGTGGAACGGGGCCGAGACCGGCAGCGGCAATGCGCGCTTGGCGCCATTGGCCTTGAGCACCTCGCAGGCCTTGTCTACAGCCGCCTTGCTACCCGCGATCACCGTCTGGGCCGGATCGTTGAAGTTCACCGCCTCGACCACCTCTGCGCTGCCAGCCCCGAAGCTGGCCTGGGCTTCGGCGCAGCCGGCCTTCACCTTCTCCGCATCCATGCCCAGGATGGCGGCCATGGCGCCCACTCCCACGGGCACGGCTTCCTGCATGGCGGCAGCGCGCAGACGCACCAGCGGCGCGGCCTGGGCCAGTGTCAACACGCCAGACGCTACCAACGCGGTGTATTCACCCAGCGAGTGACCAGCCACCACGGCAGGCAGCGCACCGCCCTCGGCCCGCCAGGCACGCCAGGCGGCGACACCCGCCACCAGCATCACCGGCTGGGTATTGGTGGTCAGGGCCAGCGCTTCCTTCGGCCCCTCGTGGATCAGACGGCCCACGTCCTCGCCCAGGGCGTCAGAGGCCTCCTTCAGGGTTTCGGTGACGGCGGGGTGATCGCCCCAGGCGTCCAGCATGCCCACAGCCTGGGAACCCTGGCCAGGGAACACAAAAGCAAACGTCTTCATGTCTCGGTATCTATCAATAGTTGAGCAGCACAGCGCCCCAGGTGAAACCGCCGCCCACGCCTTCGAGCATGAGGGTGTCCCCCTTCTTGACCTTGCCTTCACGCACCGCCGCGTCCAGCGCCAGCGGTATGGAGGCAGCGGAGGTGTTGCCGTGCTGATCGACGGTCACCACCAGCTTGTCCAGCGGCAGCTTCAGCTTCTTGGCCGTGCTCTGCATGATGCGGATGTTGGCCTGGTGCGGAATCAGCCAGTCGATGTCGCTGTCCTGCAGCCCGGCCTTGGCCAGCGTGGTGCGGGCGGCATCCTCCAGCACACCCACGGCCAGCTTGAAAACCGCCTGACCATCCATCTTGAGCAACGGGTCGCCCAGGACCTGTCCGCCGGACACCGTACCGGGCACGCACAGGATGCCCACATGTTTGCCATCGGCGTGCAGATCGGTCGCCAGGATGCCCGGCGTGTCGCTGGCCTGCAGCACCACGGCGCCAGCACCATCACCAAACAGCACACAGGTGGTGCGGTCGTTGAAATCGAGGATGCGGCTGAAAACTTCGGCACCGATCACCAGCGCCGTTGTCGCGCTGCCGGTGCGGATCATGGCGTCGGCCACGGTCAGCGCATAGACAAATCCGCTGCAGACAGCCTGCACGTCAAAGGCCGGACAACCAGCGATGCCCAGCTTGTTCTGCAGGATGGCCGCTGTGGAGGGGAACACCATGTCCGGGGTGGAGGTGGCCACGATGATCAGGTCGACCTGCTCGGCCGCCACACCGGCGGATGCCAGGGCGCGGCGGGCTGCCTCGGCGCCCAGGTCGCTGCTCGACACATCGGGGGCCGCGAAATGGCGAGCCCGGATGCCGGTGCGTTCGACAATCCAGTCGTCGGAGGTTTCTATGCCGCGCTGGCCCAGTTCGGCCGCCAGATCGGCATTGGTCACGCGGCGCGGGGGCAGGTAGCTGCCGGTGCCGGTGATGCGGGAAAAGGAGTGGCTCATGAAGTGGGCAGAACCGCCTCTGGGTCCGGCGCCGACGCACTCAGCAAGGGAGCGGCATGGGCGATGCGGGCCTGGACGCGGTCCAGCAGTTGGTTGCGGGCCGCATCATACGCGCGGTTCAGCGCCTGCTCAAACGCGAAGGGATCGGCCGAGCCATGGCTCTTGAACACCAGCCCGCGCAGGCCCAACAAGGCCGCGCCGTTGTATCGGCGGTAATCAACGCGCCTTTTGAATCCGATCAGCACGGGATAGGCGATGATGGCCACAATTTTCGTCAAAATGTTGCGTGAAAACTCCTGTTTGAGGAATTGCGCAATCATCGTCGCCAACCCTTCGCTGGCCTTGAGCGCCACGTTGCCGACAAAACCATCGCAGACCACGATATCCGAGGTTCCTTTGAAAATATCGTTGCCTTCAACGTTGCCGACAAAATTCAAATCGCCAGAATTGGCAGCTGTTCGCAGAAGATCACCCGCTTTTTTGATCACTTCGCTGCCTTTTATGGCCTCAGAGCCAATATTGAGCAGCCCGACCGTCGGCTGATCCGTGTTCTTGAGCACCGAATCCAGCGCCGAACCCAGTACCGCAAACTGCAGCAGGTGGTGTTCGGTGCAATCCACATTGGCCCCCAGGTCCAACACCGTGGTGGAGCCGCCCTTCACATTGGGCATGGGGTAGGCAATCGCGGGACGATCGATCCCATCCAATGTCTTGAGCAGGTAGCGGGCAATGGCCATCAAGGCGCCGGTGTTGCCAGCCGAGACAGCGGCCTGCGCCGCACCATCCTTGACCTGCTGGATGGCCACGCGCATGGACGAATCCCGCTTCTTGCGCAGGGCGATCTCCACCGGGTCGTCCATGGCCACGACCTCGGTGGCCATCACAGGCACGGCACGCTCGTGCGTAAACCCCGCCAGGTCAGCCTCCAGCCCCACCAGCAGCAGGCGGGCATCGGGGTGGGCATCGAGGAACTGGCGGCAGGCCGGCAGGGTGACGGCAGGGCCGAAATCCCCCCCCATGCAATCGACGGCAATCGTGGTCATGTGTGACGCGTACAGGCGATAAAAAGGCCCGAGGCTACAGTGTAGCGACGGGCCTAGTTCAGGCGCCGGGAACCGGTGGACGCACCGGGGCCCGGGCCCTGATGGCGAGGATCAGGCCTCGGACTTGTTCTTCAGCACCTGGCGACCACGGTAGAAGCCGTTGGGGCTGATGTGGTGGCGCAGGTGGGTTTCGCCGGTGGTCGGCTCGACAGCGATACCCGGCACGTTCAGGGCGTTGTGCGAACGGTGCATGCCGCGCTTGGACGGGGACTTTTTGTTTTGCTGGACGGCCATGGTTGGCTCCTTAAGGCTTCTGAAAAGCGTTGAATGTGGTGGACGGGTTGCGCCGCCACACGGGACAGACATCAACCGTGGCAAGCGCCAAACCGTGCATTATAGCCTGTGCCAGCCGGCCCGGCAAATCAGGCCTCGATCAGGTCGAACGAGGTGCTGATGGCCGCCGTCTTGCCCAGCATGATGCTGGCCGAGCAGTACTTGTCGTGGCTGAGCGCGATGGCGCGCTCCACGGCATCGGGCTTCAGGCCCTTGCCCGTCACGGTGAAGTGCATGTGGATCTTGGTGAACACCTTGGGGTCGGTGTCGGCGCGCTCGCTGGTGAGCTTGACGCTGCAGCCGCGCACATCCTGGCGGCCGCGCTTGAGGATCAACACGACATCGTAGGCGGTGCAGCCGCCGGTCCCGGCCAGCACGGTCTCCATGGGCCGAGGGGCCAGGTTGGCGCCGCCGTTCTCGGGCTTGGCTGCGTCGGGCGCGCCATCCATGGTGAGCACATGCCCACTTCCGGTTTCGGCCACAAAGCCCATATGGGACCGGGCGCCACTGGCGCCGGTCCAGGTCACTGTGCATTCCATGGAGTGCTTTCTCTAAAAATATTCGGGTAAACCCGCAAAATTTTGTTGCGTCGCAGCACGGCTCCGCTATACTTCGGGGCATTGTATGCAAGCGCTTCAAACCCGTTTGCATCACGGTTGTCTCCTCTGCCCTCATCGGGTGGATTCAAACCCGGACCTGCTACCAGCGTCCGGGTTTTTTTTCGCCCGGACTATGATGGCGGGCTGACCACCCCCGCCCGACCATGCCTGCCAAGCGCCCCTTGCTGTCCCCTGCGGACTACCTCAAGAAGATCCTCACCGCCAAGGTCTACGACGTCGCTGTCGAATCCCCACTGGAGCCCGCCCGCCAGTTGAGCCGGCGCCTGCACAACAAGGTGCTGCTCAAGCGCGAGGACCAGCAGCCCGTCTTCAGCTTCAAGCTGCGGGGCGCCTACAACAAGATGGCCCACCTGACGCAGGAGCAGCTCCAGCGCGGCGTGATCTGCGCCTCCGCCGGTAACCACGCCCAGGGCGTGGCGCTGGGTGCGCACAAACTGGGTTGCCGATCCGTCATCGTGATGCCAGTCACCACGCCCCAGGTGAAGGTGGATGCGGTCAAGGCTCTGGGCGGCGAGGTGGTGCTGCACGGCGACAGCTACTCCGACGCCTACACCCACGCTGTCGAACTGGAACAGCAGCACGGCCTGACCTTCATTCACCCCTTTGACGACCCGGAAGTGATCGCCGGCCAGGGCACCATCGCCATGGAGCTGCTGCGCCAGCACCAGGGCCCGCTCGATGCCGTGTTCGTCGCCATCGGCGGCGGCGGGCTGATCAGTGGCGTGGCCAACTACATCAAGGCGGTACGTCCCGAGGTCAAGGTAATCGGCGTGCAGACGGTGGACTCGGACGCCATGCTGCGCTCGGTGGAAAAAGGCCGGCGCGTGACGCTGCCCGACGTGGGCCTGTTCGCCGACGGCACCGCGGTGAAACTGGTGGGCGAAGAGACCTTCCGCGTGGCCCGCGAGCTGGTGGACGGCTACGTGACAGTGGACACCGATGCGGTGTGCGCCGCCATCAAGGACATCTTCGTTGACACGCGTGGCATCGTCGAACCCTCGGGTGCGCTGGCCGTGGCTGCCATCAAGCAGTACGTGGCCACCCACAAGACCAGGGGCGAGACCTACGCCGCCATCCTGTGTGGTGCGAACATGAACTTTGACCGGCTGCGCTTCGTGGCCGAGCGCGCCGAGGTAGGTGAAGAGCGCGAGGCCCTGTTCGCCGTCACCATCCCAGAGGAGCGCGGCAGTTTCCGCCGCTTCTGCGAGCTGGTCGGCACCCTGCCGGGCGGCGCGCGCAATGTCACCGAGTTCAACTACCGCATCAGCGACGCCGCCAAGGCCCACGTGTTTGTGGGCCTGACCACCCACGCCAAGGGTGAAAGCGCCAAGATCGCCCACAACTTCGGCAAACACGGCTTCGCCACGCTGGACCTGACGCACGACGACCTGGCCAAAGAGCACATCCGCCACATGGTGGGTGGCCACTCGCCGCTGGCACAGGACGAGCGCCTGCTGCGCTTCGTTTTCCCCGAGCGGCCCGGTGCGCTGCTCAAGTTCCTGAGCCTGATGCAACCCAACTGGAACATCAGCCTGTTCCACTACCGCAACCAGGGGGCGGACTACGGCCGCATCCTCGTGGGGCTGCAGGTGCCGCCCGCAGACAACAAGGCTTTTGCGGCTTTTCTGGACACGCTGGGTTACCCCTACGTCGAAGAAACCGACAACCCGGTCTACCGGCTGTTCCTGAAATCCTGATGGACCTGCCCGCCATTGCTCCGGTGGTCAATGCCACCCTTGCCGCCCGGCTGCGCCACCGTATCGACCACCTGACCAAGCCGCTGGGCGCACTGGGCCAGCTCGAGGCGCTGGCGGTGCAATTGGGTCTGATCCTGCAGCGCGACCAGGCCCTTGCCGAAGCGCTGGGCACACCCCAGATGGTGGTGTTCGCCGCCGACCACGGCCTGGCGGCCGAAGGCGTGTCGGCCTACCCACAGGCCGTCACCGCGCAGATGGTGATGAACATGGCCGGTGGCGGCGCGGCGGTGAACGTGCTCGCCCGCCAGCATGGTTTCGCGCTCACGCTGGTGGATGCGGGCGTGGCCGCCGACCTGTCAGCCCTGCCGATCGCCCACCACAAGATCGCCCTGGGCACCGCGAGTGCACTGCGAGGCCCGGCCATGACGCAATCCCAGGCGCAACAGGCCCTGCGGAGTGGCATGGATGTGGTTCGCGCCCGGCCCGGCCGCGTGCTGGCGCTGGGCGAGATGGGCATCGGCAACACCTCCAGCGCGGCGCTGCTGTTCGCCACGCTGTGTGGTGTGGACGTCGCCGAGGCCTGTGGACGTGGCACCGGACTGGACGACGCCCAGCTGTCCCACAAGCGTGACGTGCTGCAGCAGGTCGCTCGACGGCACGCGACTCTGACCGACCCGCTGGACGTGCTCGCCGCGGTCGGCGGATTCGAGATCGCCATGATGGCCGGCGCGCTGCTGCAGGGCGCCAGCGAGCGGCGCGTGCTGCTGATTGACGGCTTCATCGCCGGCGCGGCGGCTCTGGTGGCGCGCGCGCTGTGTCCGGCCGTGAGTGGCTACCTGGTGTTCTGCCACCGCTCGCACGAAAGTGGCCACCGGCTCATGCTGCAGCACCTGCTGCAACGCGATGCCGTGCTGCCCGGCGCACCGTTGCTCGATCTGGACCTGCGCCTCGGCGAAGGCTCTGGCGCCCTGCTGGCGTGGCCGCTGGTGCTCTCGGCCGCCCGCCTGTTCGACGACATGGCCAGCTTCGAATCGGCTGGCGTCAGTTCGGCCTTGTAGACATGCAAGGCCTGCGTCACTTCCTGCTGGCGCTGCAGTTCTTCACACGCGTACCCGTGACGGGCCGGCTGGCCGACTGGGTGGGTTTCAGCCCGGCCATGCTGCGCGCCAGCGCCGCGCATTTTCCTGGCGTGGGTCTGCTGGTCGGCCTGGTGGCGGCGCTCGTGTACGGCGCACTGTTCCTCGGCCTGCCGCTGTCCCCCTGGAAGCCGGCCGTGGCCGCCGTGCTGTCCACCATCGCCACCGTGCTGCTGACAGGGGGCTTCCATGAGGACGGCCTGAGCGACCTGACCGATGGTCTGGGCGGCAGCTACCAGCGTGATCGGGCGCTGGAGATCATGAAGGATTCGCGCATCGGCGCCTTTGGCGCCATGGCCCTGGTGCTCGCGCTGCTGGCCAAGCTGGCGCTGCTGGCGCTGCTGGGTACACAGGGCCTGGCAGTGGTGCTGGTCGCGCTGGTGGCGGCGCACGTGGTCTCGCGCACCTGGCCGCTGCTGACCATTGCAGTCCTGCCCCATGTGGGCGACACGGCCACCAGCAAATCCAAGCCGCTGGCCGACCAGTTGCCGCCGGGCGCGGTGCTCACCGGGCTGGGCTGGTGCTCTCTCGCGTTGCTGGGTCTGGTGGCGCTGTGGCCCGGCATGACGCTGCACCTGCTGGCGGGCCTGCTGGCTTCTGGCCTGGGCTGGGCGGTGGTGCATTGGCGGCTGCGGGTGCGGCTGCAGGGCTTCACCGGCGACGGCCTGGGTGCCGAGCAGCAGGTGGCCGAAATCGCGTTCTACCTGGGTGTGGCGCTGGCGTGGCCCCTCTGACGCTGTGGCTGCTGCGGCACGCCGAAGTGCCAGCAGGCCAGGGCCTGTGCTACGGCCGTCTTGACCTCGCCGCCGACGAGACGGCCACACGGCACGCAGCCGCCGTTTTCGACCGTGCCCTGCCCCATCTGCCCACCGCCGCCTGGGTGTCGCCGCGGCAACGCTGCCGCCAGATGGCGCAGGCCCTGCAACACCCCGAACTACACTGGCAGGGCGAAGACCCGCGCCTGGGGGAAATGGACTTCGGTGCCTGGGAGGGCCGCCCCTGGGACAGCCTGACCCCAGCCGACTTCGCCCCCTGGATGGACAACTTCACGCACCACCGGGTGGGTGGCAGCGGCGACAGCGTGAGCGCGGTGCTGGATCGGGTGCGCGCCGCCCTGAATGACACGGTGGCGCACTGCGAGCGAGGGGGTCACACGCAGGCGCTGTGGGTGGCGCATGCCGGCGTGGCGCGGGCCGTGCAGGTGCTGCTAGAGGGGCCGGGAACCGTCTCCACCATGGCCGACTGGCCGCGCGAAGCCCCCTCGCCCGGCCAGTGGCGGGTGTTCAGTGTCCCGGCAGCCACCGCCGCTGCGCGGCCAGCCTGACCAGATCGCCCCAACCCCGGCATTCGCGCGCCACACGTGGCCAGATGCGCTGCAACACCTCGCACTCGGCCAGTGTGTCGGCAGCGGCCTGGTGGCGAATGGCGCAGCGGATGCCGAAATGGGCCATCCACTCGTCCAGCGACCGCGCCTGGACCTGGGGATGCGTGACCGCACAGAGGTGCTCGATATCGACCCAGGGGTTGGGCAGCCGCTGCCCCAGGTGAATGCGAAGGTGGCGCCCGATCATCACCTCGTCGAAGGCACTGTGAAACGCCAGCAGGGGCGAATGGCCGATGTAGGACAGGAAGGCGTTCAGCGCGGTCTCAGGCGCCATGCCTTGACGCTGCCTCTGGGCACCGATGCCATGCAGCAGGATGTTGTCACGGCTGGACACCTCGTCCTGGCGCAGCACCACCTCGAAGCTGTCTCCCGGGTCGGTCCAGATGCGCTGCGTCTCCCAGTCCACCTGCAGGGCAATGGCGGCGATGGCCAGCAGGCGGTCGTGCTGCGCGTCGAGCCCGCTGGTTTCCACATCCAGCGCCACCCAGCGCGTGGCGTCGGGCGTGAAACGGGGGGCGGACCAGGGCCAGCGCATCAGCGGTCGTAGTCCAGCCGGGCACGCTGCTGCAGCTGGCGTGCCACACGAAAGGATTCCTTGAGGATGCGGCGATCGATGTCGTTGAGCGTATCCACCGCGATACGGTTGGCGTTGCCGCCCAGCGTCTGACCGTCCAGCTGCGCCCGCAACCGCAGCATTTGCAGGAACTCGAAGGCACCGGCCCAGGCCTGGTACTCCGACTCTGGCACCCCCAGCAGGCGGCCGGCAGCCTCCAGCCGCGCGCGCGTGCCGGTATCGGCAACACCCAGTGCCAGTGCGTGCAGGCGAGCCATGTCGACAAAGAGGGCCGTACCTTGCAGCTTGAGGTCCAGGCTGGCGCGGCCCTCCACCTCGGAGGTGTCGAGGTTGCCCAGCCAGTTCAGCGGTGCCGCGTGTTGCAGGCCGTTGAGCGCCATCTGCTTGAGAAACCGGGGCACCCGCGCGGCCTGGGTGGACACCTCGTCGCGCAGGCGCTGGGCCAGTGTGGCGTTGCCAGCCAGTGGCCGGAAATCGAAATAGATGCTGGCATTGAGCAGGTCCTCGGGCGCGCCATGCTCCAGCCATTGGGCGAAACGCTCGCGCCACTGCCGCAGCGTGAGGCAGCAGGCCGGGTTGGACGCCATGATGTTGCCCAGGCACAGCGGGTAGCCACAGGCGTCCAGGGCCTCGTTCACCGCCCGGGCGAACCGCAGCAACGCCGGCTTGTCGGCCTCGGCGTGGCCGTCATCGAGGATGAGCGCGTTGTCCTGGTCGGTGGCAACCGTCTGCTCGCCACGCCCCTCGGAACCCAGCGCCAGCCAGCACACGCGCCCCATGTCCACGCCGTGCCGGGCAGCCAGCAGCTCCACCAGCCGCTGGGTGAGCACGTCGTTGAGGTGGCTGATCAGCGCCGTGAGCTGCTGTGCCTGAACACCTTGCCCCAGCAGCGTGCGGGCAAAGCGGCGGATATCCTGCGCCACCAGCTGGAGCGTGGCCACGTCGGCCGCGCCGCGTATGGAACTGCTGACCTGTTTGAGGCTGAGCCGCTGCATCGCAAACAGGTCGCGCTCGGACACCATGCCCACCGCCACGCCGTCGCGCGTGATGGGCACATGGCGTATGCCGTGTTGCGACATCATCAGGGCCGCATCCTGCGCGGTGTGCGATTCGGTCAGCGTGAGCACCGGCTGCACCATCACCTCCGCGATGGGTGTTGCCAGGGGCACCTGCGCCAGCGCCACACGCCCCAGCACGTCGTAGCGCGTGAATATGCCCAGCGGTGCACCACCGTCGTTGACCACCAGCATGGAGCCGATGCGGCGCTGGTGCATGGTGGTCAGCACCGCCTGCAGCGGGGTTTCGGGCGCACAGGTCACGGGCGCCCGCGGCGCGAGGTCGGCCAGCCGCGTCTCCAGCGACTGTTCGGCCAGTGCCTGCGACGAGTAGGCCACCTGCAGCGCGGTGCGCGACATCTCCAGAAACCGCAGGATGCGGCGGTTGAGAAAATCACCGAACACCGGGCTCGCCGCCACCAGCGCCTGCATGTCAGCCAGAGGCAGCGCCAGCACGAAGGTGTCACCACTGGCACGGTAGGTCGTGGTCGGTGCACGCTGCGCGAGCGCCGCGCTGACGGGGAACAGGTCGCCCGCCTCGTACTGGAAGGCGCCGCCCGACACCTCGGACAGGCCCCGCTCGCCCACCACGCTGCCACTGCGGATGAAGTAGAGCTGCCGCACCGGTCCATCGGCCGGGCGCACCAGCGGCTCTCCGGGCGCAAAGTAGCCCTGCCGGGAACGGGTCACGAAGAACACCACGTCGGCCGGCGGCATCTCGCTGAAAGGCGGATGACGACGCAGTTCGTCGACCAGCTGGTCGATCAGGCTGCCTGAGGGCCGCAGTGCGGCGTCGGCCAGCGCAGGTGTCGGGCGATCGGCTTCCACGCGCGCATTATGATGACTGCCACCCTTCTGACAAGCATCACACCATGGGCGTTTCACTCGATGGCAAGCTGGTCGTGGCGATCTCCTCGCGCGCGCTGTTCGACTTTGAAGAAGAGAACCGCATCTTCGAACAGGGCGACGACCGCGCCTACATGAAGCTGCAACTGGAGCGGCTGGAGCAGCCTGCACGGCCCGGCGTGGCGTTCTCGCTGGTGCACAAGCTGCTGAGCTTCAACGACCCCGGCGCGCAGCGTGTGGAGGTGGTGATCCTCTCGCGCAACGACCCGGTCTCGGGCATGCGGGTGTTCCGCTCGGCCCAGCACTACGGCCTGCCCATCGAGCGCGGCAGCTTCACCCGCGGGCAGCCGCCCTGGCGCTACCTGCGCCCGCTCAAGGCCAACCTGTTCCTTTCCGCCCATCTGAGCGACGTGCGCGCCGCGCTGGACAACGGCGTGCCAGCCGCGCAGGTCTATCCGCAGTCGGTGCGCGCAAGCGATGCCCACCCCAACGAAGTCCGCATCGCCTTCGACGGCGACGCCGTGCTGTTTTCGGACGAGGCCGAACGCGTCTACCAGAGCGGCGGCCTCAAGGCCTTCCAGCGCCACGAGATCGACAAGGCCAACCAGCCCCTGCCCGACGGCCCGTTCCGGCCGCTGCTTGAAGCCCTGCACCGGCTGCAGCGCGAGGGCACGGCACAGATGCGCGTGCGCACCGCGCTGGTGACCGCCCGCAGCGCACCGGCACACGAACGCGCCATCCGCACCCTCATGAACTGGAACATCGAGATCGATGAAGCCATGTTCCTGGGCGGCCTGGCCAAGGGCGAATTCCTGCGGGAGTTTGAACCCGACTTCTTCTTCGACGATCAGACCGGTCACATCGAATCGGCCGCACAGCACGTGCCCGCAGGGCATGTGGCGTCCGGCATCTCCAACACCTGAAAGGGTTCGCATGAACAAGCTGCGCAGCTTTGCGGCCTTCCTCCGCAAGGTCACGACACTGGCCCTGCCCTATTTCCAGTCCGAAGAGAAATGGAAGGCGCGCGCCCTGCTCGCCGCAATCGTCGCGCTCAACCTCGGCGCGGTCTACATGCTGGTGCTGCTCAACGAGTGGAACCGCGTGTTCTACGACGCGCTGCAGAACAAGGACGCCGCCGTGTTCTGGCGCGAGCTGGGGCGTTTCACCTACCTGGCTTTCGGATTCATCCTCATTGCGGTCTACCGCTTCTACCTCACCCAGCTGCTGCAGATGCGCTGGCGCGCCTGGCTCACCGGCCACTACATGGACCGCTGGCTGGCGCACCGCGCGTTCTACCAGCTGGAGCTGCTGCGCTTCACCCATGGCCAGGACGCGCCGCCCGACAACCCGGACCAGCGCATCCAGGAAGACCTCAACCTGTTCTCGGCCCAGACCGTGTCCTTAAGCATGGGCCTGCTCAACGCGGTGGTCACGCTGGTGAGCTTCGTCGGCATCCTCTGGACACTCTCGGGCAACTTCGCATTCACGCTGGCCGGTCAGGCATGGGACATCCCCGGCTTCATGGTCTGGATGGCGGTGGTCTACTGTGTGATCGGCAGCGTCATCACCCACTACATCGGCCGCCCGCTGATCGGCCTGAACTTCCAGCAGCAGCGGCTGGAAGCCGACTACCGCCACCACCTGGTGCGGGTGCGCGAGTACAGCGAATCCATCGCGCTCGACAAGGGCGAACCGGTGGAACGCCGCCAGCTGGGCGGCCGTTTCACCGAGGTGCTGGGCAACTACCTGAGCCTCATCCGCGCGCAGAAACGGCTGACGTGGTTCACCGTGGGTTTCGGCCAGGCCGCCGTGGTGTTCCCCTTCATCGTGGCGGCGCCGCGCTTCTTCAGCGGCGCCATACAGCTGGGCGAGCTGATGCAGATCGCCTCCGCCTTCGGCCGCGTGCAGGACTCGCTCTCGTGGTTCGTGGACAACTACGACGCGCTTGCCAGCTGGCGAGCCACCACCGACCGCCTGACCAGCTTCGAACAGCACCTGGGCGGACTGTCCACCCACCGCAAGGACGGCCCCGAAGCCACACAGGGCGACGGTCTGAGCGCCCAGCTTGACCTGAGCCTGCCCAGCGGGCGGCCGCTGTTGAGCGGCGTGTCGTTTGCGGTCCAGGCCGGCGACAGCGTGCTGGTGCAAGGCCCCTCGGGCAGCGGCAAATCCACGCTGTTCCGCGTGCTCGCGGGCATCTGGCCCTGGGCGCGCGGCCAGCTGCAACGGCCCGCGAATTTCGAACGCGAGGCCATGTTCCTTCCGCAGCGCCCCTACTTTCCCAACGGCCCGCTGCGCGATGCGCTGGCCTACCCCGAAGCGGCCGAACGCTACAGCGACGCCGAGCTGAAACAGGCACTGGCCGACGCGCTGCTGCCCCAGTTGACCGACCGGCTGGACGAGGCCGACGCCTGGGGCCAGAAACTCTCAGGCGGTGAACAGCAACGCCTGGCCATTGCGCGCACGCTGCTCAAGAAACCGCGCTGGCTGTTTGCCGACGAGGCCACCAGCGCGCTGGATGAAAAGGCCGAACAGGCGGTGTACGAGCGGCTGCGGCGTGTGGTGCAGGCGCGAGACGGTGCGCTGGTGTCCATTGCCCACCGCCCCAGCGTGGCGGCTTTCCACGACCGGCGGTGGGAGGTGCCAATCTAGAGTTGGCGCTCGATCGCCTGATCGGCGACCGCGTCCAGCGCAGCGATGGGCACCAGGGCCGGGGCCATCTCGGCCAGCGGCACCAAGACAAACGCCCTCTGCCACAGGCGAGGGTGTGGCACGGTGAGGAAAGCGGACGACACCGACGCGCTGCCATAGAGCAGCAGGTCCAGGTCGAGCGTGCGGGGTGCGTTGACGTAAGGTCGCTCACGCCCGGCAGCCTGCTCCAGTTCGCGCAGGGCGTGCAACAGGTCGGGTGCCGTGAGCCGGGTTTCCACCTCGGCCACGGCATTGAAAAAATCAGGGCCGCTGGCGTCCCAGGGTGCGGTGCGGTAGAGGCTGGAGCGTTTCACCAGCCGCGTGTCGGTGATGCCATCCAGTGCCGCCAGCGCGGCTTCGACCGATGCACGCGCATCGCCCAGGTTGGCCCCGAGGCCCACCCAGGCGCG
>CALRLO020000010.1:0-94805 GCA_943368755.1 Synechococcus sp. UW140 | reverse complement strand
GGCACGGGCGCGCAGCGTGAGGCGGCGCGAGATGTCGTAGAACATGGCGAAGGTGCCGAGGGCGCTGGCCAGGCTGCGTTCGTAGCTCACGTAGAGCCGGCTGGACAGGCGCTTGCCCAGGGTGAGGGCGGCGCCGGCTTCGGTGCCGTCGGTGCCGCTGCTGCTGGCGCCGCGCACCGAGAGCTCGTCCAGCCCCAGGCGCTGGCCCAGGGTGGGGCCGC
Organism: Synechococcus sp. UW140; assembly: GCA_943368755.1. Taxonomy (GTDB): domain Bacteria; phylum Pseudomonadota; class Gammaproteobacteria; order Burkholderiales; family Burkholderiaceae_C; genus Hydrogenophaga. The sequence goes on along the minus strand of CALRLO020000010.1, from coordinate 94,584 downwards.
CGCTGCCGCTGAGCAGGGCCATGGCGGCCTGTTGCAGCACGGCGGCTTCGGCGCCGCCGCCGGTGGCGGGACGGCCGAGCACCAGCCAGGCGAGTTTTTCGCTGTCGGGCAGGTCGGGCTCCGAGTACAGCCGCACCTGCGGTGTGCGCGCGGTGCCGCGCACCTGCACGCCCACGCGCTGGGTGGTGTAGGGGCGTATGGCCAGCACGTCGAGCGCGGGGTTGTCGTAGGGGCCGGTGAAACGCAGCACGCCTTCCTCGATGTCCAGGCGCTGGCCGTAGGCCTGGTAGCTGCCGCTGGCGGTGCGCACCTCGCCCAGTACCTGCGGTGCGGGCCGCTCGGCGCTGCTGCGCACGTTGAGCTGGCCGGTGAGCCGCGCCTGCAGGCCGTGGCCGCGCACCTCGAAGCGCCGCCCGAGGTCGAGGTTGACATTGACATCGGGCACCACGCGTGTGGTTCGTGTCGCAGCAGACCTGGAGCGGCCACGCACGACCACGTCGTCGCCCAGCGTGGGCGTGGCCTCGTCGGGCAGCAGGAACAGGGCCTGGTCCACGCGCGCATCGCCGGTGAGCCGGAGCCGGGTGCCAGCCAGCGCCGCGTCAAGCTGGCCGCTGACGGTGAGGCGGCGGTCGGCCCGGGTGGAGGCACGCAGCTGGTCGGCCCTGACCTGCAGCGCCACACGGGGTTCGCGCTGCCCGGCCACGGTCACCCACTCGGCCGAGCCGGTGGCGCTGAGCCTGCCGCCGTTGGCCGCGCCGCCGCTGCCTTCGAGTTCCAGGGTTTCGATGGCGACGCGCTCGCCCTGCAGGCGCGCCAGCAGCCGGCCGTTGGTGAACGCTATGCCGTCCACCACCGAGCGCACCGACAGTTCGGTGGCCGACAGGCTGCCGTTGAACCGGGGGGCGCTTCGGGTGCCGCTGATCTGGGTTTCGGCTGCGAGCGTGCCCGCCACGCGCCAGCCCGGCGGCGCCAACGCCGACCAAACGCCCATCTGCGGCAGCCTTGCCGCGACGTTGCCGCTGAGCGGTGCGTCCGCGTCCCAGACGGGCAGACCGTCACGCCGCACGAGGCGCGACTCGACACTCCCCTCGGCTCGGCCGGCGCGTTCGCTGTCCCACTGGGTCTGGGCCTTCAGGCGTTCGCCATCGAGTTCGAGCGTGGCCACCAGCTGGCGCACGCCGGCGGCCAGCGGCGCGCTGTTGGCATCGGCCAGCCACTGCAGGTCGCCGCCCCGGCGCTCCAACCGCAGCTGGGCTCGGGGTGTCTGGCTGGTGTCCTGCGGCCAGCTGATGTCCCAGCGGGCATCGAGCAGCAGGTCGGTGGTGAGGCCGGCCTGGCGCAGGGGCTGCTGGGGCAGGGAGTCCAGCCAGGCCAGCGGAATGCCGAGCAGCTGGCCTTGGGTGCTGAGGCCGGCGCCTGCGCCTTGCGTGCGCCAGTGCAACAGGGCCATCTGCACGTCCAGCGCGCGGTCGCCCACGGGCGGGCGCACGGTCCAGCGGCTGGTGTCGAGCGCGAGGGCATCGTTCCCCCAACTCGCGTGTAACGGGGTTTCGCTCTGCAGCTGCCAGCGCGACCAGGCCTCAGGTGCGCGGGCGATGCGGGCCTGCACGCGCAGCCGTTCGGCGTTCACGCGGGTCTGGCCCTGGCGTTGTGAGACCTGCAGGCGGGTGTCCAGTTGCACCGTGCCGTCGGCCGTGGCCACGGTGAGGCCGGCGGCTGCGGCGGTGCTGGCCTGGGCGTCGATTTCCAGTGCACCGGGGTTCTGCCAGCCACCGCGCCAGCGTGCCTGGGCGGTGGCGCCGCCCTGTGCCTTCAGCGTGTCCAGCAGGGGTACCGTGCCGGGTGGCAGCAGGCTGCGAACCCAGGCCAGCAGTCGCTCGGCCTGGGGCAGCTCCAGCTGCAGGTTGCCGGAGCCTTCCCGAGCCGCCAGCCGGCCCTCGAAGCGCGTGCGTGCGCCAGGCACGGCCAGCGTGGCCTGGCCCTCGAAGCCCCGGGCTTGCACGTCGATGCGGCCTTGCGCCTCCAGCTGGGCCTGTGCCGCGTTGGCCGAGAGTTCGATGCGGGTGTCGCCGCCTTGCTGGCGGGCGCGCGCGTCGATGTCGGCGGTCTGTGGTGGCAGGTGGCTGAGCAGGGCATCGGGCCGCGCGGCGCGCCAGCGCACCCGGCCCTCCCATTGCAGCGGCGGGCCGGCGGCGGCGGGCAGCAGTACGTCGCCTTGGCCGCTCAGCGGGCCGTCGGCCACGATCGCGTCCAGCTCGGCCAGCCGCCAGGGCTGGCCCTGCGCGGTGGGCTGCAGCTGCTCCAACCTTGCGCGCAGGCGCTGCACCGGCAGGCGCTGGCGGTCCCAGGGGCCTGGCTGGGTGTTGGTGAGCGTGGCGCTGGCGTGCCAGAGGGCGCCGCTTTGCCCTGTCAGGGGTTCGGCCGCGATCTGCCCGGTGAGCTGGGTCTGTGGGCCGACAGGCCAGAAGTGGGCCACGTTGAAGCGCTCCATGCGCACGTTGGCCCGCTCCAGTGGCTGGGGCAACCAGGGGCGCACGGTGGCGCTGGCCTGCAGGTGGGGCGCGTCGGCTTCCACCTGCAATGTGGCGTCGGGTGCGGCCAGCGTGCCCTGCACCCGCGCGCGGGCCGACAGCGTCTGGGGCGCCAGGCCGGCCTGCGCCGGGACGCGGATGTCGCCATCGAGCCTCAGGTCGAGCTGCATGGGTGCACGGGCTTCCAAGGCGGCCAGGCCGCGGTAGTCGCCGTCGGCCCAGCGCACGCCATCGAGCCGAAGGTGGTGGCGGTCGTCCTGGTAGCGGTAGCGGCCGCGCAACCCGCTGGCCGTCACGGTGGCGGTGCCCTGGTAGTGCACGTTTGCCACGTTGAAGGGCAGGTCCACGGGCAGAGGCAGGGGCAGTTCGGTCAGGGGGGGGCTGTCGGGTTGGGGGGGGCGACGGTCTTCGATGTGGATGGCGCTCACGTTCAGGTGCTCGATCACCACGCCCTGGCCGCTGAGCAGGGCGGGCAGCAGGCCGGGCCACCGCAGGTCCAGACCTTCCACCACCACGCCGAGGCCTTGGTGCGACCACTGCAGCCGCCGCACCGGGCCGCCTTGGGTGAGGGGGTGCCCGGTGCCGCCGTCCAGCTCGATCCGCAATTCGCCCAGGGTGGCGGGGTAGCGCTCGCTGGCCACCTGTGCCCATCGCAGGGCCTGCTCGAACGAGCCGGCGTGCCCGCTCCACACCCAGAGCGCCACGGCCAGCGCCAGCGCCAGGCCCAGCAGCGTACCGACGGCCGCCCCGGGCAGCCACAGCAATGCCCGACGTGCGAGGCGCCCCAACCGGGGATGCCGCCGAGCCGGCTTTGCCGGTCGGCTGGCATCGCCCCCTGGAGGGGGTGACGCTGAAGGCGGTGCGGGGGTGGTCATGTTCAGAACTGAAACCCGATGCTCAGGTGCAGGCGCAATCGCCTGGCATCGACGCCGTAGGCCACGTCCATCTGCAGCGGGCCGACCGGGCTGTTGTAGCGCACGCCCGTACCCACGCCCACCCGGGGCCTGATGTTGCCGGGGCGGTCGGCCACGCCACCGGCATCGACGAACACGGTGTGCTCCCATTCGCCGGGTGCGCCCCAGGCCAGGGGCCGCTGCCACTCGATGCTGGCCACGCCGAGGTAGCGGCCGGCGGCCACGGTGCCGTCGGCCTGCGGCACGCCAATGTCGCGCAGGCCGTAGCCGCGCACGGTGGTGTCGCCGCCGGTCAGGAAACGCTGGGTGGCAGGCACCGGCGCACTGTCGCGTGCCACCACGGCACCGCCTTCGAGGCGCAGTACCAGACGGCCCGTCTGGGTGGGTGCGGGCCACACGCCCTGCCAGCGCACGCGGGTGCGGCCATACGGCGAGCGCTGGCCGGCGCTCAGCGTGGTGCCCACGCCCAGCTCCACGGCCAGGCCGTAGCCGCGTTTGGGGAACAGCGGGTCGTCGAAGGCGTTGCGGGTCCAAGCGTAGTTCAGGCTCAGCGAAGACTCGAATGGGTCGCGCTCGGTGCGGGCGCGGTCGAACTGCAGGTAGAAGCTGCGGTCCAGCCGCTCGCCGTCCTGCGAGAGGCCCGCGCGCAGGCGCTGGCTGGTGGTGGCCTGGCCGGTGTCGTTCTGGCGTTGGGCCAGCCCGGAAGCGATCCACTGCCAGCCCTTGTCGTCGATGGGCGACGACCACTCGGTCTCGGCCAGCGGGGTGTTGCGTTCCAGCAGCAGGCGGGTCTTGGCCCGCCAGTCCAGGCCGGGCACGCGGTGGTGGGTGTGTTCCAGGCTCAGGCGCGGGCCGCTGTCGGTGCTGACGCCAGCGCCCAGCACCAGCTTCTGCAGCCGGGCCTCGCGCACCTGCAGCACCACGGGCGCCCGGTCGCTGCGGGCGCTGCTGTCCACGAAAAGGAAGGCCGAGTCGTAGTAGCCGCTCTCGGCCAGCCGGCGCTGCGCGGTCTGCAGGCTGGCCAGGTCGTAGTCGGTGCCGGGTGTGACGCCCGCCAGGCGGGCGATGCGGCGCGCGATCTCGGGGTCGTAGCGCTCGCTGCCCTGAACCTCGATGGCGCCCAGCGTGACCGGCGCGCCCAGCGCGTAGCGCAACCGCAGCCGGGCTACGCGTGCCTCGGGCTCGATGTCGGCGCGGCTCTCGGCCAGCTGGGCGTTGGGGTAGCGGTACGCGTTGAGCTGTCGCAGTGCCTCTGACTTGGCACGGTCCCAGCCCGACTGGGTAAATGTCTGGCCCTCGGTCAGCGACCAGCCTTCGCGCACCACACGCTCGCGCTGGCGGGCATCGGCCCCCTCGTCGGTGACGGCGATGTCGACACCACGCACCGTGGTGATGGGCCCGGGCAGGACGCGGATCTGCACCTGGGGCAGCGCGCCGGGTGCCGCAGCGGTTGGCTGTGCCACGGTCACTTCGGGTGAGAAGTGGCCTTGGGTGGCCAGCAGGTCGCGCACGTTGGCCGGTGCCTGGGCCACCAGACGGGCCAGTTCGGCGGGGTCGAGGTCTTCGAGCTGGCGGTAGCGCTGCAGCTCCAGGTGGCGCAGCAGGAAGCTGCGCAGCGCCTCGGGCGCGTCAACTTCCAGTGAGAACCGGTCCTGCGCCCACAGCGGTGGGGTCAGGGTGGCGCCCAGGCACACGGCCAGGGCGGCCAGGTGGCGCCTTACTTGGAGAGCTGGCGCATGGCGTCTTCCAGCCCCTTGAGCGTGAGCGGGTACATGCGATGGCCCATGAGCTGCTGGATCACGGAGATGCTCTGGCGGTACTGCCAGACGCCCTGGGGTTCCGGGTTGATCCAGGCGAACTTGGGGAAGGCGTGGGTCAGGCGCTGCAGCCATTCGGCACCAGCCTCCTCGTTGTTGTATTCCACGCTGCCACCGGGTTGCAGGATTTCATAAGGGCTCATCGTCGCGTCGCCGACGAAGATCAGTTTGTAGTCCTTGTTGTACTTGCGGATGATGTCCCAGGTCGGAAACTTCTCGGCGAAGCGGCGGCGGTTGTTCTTCCACATGAAGTCATAGACGCAATTGTGGAAGTAATAAAACTCCAAGTGTTTGAATTCGTTTTTGGTCGCCGAGAAAAGTTCCTCGACCCGGGCGATGTGCTCGTCCATGGTGCCGCCCACATCCATCAGCAGCAGCACCTTGACGTTGTTGTGGCGCTCTGGGCGCATCTTGATGTCGAGGTAGCCGGCGTTGGCGGCGGTGCGCTCGATGGTGGCGTCCAGATCCAGCTCGTCCTCGTGGCCCTCGCGGGCGAACTTGCGCAGCCGGCGCAGCGCCATCTTGATGTTGCGGGTGCCCAGCTCCTGGGTGTCGTCGTAGTCGCGGTAGGCGCGCTGTTCCCACACCTTCACGGCGCTCTTGTTGCCACCCTTGCCACCGATGCGTATGCCCTGCGGATTGACGCCACCGTTGCCGAACGGGCTGGTGCCGCCAGTGCCTATCCACTTGCTGCCGCCTTCGTGGCGCTCCTTCTGTTCCTCCAGGCGCTTCTTCAGCGTCTCCATCAGCTCGTCCCAGTCCATCTTGGGCGCGTTGGCCTTCTGCTCGTCGGAGAGGATGCGCTCCATCTCCTGGCGCAGCCAGTCGGCCGGGACGGGTTTGGTGAAGTCGGCGATGGTCTCCACGCCCTTGAAGTAGGCGGCGAAGGCGCGGTCGAACTTGTCGAAGTGCTTCTCGTCCTTGACCAGCGTGGTGCGGCTCAGGAAGTAGAAGTCGTCCATGCTGCAGGCGTCGGGGTTGGTGGGGCCGACCACGTCGGCCTGCAGCGCCTCCAGCAGCACCAGATACTCCTTGACCGACACCGGCAGCTTGGCCGCGCGCAGGGTGTAGAAGAAGTCGATCAGCATGGGATCACCCCCTTGGGCGGTTCATCTGGAAATCCAGGTGGGCCCGCACGGCGGGCCACTCGCTGGCAACGATGCTGTAGACGCAGGTGTCGCGCAGGCTACCCCGCGCGTCCGGGTGCGTGTTGACCATGTGGCTGCGCAGCACGCCGTCGAGCTTGGCGCCCAGGCGCTCGATGCCGCGGCGGCTGGCGTGGTTGAACCAGTGGGTGCGGAACTCCACCGCGATGCAGCCCAGGTTCTCGAACGCGTGGGTGAGCAGCAGGCGCTTGCACTCGGTGTTGATGGGGCCGCGCTGCACCGCCTGGCGGTACCAGGTGGAGCCGATCTCGACCCGCCGGTTGACCGCGTCGATGTTCATGTAGGTGGTCATGCCCACGGCCTTGCCGGCCAGCTCGCCGTCCAGCGCGATCACCGCAAACGGCAGCATGCTGCCCTTGGCATGCAGGCCCAGGCGGCGCTCGATTTCAGCCGACATGCCCTCGGGCGTAGGCACCGTGGTGTACCAGAGCTTCCAGAGTTCGCCGTCGCTCACCGCCTCGACCAGGTCATCGTGGTGCCACTGGCCCAGCGGCTCCAGCCTCGCGTGCAGGCCGTAGAAAGTGATAGGGGCGTGCAGTTCCATGGCGGTATGCGGGTGTCAGCGGGGGGCGATCAGGCGCCGGGCAACGACCTTGCCCAGGCCGCAACCGACGGCGATCAGCACCAGCCCGCCCATTTCGCGCGGGCCGTAGGCGCCGGTTGCCGAAAAGAAATCCAGGCCGAGCTGCAGGCCCAGTCCCCAGCCGGCGAGCGCACCGATGACGAAACCGGCCGCATCGGCCAGGCCTTGTCGGAGCGCCAAGCGTGTACCGCCGTCCATCTCAGCGGTTCCTCTGGTTCATGAAGACGAGTTTCTCGAACAGGGTCACGTCCTGTTCGTTCTTGAGCAGCGCGCCCACCAGCGGCGGCACGCTGACCTTGTCGTCCGCGCTCTGCAGCGCCTCGAGCGGGATGTCCTCGGCCATCAGCAGCTTGAGCCAGTCGAGCAGCTCGCTGGTGCTGGGCTTCTTCTTGAGGCCGGGCAGGTTGCGGATGTCGAAGAAGGTCTTCATCGCCACCGTCAGCAGCTCCTGCTTGAGGCCAGGGAAGTGGACCTCGACGATCTGCTTCATGGTGGCCGCGTCGGGGAACTTGATGTAGTGGAAGAAGCAGCGGCGCAGGAAGGCGTCGGGCAGCTCTTTCTCGTTGTTGGAGGTGATGAACACCAGCGGGCGCTGTTTGGCCTTGATCAGCTCGCGCGTTTCGTAGCAGTAGAACTCCATGCGGTCGAGCTCGCGCAGCAGGTCGTTTGGGAATTCGATGTCGGCCTTGTCGATCTCGTCGATCAGCAGGGCCACCGGCTCCTCGGCCGTGAAGGCCTGCCACAGCACGCCCTTGACGATGTAGTTGTGGATGTCCTTGACGCGCTCGGAGCCTTCGATGTCGGCCAGCTGGCTGTCGCGCAGGCGGCTCACCGCGTCGTATTCGTACAGGCCCTGCTGCGCCTTGGTGGTGCTTTTCACGTGCCACTGCAGCAGTGGCATGCCCAGGGCGGCGGCCACTTCCTCGGCCAGCATGGTCTTGCCGGTGCCCGGCTCGCCCTTGACGAGCAGCGGGCGCTTGAGCGTGATGGCGGCGTTGACGGCCAGCATCAGGTCCTGGGTGGCGACGTAGTTCTCGGAACCTTGGAATTTCATGACGGGGGCTCTGGCGGAGGGGTTGCTTGGCAAGACCGGCGGGTGCAAGGGACTCTATATAATCGCCCGTTGATTTGCGTCCCACGCCCTTTGATTGTGCAAGCAAAATGAAACCAAGTCTGTCCCTGCTGATGAAACCCGTTGTCGCCGCCGCGACCCTCACCCTGGCGACTCTGGCGGTCCAGGCCGACGAAATCAAAGGCGACGCGAAGGTCGGCGAGACCAAGGCAGCCATGTGCATCGGCTGCCACGGCATCCCCGGCTACCAGAACAGCTTCCCCGAGATCCACAAGGTCCCCAAGATCTCGGGTCAGTCCGACAAGTACATCGTCGCTGCGCTGAACGCCTACAAGAAGGGTGACCGCAAGCACCCGTCCATGCGCGGCATCGCCGGTTCGCTCAACGACCAGGACATGGCCGATCTGGCCGCCTTCTATGCCACCCACGGTGGTGCCAAGCCTGTGGGCGAGACCCCGTCGCGCGCTGCACCGGCCCCTGTGGCCGCCCTGCTGGAAAAAGGTGCCTGCATCTCCTGCCACGGTGCCAACTTCAGCAAGCCCATCGACCCCAGCTACCCCAAGCTGGGCGGTCAGCACGCCGACTACCTGTACTTCGCGCTGAAGGCCTACACGGTCGAAGGCAACCAGGTGATCGGCCGCTCCAACGGCGTCATGGCGGGCATTGCCAAGCAGTTCAAGCCGGCCGAACTCAAGCAGATCGCCAACTACCTGGGCAGCCTGGAAGGCGAACTCGAGACCAAGGCGCAGCCGCGTTTCCGCTGATCGCGCGTCTGCCCGTGAAAAAGCCGCTCACCGAGCGGCTTTTTTGTTCCTGCGATCCAGTGTCGATCCGTTGTCAGTTGCGGGTGGCCCGGGCGCGCACCCGCTCCAGGTAGGCGTGCCCGTCGGGCGGTCGGCCGCTGCGCTGGCTCTCCCAGATCATCTCGCCCAGGCAGTCCATCACCTCGTGGTGCGCCTCGTGCAGGGAATCGCGTCGCGCGGCCAGCAGCTCCACGGCCTGGCGTATGCCGGGGGGCTGGTCGATGGAGCACTGCTCGCTGACCGACAGGTGCATGGACAGGTGCAGGAACGGGTTGGAGCGGCCTTCTTCGGGCTTGTCCATGGACGCGAGCGCAGCGTCCAGGTCGGCGAGTTCGGTGTGGAACTCCGGGTGTTCGGCCATCCAGAGCTGGGCCAGGGTCTCGATGGCCTCCATGGGCTCACCGTTCTGCCATTTGCCGTAGACCGAACAGAAAAAGCGCCGGACATCGGCCTGGGATGGGGAAAACATGGGCGCGAGCTTAAACGGAGTTCAAAGACGCCACGCGGGCAGGTGCCATTCGCGCCAGAGCGCGGCAAAGCGCAGTCCGGCGGTGACGGCCACGCAGGCCAGCAAGGCCCAGCCCTCCGACAGGCCCAGTTGCCACAGGCCCACATACACCCAGGCGCCCGCGAATGCGCAGACGGCATAGGGCCGGTGGTCCTTGAAGGCGGTGGGAATCTCGTTGCAGACCACGTCGCGCAGCACGCCGCCGAACACGCCGGTGATCACGCCCATGAGCACGGCCACCAGGCCTGGCAGGTCCTGCAGCAGGGCCTGGTGCACGCCGGTGGCGGCAAACAGGCCCAGGCCCAGCGCGTCGGGCCACTGGATGGTCTTTTCGGTCAGGCGGAAGTGGGCGCCACGCAGGAACAGCATGGCCAGCACGCACAGCAGCAGCACACCCCACAACATCTCGACGTGGCGCACCCAGAAGAATGGGCGCTGATCCAGCAGCAGGTCGCGCAGCGTGCCGCCACCGAAGGCGGCCAGGAAGCCCACCACGCACACGCCCACGGCATCCAGCCGCTTGCGCGCGCCCTCCATCACGCCCGATAGGGCAAACGCGGCGGTCGCGCTCACCTCGAGCAACAGACGCAGGGGCTCGCCCCAGGGGGTTATCGGGTTCATGGCCCGATTGTCGCCGGGGCAGCGGCCATAATCCGCAACCCATGACCCTGCCGCTGATCACCGACCCCGTCTTCTACCTTGTCAGCGTGCCAGCCGTGTTGCTGCTCGGCATCAGCAAAAGCGGCTTTGGCGCCGGTTTCGGTTCGATGGCGGTGCCGCTGATGGCCATGGCTGTCACCGTTCCCCAGGCCGCCGCCATTCTCATGCCGGTGCTGCTGCTGATGGACCTGCTGGGTCTCGCGGCCTACCGGCGCGACTACGACGTGGCACTGCTCAAATTCCTGATCCCCTGTGGCCTGGTGGGCACCTTGCTCGGTGCGGTGCTGTTCGGCCTGCTGCCCACGCACGTGGTGTCGGGTGTGGTGGGGGCGGCCACTTTGCTGTTCCTGGCGCAGCGGCTGCTGTTTCCGCCGCACCCGGATGCGCCGCCGCCTGGTCGCCTGGTGGGGGCGCTGCTCACCACCACCTCGGGCATGACCAGCTTCATCGCCCATGCCGGCGGGCCGCCTCTGAACGCGTACCTGATCCCGCACAAGCTGTCGCCGGTGCGGTTCACCGCAACGGTCGCGGTGCTGTTCTTTGTGCTCAACCTGGCCAAATGGGTGCCCTACGGCATGCTCGGTCTGCTGGACCTGCGCAACTTCGCCACCTCGCTGGTGCTGCTGCCGCTGGCACCGGTGGGGGTATGGATGGGGGTGCGCATCGCGCGGCGCATCAACCAGGTGCTGTTCTACCGTTTTCTGTACGCGGGCATGCTGGTCACCGGCGTCAAGCTGCTGTGGGACGCGGTGGCGCCGACGCTGTAGCTTTTATCAGTAAGATGGCCCTTCATCACTTCTGATCGGAGGGAAGCCATGCCGGTGGTTGTTGTTGCCAATCCCAAGGGGGGCGTGGGCAAGTCCACGTTGTCCACCAACCTGGCCGGGTACTGGGCCAGCCGGGGTCATGCGGTGATGCTGGGCGATGTCGATCGCCAGCAGTCCGCCCGGCTCTGGCTGCAGCTGCGCCCGCCCGCCGCGCGGCCCATCACCACCTGGGACGCCAGCCCGGACCTCATCGTCAAACCCCCCAAGGGCACCACCCATGTGGTGCTGGACACGCCGGCCGGCCTGCACGGCTGGCGTTTCAACGACGTTGTCAAGCTGGCCGACAAGATCGTGATCCCCCTGCAGGCCAGCATTTTCGACATGTACGCCACCCGTGCCTTCATCGACGAGCTGCTGGCCTCGCGCAAGGCCGATGGGGTGTCTGTGGGGGTGGTTGGCATGCGGGTGCACGAACGCACCATCGCTTTCGACAAGCTCAACCAGTTCGTGTCCGATCTGGGGCTGCCTGTGCTGGGGCACCTGCGTGAGACGCAGAATTACGTGCACCTGGCCGCGCGTGGCCTCACGCTGTTCGATGTGACACCTTCGCGGGTCGAGAAGGACCTCCTGCAGTGGGAGCCGATCTGCCGCTGGCTGGACAACTGATCCACTGAATCGGGCAGGTGACAGGCGAGGTCGCCAAGGGCCGCTACAGTGCCGGCATGAAAACCTTCCAGACCCTATCGGACGTGGCGGCCTTCGTAGGCCAGTCGGTGCAGAGCGACTGGCTGCAGGTGACGCAGGCCCAGATCGACCTGTTCGCCCAGGCCACGGGCGACCACCAGTGGATACATACCGACCCCGAGCGGGCCCAGGCGGGGCCGTTTGGCGGCACCATCGCGCACGGTTTTCTCACGCTCTCGCTGCTGCCGGCCTTTTTCGAGACCGCGTTCGATGTGACCGAGTCGCGCATGGGTGTGAACTACGGGCTCAACAAGGTGCGTTTCACCTCGCCGGTGCCTGCAGGCAGCCGGCTGCGGGCACAGATGACGCTGACCGCCTGCGACGCCATCGAGAGCGACGGTGTGCAGATGACCTGGGCCGTGGTGGTCGAACGCGAGGGTGGCGGCAAGCCGGTCTGCGTGGCCGAATCGCTGGTCAGGCGCTACCCGTGAAGCCGTTCTGACGCCAGGCCTCGAAGGCAGCGACCGCCACCGCGTTCGAGAGGTTGAGGCTGCGCTGGTTGGCTCGCATGGGCAGGCGCAGGCGCTGTGTGGCGGGAAACCGTTCGCGCAGCTCGGCCGGAAGGCCAGCGGTTTCGGAGCCGAACACCAACCAGTCGCCCGGGCGAAAGCGGGCGTCGAACACACTGTGAGAACCGCGTGTGGTGAAGGCAAAAAGGCGGTCCGGTGGCGGCGATGCGCTTTTCAGCAGCGCCTCCCAGCTGGCGTGGCGGCGCACCTCGGCGTACTCGTGGTAATCGAGTCCGGCGCGTCGCAGCAGCTTGTCATCCATCGAAAAACCCAAGGGCTCCACCAGGTGCAGCGTGTTGCCGGTGTTGGCGCACAGGCGGATCACGTTGCCTGTGTTGGGCGGGATCTCGGGGTGGACCAGGACGATGTGGAACATGGCCGTGATCATAGGTCGGGCAGGGTGCGCGCAAACACCAGCGCGCTGACCCGGGCCGCGCCGGCGCGCAGCAGCACGTCGGCCGCGGCTTCCAGCGTGGCGCCGGTGGTCATCACATCGTCCACCAGCAGCAGGTGGCGACCAGCAGCCTGTGCCGGCGCGTGTGGTGCGGCCGCGAAGGCCTGGCGGGCGTTGCGCAGGCGCTGGGTCCGGTTGAGCGCATGCTGGTCGGGCAGGTCCTGCAGCTTCATCAGCAGGTCGGAACGCGGGCGGGCAGGGCGCAGCGCCTTGACCAGTTCCCAGGCCTGGTTGTAGCCGCGCTCCGCCAGGCGCCTGGGCGTGAGCGGCACCGGCAGCACCCAGTCGGCCGAGGCCAGCAACACATCCACACCGGCTACCTGCTGCATGCGCCGCGCCAGGTGGCTGGCCCAGGCCGGCTCCTGGTGGAACTTGAAACGCTGCAGCAGGCCGGCCCACGGGTAGCTGTAGTCCACCGCCGAAAAACAGGCCGAGAGCAGCGGTGGTTCTCTCAGGCAGGCCGCGCAGGTGGCGTGGCCGCTGGGGCAGGGCAGGGCGCAGGTGGTGCAGCGCCAGGGCGCCGGGGCGAAGGTCCTGTCGCAGGCGGTGCAGATGGCTTGCGCCGGCCACAGCCCGCAGACCTGGCAACGCGATGGCAGCATGGCCATGCTCTCCCTGGGTGTTGTTGTGCGCTGACTATACTGCCGCGCTTGGACACCGAAACCCCCTTGCCCCATCTGGATACCGTGGCCGCCGAGCGCTGGCGCCGTCGCGTACCCGACACCAGCCCCTGGCTGCACGAAGAGGTGGGTCGGCGCATGGCCGAGCGCCTGGGATGGATCCGGCAGCAGCCGGGCGTCTGGCTCGACTGGGAGCCGCTGCGCGGCGGTCTGGATGCGCACCGCCTGGTGCGCGAGCGCTACCCGCAGGCCGAATCCCTGATCGATGGCGAGGCGCCCGAGGTGCTGATGCGCGAGTGGGGCGTGCGCCAGGGCTGGCGCTGGAACCCGCTGGCGCGCCGGCGCGAGCGCCTGCCCCGCACGGATGAAACCGTGGATCTGCTGTGGGCCAACATGGCCCTGCACTGGGACGCCCGGCCACAGGCCCGGCTGGCCCGCTGGCACCGGCGCGTGAGCGTGGGTGGTTTCCTGATGTTCGCCTGCCTCGGGCCTGACACGCTCAGGGAACTGCGCGTGCTGCACGCCGCGCACGGCTGGCCGGAGCCCACCCAGGGTTTCGTGGACATGCACGACTGGGGCGACCAGCTGGTGCACACCGGGTTTGCCGAACCGGTGATGGACATGGAGCGCATCGTGCTGACCTTTGCCTCGGCGGACCGTTTGCTGCAGGAACTGCGTGAACTGGGCCGCAACCTGCACCCACAGCGCTTTGCCGGTCTGCGTTCGCGCGGCTGGGGTCAGCGCTACCGCGAGGTGCTGGAGCGGGAACTGCCCCGTGCCAATGACGGTCAGCTGCAGCTCACCTTCGAGGTCATTTATGGCCACGCGTTCAAGGCCGCGCCGCGCCTGCGTGGCGGTGAAACCGGCTCGATTTCGCTCCAGGACATGCGCGCCATGCTGCGCGGCGGCTCGCGCTGAGCCCGTTCTGGGGGCATTCCGGGGCGTCGTACAGGCGCTGCCGGCGCAAAACCCCCCTCCGCCCCCGCTACAATTGGCGCCGATCTAGGAATCAAGGGCATTTTCCCTGCACGGGCTGCGACGCATTGCGCGCGGCCTTTGGTGGTGTGAGTACCGTGACCGATCCCGGCCAGGCTTTTCGCTTTGCGACCGTGTCGCCCGAGGGCACACAGTGGCTGTTGCGACGCAACTGCTCGCTGACGCCGCGCCAGATGGCGTCGGTCTTCGTGCTGCTGTCGGTGGTGTCGCTGGGTATCGCAGGCTTCTTCTGGAGCCAGGGTGCGTGGATGGTGTTGCCGTTTGCGCTGCTGGAAGTGCTGGCCGTGGGGCTGGCCTTTGTGCTGTACGCGCGCCACGCGGTCGATCGCGAACGCATCTGCCTGCGGGATGACCGGCTGGTGGTGGAACTCGAATCCGCCGGGCGGACCGAGCGGGCCGAATTCCGCCGGGCGTGGGTCCGAGTGGAGCCCCGAGCCGGCGACGGTTCCCTGATCGAGGTTTTTGGCGACGGACGTTCCGTGAGTGTGGGGCGCTTTGTGCAGGCCGGCATGCGGCCAGCCCTGGCGCGCGAGATACGTCTGGCCTTGCGCGGCGCCTGAGTTGGCGGCACCGGGCAGCGGAGTTTGGTGTAATCGGGATCGATATAAATAAATCGATACTTATATTTGAGGCCTTGAAAGTGAGCACGATGAAAAAAGCAGCAGATTCGACGCGGCAGCGCTGGCTTGCCCTGAAGTCGGCCGCGGCCACGCTGGTGGCAGGCGCGGGTGCCTGGGTCACCACCGCGCAGGCCCAGGTCAACGACCTGCCGGGCGGACCTGCCGTCAACCAGCTCAACTTTCACCCGCCGGTCACCAAGATCGCCGAAGAGCAGCACTGGCTGCACTGGTTCATGCTGATCCTTTGCACGGTCATCTTCGTGATCGTGTTCGGCGTCATGTTCTATTCCATCCTCAAGCACCGCAAGTCGGTCGGCCACAAGGCGCAGGAACTGCCCGAGCCGATCTGGGTGGAGCTGGGCTGGACCATCGTCCCGCTGCTGATCGTGATCGGCATGGCGCTGCCGGCCACCAAGGTGCTGGTTGCGCAGAAGGACACCACCAACGCCGACATCACCATCAAGGCCACCGGCATGCAGTGGAAGTGGGGTTATGACTACCTCAACGGCGAAGGCCAGGGCATCGGTTTCCTGTCCACGCTGGACAACTCCCACCGCGAGATGTCCAACACCAACGTCGGCACCAAGCCCGATGATTACCTGCTCAAGGTCGACAACCCCATGGTCGTGCCCGTGGGCAAGAAGATCCGCATCATCACGACCGCCAACGACGTGATCCACGCCTGGATGATCCCGGCCTTCGGCGTCAAGCAGGATGCCATCCCAGGCTTCGTGCGCGACACCTGGTTCCGCGCCGAGAAGACCGGCGACTTCTACGGCCAGTGCGCCGAGCTGTGCGGCAAGGAACACGCCTACATGCCCATCCACGTGAAAGTGGTGTCGGCCGAGGAATACACCGCCTGGGTGACCGCGCAGAAGAAGGCCATGGCCGCGAAAGCCGATGACCCGAGCAAGGTCTGGGCGCTGGCCGATCTGGCCAAGCGGGGCGAGTCCGTGTATGCCGCCAACTGCGCCGCCTGCCACCAGGCCAACGGCAAGGGCGCCGGCCCCATCAAGCCGCTGGACGGCTCTGCCCTGGTGCTGGATGCCGACAAGAACAAGATGATCAACGTGCTGCTCAACGGTGCGGGCGGTGGTGCCATGCCGGCCTGGAAGCAGCTGAGCGACACCGAGATCGCCGCCGTGATCACGTACTCCAAGAACAACTGGTCGAACAAGACCGAGCAGCTGGTGCAGCCCGCCGATATCGTGGCTGCACGCAAGTGAACCCGTGGACCGGATCTGAGACTTTAAGGAAATTCCCATGAGCGCTGTACTCGACCACCACGATGCACACGGCCACGACGACCACCACGCCCCCACGGGCTGGCGTCGCTGGGTCTTCGCGACCAACCACAAGGACATCGGCACGCTGTACCTGCTGTTCGCCTTCACCATGCTGATGGTGGGTGGCGTGCTCGCGCTGGGTATCCGCGCCGAGCTGTTCCAGCCCGGTTTGCAGCTGATGAACCCCGAGCTGTTCAACCAGCTCACCACCATGCACGGCCTGATCATGGTGTTCGGCGCCATCATGCCGGCCTTCGTGGGCTTCGCGAACTGGATGATCCCGCTGCAGATCGGCGCCTCCGACATGGCGTTCGCGCGCATGAACAACTTCAGCTTCTGGCTGATGATTCCTGCCGCCATCATGCTGGTGGCCAGCTTCTTCATGCCGGGTGGCGCACCCGCCGCCGGCTGGACGCTGTACGCGCCGCTGACGCTGCAGATGGGCCCTTCCATGGACGCCGGCATCTTCGCGATGCACATCCTGGGCGCCTCGTCCATCATGGGCTCGATCAACATCATCGTCACCATCCTGAACATGCGTGCCCCCGGCATGACGCTGATGAAGATGCCCATGTTCGTCTGGACCTGGCTCATCACCGCCTACCTGCTGATCGCCGTGATGCCCGTGCTGGCCGGCGCCATCACCATGACGCTGACCGACCGCCATTTCGGCACCAGCTTCTTCAACCCCGCTGGCGGCGGCGACCCGGTGATGTACCAGCACATCTTCTGGTTCTTCGGCCACCCCGAGGTCTACATCATGATCTTGCCGGCCTTCGGCATCGTCAGCCAGATCGTGCCCGCCTTCAGCCGCAAGAAGCTGTTCGGCTACGCCTCCATGGTGTACGCCACCGGCTCCATCGCCATCCTGTCCTTCGTCGTGTGGGCCCACCACATGTTCACCACCGGCATGCCGGTCACGGGTCAGCTGTTCTTCATGTACTCGACCATGCTGATCGCCGTGCCCACGGGCGTGAAGATCTTCAACTGGATCGCGACCATGTGGAAGGGTTCCATGACCTTCGAAGTGCCGATGCTGTTCTCGGTCGGCTTCATCTTCGTGTTCACCATGGGTGGTTTCACCGGCCTGATCCTGTCGATGGCTCCGATCGACATCCAGATGCAGGACACCTACTACGTGGTGGCCCACTTCCACTACGTGCTGGTGGCCGGCTCGCTGTACGCGCTGTTCGCAGGTTTCTACTACTGGGCCCCCAAGTGGACCGGTGTCATGTACAACGAGACCCGCGGCAAGATCCACTTCTGGTGGTCGCTGATCTCCTTCAACGTCACCTTCTTCCCAATGCACTTCCTGGGTCTGGCCGGCATGCCGCGTCGCTACGCCGACTACCCCATGCAATTCGCCGACTTCAACGCCCTGGCGTCGGTGGGTGCCCTGGCCTTCGGTCTGGCACAGGTCTACTTCTTCATCTTTGTCGTGCTGCCCTGCATGCGCGGCCAAGGCGCCAAGGCTGTGCAGAAGCCCTGGGAAGGTGCCGAGGGTCTGGAATGGGAAGTGCCGTCGCCGGCTCCCTTCCACACCTTCGAAAACCCGCCCAAGCTGGATGCCACCGCCACCAAGGTGGTCGGCTGAAATGGGAGTGCCGGTCGTGACCCCTGACCAGAAGAAAAGCAACCGCCGCCTGGGCCTGATCCTGCTCAGCGTCGTGCTGGTGTTCTTCTTCGGGTTCATGGCCCGCATGGTGTTCCTGGGCGGCTGAGGCCAGATGCGATGAGCGTGAAGCGCGAAAACTTCCGTATGGTGGGCAAGCTGACGGTGATTGCCGTCGGCATGTTCGCGTTCGGCTACGCGCTGGTGCCGATCTACAAGCACATCTGCGATGCGCTGGGGATCAACGTGCTGGCCGTCTCGGAGCGCCGGGTACCCGGTGCGGCACCCAACCTGCCGGCGAACACGCAGGTCGACACCTCGCGCACCATCACGGTGGAGTTCGACACCAACGTGCGCGGCCCCTGGGACTTCAAGCCCGCCGTGCGTGCGCTCAAGGTTCACCCGGGCGAGCTGACCACGGTGCTGTACGAGTTCCGCAACGTGCAGGACCGCACCATGGCGGCCCAGGCCATCCCGAGCTACGCGCCGCGGCAGGCCACGGCGCACTTCAACAAGCTCGAGTGCTTCTGCTTCACCCAGTACACGCTGGCGCCGGGCGAGCGCAAGGAGTGGCCGGTGGCCTTCGTGATCGATCCGCGACTGCCCAAGGACGTGACCACCATCACCTTGTCCTACACCTTCTTCGAGGTGGGAGGCAAGACGCCGCCCGCGCCGTCCTCACCCACGGCGGCTGTGCCCGCGCCGTCCTCACCCACGGCGGCGGTGTCCGCGCCGTCCTCACCCACGGCGGCGGTGTCCGCGCCGTCCTCGCCCACGGCGGCGGTGCCCGCGCCGCGTGACGGAGGTGCCTCTTGAACGCGCCCGCCCAGCACACGGGTGGCCTGTTCGCCACGGTCAAGGCCGTGTTGTGGGGCTTCCTCGGTGTACGCCGCCGTGACGATTTCCAGAAAGACACCGCCCAGCTCAAGCCGCTGCACCTGTTGGCTGTCGGGCTGGTGCTGGCGTTTCTCTTTGTCGGTGGCCTGATGCTGTTGGTGCATTGGGTGACCCGATAACCCGCGATCCGAATCCGTTTTCAAACATTACAAGCGAAAGCCTCTAGGAGTGAGCATGTCAGCTAGCACACACGGCACAACGCCTTACTACTTCGTCCCCGGGCCGTCTCGGCACCCGGTGATGGCGGCGATCGGCCTGTTCTTCGTCATCCTGGGCGCGGGGCAGTGGATCAATGGTCACGGCTGGGGTGCCTACTCGCTGGTCTTTGGCCTGGCTTGGTGGCTCTTCGTGCTGTTCCAGTGGTTCCGTGACGCCATCCATGAGAGCGAAGGCGGCATGTACGGCCGCAAGATCGACCTCTCGTTCCGCTGGAGCATGAGCTGGTTCATCTTCTCGGAAGTGATGTTCTTCGGTGCCTTCTTCACCGCCCTGTGGTGGGCCCGCGTGCACTCGGTGCCCGCACTGGGCGGCCTCGAGAACGCGCTGCTGTGGCCCGACTTCAAGGCCGTTTGGCCCAGCGTGCAGGTGGGTGCCACCGCGTCGCCCGCCGGCATGATCGAGCCCTTCCAGACCATGGGTCCGTTCTGGCTGCCCACCATCAACACCGCGCTGCTGCTGACCTCGGGCGTGACCCTGACCATCGCCCACCATGCACTCCAGGTGGGCAACCGGGGCAAGACCATCGCCTTCATGTGGATGACGGTGATCCTGGGCGTGGTGTTCCTGTTCGTGCAGGGCTATGAATACGCCCACGCCTACGCCGACCTGAACCTCAAGCTCAGCTCCGGCATCTTCGGCTCGACCTTCTTCATGCTGACCGGCTTCCACGGTTTCCACGTGTTCGTCGGCATGCTGATGCTGCTGTTCATCACCCTGCGCCTGCACAAGGGCCACTTCACCAAGGAGCGCCATTTCGGTTTCGAAGGCGCGGCCTGGTACTGGCACTTCGTGGACGTGGTCTGGCTGGGCCTGTACATCCTGGTCTACTGGATGTGAACCTGTCCGGTTGAACTTTTGCGGGTTCCACCCAACAAAAAAGCGCCCCAGGGCGCTTTTTTGTTGGGGATGACGGGCTTCAGCGCAGGCCTGTGGGCTGTATCCAGCCCATCCACCAGCTGAACAGGACCACCAGGAACAGCAAGACCGACAGGCCGATGCGAAAGGTCAGGGCGCGGGCCATGTTGCGCGAGCGCTGGCTGTCGTCGTCTCCGGTCGAGCCACGCATCATGAATACCAGCGCAGCCGCCAGACTGCCCAGAATGGCCACGAAGGCCACAATCACCAGAATGTTCATGTCCCGGATTATCCGATGAGTGCCCCGCCCAACACCCGCCAGGGCTTCTGGCTGATCACGCTTGCCGCGTTGCTGGTGGTGGCAACGGGTATCGCGCTGGGGCGCTGGCAACTCGACCGCGCGGCCCAGAAGGAGGCGCTGGCCACCCAGCTGGCCGAGCGCCTGCAGGCACCCCCGGTGCCGGTTGCCGGTCTGGAGTCGGGGGGCGACCCGGCGGCGCTGTGGCACCGGCAGGTGTTGCTCGAGGGCGAGTGGGTGCCGGGCCGGCTCTGGTTTCTCGACAACCGCCAGATGGGCGGACGTGTCGGCTTCTTCGTGCTGGCTCCGCTGCGGCTCGATGGCGGCCGCGTGGTGCTGGTGCAGCGGGGCTGGGTGCCGCGCGACTTCCAGGACCGGCTGCGTGTGCCAGCGGTGCCCACGCCCGCCGGGCCGGTGGTCGTGGTGGGGCGTGTGGCCCCACCGCCGCCCCGGCTGTACGAGCTGGGCGAGGGCGGCGGCGGCGCAATCCGGCAAAATGTCGACTTGGCGGCGCTGGCGCAGGAAACCGGGCTGCCGCTGCTGCCGCTGTCGGTCCTGCAGACCGGCGACGCCCGAGATGGCCTGTTACGAGACTGGCCCGCCCCGGCGGCCGGTGTGCACAAGCACTACGGTTATGCCTTCCAGTGGTTCGGGCTCAGTGCCCTGTTTGCCTTCCTCTATGTCTGGTTCCAACTCATCGTCCCCCGCCGCCGGCGCCAGCGCGCCTGACGAACCCCTGGCACTGACCGTGCATTCGCTGCCCAACTTGGACAGCGAGCAGGTCGGTCGTGCCGCGAGCACCCGCACCGGCCGTTTCAAGATGCTGGCGGTGTTGCTGGTGTGTGCCGCCCCGGTGATCGCCTCCTACTTCACGTACTACGTGGTCCGCCCCGAGGGCCGCAAGAACTACGGCGAGCTGGTCGAACAGCGGCCGCTGCCCGCGCTTCAGGGTGTGGACCTGGCCGGGCGCGCCGTGCCGTTCGAATCGCTCAAGGACCAGTGGCTGCTGGTGAGCGTGGCGGCCAGTGCGTGCGATGCCGCCTGCGAGCGCCATCTGTACCTCCAGCGCCAGCTCCGGGAAGGCCTTGGCCGCGACAAGGACCGGCTGGACTGGGTCTGGCTGCGTACCGACGACGCCCCGGTATCCGACACCCTGCGCCAGGCCACTGCCGCCGCCACCGTGCTGCGTGTGGACCGCGAGGCGCTGGCGCAGTGGCTGGCGCCCGCACCCGGCCAGCGGCTCGAAGACCACCTCTACGTGGTTGATCCGCTGGGCCACTGGATGCTGCGTTTTCCTGCCGATGCCGATCCGGCCAAGGTGCGCCGCGATCTCATCCAGCTGCTGCGTGCCTCGGCGGGCTGGGACAAGGAAGGCCGCCCCTGATGGATGCCACGCCCCTGGTGGATCTGTCGCCCACCGTGCGCCTGATGCTCGCGGGCATCGTGGTGGCGGTGCTGCCGTTGCTGTGGGTGTGGTGGCGTCAGCCGCGCGCCACTCCGGCGCAGCGGCTGCGCCTGCTCACCGTGGTCACGCTGTTCCTCACGTTTGACCTCGTGCTGTTTGGCGCATTCACGCGCCTGACCGATTCCGGCCTGGGCTGTCCCGACTGGCCGGGCTGCTACGGGGCGGCCAGTCCCATCGGAGCGCACGGCGACATCTCGGCCGCGCAGGCGGCCATGCCCACGGGTCCGGTCACCTTCTCCAAGGCCTGGATCGAGATGATCCACCGTTACCTTGCCACCGGCGTGGGCGTGCTCATCACGGTGCTTGCGGTGCAGACCTGGCGCCAGCGCGCGCAGGTGCCGGTGGCGCCCGCCTGGCCGCTGCTGACACTGGTGTGGGTGTGTGTGCAGGGTGCATTTGGTGCACTAACCGTGACCATGAAGCTGTTTCCTGCCATCGTCACGCTGCACCTGCTGTTTGGCCTGGGGCTTCTGGCACTGCTGCGCGTGCAGGCCATACGCTACGCACAGGCCGATGCGCAGTGGCCGCAGGCCACCGTGCCACGCGCCGCTGTCGCCGGCCTGTGGGCCGTGTTTGGCCTGCTGTGGCTGCAGATCGCGCTGGGGGGCTGGGTCAGCACCAACTACGCGGTGCTGGCGTGCACCGATTTCCCCACCTGTCACGGGCGCTGGTGGCCCGAGATGGACTTTGCCAGCGGTTTCCAGCTCTGGCGCGAGCTGGGCCAGAGCCGCTCGGGCGAGGGCATTCCTTTCACCGCACTGACCGCCATCCATTTCACGCACCGGCTGGTCGCCGTGGCGGTGCTGGCCGCACTGGCCTGGGCTGCCTGGCGCCTGCTGCGCGAGGCCGACCCGGCCGTGCGCCGCCAGGGCCGCTGGCTGGCTGTGCTGGCCGCGCTGCAGCTGCTGACCGGTCTGTCCAACGTGGTGCTGAACTGGCCGCTGGTCGCCGCCGTTGCCCACACCGGCGGCGCCGCTGCGCTGGTGGTCGCCATGACCGGCGCGCTGCTGTCGGTACGCGCCGTTCCTTCTTCCGTTTCCCTGAGTGTCCCCGCCGGGCGGGCTGTATGAGCACAACAGACATTTCCAGCGCCCCGCCGCTGCCTTCCACCTGGCGCCAGTTCCACGCGCTGACCAAACCGCGCGTGATCCAGCTGATCGTGTTCTGCGCGCTGATCGGCATGGTGCTGGCCATACCCGGCCTGCCCAGCCTGAACCAGCTAGGCCACATGGCCATTGCCTGTTTCGGCATCTGGCTGGTGGCCGGTGCCGCAGCCGCGTTCAACTGCGTGGTGGAGCAGCACATCGACGCCAAGATGAAACGCACCGCCTGGCGCCCCACCGCCAAGGGCGAGCTGCGCAACAGCCAGACGCTGGCCTTCTCGGCCGTGCTGTGCGCGGTGGGTTCGGTCATCCTCTACGTCTGGGTCAACCCGCTGACCATGTGGCTGACCTTTGCCACCTTCGTCGGATACGCGGTCATCTACACCGTCATACTCAAGCCGCTGACGCCGCAGAACATCGTGATCGGCGGTGCCTCGGGCGCCATGCCACCGGTTCTGGGCTGGACGGCCATGAGCAACCACGTCGCGCCCGAAGCGCTGATCCTTTTCCTGATCATCTTCCTCTGGACACCGCCCCATTTCTGGGCGCTGGCGCTCTACCGCGTGGAGGACTACCGCAAATCCGGCCTGCCCATGCTGCCGGTCACGCATGGCAGCGAGTTCACGCGGCTCAACGTGCTGCTCTACACCTTCATCCTGTTCGCGGCCTGCCTGTTGCCTTTCATCATGCGCATGAGCGGCTGGCTCTATCTGACGGCGGCGGTCCTGCTCAACGCCGGATTCGTGGCCTACGCCTGGGCGCTGTGGCGCAACTACTCCGATGCCCTGGCGCGCAAGACCTTCCGCTTTTCGCTGATCCACCTCTCGCTGCTGTTTGCGGCACTGCTACTGGACCACTACATCGCATGAGCTCCCCGCAACTCACCCGTCGCCGCGTTCTGCTGGCCGGTGCCGCCGCCTTCACCCTGGCCGCCTGCACCGAGCAGAAAGCCGTGGCCTTTTCCGGTATCGACATCACCGGTGCCGACTACGCCACCGGCTTCGACCTGACCGATCACAACGGCCAGCGTCGCACGCTGGCCGACTTCAAAGGCAAGGTGACGGTGCTGTTCTTCGGCTTCACCCAGTGCCCCGATGTCTGCCCCACCACCATGGCCGAGTTCGCGCAGGCCAAGAAGCTGCTGGGCGCCGATGGCGACCGGCTGCAGGTGCTGTTCGTCAGCATCGATCCCGAGCGCGACACGCCCGAAGTGATGAAGTCGTACACGGCCAACTTCGACCCCAGCTTCCTCGCGCTCTACACCACACCTGACAAGCTGCCCGAGCTGGTCAAGTCGTTCAAGGCCTATTACAAGAAGGTCGACGGCCCCACGCCCACCAGTTACACCATGGATCACTCGGCCGGCAGCTATGTGTGGGATACCGAAGGCCGTATCCGCATCTACCACCGCTACGGCAGTGGCGCGCAGGCCCTGGCGGGCGACATCCAGCAACTGCTGAAGGGCTGAACCCTCAGCCCTTGCTGCCCAGCCTGACCAGCCCGGTGGCCAGCGCGATGCCGCACAGGATCACCAGGCCGCAGACCACCATCCAGGTGGTGATGGCTTCGCCCAGGAACACGGCGCCGTAGAACAGCGCGAACAGCGGGATCATGAAGGTCACGGTCAGGGCCTTGGACGGTCCCGCCTTCTCGATCAGACGGAAGTACAGGATGTAGGCCACGGCCGTGCACAGCACCGCCAGCGCCACCACACCCAGCCAGGCGTTGAGACCCGGCGTGTGGTCGGGCCAGAACCAGATGGTGGGCACGGCCAGGCCCAGCGCGGCGCCGATCTGGCTGCCGGTGGCGGTGGCCATGGGCGGCACACCCATGAGGTAGCGCTTGGTGTAGCTGGCTGCCAGGCCGTAGCACAGCGTGGCGCCCAGGCAGGCCACCACCGCCCACCCGGTGCCGCCGGGTTTGAAGCTGGCCTTGCCCCACGACAGCAGGGCCACCCCGATGAAGCCGATGATGAGACCCAGCGTGCGGCTGCCGTTGGGTTTTTCCTTCAGCCACAGCCAGGCGACAAGGGCACCGAACAGCGGCACCGTGGCGTTGAGGATGGACGCCAGCCCGGTGGTGATGGACAGCACCGCGTAGGCGAACAGCGCGAACGGAATGCCGGAGTTGAGCAGGCCGACGAACAGGATGGGGCCGGCACGCTCGCGCAGTGCACCCATGTGGCCGCTGGCCCAGAGTATGGGCAGCAGCACCAGCGAGGCCAATGCCACCCGAAGGCCGGCGGTGGCCCAGGGCCCGAAGTCGGCCGCGCCCAGGCGCATGAACAGGAAGGAAGCGCCCCAGAGCGCGGCGAGCAGCACGAATTCGGCTGCGAGGGTGTTTTTCATGAAGCGGCTTGTTCGAGTTGGAGCAGTGCGGCCTTGCGGTGCAGGCCACCCGCATAGCCGGTGAGGCTGCCATGGGCGCCCACCACGCGGTGGCAGGGCACGATGATACTGACCGGGTTGCGCCCCACCGCGGCACCGACGGCGCGCACGGCGCTGGCGCGACCGATGCGCCGGCCCAGCTCGCCGTAGCTGATGGTCTCGCCGCAGGGAATGGCGCACAGCGCCTGCCAGACCGCCTGCTGGAACGGCGTGCCCATGGCTTGGAGGTCCAGTGGCAACTCAAAGCCGCGCAGGTGACCGGCGAAGTACGCGTCCAGCTGCTCCGCCGCGCGGCAGAGCACCGGATGGTCGGCAGACTCGCCCAGGTCCGCACCCAGCCAAGCGGGTGCGTGGCGCTGGTCGAGGAACCACAGGCCGGCGAGCCCACGCTCGGTGGCCGAGAGCCAGACGGGGCCCAGCGGGCTCTCGTGGCGCAGGTGCTGCAGTGGCGGTTTCATGGAGTCTGGTCTTTCTGGAGTTCGGTGAGGGCGGCCCACGCGCGGATGACCGCGTAGGCCCGCCAGGGGCGCCAGCTTTCGGCGCGGGCCTCGACCAGGCGCACACGCTCGCGCGGCGGGGCCTCGCGCACGCCCAGAGCCAGGTGAAGGGCGACGTCGCCAGCGGGGAAGGCATCGGGCCAGCGCAGAGCGCGCATGGCCAGGTACTGTGCCGTCCAGGTGCCGATGCCGGGCAAGGCGACCAGCGTGGCGTGTGTTGCGGCGATGTCTGCGCCCGGCGCTAGCCGGAGCTCGCCGTTCATGAGCGCGCGGGCGAGGGCCTGTATGGCGGCCTGACGCTGGCGCGTGATGCCACAGGCGCCCAGGTCGTCAGCGCTGGCATGGGCCAGCACCTCGGGGTGTGGAAACACGCGGGTGAGCAATGGGTGGGGGGTGTCCACCGGTTCGCCCCAGCGGTCCACCACACGCCTTGCCAGCGTGCAGGCAGCCGCCACCGTGACCTGCTGGCCCAGCACCGCGCGCACCGCCATCGCAAACGGATCCAGCGCGCCAGGCACACGGCGTCCCGCGCTGTCGGGAAAGTCGGGCAGCAGCACCGCATCCACCGCGGCCGGGTCGAGGTCGAGGTCCAGCGTGTCGCGCACCCGGCGCAGCACCTGCGGCAACACGGCCTGCAGCCCGGGGGCCACGTCCAGCTGCACGGTGGCGGTGGCCGTGTCGAAGCGCGCCAGCACCCAGCCCCGGTGCGCCTGCAGGGTCAGCGTGCTGCCCCAGGTGCTGCTGGCCACGTCGGCGAACTCCACGCCATCGATGGCACGCTGGGCAAGGAAACCCAGCAGGTGTTTCACGTCCAGCGGTGGGCGCCAGCCCAGGGTGAGACGCAGCGCCTGGGTGTCGGCCACCAGCGCGCCGGCACGGCTCTGCTGGCGCAGCTGCAGGGGTGGCAGGCCGTAGCGCTCGCGCCAGGTGGCGTGAAAGCGCCGCTCCGAACCGAAGCCGCTCAGGCGTGCGACCTCGGCCACCGGCAGGCGGGTGCTGGTCAGCAGCAGCTTGGCGTTGAGCAGGCGGCGTGTCTGCAGGTACTGCAGCGGCGACAGGCCCCAGTGGGCCTGGAACAGCCGGCGCAGGTGGCGGTCGCTCACGCCCAGGCGTTCGGCGGTGCGGGCAACGACCTGGGTGGACGGGGCGCTGTCGCCACCGTCCGGCTCCGGCTGGTCCAGCAGGCGGGCGGCGGCAAGGGCCAGCAGCCGGGTCGCGTCTTCCAGGTTCCAGGGTGGTTCGGCATCGTGAGGCGCCAGCTCGGGCCGGCAGCGCAGGCAGGGGCGAAAGCCGGCCGCTTCCGCCTGGGCGGCCAGGCCGAAGAAGCGGCAGTTCTCGCGGCGGGGCGTCTTCACGCGGCAGACCGGGCGGCAGTAGATGCCGGTGCTGGTCACGCCGGTGAAGAAGCGGCCGTCGAAGCGCGCATCGCGCGCCTTGAGGGCGAGATAGCAGGCGTCGTCGGTGTCTGGGGCCATGGCGGCATGATAGGCCTGTGGCGTCGCAGAAATCGCCGTTTCCGGACCTGATGATTCAGGCCTGCGCCACGCCCCACTGCCTACAATCGCGGGACCTTCCACAAGCGCCGCTTTCATGACCCTGGACCCTTCCATCTTCAAGGCCTACGACATCCGTGGCGTCGTGCCCCGTTCGCTGGATGCCGACGTGGCCTACGCGCTGGGACGCGCCTTCGGCGCCGCCGCACTGACCGCCCGCGAAACCACCGTGGCCGTGGGCCGCGACGGCCGCCTGAGTGGCCCCGAACTCAACCAGGCCCTGGTGCAAGGCCTGGTGCAGGCGGGGGTCACCGTGGTCGACGTCGGCGTGGTCACCACGCCCATGCTGTATTTCGCGGCGAGCACGGTGTGCAACAGCGGCATACAGATCACCGGCAGCCACAACCCCAAGGACTACAACGGCTTCAAGATGGTGATGGGCGGCCGCGCCATCTTCGGCGAGGAAATCCAGGCCCTGCGCCGCGTGATGGAGGCCGGTGACGCGCCCGTGCGCGCCGGCGGCGGCGTGCGCACGCTTAGCATCGCCGCGGCTTACCGCGACCGCATCGTCTCGGACGTGAAGCTCTCGCGCCCGATGAAGATCGTGGTCGACTGCGGCAACGGTGTGGCCGGCGCTTCGGCGCCTGCGCTGTTCCGTGCCCTGGGCTGCGAGGTGATCGAGCTCTTCAGCGAGGTGGACGGCAACTTCCCCAACCACCACCCCGACCCCAGCAAGCCCGAGAACCTGCAGGACGTCATCCGCACCCTGCGCGAGACCGATGCCGAACTGGGCCTGGCCTTCGATGGGGATGGCGACCGCCTGGGCATCGTGACCAGGGACGGCCAGACCATCTACCCCGACCGCCAGATGATCCTGTTTGCCCGCGATGTGCTCTCGCGCGTGCCGGGCGGCGCGATCGTGTTCGATGTGAAGTGCTCGCAGCGCCTGGCGCCGGCCATTGCCGAGGCGGGCGGCGTGCCCCACCTCTACAAGACCGGTCACTCGCTGATCAAGGCGCGCATGAAGGAGATAGCCAGCCCCCTGGGCGGCGAGATGAGCGGCCATATTTTCTTCAAGGAGCGCTGGTTCGGTTTCGACGACGGCACCTACGCCGGCGCCCGCCTGCTCGAGATCGTGAGCCGCAGCGCCGATGCCAACGCGGTGCTCAACGCCTTGCCCACCAGCCACAGCACCCCCGAACTGAACGTGGCCTGTGCCGAGGGCGAGCCCCACGCACTGGTGGCTCAGCTGCAGCAGCTGGCGCACTTCGATGCGCCCGCACAGACCAGCACCATCGACGGCCTGCGGGTGGACTGGCCCGATGGTTTCGGCCTGATCCGTGCCTCCAACACCACGCCGGTCCTGGTGCTGCGTTTCGAAGGCCACACGCCCGGGGCGCTGGCGCGCATCGAACACGACATGATGGCGCTGCTGCGGCGTGTCAAACCCGACGCCCGCATCCAGCAGGCGGCGCACTGAGCGGATCACGACATGCCCATCAGCGACGATCCGGACGTCATCGTCTTCAACCTCAAGAAACGCTACACCGGCGTATCGGCTACGGTCAATGCGCTGGTTCCGTTGCAGCTCACGCAGTGGAAGCTCAACTACTGCGGAACGCCGCTGCCGCACGGAGTGCCGGGGCTCACGCTCAAGCAGGCCATTGCCATGTCACGCCGGGCGCCGGCAGGGCGGCCGTTCCGTATCTGGCACGTGCGGCGTGACCACGAGATGGCCGCTGGCCTTTGGGCCCGTGACGTGCTTCGCCTGCCCATCAAGCTGGTGTTCACCTCGGCCGCGCAGCACCGCCACGGGTGGTTCCCGCGCTGGCTGATCTCACGCATGGACGCGGTGATCTCCACCACGCCGTTGGCCGCGAGCTTCGTGCCCAACACCACGGCCGTGGTGCCACACGGCATCGACCTGCGCCGCTTTGCTCCGCCCGCCGACAAGCGCAACGCCTGGGCCTCCAGCGGGTTGCCCGGGCGCTACGGCATCGGCGTGTTCGGCCGTGTGCGGCCCGACAAGGGCAGTGACGTGTTCGTGGACGCGATGATCGAGGCGCTGCCCCACCTGCCCGATTTCACCGCGGTGATCGCCGGCCTGGCGCAACCCCAGCACGAGGCCTACGAGCGCGAGCTGCGTGAGCGCATCGCCCAGGCCGGGTTGTCCGAACGTATCGTTTTCCTTGGCGAGGTGCCAGCAGCCGAGGTGCACCAGTGGTACCAGCGCTGCCTGCTGTGTGTGGCCTGCCCGCGCTACGAGCCCTTCGGCCTCACCCCGTTCGAAGCAGCGGCCACCGGCTGCGCCCTGGTGTGCTCGCGCACGGGTGCTTTTGAGCAGCTGGTGACGCCGGGCGTGCAGGGCGAGCTGGTGGACACGGGTGACGCCCGCGGTCTGGCGGCGGCGGTGCGCCGCGTGTTGGCCGATCCGGAACGCACCCTGGCCATGGGCGAGGCGGCCCGCCAGCGGGTCACCACCGAGTTCTCCCTGGCGCAGGAGGCTGCCGGCATCGGTGGCGTCTACCAGCAGCTGTTCGACCGGACCTGAATGCCCGCCTTGCACCAACGCCTGGCCCTGAGCGCCTACGCCACGCTCACGGCCTGGGCGCAGCCGCTGCTGCGGCGCAAGTTGTGGCGCCGCGGCGAACAGGAGCCCCTGTACCGGCAGGCGGTGCCAGAACGTTTCGGCTACTACGGCGATGATCCCCCGTCAGCCGGCTGGTTCTGGGTGCACGCGGTGTCGCTGGGCGAGACACGTGCCGCGGCCGGGCTGGTGGCACGCCTGCGCGAACTGCAGCCGGGTCTGAAACTGCTGCTCACCCACGGCACCGCCACGGGCCGCGAAGCCGGGGCAGCCTTGCTGCGTCCGGGGGACCGTCAGGTGTGGCTGCCCTGGGACGCGCGCGGGCCCGTACGGCGCTTTCTGCAGCACTTTCGGCCCAAGCAGGGTGTGCTGATGGAGACCGAAGTCTGGCCGGTGCTGGTGGACGAATGCCGGCGTGCGGGTGTCCCCCTGCGACTGGCCAATGCGCGCCTGAGCGACAAGAGCCTGCGCCAGGCGCAAAGGCTGTCGTGGCTGTCCGATCCAGCCTACGGCGGGTTGGATGCGGTCTATGCCCAGACCGACGACGACGCACAGCGGCTTCGTCGCCTGGGGGCGCCGGTGCGAGGGGTGTTCGGCAACCTCAAGTTCGACATCACGCCCGACCCGGCACTTCTGGCGCGGGGCCGCGCCTGGAAGCGGGCCGTGGCCCACCGGCCGGTGGTGCTGTTTGCCAGTTCTCGCGAGGGCGAAGAAGTCCTCTGGCTGGACGCCTGGCGTGCGCAGGCGCGTGGGGCGCTGGCAGTGGTGGTGCCCCGCCACCCCCAGCGCTTCGAAGAGGTGGCCTCACTGCTGGGCGGTGCCGGGCTGCGGGTGGTGCGACGCTCGGCCTGGTCGGAACAGGGTCCCTCAGTGGCCGATGGCCTGGCCGACGTGTGGCTGGGCGATTCGCTGGGCGAGATGGTGGCCTGGTACGCACTGGCTGATGTGGGTCTGCTGGGCGGCAGCTTCGCGCCGCTGGGCGGGCAGAACCTGATCGAGGCAGCAGCCTGTGGATGCCCCATGGTCGTGGGGCCACACACATTCAACTTTGCTGAGGCCGCGCAGCGCGCGGTGGCGCTGGGGGCTGCTCGGCGGGTTGGAGGTGTGGCCGAGGGAGTGGCCGTTGCCACCTCTTGGGCGGCCGATACCGAGGCACTGAAGGCCGCACACCGCGCCGCTGTCGAACTGCTCCAGCAGGGCGCCGGTGCGCTGGAGCACACCACACGCGCCTTGCTGGCCTGAACCCGCCCCGGGGGCGTCAGCGGCTGCTGGTGAGCCGGTCGATGGCGGCGATGTCCTCAGCCTTCAACGAACCATTGGCCTGCTTCAGACGCAGCGTGCCGGTCAGCACGTTGTAGCGTGCCACGGCGAGGTCGCGTTTGGTCTGGAACAGCTGGCTCTGCGCGTTGAGCACATCGATGTTGATGCGCACGCCGACCTGGTAGCCCAGGCGGTTGGCGTCGAGCGCGCTCTGGCTGGAGATTTCTGCTGCTTCGAGGGCTTTGACCTGGCCCAGGCCCGAGACCACGCCGAAGTAGGCCGCGCGCGTGGCCTGGGCCACACCGCGTTTGGCGGCCTCGAGGTCGGAGGTGGCTTTCTCTTCGAGTGCCAGGGTTTCCTTGATGCGGTTCTGCACCGCGCCGCCGGTGTAAAGCGGCAGGTTGAAGGCCACGCCGATGCTGGCGGTGTTGGTGCGCACGTTGATGGGCAGCGTGCTGCTGGGTGAGCGGGCCACCTGGTAGCCCGCGTTGAGGTCCACGGTGGGACCCTTGCCAGCCTCGGCCTTGCGGGTTTCCAGTCGGGCGATCTCCAGTGCGGTCTCGGCCTGGCGGATGCTGGGGTGGGAGGCCTGAGAGGCGTCCACCCAGGCCTGCACGTTGTCCGGTGCGACCGGCGGGAGGTTGACCGGCGCGCTCAGTGGCTGGGGCTGGGTGTTGGCGCGGCCCACCAGCTGATCGAGCGCGAGCTTCTTGACGCGCAGGTCGTTCTCGGCGGCGATTTCCTGGGCCACGACGCGGTCGAACTGGGCCTGGGCTTCACGCGTGTCGGTGATGGTGGCGGTGCCGACCTCGAAGTTGCGGCGCGCGGCGGCCAACTGCTCGGCCACGGCGGTTTTCTGGGCCTGCACGAAGGTCAGGGTGTCCTGGGCGCCCAGCACGTCGAAGTAGGCCTGCGAGGTGCGCACGATCAGGTCTTGTTCGGCGGCGGCGAGCTGGGCTTCGGCCGCAACCAGCGAGCGCTGGCCCTGCTCGAAGGTGGCCCTGTTGGCCGGTCGGTACAGCGGCTGGCTCGCCGTCAGACCGATGTTCTGGCTGTCGGTGTTGCGATTGCCGCTCACACTGCTGTCCACGTTGGCCCAGCTGGCACCGGCCGACAGGCCGGCCTGCGGCAGCAGCCCGGCACGTGCCTGTTCGGCCTTGGCCAGGTTGGCGTCGTACTGCGACCGGGCCGACTGGTAGGTGGCATCAAAGCCGCGTGCCGCCTCGTACAGCGCACCCAGGCTCTGTGCTTGCACGCCCGCGGACATGAGCAGCCCGGTGACTCCGGCCAAGGCCGTCAGCAGGGGGTGCAGGCGGGGCAGGGAGTGGACGGCACGCGAAGCGGAAGCTTTCATGGGAATCCTGAGGGTTGAGTGGGATGGGAATCAGTAGACCGGGATGCTGGTGTCCACTTCCTGCGACCAGGCGTGGATGCCGCCGGCGATGTTCGCGACGCGGGTGTATCCCTGGTTCATGAGGAAATGGGTCACCTGCGCGCTGCGCCCGCCGTGGTGGCACAGGCAGGCCACGGGGCGGTCGCGCGGGATCTCGGCCAAACGGGCCGGGATGCTTGCCATGGGCAGGTGCAGCAGCTCGAAGCCGTCGGCCTTGACGCTGGCGGTCTGAAGCTCCCAGGCTTCGCGCACGTCGAGCACGATGGGCGGCTGGGCATTGCCGGCCTCGGCCGTGGCCTGGGCCAGCCAGGCGGACAGTTGGGCAGGGCGGACGGCGATCATGGGCGGGGCTTCAGAAATGGAAGCGCGAGGGCGCGGGGAAGTTCAGCAGGCGCGGTGCCACGGTGTCCCAGGGCTGCTGGGTCTGCAGGCTGGCCGGGCCGGTGCGGGTGACCAGCGTGGCGCGCATCATGGGCTCGTCGCCAACGATGGCGATCAGGCGGCCGCCCGGCGCCAGCAGCTGCAGCAGGGCGTCGGGGACCTCGGCCACCGAGCCGCTGAGCACGATGGCGTCGAACGGGCCGGCTGCCCGGCAGACCGCGAACTGGTCGGCGGCGGCGTCGGCCTGGCGCACCTGGACGTTGGTGGCGCCAGCGCGCTGCAGATTGGCGCGGGCGGTGTCGGCCAGCGTGGCGTCAATCTCCACGCTCAGCACGTCACGCGCCAGGCGGCCCAGCAGCGCGGCCACATAGCCCGAGCCGGTGCCGATTTCCAGCACCTTGTCGGTGGGCTGCAGCGCCAGGTCCTGCACCATGCGGGCCTCGACCCGCGGGGCCAGCATGCATTGGCCATCACGCAGGGGTTGGGAGAGGGGGAGTTCCAGGTCGGCGAAGGCCAGCGCACGGTGGGCGGCGGGCACGAAATCTTCGCGGCGGACCTCGCCCAGCAGAGCCAGGATGCGGGTGTCCAGCACCTCCCAGGGGCGGATCTGCTGCTCGATCATGTTGAAGCGGGCCTGGGCCACATCAAAGGCGACGGTACTCATTTTGGTACTCCATGGGGTATGTGATCGGGGGTTGCCTCATTGTACTGAAGGGGTGTTTCCGCTTCGTGAAGCCCGGCCAGGCGCCGCAGCCAGCGGGCCAGGTCGTCCATGTAGCAGTAGATGACGGGCACCACCACCAGCGTGAGCAGCGAGGAGGTGATGACCCCACCGATCACCGCCTGGCCCATGGGGGCGCGCTGCTCGGAACCTTCGGTGAGCGCAAAGGCCAGCGGCACCATGCCGAACACCATGGCGAGTGTGGTCATGAGGATGGGGCGCAGCCGCACCTTGGCTGCGAGCAGCAGGGCGTCTTCGCGGCCCATGGCCGGCATGTCGGGCGTGCCGGCGCGTGCCCGGATCGCGAAGTCCACCAGCAGGATGGCGTTCTTGGTGACCAGGCCCATCAGCATCACCACGCCGATGATGGAGAACATCGACAGGCTGGAGCGGAACATGAGCAGCGCCAGCACCACGCCGATGAGCGTCAGCGGCAAGGAGCTCATGAGCGCGAGCGGCTGCAGGAAACTCTTGAACTGGCTGGCCAGGATCATGTAGATGAAGATCACGCCCAGCGCCAGCGCCGACAGCGCGTAGCCGAACGACTCCTGCATGTTCTTGGTCGAGCCGCTGAACTGGTAGCGGTAGCCCGGTGGCAGGTTCACGCCGTCGAGCACCTGCCGGATGTCGGCCGAGACCTCGCCCACCGAGCGGGCGTAGACGTTGGCGTTGAGGCTGACCTCGCGCGTGAGGGCGCGGCGGTTGATCTGGTTGGCGCCGGTGGAGGGCAGCACCTCGGCCACCTGGCCCAGGCGCACCACGCGGGCGCTGCCATCCGCCAGGGTGCCCACGACCAGGGGCAGGTTCTGAAGGTCGGCCAGGCGTTCGCGGGCGGCCAGCGGCAGGCGCACCTCCACGTCGTAGGTCTGGTCGTCGGCCGCGCGCCAGTTGCCCACGGTCTGCCCGGCCACCAGGGTGCGCAGGGTGCTGGCCACCTGGGCCGTGTTCAGGCCCAGGTCGGAGGCGAGGTCGCGGCGCAGCACCACGTCCACCGTGGGCTTGTTGGGCTTGACGCTGGCATCCAGGTCCACCAGGCCCGGGATGGTGCGCAGGCGTTCCATCACCTGCTGGGTCAGGCGTTCGAGTTCGTCGAGGTCGCTGCCCTGCAGCGAGAACTCCACCTGCTTTTGCCCGCCCACCGGGTCCAGCAGGCCCACGTGGGTGACGGTGATGCCGGCCACGCGGCGCAGGCGTTCGCGCAGCCGGGCCGACATTTGGTCCACGTTGAGCGTGCGGTCCTTGCGATCGACCAGGCGCACGTAGACGTTGGCGTACATCTTGCCCTGCGCAGAGCCGGTGTTGATGGTGGACAGCGTGTAGCGCACCTCGGGGAACTCGCGCACGATGGTCTCGACCTGGCGCGTGCGCGCCTCGGTGGTCTCCAGCGACGAGCCCACGGGCGTGTAGAAGCTGATGGAGGTTTCGGAGAAGTCGGCCTTGGGCACGAACTCGGTGCCCAGCAGCGGCACCATCACGATACTGGTCACGAAGGTGGCAAAGGCCAGCGCCAGTGTCGCCAGCTTGTGTTTGAGCGACCAGCGCAGCACCGACTGGTAGCCTTCGGCCAGCTCGTCCTGCATGCGGTCGAACCAGTGGGTCACGCGGCCCAGGGTCTTGTCGTAGAGGGTGACCGGCTTGAACGGTTGGCCGTGGCGGTCGATCTCGGGGTCGTGCCAGATGCTGGAGAGCATCGGGTCCAGCGTGAAGCTCACGAACATGGAGATCAGCACCGCTGCCACGATGGTGATGCCGAACTCGTGGAAGAACTTGCCGATGATGCCTTCCATGAAACCGATGGGCAGGAACACCGCCACGATGGACAGCGTGGTGGCCAGCACGGCCAGACCGATTTCCTGCGTTCCCTCCAGAGCAGCCTGGTAGGGCGTCTTGCCCATCTGCACGTGGCGCACGATGTTTTCGCGTACCACGATCGCGTCATCAATCAGCAGGCCCACACACAGGCTCAGCGCCATCAGCGTGATCATGTTGATGGTGAAACCGAACCAGTGCATGAACAGGAAGGTGCCAATCAGCGCGATGGGCAGGGTCAGACCGGTGATGACCGTGGAGCGCCACGAGTTCAGGAACAGGAACACGATCAGCACCGTGAGCACAGCGCCTTCGATCAGTGTGCGCCGCACGTTGTCCACTGCCACGCGTATCGGCCGCGAAGCGTCGGCGATCGGCTCCAGCCGCACGCCGGCAGGCAACTGGCCGCGCAGCTCCGTGAGGGCGGCGTTCAGCCCATCGATGACGGCGATGGTGTTTTCGTCCTGCGACTTCTGTACCTGCAGCAGCAGGGTGCGCTGGCCGTTGTATAGCGCCAGGCTCTCGAGCTCCTGCGCGCCGTCCACCACGCGGGCCACCTGCCCCAGGCGCACAGGCTGGCCATTGCGCCGCGCCACGATGATCTGTTCGAAGTCTTCCGGCCGCTGCATGCGCGAGAGCACCTGCAACACACGTTCCTGTTCGGGCGAGCGCAGCGAACCGGCCGGCAGGTCCTGGTTCTCGCTGCGCACGGCGGCCACGATCTGGTCGGCGCTGACGCCCAGCGATTCCATGGCCTGGGGCAGCGGCTCGACGCGGACGGTGCGGCGCGCGCCGCCCACCAGCGTGACGGAGCCGACGCCGCGCACATTTTCCAGCCGCTTCTTCAGCGTCTGTTCAGACCAGTTCGTCAGCTCCACGGGGCTGGTGCCCGGCGCTCCGGCCGTCTCGGGCAGCACAGCCACCGACCAGATCGCGCGGCTGGCGGGGTCGAAGCGCAGCACGCGCGGCTCCTTCACTTCGTCGCGCAGCGCGGGCTTGAGGATGGCGATCTTCTCGCGCACGTCCTCCGCGGCCTTGCGGCCGTCGATGTGCAGCTGGAACTCGATGATGACCACCGACTGGTTCTCGTAGCTGCGCGAGGTCAGCGCGTTGATGCCGGCAATCGCATTGACCGCTTCCTCCACCTTCTTGGTGACTTCGGATTCGACGATCTCAGGCGAGGCGCCGGGGTACTCGGTGGTGACCACCACCACGGGGAAGTCGATGTTGGGGAACTGGTCAACCTGCAGGCGCTGGTACGAGAACAGCCCCAGCACCACGAAGGCCAGCATGACCATGGTCGCGAAGACCGGGTTGCGCAGCGAAACCTGGGTGAACCACATGGTGTGTCAGGCCTGCTGTGTCAGGGGTTGTTCTTGAGTGCGATGGCCGTGCCCTCACGCAGCAGTCCCGCGTTGGCGCGCAGCACGCGGGCATCGGCGGGCAGGGGCTCGGCCACCACCCACTCCTCGCCCTGCACCACGCCGCGGGCACCGGTGGTGACGGTCTGGTGGATCACCTTGCCATCGCGCAGCACCTGCACGTAGGGCTGGGGTTTGTCCTGGCGCACCGCGCTCAGTGGCACGGCCAGCGTCTGGCGCTCGCCCACCAGCAGACGGCCCTGCGCGAACAGGCCCTGGCGCAGGCCCGCCGTGTCGGCCACCTGCAGGTAGACCAGCACGCTGCGGCTGCCGGGTTGGGCTGCGGGGTTGATGCGGGCGACCTTGGCGTCGACCTTGAGCTCGGTGCCTTCGATGCGCAGTTCGGCGCGCTGGCCCTCGCGCACCGCGAGCGCCTGTGCGGGCGTGAGTGCAGCCTCCACTTCCAGTGCTCCCAGGTCCACGATGTCCAGGATGCGGGCATCCAGCGCCACGCGCTCGCCGTTCTGTGCGGCGCGAGCCGCCACCTGACCGGGGATGGGTGCACGCACCTCGGTGTCGGCCTGGCCTTTGCGGGCGATGTCCAGTGCCGCCAGCGCCGCGCTGTGGTTGGCTTTGCTGGCGTCGAGGTTGGCCTGGGAGGTGTCCAGTGCGGTGCGCGAGATGAACCCCTGGTTGACCAGCGCCTGGTTGTTGTCGAACTGCCGCTGCGCAATGGCCACCTGGGCCTGCGCGGCCTGCGCCTGCTGTTCGGCCTGTCGCACGCGGGCGGTGGCGTCGCTGTTGTCGATGCGGGCGAGCAGGTCGCCCGCGCGCACGCGGTCGCCTTCGCGCACCGTGAGGTTGCGCAGCTCACCGGGCGCGCGAGCCTTGACGACCGCACTGCGCTGGGCTTTCACGGTGCCCGAGATCTCGATGTCCTGCACCAGTGTCACCGGGGCAATGACCAGCGTGTCGGCGGCCGGCAGTTCGTACACCGGAGGGGTGGCCATGCGTTCGGCGGCGCTGGAGGCGTTTGCCTGCTGGGCCTTGCGCGCCTGCAGGGCGCGACCCACGCCCCAGGCAAGGCCCAGAACCAGTAGCGCCAGCAGGGTCCAGCGCAGCCATCGGGGTGTGGTCATCGGGTTTCTCCGGGGCGCACGAGCAGGCCGTGAAGCAGCAGGTCGGCCTGTTGGTTGAGGAAGGTCTCTGGGTCGATGTGGGGCAGGCCGGCGCTGCAGGGCGCCAGGGAGTGTTTCCACATCACCATGAAGATGAGCGGTGCGACCAGACCCAGGATGGCGTGGTCGATGTCCATGGGACGGAACTCGCCACGCGCCACGCCACGCGTGAGGATGCGGCCAATCAGCTGATTGCCGGGTTCGATCACTTCGCGCTGGTAGAAGTCGGCGATCTCGGGGAACATGCCGGCCTCGCTCATGACCAGCTTGGTGATGCCGGAAGCGCGGGTGTTGCCTATGCGTTCCCACCACTGGCGCAGGCATTCGCGGACCAGCTCCTCGGTGCTGCCCTCGTAGTGCTGAAGCATGTCGGTCCACTCGGTGAACCGCCCGGTGATGCTTTCGCGCACCACCGCCTTGAACAGGTCTTCCTTGCTGGGGAAGTACAGGAACAGCGTTCCCTTGGATACGCCGGCCCGGGCTGCGACCTCCTCCACTCGGGTAGCGGCGAACCCTTTCTCGACGAACAGCTCCAGCGCGGCGTCCAGCAGCTCGCCAGGGCGGGCTTCCTTGCGCCGCTCGCGCTTGCCACGAGGTTCGGCCTCGGTGGCAGAAGGGGGAGAGGGTGTACGGGGCATTTGTTACTGACCGATGGGTTATTAACTATAACCCAACCCAGAACGCACCGTGTCACGGGCCGCCGCCTCGGGTGCTGTCGCGCGCGAAGTAACATCGCCGCCGTGAACGCCTCCGCCAGCCACTCCGTCTTTCAGGCCCTTGCCCCCGTTTTCCTGCTCATCGGCCTGGGGTACCTGGCCGGTCGCCTGCAGTGGATACGCGAGGCAGCGGTCAAGGACCTGTCCAACCTTGTGTTCCTGCTGCTGATTCCGGCGCTGCTGTTCCGCACCATGAGCGCGGTGCGTTTCCAGGATCTGGACGGCAAGGTTCTTCTGGCCTACTTTGCTGCGGTCTGGCTGCTGTTTTTTTTCGTGGTCTGGCACCAAGGGCTGAACCGCCGTGGCGTGGCCGTTGCGCTGGCCACGGTGTTTTCCAACATGGTGATGCTGGGCATCGCGCTGATCGAGCTGGCCTATGGCAAAAGCGGGCTGGTCACGCTGCTGACACTGGTGTCGGTACATGCGCTCATCTTGCTGACCGGTGCGACGGTGGTGTTCGAGCTGGCTGTGGCCCGGGAGCTGCGTGCCACCGGCGGCCAGCCCCGCCCCCTGCTGCACACGGCAGGTGCGGCGCTGAAGAGCGCGCTGATCCACCCGATTCCACTGCCCATCATTTGCGGACTGCTCTACGCGCAGTTCGGCATTCCGTTGCCCGTGGTGGTGGACAAGCCGCTGCAACTGCTGGGCAGCGCCTTCGGGCCCATCGCTCTGGTGCTTGTGGGCGTGACCATGTCGCGCACCCCGGTGGGTGGCTTGCTGCGTGAGGCGGTGCTGATTGGTCTGGTCAAGAACCTGGTGCTGCCGGTGCTGGTGTTTGCCAGCGGCTGGCTGATGGGCGTGCAGGGCCTGGCGCTCACGGTGATGGTGGTGGTTGCCGCTTTGCCCATCGGCGCCAACGTGTTTCTGTTCTCGCAGCGCTACGAGGTGGCTCAGGACCTGGTCACCGCCAGCGTGGGGGTGTCCACCGCCCTCGCGCTGTTGACACTCAGCGCCGTGATGTTGGCCTTGTCGTGGTGGTGAAACCCTGAAAGACGTTTCATGTCACTGTCCTTCCTGACCCAGTTGCCCGTCCCGGTTCAGACCATCGCGCTGCTGATCGCGTCGAACGTCTTCATGACCTTCGCGTGGTACGGCCACCTGCGCAGCCACGCCACGTCGCCGTGGCTGGTGGCCGCCCTGGTGAGCTGGGGCATTGCCCTGTTCGAGTACCTGTTGCAGGTGCCGGCCAACCGCATCGGTCACACGCAGTTCAGCGTGGCCCAGCTCAAGATCATGCAGGAAGTGATCACGCTGAGCGTGTTCGTGCCATTTGCGGTGTTCTACCTGAAGGAGCCGCTCAAGCTCGACTACCTGTGGGCCGGCCTGTGCATGGTCGGTGCCGTCTACTTCATGTTCCGGAGCAACTGAGCCCCCACGCTCCCACACTGCGTGTGGGTCGCTGCCCCCCGAGGGGGCTGACCTGCCTTGGGGCGACCCCGCGGCAGGTCGCCTTTCGCCTGGGCTACTGGCTGATCTTGCGGGCTTCCTCGATCTGGTACTCGAAGTAGCGCTGGAAGCTGAAGGCCAGGCTGCCCATCAGCGACGTGGCGCCCAGCAGCAGCGACAGCACGACCGCACCGATGGTCAGCCAGTGGGTTCGGCCGGCAGCGGCGTCGGGTGCTTGCGGGTTGTGGCGGGCGTTCCAGCGCTCCTTGTCCGTCAGCGCATAGACGATGGCGGTCAGGCAGGTGGCGGCCAGGGTGAATCCCAGCAACGGGATCAGCAGCCAGGACAGCTTGTCGTCCTGCCCCAGCGTCAGCGCCCGGTCTATGCCCCAGAGCCCGAGTGCTGTGGGAATGGGCAGCAGCCAGCCTATCCAGTCGCCCAGGCCGTGCAGATAGAAGCGGTGCAGCCCCAGCGGGCCACCCAGCAGCGAAAGCCAGGCGGCGAGGGTTTTCGACTTGGCGGCGCCCATCATTCAGGGCGGGTGCTGTTGCCCGCACCCAGGGTCTTTTCCATGATCACGATGTCCAGCCAGCGGTCGAACTTCCAGCCACAGGAGGCCACCGTGCCCACCGGCGTGAAGCCCAGGGCGCGGTGCACGCCGACGGAGCCTGCGTTGCTGGAGTCGCCGATCACGGCCATCACCTTGCGCGTGCCGCCGCGCTCGAGCTGGGCCAGCAGTTCGGCCAGCAGTGCGCGCCCCAGCCCCTTGCCGGCGGCTTCGGGCGCCATGTAGATCGAGTCCTCCACCGAAAACCGGTAGGCGGGGCGCGGCTTGAACCAGTTGCCGTAGGCGTAACCCAGCACCTGACCGTCCTGCTCCACCACCAGCCAGGGCAGGTTCTTGCCCAGCACGTCGGCGCGGCGCGTGGCCATTTCTGCCTCGGTGGGAGGGGTGGTCTCGAAGGTGCCGGTGCCATGCAGCACATGATGCCCGTAGATGCGGGTGATGGCGGGCAGGTCGGCGTCGGTGGACGGGCGAATCAGGGGTGAAGACATGGCAGGGTATAATGCTGGGCTTTGCAGCGTTTCGCTGACCGGGTGGTCAGTCGTGTGTCTCAAGCGTTGCGAAATTCAGGTTGGCCGACACAAAACAGGTCGCCTGACCACCCGAAGGATAAATCATGGTCGTCATCCGACTCGCCCGTGGCGGTGCCAAATCCCGTCCGTTCTACAGCATCGTGGTCGCCGACAAGCGTGACCGCCGCGATGGTCGCTTCATCGAGCGCATCGGTTTCTACAACCCGCTGGCCAAAGGCGGCGAAGAAACCCTGCGTGTCGCCACCGACCGCCTGACCTACTGGACCGGCGTGGGCGCCCAGCCCTCCGAAACCGTCCAGCGTCTGATCAAGCAAGGCGCCGCCAAGGCCGCCTGATCGCCATCCCGGATCCTTGCGATCCGGGGTTGCCGACGCTCCCTCGCATGCTGCCTGCACTCACCCCCGCCGAACTGCCCGGCGACGCGGTCGAGATCGGGCGCATCGCCGAGGCCTGGGGCATCAAAGGCTGGTTCAAGCTGCATTCGCACAGCGCCGATCCGCAAGCCCTGTTCTATTCCCAACACTGGTTCCTCCAGCCGCCTGAAGGCCGCTTTGCGCGGGGATTCGACGCTTTTTCCGGGTGCGTCACCGCAGTGGTGGGAGAGGTCAAGCCCCATGCCGACGCGCTGGTGGCCCGTATTGAAGGCCTGGATGACCGCAACGGTTCCGAAGCGCTCAAAGGCGCCCGCATCTTCATCTCGCGCGCCGATTTTCCCGCCACCGAGGACGACAACGAGTTCTACTGGGTCGATCTGATCGGCCTGGATGTCGTCAACCGCGAGGGCGTGCACCTGGGTGTGGTGAGCGACCTGCTGCCCACTGGCCCGCATTCCGTGCTGGTACTCGAATACCCGTTGCCGGACGGCAAGACCGGTGAGCGCATGATCCCCTTTGTCTCGGTGTACGTGGACGAGGTGGACCGTGCCGCACGACGCATCACCGTCGACTGGCAGACCGACTATTGAGGCCAAAGCCATGCGCTTTGACGTCCTCACCCTGTTCCCCGAACTCTTTGCGCCGTTCCTGAGCAGCGGCATCACACGCCGTGCCTTCGAATCTGCTCAGGTGGACGTGCGGCTGTGGAACCCGCGCGATTTCGCCGAGGGCAACTACCGCCGCGTCGACGATCGGCCGTTCGGAGGTGGTCCCGGCATGGTGATGATGGTCGAGCCGCTCGCAC
This sequence comes from Synechococcus sp. UW140, assembly GCA_943368755.1. Lineage (GTDB taxonomy): Bacteria > Pseudomonadota > Gammaproteobacteria > Burkholderiales > Burkholderiaceae_C > Hydrogenophaga. The sequence goes on along the minus strand of CALRLO020000010.1, from coordinate 52,639 downwards.
GTTGTCTGGCTGCGGTGCGAGCCGAACGCGACGAACCCGAAGCGGAGCGTGCGCCGGTCGTCTGGTTTTCACCCATCGGCCGGCGGCTGGATCACGCGGGGGTTGAATCCAAAGCGACGGATGCCCGTGGCGCCATCCTCGTCTGCGGCCGCTACGAAGGCGTGGACCAGCGTTTCATCGACACCTACGTGGACGAGCAGCTCAGCCTGGGCGATTTTGTGCTGTCCGGGGGTGAAATCCCTGCACTGGCGCTGCTGGACGCCGTGGCTCGCCTGCAACCGGGCGTGCTGAATGACGCCGGCAGCCACCAGCAGGACAGCTTCAACCCGGCGCTGGACGGCCTGCTGGATTGCCCGCACTACACCCGCCCCGAGGTCTGGCAAGGGCCGCAGGGCCCGCTGCCGGTGCCCGAGGTGCTGCTGTCGGGTCACCACGCCGGGATCGAGCGGCACCGCCGCCAGCAGCGGCTGGCCCTCACGGCCGCTCACCGACCCGACGTGCTGGAAGCGACCCGCCGTGCTGGCGGGCTGACCCCGGCGGACGAGGCTTGGCTGCGCCAGTTGGCCGGTGGCTGACAAAGCGCTATAATCAAAGGCTTTTCGGTCCTCTGTTCGGCCGCCTTGACCCAGGTCCCCTGCCTTGCAGGGGCGGGATTCGAGGCCTTTAGTGCAGCGCGAACACGACTGTTCAACAGGAAGTCATGAACCTCATCCAGATCCTCGAGCAGGAAGAAATCGCTCGCCTGAACAAGGAAATCCCCCCGTTTGCCCCCGGCGACACCGTGATCGTCAGCGTGAACGTGGTTGAAGGCAACCGCAAGCGTCTGCAGGCCTATGAAGGCGTCGTGATTGCCAAGCGCAACCGCGGCCTGAACTCCAGCTTCATCGTGCGCAAGATCTCCAACGGCGAAGGCGTGGAACGCACCTTCCCGCTGTATAGCCCCCGTATCGCCAAGATCGAAGTCAAGCGCCGTGGTGACGTGCGCCGCGCCAAGCTGTACTACCTGCGTGACCGCAGCGGCAAATCCGCTCGCATCAAGGAAAAGCTGGGCGCCTGATCTGCCCGGATTCCAACAAAAAAGGCCGCACAAGCGGCCTTTTTTGTTGTCTGTGACCCGTCCTGCCCGAGCGTCAGAGTTCCTCGACGCGGCGGGTGGGGTAGCTATCCCAGGTCTGGCAGCCGGGGCATTGCCAGAAGTACTGCTTGGCCTCGAAGCCACAGGCCGCACAGCGGTAGCGCTTGAGCGGGGTCGCGGCCTGGTCCAGGGCCTTCTGCACCAGGGCCTTCTGTTCGGATGTGCCCAACGGCTCGTCCTGCAGCCAGCGGGCCGCCACCACCAGCGAGGGCTCGCTTTGCAGGTGGTTGATGTAGCAGGCCCGCGCCGTTTCGCGGTCCGGGCTCAGCGCTGCCAGGGCCTCGGTCACGTCCAGTGAGGGCGGGGTTGCCTGCTTGCCCTGCAACAGTGCCTTTACCTCGTGGGCGCGACCACAGGCCTGTCCCAGCGACACCATGGGGTGGGCGATCAGGGGCAGGGCCTGGGGGGCGGTGCGGGCAAGTTCGAACAAGGTGTCGAGCGCCTGGGCCGGCTGACCCTGCTGCTGGTGCCATTGGGCCAGCTCGAACCGGGCGCGCGGGGCGGCTGGTGCTGCTGCGATGGCCTGTTCCAGCAGGCTCAGAGCCTGGGCGGGTTCCCTGGCGTTCGCGGCCTGTTCGCACAGGAAGTGCGCGATGCGGGGGCCGAAACTGCCCCGTTGGGCCGACTCCAGCTTCTGCGCCATGGCCAGCGCCAGGGACCAGTCGCGGCCGCGCTCGTAGATGCCCAGCAGGGCCAGATTGGCCTCGGCTTCGAAAGCCGTGCCCTGCAGGCGCTGCAGAGCGGCTTCGGCACGGTCCAGCAGGCCGGCCTTGAGAAAGTCCAGCGCCAGTGCATGCTGGGCACGGTCGCGGTCTTTCTGACTGAGGTCGCCCCGGGACAGCAGGTGCTCGTGAACACGAACCGCACGGTCGTAGTCGCCGCGGCGGCGGAACAGGTTGCCGAGTGCGAAGTGCAGTTCGGAGGTGTCCGGATCGTTCTGCACCGCTTCGATGAAGGCGTCGATGGCGCGGTCCTGCTGTTCATTGAGCAGGTGGTTCAGGCCGCGGAAGAAGGCCTTGGGGGCCTGGCGGCTCTCGAGCCGCCACTGGCGCAGGTCCAGGCGCGAGGCCAGCCAGCCCATCACGAAGGCCAGCGGCAAGCCCCACAGCAGCCAGGTCAGGTCAAGATCCATGGCGTGGCGTGGACGTGGGTGAGGGGGGCTGGGGCGGTGTGCCGCCGGATGCCTGGAGCCAGCGTCGGCGCACCCTCAGCCAGATTGGCAGCATGACCAGCACGCCCAGCACCACGCCCAGCGTCAGGGCGATCAGCAGCACCAGCACGAGCGGCGCCTGCCAGTACGCGCCAAAGAACAGGTGCACGTGCACCGGCGCCTGGTTGTTCAGCGCAAAGGCGAACAACACAAAAAAAATGGCCGCTTTCAGCAGCCACACGAGGTATCTCAAGGCATCCCCTTCATGGCGGGCTGATTGTAGCCCTGGGGATGGTGTTCAGCGGGAAGCGATGGCTGCCTGCTGCTGGTGCGCCATTTCGGCCGTGCGGGTGTCGACCTGCTCACGCAAGGCTTTGCCGGGCTTGAAATGGGGCACCCGTTTTTCGGGGATGGCCACACTTTCGCCGGAGCGGGGGTTGCGCCCCATGCGGGGTGCGCGCCGGCTGACGGAGAAGCTGCCAAAACCACGGATTTCGATGCGCTGGCCTTGCACCAGGGCGTCACCCATCGCGTCAAGGATGGTCTTGACTGCGAATTCGGCGTCACGCTGCGTCAGCTGGCCAAAACGCGCCGCCAGGGCTTCTACGAGGTCGCTTCGGGTCATGTGGATGTGAGTGGCGTCGTGAAAATGCGCCCGGCAGCCTTTCGGCCGCAGGGCGCATTTCATCCGGCGTTTAGCCGTTGTTGTTGTCCAGCTTGGCGCGCAGCAGGGCACCCAGGCTGGTGGTGCCGGCGTTGCCCGAGCTCTGGCTCAGGGTGGCCATGGCTTCTTGCTGGTCGGCGGCGTCCTTGGCCTTGATCGAGAGCTGGATGTTGCGGGTCTTGCGATCCACGTTGACCACCACGGTGGTGACTTCGTCGCCTTCTTTCAGCACGTTGCGCGCGTCTTCCACGCGGTCACGGCTGATTTCGGAGGCGCGCAGGTAGCCCAGCACTTCTTCGCCGAGGTCGATTTCAGCACCCTTGGCATCCACGGTCTTGACCTTGCCGGTCACGATGGAGCCCTTGTCGTTGATCGACACGAAGGTCGTGAAGGGGTCGGAATCCAGCTGCTTGATGCCCAGGCTGATGCGCTCGCGCTCGACGTCCACGGCCAGCACGATGGCTTCGACTTCCTGGCCCTTCTTGTAGTTGCGCACGGCGGTTTCGCCGGGCTCGTTCCAGGACAGGTCGGACCGGTGCACCAGGCCGTCGATGCCGGCAGCCAGACCCACGAACACGCCGAAGTCGGTGATGGACTTGATCGGGCCCTTGACGCGGTCGCCACGCTTGGTGGACTCGGCGAACTCGTGCCAGGGGTTGGCACGGCACTGCTTCATGCCCAGGGAGATGCGGCGCTTGTCTTCGTCGATGTCGAGCACCATGACTTCGACTTCGTCGCCCAGCGACACCAGCTTGGACGGTGCCACGTTCTTGTTGGTCCAGTCCATTTCGGAGACGTGCACCAGGCCTTCGATGCCGGGCTCGAGTTCCACGAACGCACCGTAGTCGGCGATGTTGGTGACCTTGCCGAACATGCGGGTGCCTTGCGGGTAGCGGCGGGCCACGCCCATCCAGGGGTCGTCACCCATCTGCTTGAGGCCCAGCGAGACGCGTTGTTTCTCGGTGTCGAACTTGAGGATCTTGGCGGTGATTTCCTGGCCGGCCTGAACGACTTCGCTCGGGTGGCGGACACGGCGCCAGGCCATGTCGGTGATGTGCAGCAGGCCGTCGATGCCGCCCAGGTCCACGAACGCACCGTATTCGGTGATGTTCTTGACCACGCCGTGGACGATGGCGCCTTCCTTCAGGGTTTCCATCAGCTTGGCGCGCTCTTCGCCCATGGAGGCTTCCACCACGGCGCGGCGGCTCAGCACCACGTTGTTGCGCTTGCGGTCCAGCTTGATGACCTTGAATTCCAGGGTCTTGTTTTCGTAGGGGGTCAGGTCCTTGGTGGGACGGCTGTCAACCAGCGAGCCCGGCAGGAAGGCGCTGATGCCGTTGACCATGACCTTGAGGCCGCCCTTGACCTTGGCGGTGGTGGTGCCGGTGACGAATTCGCCGGACTCGAGCGCTTTTTCCAGCGCCATCCACGAGGCCAGGCGCTTGGCCTTGTCGCGGCTCAGCAGGGTGTCGCCGAAGCCGTTTTCCACGGAGTCGATCGCGACGGAGACGAAGTCGCCAACCTGGACTTCGAGTTCGCCCTGGTCGTTCTTGAATTCACCCAGCGGGATGTAGGCTTCCGACTTGAGGCCGGCGTTGACCACGACGTGGTTGTGCTCGACACGCACCACTTCGGCGGTGATCACTTCGCCCGAGCGCATTTCGGCGCGCTTCAGGGATTCTTCGAACAGGGCGGCAAAAGATTCAGACATGAGGTTTCCTGTGCTGCTCGCGGGCCAACGAGAAAGGTGTCGGGATGCCGGAGGCAGCGTGGTTGTATGCACTGGAGGTGCAGGTAGGTTCAAGATCCATCCGGCCTGCGGGCGTCGAGGCGCCCGGCGGGACCGTTTGGGCCAGGTTTGCCGTACCGACCGGGGTCAGAACGGCGTTTTGCCTTGCCACCAGGCCAGCAGCTGATCGACCGATTGCTCGACGTTCAGCTGCGAGTTGTCCAGCAGCAAGGCATCTTCGGCGGGCTTGAGTGGGGCGCTGGCCCGGGTCATGTCCCGGTGGTCGCGCGCACGCAAGTCTTCCAAAAGACTGTCGAGTGTAGCCGAAATTCCTTTGGAAATCAACTGCTTATGGCGTCGCTCGGCACGTTGTTCGGCGCTTGCCGTCAGGAACACCTTGAGCGGCGCATCGGGGAAGATGACGGTGCCCATGTCGCGTCCGTCGGCCACCAGCCCGGGCAGGCGCCGAAAGCCATGCTGGAGTGCCAAAAGGGCGGTGCGCACCTGCGGCACAGCCGACACGCGCGAGGCCGCCATGCCGGCGGCCTCGGTGCGCAAGGCCTCGGTCACATCCTCGTTGCCCAGCCAGACCTGCTGGCCGGTGAACCGCACGGGCAGTGTGGCGGCCAGCTGGCCGATGCGTTCGGCGTGCGCCGGGGTGGCAAGGTCCTCCACCTCGGTGCACAGGCCTTGCTTGTGCGCCGCCAGGCCCACCAGCCGGTAGAGCGCACCCGAGTCGAGCAGGTGGTAACCCAGCTGTTCGGCCACGGCTGCGGCCAGCGTGCCTTTGCCTGAGGCCGTGGGGCCATCGATGCAGATCACCGGGATGTCCTCGGTCCTGGCGGCGACCACGCCGAACAGCGCCTCGAAGTAATCGGGGAAGGTCTTGGCGACACATTTGGGGTCCTCGATGCGCACCGGCACGCCCGCGAAGGTGGCGAGCGAGAAACACATCGCAACGCGGTGGTCGTCGTAGGTATGGATGGAGCCTGAGGTCCAGCGCGCCGGCGGCGTGATGGACAGGTGATCCGCCCCTTCGTCCACCGTGGCACCCAGCTTGCGCAGCTCGGTGGCCATGGCGCTCAGACGGTCGGTTTCCTTCACGCGCCAGCTGGCGATGTTGCGCAGTGTGGTGGTGCCGTCGGCATAGAGGGCCATCACGGCCAGCGTCATCGCGGCGTCGGGGATGTGGTTGCAGTCCAGGTCTATGGCCCTGAGTGGCCAGGCACCCCGACGCACGCGCAGTTCGTTGGGACCACCCTCGACATGGGCGCCCATGGCCTGGGCGGCCTCGACGAAGCGGATGTCGCCCTGGATGGCGCTGAGGCCCACGCCCTGGATGGTGACCGCGTCGGTCACGCCCGCGATGGCGCCCAGTGCGACAAAGTAGCTGGCCGAGGAGGCGTCGCCCTCGACGTGCACCTCGGCCGGCGCCTGGTAGCGGCTGCCGCCCGGGATGGTGAAGCGCTGCCAGCCTTCGCGCTGAACATGGACGCCGAACTGCTGCAGCAGCGCCAGCGTGATCTCGATGTAGGGTTTCGAGATCAGCTCGCCGACCACGTCGATGTGCACGTCGCGCTCGGCCACCAGCGGCAGCGCCAGCAGCAGGGCCGTGAGGAACTGGCTGGAGACGTCGCCGCGGACGCGGATGGGGGTATCCAGCTGCAGGGCGCCGGGTTGGCCGGGGCCCAGGCGCAGCGGCGGGTAGCCGTTGTTGCCGAGGTAGTCGACGGCGCAGCCGAGTTGCCTGAGGGCGTCCACCAGGTCACCGATGGGGCGTTCGTGCATGCGCGGCACACCGCTGAGCTCGAAGCGCCCGCCGTGGCGGGTGGCCAGCAGGGCCAGTGCCGCCGTGAGTGGTCGCATGGCGGTACCGGCGTTGCCCAAGAACAGTTGCCCGTTCTTGTGCGGGAGATCCCCACCGAGACCGGTCACGGCGAGCGCACCGTCGGCCAGACGTTCGATGCCACAGCCCAGAGCCCGCAGCGCGTCCAGCATCACCCGGGTGTCGTCGGAATCGAGCAGGTCGCGCACCACGGTGCGGCCCTGGCTCAGCGCGGCCAGCAGCAGCACGCGGTTGGAGATGCTCTTGGAACCCGGCAGGCGCACGGTGCCGCCAGCGGTTTGCAGCGGCGGCAGGTCGAGAAAGGGGGTGGCGTACATCAGTTGTCGTCGTTCTTCGGGCTGGACAGGCGCCAGGGGCGGCGCAGGTCGGCCGCTTGCCGGATCAGCGGCACCAGCACATCGGCGCGACCATCCTCCAGGCTGTGTTCCAGCGCAGCCAGTGCGGAGCGGAAGTGTCGCGACTGCGCCAGCACCTCGTCGCGGTTGGCCAGCAGGATGTCGCGCCAGACGTTTTCATCGCTGGCGGCTATGCGGGAGAAATCGCGAAAGCCCGTGCCGGCCAGCGACAGAAAGCGCTGGACGTCGGGCTGTTCCGCAAGCCCGTTCATGAAGGCAAAAGCCAGCAGGTGGGGCAGGTGGCTGACGGCCGCGTAGGCTGCATCGTGGGCCTGCGGCGTCATGCGCAGCACCTGGCAGCCCAGCGCACGCCAGAGTGCCTCGGCACGGTCGGCGTGATCCGGCGCGGTCCGTGCCGTGGGGGTGAGAATGACCTGGCGGCCGCGGTAGAGCTCGGGGTCGGCGTGTTCGACGCCAGCGACTTCCTTGCCGGCGATGGGGTGGGCCGGTACGAATCCGGTGGCCTGCGCACCCAGCACGCGCTCGGCGCAATCCACCACATCCGACTTGGTTGAGCCGACATCCATCAGCAGCGTCTGTGGCGTGAGCAGGTGGCGAATGGCCTTGAGGGTGTCCTCGGTGGCAGCCACCGGGACAGCCATCAGCACCAGGTCAGCGCCCGATACGGCCAGCAGCGCCGACGGTGCCTCGATGTCGATCACTCCCATCTGGCGCGCGCGTTCGGTGGTGGTGGGCGATTTGCTGTAGCCGACCACGCGCTTGACCAGGCCGGCACGTTTGGCCGCCAGCGCGAACGAGCCGCCCATGAGGCCACAGCCGATCAGGCCCAGTTGCTCGAACATAAGGTGGGCCTCAATCGGAAACGGGGTAGGCGCCAAGCACCTTGTAGAAGGCGCACAGACCTTGCAGTTCGGCCAGCGCGGCAGCCATGTTGTCTTGGGCCGGGTGGCCGGCGATGTCGATGTAGAAGTAGTACTCCCACTGGCCCGAGCGCGCCGGGCGCGACTCGAAGCGCGTCATCGACACGCCATGGCGCTTGAGCGGCACCAGCAGGTCGTGTACCGCGCCCGGGCGGTTGGGCACCGATACGATCAGGCTCACGCAGTCGCGTCCGCTGGCGGCGGGTGTCTGCAGGGTCTGCGGCAGGCAGACGATGGCGAAGCGGGTGCGGTTGAAGTCGTCGTCCTGGATGGCATGGCCGACGATGTGCAGGCCGAACTCCGAGCTGGCACGTGTGCTGGCGATGCCGGCCCAGGCCGGGTTGGTGGCGGCCAGGCGGGCGCCCTCGGCGTTGCTCGAGACGGCGCGGCGTTCGGCGTGTGGCAGGTGCTGGCTGAGCCACTTCTGGCACTGGGCCAGTGCCTGCGGGTGGGCCAGCACGACCTCGATGTCCTGCAGGTCGGGCTTGACACGCAACAGGTTGTGGCGCACCAGCAGGCTGGTCTCGCCAACGATGCGCAAGGGGCTGTTGAGGAACAGGTCCAGCGAGCGCGTGACCACGCCTTCGGTGGAGTTCTCGACCGGCACCACACCGTACTCGGCGCTGCCCGCCGCGGTGGCGTGGAAGACCTCGTCGATGCTGGCGCAGGGAATGTGAGACATGCTCGAACCGAAGAACTGAACGGCTGCCTGTTCGCTGAAGGTACCCGCCGGGCCGAGGTAGGCGACACGCTGGGGCATCTCCAGCGCACGGCAGGCCGACATCACCTCGCGCCAGATGTGGGCGATGCCCTGGGGTTTTAGCGGCCCTGGGTTGGCGGTCTGCAGGCCTTCGATCACCTGTGCCTCACGGTCGGGCCGGAATACCGGCGAGCCGTCGAGTTTCTTGACCTCGCCCACCTCCTGTGCGAGCCGGGCGCGCCGATTGAGGAGCTGGAGCAGCTCGCGGTCCACCGCATCGATCTCGATGCGCAGCTCGGGCAGGGGGCGCGGTTTTTCGGTCATTGTCTCTTCAGGTGTTCTCTTTTTCGAAATCGCGCAGGTAATCCACCAGCGCCTGCACGCCGGCCAGCGGCATGGCGTTGTAGAGGCTGGCGCGCATGCCGCCTACCGACTTGTGGCCCTTGAGCTGCAGCAGCCCGCGTGCCTTGGCGCCGGCCAGGAAGGCCTCGTTGCGCGATTCGTCTCGCAGGAAGAAGGGCACGTTCATGCGCGAGCGGGCATGGGCTTCCACCTTGTTGAGGTAGAACGGCGAGGCGTCGAGGTAGCCGTAGAGCAACTCCGCCTTGGCCTTGCTGCGGCGCTCCATCTCGGCCACGCCGCCCTGGCGCTTGAGCCACTGGAAGGTCAGGCCTGCCATGTAGATGGCATAGGTGGGCGGCGTGTTGAACATGGACTGGTTGTCCGCCACGATCCGGTAGTCGAACGCACTGGGGCAGGCCGGCAGCGCGCGACCGAGCAGGTCTTCGCGCACGATGACCAGCGTGACGCCGGCAGGGCCGATGTTCTTTTGCGCACCGCCAAAGGCCAGACCCACGCGGGACCAGTCCACCGGGCGAGACAGCACATGCGACGAGAAATCGATCACCAAGGGCGCGTCGCTGCCGAATGCCTTGAGGTCGGGCAGGTCGTGAAACTCCACGCCATGGATGGTTTCGTTGCTGCAGACGTGCACGTAGGCGGCATCGCGGCTCAATTGCCAGGTGGACGGTGCGGGCAGGGTGGTGAAACCGCTGTCCTGCCCGTTGGCGGCGATGTGCGTCGTGGCGTAGCGTTGCGCCTCCTTGGCGGACTTCTCGCTCCAGCTGCCGGTCAGTACGAAATCGACGGTGCCGCCGCGCGACAGGTTGAGCGGGACGATGGCGTTCTCGGCCAGGCCACCACCCTGCATGAAGAGGATCCTGAAGTGCGCGGGCACCGCCAGCAGCTCGCGCAGGTCGGCTTCGGCCTGCTCATAGATCGAGATGAACTCCTTGCCGCGGTGGCTCATCTCCATCACGCCCATGCCGCTGCCGTGCCAGTCCAGCATCTCGGCGGCGGCCTGGGCCAGCACCTCCTCGGGCATCGCGGCCGGGCCGGCCGAGAAGTTGTAGGGGCGCGTCATGCCGGCGTGCCTTCGTCGCCGCCGGCGTTGCCGCCTTCGGCACCGTTGTCCTCGTCGGCACCGCTGGGCTCGTTGGCGTCGTTCTCCACGATGCGTTGCAGGCCGCTGAGCTCGGCGCCATCGTCCAGCGCGATCAGGGTCACACCCTGTGTGGCGCGGCCCAGCTCGCGGATCTCGCTCACGCGGGTGCGCACCAGCACACCCTTGTCGGTGATCAGCATGATCTCGTCTTCAGGGCGCACCAGCGTGGCGGCCACGACCTTGCCGTTGCGCTCGCTTTGCTGGATGGCGATCATGCCCTTCGTGCCACGGCCGTGGCGGGTGTATTCGGCGATCGGCGTGCGCTTGCCATAGCCGTTGACGGTCGCGGTCAGCACGCTCTGCGATTCGTCTTCGGCGACCAGCATCGCGATCACGCTCTGGCCCTCGGGCAGGTCCATGCCACGCACGCCGCGGGTGTTGCGGCCCAGCGCGCGCACGTCGTTTTCATCGAAACGTACCGCCTTGCCACCGTCGCTGAACAGCATGACGTCGTGTTTGCCGTCGGTCAGCGCCGCGCCCACCAGGTAATCACCCTCATCCAGGTTGATGGCAATGATGCCCAGCTTGCGTGGATTGTTGAACTCGTCCAGCGCGGTTTTCTTCACGGTCCCCATGCGGGTCGCCATGAACACGTAGTGGTCGGCCGGGAAGCTGCGGAACTCGCCGGTCAGCGGCAACACCACGTTGATCTTCTCGCCGTCCTGCAGCGGGAACATGTTGACGATGGGCCGGCCGCGCGAACCACGCGAGCCGGCAGGCACTTCCCAGACCTTGAGCCAGTAGAGGCGGCCACGGTTGGAGAAGCACAGGATGTAGTCGTGCGTGTTGGCGATGAAGAGCTGGTCGATCCAGTCGTCTTCCTTGGTGGCAGTGGCCTGTTTGCCTCGGCCACCGCGCTTCTGTGCCCGGTACTCCGAGAGCGGCTGGCTCTTGATGTAGCCGCTGTGGGACAGCGTGACCACCATGTCGGTGGGGGTGATCAGGTCTTCGGTGGCCAGGTCTTGCGCGTTGTGTTCCACCACACTGCGGCGCGCGCCCAGCTTGGTCTGGCCGAATTCGGTTTTCACCGCGGTGAGCTCCTCGCCGATGATGGTCGACACGCGCTCGGGCCGCGAGAGGATGTCGAGCAGGTCATCGATCTCGGCCATCACGTCCTTGTACTCGGCCACGATCTTGTCCTGCTCCAGGCCGGTCAGGCGCTGCAGGCGCATCTGCAGGATTTCCTGCGCCTGGGTCTCGGAGAGGCGGTACAGGCCGTCGCCCTGCATGCCGTACAGGCGCTCCAGCCCTTCAGGGCGGTAGTCGTCGGCGTTCACCACGCCGCCATCGGCCTTGGCACGGGTCAGCATTTCGCGCACCAGCTGGCTGTCCCAGGCGCGGGTCATCAGTTCGGCCTTGGCCACCGGCGGTGTGGGGCTCTCGCGGATGATCTTGATGAACTCGTCGATATTGGCCAGTGCGACGGCCAGCCCTTCAAGCACGTGGCCGCGCTCGCGCGCCTTGCGCAGCTCGAACACGGTGCGGCGGGTCACCACCTCGCGACGGTGCTCCAGGAAGACCACGATCAGGTCTTTCAGGTTGCACAGACGCGGCTGGCCGTCCACCAGCGCCACCATGTTGATGCCGAAGGTGTCCTGCAGCTGGGTCTGCTTGTAGAGGTTGTTGAGCACGACCTCGGGCACCTCGCCACGCTTGAGCTCGATCACCAGACGCATGCCCGACTTGTCGGACTCGTCCTGGATGTGGCTGATGCCTTCGATCTTCTTCTCGTGCACCAGCTCGGCCATGCGCTCCTGCAGCGTCTTCTTGTTGACCTGGTAGGGCAGCTCGTCAACGATGATGGCCTGGCGCTGGCCCTTGTCGATGTCTTCGAAGTGGCATTTGGCCCGCATGACCACGCGGCCACGGCCGGTGCGATAGCCATCTTTCACGCCGTTGATGCCATAGATGATGCCGGCCGTCGGGAAGTCAGGCGCCGGGATGATTTCCATCAGTTCGTCGATGGTGGCCTCTGGGTGGCGCAGCAGGTGCAGGCAGGCATCCACCACCTCGTTGAGGTTGTGCGGCGGGATGTTGGTGGCCATGCCCACCGCGATGCCGGCCGAGCCGTTGACCAGCAGGTTAGGCAGCTTGCTGGGCAGTACCAGGGGTTCCTTTTCGCTGCCGTCGTAGTTGGGGCCGTAGTCGACCGTTTCCTTGTCGATGTCGGCGAGCATCTCGTGCGCGATCTTGGCCAGACGGATTTCCGTGTAGCGCATGGCGGCGGCGTTGTCGCCGTCGACCGAACCGAAGTTGCCCTGGCCGTCAACCAGCATGTGCCGCAGCGAGAAATCCTGGGCCATGCGCACGATGGTGTCGTACACCGCGCTGTCGCCGTGCGGGTGGTACTTACCGATCACGTCGCCGACGATACGGGCCGACTTCTTGTACGGCCGGTTCCAGTCGTTGTTCAGTTCGTGCATCGCGTAGAGCACGCGCCGGTGCACCGGCTTGAGGCCGTCGCGCGCGTCGGGCAATGCCCGACCCACGATCACGCTCATCGCGTAATCCAGGTAGCTGCGCCGCATCTCCTCTTCAAGACTGATGGGCAGGGTTTCTTTGGCGAACTGGGTCATGGAGAGGGTGCGGGTTGTCGGAACGCAATCTGCCATTTTAGTGGGCGCCAACCCACATCCCGCCTGGGGCCTGCCCAGGCCTCGTTGTGGTGCATGAACAACAGCCGGGGCCGTCAAAGCGTGCACCGCCCGTATTGCGTCGCGCCCAGCCCTGGGGCGGGTCAGGCGGTTGTGGCACAATCAAAAGCAGCGTTTCAAGTGGTGGTCACTTCAGACGTCATTTTTCGATTGCAGCTCGTCTGCACCTACACATGAGGAAACCATGAAAAAACTGAATAAAGTGGCAATGCTCTTCGCGACGGCCGCGCTGGCTACCGCCGCAGGTGCACAAACCATTGACAACTGGCGCAATGGCACCAGCGAGCTGGTCTGGAAAAACGGCACGAACGAACTCTGCTGGCGCGATGCCAACTGGACCCCGGCCACCGCCGCCAAAGGCTGCGACGGCGCCATCGTGGCTGCCCCGGCAGCAGCTCCCGCACCCGCTCCGGCTCCGGCTCCTGCCGCCCGTCCGGCACCTGCTCCGGCCCCGGCTCCCGCCGCAGCCCCCGCACCTGCCCCGGCTGCCGCCTCCAAGGTGACCTACGCTGCCGATGCCTTCTTCGACTTCGACAAGGCCGTGCTGAAGCCCGAAGGCAAAGCCAAACTGGATGACCTGACCAGCAAGGTCAAGGACATCAACCTGGAAGTGATCATTGCCGTGGGTCACACCGACTCCGTCGGCGCTGACGCCTACAACCAGGGCCTGTCGGTCAAGCGCGCTGAAGCCGTGAAAGCCTACCTGGTGTCCAAAGGCATCGAAGGCAACCGCGTCTACACCGAAGGCAAGGGCGAAGCCCAGCCCGTGGCTGACAACAAGACCAAAGAAGGTCGCGCCAAGAACCGCCGCGTCGAGATCGAAGTGGTCGGTACCCGCGCCAACAAGTAATCCCTCGGGATTGCCTGAAAAAACCGCGCGTCGGCGCGGTTTTTTTTCGCCCCCACCGATAATCGCCGCATGAGTTCCACCGTCAACGCCGACCCGGCCGAACTGGCCAAATTCTCTGAGCTCGCCCACCGCTGGTGGGATCCCGACAGCGAGTTCCGTCCCCTGCACCAGATCAACCCGCTGCGCCTTGAATGGTTGTCGCGTCTTGCGGGTGGCCTGGCGGGCAAGCAGGTGCTGGATGTGGGCTGCGGCGGCGGCATCCTGGCCGACTCCATGGCGCGTGAGGGGGCCGAGGTGTTGGGCATAGACCTCGCCTCCAAGGCGCTGAAGGTGGCGCAATTGCATGCGCTGGAGGCGCAGACTTCGGGCGTGAGTTACCGCGAGATCAGTGCGGAGTCACTGGCCGTCGAGTGCCCCGGCCGCTTCGACGTGGTGACCTGCATGGAGATGCTGGAGCACGTGCCAGACCCGGGTTCGGTGGTGCGGGCCTGTTCCACACTGGTCAAGCCGGGTGGGTGGGTGTTCTTTTCCACGATCAATCGCAACCCTAAGGCCTTTGTGTTTGCGATCGTGGGCGCAGAGTACGTGCTCCAGATGCTGCCCAAAGGCACGCACGAGTACGCCAAGTTCATCCGGCCCAGTGAGCTGGCGGCGTATTGCCGCGAGGCCGACCTGGACCTGCAGGGCACGCGTGGCCTGGAATACAACCCGCTCACGCGCCGCTACTGGCTCAGTGCCGACACCAGCGTCAACTACCTGTTCGCCACCCGCAAACCATGAGCCCGGTGCCCCCTTTCCAGCGGGTACGCGCTGTCCTGTTCGACCTTGATGGCACCCTGATCGACAGTGCCCCCGATCTGGGTGCCGCAGCAGATCGCATGCGAACCGACCGAGGCCTGCCGTCGCTGCCGCTGACCGCGTACCGCCACATGGCGGGGGCGGGGGCCCGCGGCATGATCGGCGTGGCCTTCGGTATCGGTACCGACCACCCCGAATACGAGGCGCTGCGTCAGGAGTTCTTCGGTCATTACGAAGCCTGCATGACCGAGCGCACCCGGCCGTTCGACGAGGTGCCCAAGTTGGTGTCCATGTTGTCGAGCGCCGGGATGCCCTGGGGTGTGGTCACCAACAAGGCCGAGCGCTTCAGCCTGCCGCTCACACGCGCCTTGCCGCTGTTCGCCGGCGTGGGCACCGTGGTGTGTGGCGACACCACGCCCCACCCCAAACCCCACCCCGCGCCACTGTTCGAGGCGGCGCGCCGCATGGGAATGGACCCGGCGGCGTGCGTCTACGTGGGTGACGATGAGCGTGACATCCAGGCCGGCCGCGCCGCCGGCATGCCGACGGTGGCAGCGCTCTATGGTTACCTGGGTCAGCGCAACGACGTAAGCGCCTGGGGGGCCGATGCCATCATCGAAAGTCCGGCCGACCTCTTGAAACTTCTCGCATTGGCTTAAACTACCCGGTTCCTGGGGCTGCATTGGTTTCGACGTGGGTTCGGACACGCGGCAGGGCATGTCGAGGTTCTGTCACCTCGTAAAACCGCAGAAAAAAACTAACTGCAAACGACGAACGTTTCGCACTCGCTGCTTAATTGCACGTGAGCCTCACAACAGCAAGCCGATAGGCTGGGCAAGGGTGGCGCAAGCTGTCCAGGCTGTGGGGTAACTTCATTCGGCTGGGCTCGCCTCGGGCAACTTGGGGCAGGTCGAGACAATAGGTTGCTGGCGTCTTGTAGAGCGTGCCACTGCGCGCTACAGGAAGCGAGACTCAAAACAGATGGCTACACATGTAGAACTGCGCGAAGAAGGCTTGCGGACGGGGGTTCAAATCCCCCCAGCTCCACCACCACAATGTAAAAAGCCCCCTGCCGATACCGGTAGGGGGCTTTGATGCCTTGCGTTGCTCAGCGACTCAGATCTTGAGGCCGCTGATGTAGCTGTCGTAACGCCACTCGGAGAAGCGGCTCCACAGGATCTGGTCGCGCTGGAAGGCGCGCATGTCACGGTGGATCTTCTTGAACTCGGGCGACTTGGCTTCGTGTTCACCGAACACCTGCATGGCAGCCTTGAAGCCGGCGTCCATCACGTCCTTGGTGAAGGGCTTGAGCTTGGTGCCGGCGGCCACCAGGCGCTTGAGCGCAGCGGGGTTTTCGGCGTCGTACTTGGCGGTCATGTCACGCGCGGCCACGGCACCGGCGGCACGCACGATGGCCTTGTTTTCGGCCGACAGGGCGTCGAAGGCTTTCTTGTTGATGAAGAATTCCAGCTCGGCGCCACCTTCCCACCAGCCGGGGTAGTAGTAGAACGGGGCGACCTTGTTGAAGCCCAGCTTCTCGTCGTCGAACGGGCCCACGAATTCGGTGGCGTCCAGCGTGCCTTTTTCCAGCGCCTGGTAGACCTCGCCTGCAGGCATGTTCTGTGCCACGACACCCAGCTTGGCCATGGATTCGCCGAACAGGCCACCGCCCATGCGCATCTTCAGGCCCTTGAGGTCGGCGACGCTCTTGATTTCCTTGCGGTACCAGCCGCCCATCTGGGTGCCGGTGTTGCCCGAGCTCATGGAGGCGATGTTGTACTTGGCGTAGAACTCGTCCATCAGCTTGCGGCCGTTGCCATGCTCCATCCAGGCGTCCATGTGGCGTGCGGTCAGGCCGAAGGGCACGGCACAGCCGAAGGCGAAGATGGGGTCCTTGCCGGTGAAGTAGTAGGGCGCGGTCTGCGCCATCTCGATGGTGCTGTTCTGCAGCGCATCGACCACGCTGAACGCGGGCACGATTTCGCCGGCAGCGTGCACGGAGATTTCGAACTTGCCGCCAGACAGGGCCTTGACGGTCTCGGAGAATTTCTCAGCTGCGCCGAAGATGGTGGGCAGCGATTTGGGGAAGCTGGAAGCCAGGCGCCAGCGGACAGCGGCTTGGGCGTGAACGGCGGGGGCGATGCCCGTGGCCAGAACACCGGCGACGCCGGCGTTCTTCATCAGGGAACGGCGATCCATGTAGAACAGTACTCCTCGGATTATGGGTGGACGGTCTGCCCAGCAGCGAAGCGCTGGGCAGACCTACCGAGGAGTATGCCTCTGTCTATATAGGCAAACCCTAAGTAAGGTTACTAACCAGAACGGTTGAGATCGGTTCAGGTGCGCTCGAAGATGGCGGCAATGCCCTGGCCGCCGCCAATGCACATGGTCACCAGCGCATAGCGGCCCTGGATCCGGTCGAGCTCGTGCAGCGCCTTCACCGTGATCAGCGCGCCGGTGGCGCCAATGGGGTGACCCAGCGAGATGCCCGAACCGTTGGGGTTGACCTTGGCCGGATCCAGGCCCAGGTCGCGGGTGACCGCGCAGGCCTGGGCCGCAAAGGCCTCGTTGGCCTCGATCACGTCCAGGTCTTGAACCGTCAGGCCGGCTTTCTTGAGTGCCAGCTGGGTGGCGGGCACCGGGCCTATGCCCATGTACTTGGGGTCCACGCCGGCGTGGGCGTAGGCCACCAGCCGGGCCAGGGGTTTCAGGCCGCGCGTCTGCGCGGTCTTGGCCTCCATGAGCACCACGGCCGCTGCGGCATCGTTGATGCCCGAGGCGTTGCCGGCAGTGACGCTGCCGTTGTCCTTGACGAACACCGGCTTGAGCTTGGCCATGTCGTCGAACGTGGCGTTGGGGCGGAAGTGTTCGTCGGTGTCGTAGGCCACCTCGCCCTTTTTGCTCTTGAGCATGACGGGGACGATCTGGCCCTTGAAATGGCCGGCCTCGGTGGCGCGCTGGGCGCGGTTGTGGCTCTCCACGGCCAGCCGGTCCTGGTCTTCGCGGCTGATGCCCCATTTGGCCGCGATGTTCTCGGCCGTCACGCCCATGTGGATGGCGTGGAAGGGGTCGTGCAGGGCGCCGATCATCATGTCCACCAGCGTGGTGTCGCCCATGCGGGCGCCCCAGCGGGTGTTGAGGCTGGCGAAGGGCGCGCGGCTCATGTTCTCCGCTCCGGCACCGATGGCGATGTCACAGTCGCCCAGCAGGATGCTCTGGGCCGCAGATACGACCGCCTGCAGGCCCGAGCCGCACAGCCGGTTGACGTTGAAGGCCGGGGTGCCCTCGGCACAGCCGCCGTTGATGGCTGCCACGCGCGACAGGTACATGTCCTTGGGTTCCGTGTTGACCACGTGGCCGAACACCCCGTGGCCCACATCCTTGCCCTCCACGCCGGCACGCGCCAGCGATTCGCGCACCACGGTGGCGCCCAGCGCGGTGGGCGGAACGTCTTTCAGGCTGCCGCCGAAAGTGCCGATGGCGGTACGGACGGCGCTGACGGCCACGACTTCTCTGCTCATGGAAAAACTCCGGTAGGGGGATGGCGCTATTAGACAACGAGCCGCGCCAGCACCCGAAGTCGCCCGTTGTCGGCCCGGCAGGCGAGCAGCTCACCCATGGACAGGAACTCGCCACTGAGCGCGGTGATGTTGACCTGGTGTGTCACCAGC
This sequence comes from Synechococcus sp. UW140, assembly GCA_943368755.1. Lineage (GTDB taxonomy): Bacteria > Pseudomonadota > Gammaproteobacteria > Burkholderiales > Burkholderiaceae_C > Hydrogenophaga. The sequence continues at coordinate 34,662 of CALRLO020000010.1, read as the reverse complement.
ACCAGCGGACCGTTGCCGCGCCAGGATTGCGCCGCGGCCAGCACCGCCTGGGTCTGGGCCTGCTCGGCATGGCGGCCGCCAAAAAACGAGTTGATCGGGGCCCAGACACGGTGCTCGCCGAAAGCGAGCATCGCGGTATCGATACAGCGGCACCAGGCACTGCTGCGCACCTCGCCCGGGCGCACCCGTGCGCCGGCAAACGCCTGACCGATGCGCTGCGCCTGCCGCCGACCCTCCTCGCTGAGGTTGCGCTGGGTGTGGCAGGCCCCGAGGCGGAAATCGGGCGGGTCGCCCACGCCCGGGTCTGTCTGGGCGTGCCGCAACAGCACCACGGCACCGGGTTCTCGGGCGTGGGCCCAGAAGTCGGCGGCCCGCAGGGGGTTGGACAGCGCGAGGCCGGTGGCCAGCAGCCAGTGCCGGCGGGAGCAGGTTGACAGGTCCATGGTGGCGGATCACATGACGCAGAATGGAACCCTCATTGTTGAGGCCAAGACAAGTCCGAGTCCACCGACAGGTCAACCCATGAGCCACGATGCCGCTGCCGAACCCGACCTGAACCCGTTGTGCGCCAGCGCCGACCTGACCAACTCGGGCCTGGCCGTATCGTTCGACGTGGTCTATGCCGGCCAGACCTGCCGGGCCTTCGCGGTGCGTTACCGCGGTGGCGTGTTCGCCTACCTCAACCGATGCAGCCACGTGGCCATGGAGATGGACTGGCAGCCCGATCGATTCTTCGACCTGACGGGCCATTACCTGGTGTGTGGCTCGCACGGTGCGATGTTCCGGCCCGACACCGGCGAGTGCACACACGGTCCCGGGCGCGGGCCGCTGATCCGCATCGAGACCCTGGAGCGCGACGGGGTGGTGTTCTGGCGGTCACAATACCACCTCAAACCCGTGGAATTCTGAGATGACCGACATGCAAGACATGCGACCCCAGGACGCTGGCAGCGTCTCCCCCCAGCCTGTTCACATGGCGCCGCATCCGTCGGCCGGCTGGGAGCGCGCCACCATAGAAAAGCTGCTGTTTGCCCAGCTCAACGAGCAGCGCGCCGCCCGCCGCTGGCGCATCTTTTTCCGGCTGGTCTGGCTGGCCCTGGTGGGCGGTCTGGTGTGGGCGCTGTTCGGCTACGCGCCCAGCACCACCGCGCCCAGCACGCCACACACCGCGCTGGTCGAGATCCGTGGCGAGATCGCCTCGGGCGCCGAGGCCGGCGCCGACGCGGTGATCAGCTCCATCCGCTCGGCCTTCGAGGACGAAGGTGCGCAGGCCGTGGTGCTGCTGATCAACTCGCCGGGCGGCAGCCCGGTGCAGGCCGGCATCATCAACGACGAGATCCACCGCCTCAAGGCCCTGCACAACAAGCCGGTCTATGCCGTGGTGGAGGAAACCTGTGCCTCGGCAGCCTACTACATCGCCGCTGCGGCCGACAGCATCTACGTCGACAAGGCCAGCATCGTGGGCAGCATCGGCGTGCTGATGGACGGCTTCGGTTTTACCGGCCTGATGGACAAGCTGGGCGTGGAGCGCCGCCTGCTCACCGCTGGCGAGAACAAGGGTTTCCTCGACCCCTTCAGCCCGCAGAGCGAAGAGCAGCGCGCCATGGCCCAGGCCATGCTGGGTGAGATCCACCAGCAGTTCATCACCGTCGTCAAGAAAGGCCGGGGCGACCGCCTCAAGGCCGAGCCGACTCTGTTCAGCGGCCTGGTCTGGAGCGGTCAGAAGGCCATCGAGCTCGGCCTGGCTGACGGCCTGGGCAACCTCGACCATGTGGCGCGCGAGGTGGTCAAGGCCGAGGAGATCGTGGACTACACCCAGCGTGAAAACGTGGCCTCGCGGCTGGCCAAGCGCTTTGGTGCCGGCATGGGCGAGGGCGCCATGAAGGCGCTGATGGCTTCGCGCCTGTCGCTGCACTGAAAAAGGGCACACGGGCCGGTGCGCTGACCCCGGGGGTGCCAAACCCCAGCGCACGGGCCGGGATTTATCGCCGGCACCTCTGGCAAAAATTGACGTTGCTGCCACAATGAAGCTGTCTCAACCTCACGTGGGAGAAGCTCATGGCAGCAGGCGCCGCGCCCAAGCTGGGTGGCACGGTCAAACGGTTCAAGACAGGTTCTGGCGGCGGCGGCCGGTACTACTCCCTGCCTGAGCTGTCCAAAACCTACCCACAGGTCAATCGACTGCCCCACTCGCTGCGCATCGTCCTCGAATCGGTGCTGCGCCAAGCCGCCAGTGGCGACGGCAAAAAGGTGACGGCCGAGCACGTCGCCCAGCTGGCCACCTGGCAGCCCAACGCGCCGCGCACCGAAGAAATCCCGTTCGTGGTGGCCCGTGTGGTGCTGCAGGATTTCACCGGCGTACCGCTGCTGGCCGACCTGGCCGCCATGCGCAGCGTGGCCCAGCGTCTGGGCAAGAAACCCAAACAGATCGAGCCTCTGGTGCCTGTGGACCTGGTGGTGGACCACTCGGTGATGGTGGACCACTACGGCACGAAGAACGCGCTGGACCTCAACATGAAGCTCGAATTCCAGCGCAACCGCGAGCGCTACGAGTTCATGAAGTGGGGCATGCAGGCCTTTGACACCTTCGGTGTGGTGCCGCCGGGCTTCGGCATCGTGCACCAGGTCAACCTCGAATACCTCGCGCGCGGCGTGTTCCAGGGCAAGGATGGCACCTACTACCCCGACAGCCTGGTGGGCACCGACAGCCACACCACCATGATCAACGGCCTCGGTGTGGTGGCATGGGGCGTGGGCGGTATCGAGGCCGAGGCGGCCATGCTGGGCCAGCCGGTCTACTTTCTCACGCCCGACGTGGTGGGTTTCGAACTCACGGGCCGCCTGCGCGAGGGCGTCACCGCCACCGACCTGGTGCTCACCGTCACCGAAATCCTGCGCCGCCACAAGGTGGTGGGCAAGTTTGTCGAGTTTTTCGGGGAAGGCACCGCCTCGCTCGCGCTGCCCGACCGCGCCACCATCGCCAACATGGCACCCGAGTACGGCGCCACGATGGGCTTCTTCCCGGTCGATGAAAAGACCCTGGCCTATTTCCAGGGCACGGGCCGCTCCAAGGCCGAGATCGAAGCCTTCGAGGCCTACTTCAAGGCCCAGGGCCTGTTTGGCGTACCCAAGGCGGGCGACATCGACTACTCCAGCGTGGTCAAGCTGGACCTCGGGAGCGTGGCGCCCAGCCTGGCTGGCCCCAAGCGCCCGCAGGACCGCATCGAGCTGGGCCAGGTGGCCTCGCAGTTCCGCTCGCTGTTCTCCAAGCCCAATGCCGAGAATGGCTTCAACCAGCCGGCCGAGAAACTGGACCGCGCGTTTCAGACCCAGAGCGGCATCGATGTGCGCAATGGTGACGTGCTGATCGCCGCCATCACCAGCTGCACCAACACCAGCAACCCGGGTGTGTTGCTGGCCGCTGGCCTGCTGGCCAAGAAGGCGGTGGAGAAGGGGCTCAAGGTCAAGCCGCACATCAAGACCTCGCTCGCACCCGGCTCGCGCATCGTCACCGAATACCTCACCGAAACCGGTCTGCTGCCCTACCTGGAAAAGCTGGGCTTCGCGTTGGCCGGCTATGGCTGTACCACCTGCATCGGCAACGCGGGCGACCTCACGGCCGAGCTCAATGAGGTCATCACCGCCAACCAGCTGGTGGCTGCTGCCGTGCTGTCGGGCAACCGCAACTTCGAGGCCCGCATCCACCCCAACCTCAAGGCCAACTTCCTGGCCAGTCCGCCACTGGTGGTGGCCTATGCCATCGCCGGCAACGTGACGCGTGACCTGATGAGCGAGCCGGTGGGTACCGGCAAGGGCGGCCAGCCGGTCTACCTGGGCGACATCTGGCCCACCAGCGACGAGATCCACGCGCTGATGAAGGCCGCCATGAAGGGCAAGGCCTACCGGGAGAACTACGCCAAGGTCAAGACAGACCCCGGCAAGCTCTGGGGCGCGGTCAAAGGCGTGAAGGGCGACAGCTACGCCTGGCCCGAGAGCAGCTACATCGCCGAGCCACCGTTCTTCAAGGGGTTCGAGATGGCGCCCACGCTGGGTGCCAGCGTGGCCGTGACGGGCGCACGTGTGATGGCGCTGTTTGGCGACTCCATCACCACCGACCACATCTCGCCCGCCGGCAACATCAAGGCCAGTTCGCCCGCCGGCCAGTGGCTCAGCGCAAGGGGCATCCTGCCAGCAGATTTCAACAGCTACGGCGCGCGGCGTGGCCACCACGAAGTGATGATGCGCGGCACCTTCGCCAACGTGCGCATCAAGAACCTGATGCTGCCCGCACTGGCCGATGGATCGCGCGAGGAGGGCGGCCTCACGCTGTACCAGCCCGATGGCAACAAGCTGTCCATCTTCGACGCTGCCATGAAGTACCAGGCGGCGGGCGTGCCCACGGTGATTTTTGCGGGCGAGGAGTACGGCACCGGCTCCAGCCGCGACTGGGCCGCCAAAGGCACGGCGCTGCTGGGCATCAAGGCCGTTGTGGCGCGCAGCTTCGAGCGCATCCACCGCAGCAACCTGGTGGGCATGGGCGTGCTGCCGCTGCAGTTCAAGCCCGGTGATTCGTGGGAAAGCCTGGGCCTCAAGGGTGACGAGGTGATCGACGTCATCCCCGACCCGGCGCTCACGCCGCAGAGCGATGCGACGTTGCGCATCACCAGCACCGACGGACGTACGCGCGAGGTCAAGCTGACGCTTCGCATCGACACACCCATAGAGGTGGACTACTACCAGCACGGCGGCATCCTGCCCTTCGTGCTGCGGCAACTGCTGCAGGCCTGACCCCAACGACCGGGAGCGCCGCGATGAAAAGACCCCCCCTCTACAGCGCGCGCCGACCCTCCGCTGTGGCCGAGCCTCAGCCCAAGCCTGTGGCGTTGATCAGACCTTCCCGCCTGGTGCGGCTGCAGGCCTGGCTGCACACGCCGGCTGCCTTGTGGACCGGCATCCTGCTGCTGGCCGCCTTGCTGGTGGTGAACCTGGTGCGCCCGATGGCGCCGGGTGCCAAGCCGCTCACGCAAAAGCAGTTCGATGCGGCCGTGCTGCACACCCTCAACACCCAGGTGGTGCCGTCGCAGGCCGCCCGTGCGGCCGATGCCGTGGGGCCGTCGGTGGTGCGTGTGATGGGCTACGTCACCGACAAGAAGACCGGCGAAAAGGTGGAGCAGGGCGTGGGCACCGGGGTGGTGATCGTCGACAAGGGCGTGATCCTCACCAACCTGCACGTGGTGCAGGGCGCCCAATCCATACGCGTGGTGTTTGCCGACGGGCTGGAGGCCGACGCCATCGTCACCGGCGTGCAGGCCGAGAACGACCTGGCCGTGCTGCAGGCGCAGGAGATTCCCGACGACCTGCACGCGGCCACCATGCGCTCCACCGGCGACCTCGTGCCGGGCGACCAGGTGGTGGCCATCGGCTTCCCGTTCGGCATTGGCCCCTCGGTGTCGGCGGGCGTGGTCTCGGGCCTGGGCCGTTCGTTCCGCTCGCCCGAGGGCAAACAGATCATCTCCAACCTGATCCAGTTCGATGCCGCTGCCAACCCCGGCAACTCCGGTGGACCGCTGGTCACCATGGATGGGCATGTGGTGGGCATCGTCACCGCCATCCTCAACCCGACCGATGCCCGCACGTTCGTGGGCATAGGCTTTGCCGTACCCATCGAAAACGCGGCCTCGGCCGCCGGCCTGCCTCCCTTCTGAAAGGAAACGACATGACCACCACGCCGCGCGAGACCGACCCCGCCACCGCCCAGTTGATGGAGCAGATCCTCTACGAGGTCAAACGCATCGTGGTCGGGCAGGACCGTTTCCTGGAGCGCGTGATGGTGGCGATGCTGGCCCAGGGCCACCTGCTGGTGGAGGGTGTGCCGGGTCTGGCCAAGACCCTCACCGTCAAGACGCTCGCGCAGGCCGTGCGGGGCCAGTTCAAGCGCATCCAGTTCACGCCCGACCTGGTGCCGGCCGATCTGGTGGGCACCCGCATGTACAACCAGAAGACCGCCGAATTCAGCACCACGCTGGGCCCGGTGTTCACCAACCTGCTGCTGGCCGACGAGATCAACCGCGCGCCGGCCAAGGTGCAGAGTGCGTTGCTGGAGGTGATGCAGGAGCGCCAGGTGACGATTGCCGGCGAGACGCACAAGGTGCCCGAGCCTTTCCTGGTGATGGCCACGCAGAACCCCATCGAGACCGAGGGCACCTACCCGCTGCCTGAGGCGCAGGTCGACCGTTTCATGATGAAGGTGCTGGTGGACTACCCGACCGACGAGGAGGAGTACGTCATCGTCGAGCGCGTCACTGGCCCGCGAATCGACATCACGCCCGTGGCCACCACCGAGCAGCTGGCTGCGCTGCAGACCGAATGCCGCAAGGTGTATGTGGACCCGTCGCTGGTGCAGTACGCCGTGAAGCTGGTGTCGGCCACGCGCACGCCTGAAAAACACGGCCTCAAGGACCTGGGCCGCTTCATCACCTACGGCGCCAGCCCGCGCGCCACCATCTCGCTCACCGAAGGTGCACGCGCCCTGGCCATGCTGCGCGGGCGCAGCTACGCGCTGCCCGAAGACATGGTCGACCTTGTGCCCGATGTGTTGCGCCACCGCGTGGTGCCGTCCTACGAGGCGCTGTCCGAAGGCCTCACACCTGACGGCCTGATCGCCAAGATCATGGCCAAGATCCCTGCACCGGCCAAGCCGCTGGAGCACGAGAAGCTGGCCGCCTGACAACATGGATGTGACCACGTCCCCGACCACGGCCGACGCGCTGCTCAAGCGCCTTGAATGGACCGTGATCAAGCGGCTTGACGGGCTGCTGCAGGGTGATTTCCGCACGCTGATGCGCGGTGCCGGCCTGGACCTGGCCGACCTGCGCGAGTACCAGCACCACGACGACGTGCGCCATATCGACTGGAACGTGACCGCCCGCCTGCAGGTGCCCCATGTGCGCCAGTTCCACGAAGACCGCGAGATGTCTGCCTGGTTCCTGCTGGACCTGAGCGCCTCGGTGGACTTCGGCTCGGGGGACCGCAACAAGCGCCAGCTCTCGCTCGATTTTGTGGGCACGCTCGCGCGCCTGCTTACGCGCCATGGCAACCGCGTGGGCGCCATGCTCTACGGTTCGGGGGTGGATGCGGTGCTGCCTGCGCGTGGTGGGCGAGCCCATGTGCTGCAGATCCTGCACGCCATGCGAACGCCGGCCAGGCCGCCTGCCGATGGGGGCGGCACCACACGCCTGCATGAGCTGCTGCAGGCCGCGCTGCAGACGGTGCGCCAGCGCGCCACCGTGTTCGTGGTGTCCGACTTCATCAGCCAGCCTGGCTGGGACAAGCCCCTGGGCCAGCTGACCCAGCGCCACGATGTGGTGGCCGTGCGCCTGACCGACCCGCTGGAGCTGGAGCTGCCCGACCTCGGCCTCATCACCCTGCGCGACGCCGAGACCGGCGAGCACGTGCTGGTGGACACGCACGACATCGGCTTTCGCCGCCGCTTTGCCCGCATCGCCGCGCAGCGCGAGGCCGAACTGCGTGAAGGCCTGAACCGCGCCGGCGTGGACACCCTGGAACTCGCCACCGACGAAGACCTGGTCGACGCACTGGTGCGCTTTGTTGATTTGCGTCGCCGCCGCCAGCGACTGGGTGGCGGTGCACTGCCGGCCCACCTGCGAGCCGCCTGAACGGGAGGACACCATGCCAACCCTGCCCAAAATCCCCGTCACCTTCCTCTGGCCCGAGATGCTGTGGCTGCTGCTGCTGGTGCCGCTGCTGCTGCTCACCTACTGGCTGCTGCTGCGCCGCAAGAAGAAGGTGGCCGTGCGCTACGCCAGCCTGTCCATCGTGCGCGAGGCCATGGGCGGCTCGCAGTGGCGCCGCCACATCCCGCCCGTCCTGCTGCTGCTGGCCATCACGCTCAGCCTGTTCGCGGCGTCGCGCCCGCTGGCGGTGCTCACGCTGCCGTCCACGCAGCAGACCATCATGCTGGCCATGGATGTGTCGGGCAGCATGCGGGCCACAGATGTGGAGCCCAACCGGCTGGTGGCTTCGCAGAACGCGGCCAAGGCTTTCCTGGCCGAGCTGCCGCGCAACGTGAAGGTGGGCATCGTCGCCTTTGCCGGCACGGCCAACGTGGTGCAGCCGCCCACCGTGAACCGCGAAGACCTCGTGGCTGCCATCGACAAGTTCCAGATGCAGCGCGCCACCGCCATCGGCAGTGCCATCGTGGTGGCGCTGTCGGAAATTTTCCCGGGGCAGGGCATAGACCTCGCGGCCATGATGTACCAGAACAACCCCCAGCGCGGTCGCCCGCTGGACGCCAACGGCCAGCCGGTGGAGAAGAAAGAACACGTGCCCGTGGCGCCCGGCTCCTACTCGTCGGCCGCCATCATCTTGCTGACCGACGGCCAGCGCACCACCGGCGTGGACACCATAGAAGCCGCCCAGATGGCCGCCGACCGTGGCGTGCGTGTCTACACCGTGGGCGTGGGCACGGTAGAGGGCGAGACCATTGGCTTCGAAGGCTGGTCCATGCGCGTGCGGCTGGACGAAGACACCCTCAAGCAGGTCGCGCTGCGCACCCAGGCCGAATACTTCTACGCCGGCACTGCCGAGAACCTCAAGAAGGTCTACGAGAACCTCAGCACCCGCCTCACGGTGGAGAAGAAGGAAACCGAAATTTCCGCGCTGCTGGCACTGGCCGGCGCCCTGCTGGCGCTGATGGCCAGCGGCCTGTCGCTGTTCTGGTTCAACCGCATTCTTTGACCAGCGTATCCACGTTGGTCTGTATGCGCGTTCGCTCCTCGGGCGTGAGGATTTCGGGCAGCAGGCGGCGGTAGGTGGCCAACGCATCCGCCTTGCGGCCCAGCCGGTAGAGCAGGGCGGCCTTGTGCTCCCCGGCGAACACGAGGGCATGGTGGGTGCCGTGCTCGTACCAGGCCAGTGCCCTCTCGTAGTCCTTCTGGTGTTCGCAGCACACCGCCAGGTTGATGCAGACGATGGCTTTTCCCTTGGCGTCCAGGTCGGTCTCCAGCCACGGGCGCAGCGCGATCGCGGCATCCACGTAGTCACCGCGGTCGACCAGACGGGCCGTGAGAAACAGCGACTGGTTGAAGGCTTCCTGATCCATGGCGGGCTCCGGTTGCGATGACGGACCATTGTGGCACCCCCGCCGGGCACAATCGACGCCCATGGATGCGGATGTACTGATTGCCGGCGGTGGCATCGCCGGTCTGGCCTCGGCTATTGCCACGGCACGCGCCGGAGCCCGCGTGCGCCTGCTGGAGCAGGCCAGCGCCTGGGGCGAGGTGGGGGCCGGCCTGCAGCTTGGCCCCAACGCCGTGCGCGTGCTCGACAGCTGGGGCCTGCTGCCCGCGCTGCAAGCCTGCGCCGCCTTTCCCGATGCGCTGCGCGCCCGCGACAGCCGCAGCGGCCGGGTGCTGGGCACGCTGCGCCTGGGCGAGCGTGCGCGCGAGCGCTACGGGCAGCCTTACGCCACCGTCCACCGCGCCGACCTGCATGGGATGCTGCTGCAGGCCGCGCAGCCCCTTGCCGAACTGCAACTGGGCACCGTGGTCAGCCACTGGCACGATGCTGGCGACGGTGTGGCGCTTTCAACGCAGCAGGGCCAGCCCATGGCCGGCCACCTGCTGCTGGGCTGTGACGGCGTGTGGAGCCGGCTGCGCCAGCAACTGCTGAACGATGGCCTGCCCCATCCCACCGGCCACCTGGCCTACCGCGGCCTGTTGCGCCAGGCCGAACTGCCTGCGCCGCTGCGTCAGACCGGCGTGACCGCCTGGCTGGGCCCGCGCCACCACGTGGTGCACTATCCCGTGCGCGGCGGCGACTGGCTCAACCTCGTGGCTGTGGTGCACGGCCGCGTGAACGGCGACGCGCAGGACTGGAGCCACCATGCCAGCGCCGCCGCATTGCGGGCCGCGCTGGGCGAGGTGCACCGTGACCTGCAGGCCGTGCTGGACGCCGTGCCCGGCTGGACCCTGTGGCCACTGCACGACCGGCCACCGGTGCGCGGAGCGAACGAACTGGCCCAGGGCCGTGTGGCCCTGCTGGGCGACGCTGCCCACCCGATGCGCCCTTACCTGGCGCAGGGTGCGGCCATGGCGCTGGAGGATGCGTGGGCGCTGGGGCGTGTGCTGGGACAGGGCTGGCGCGAGCGTGTGCCCGCGTTGCTGCAGGGCTGGGCCCAGGAGCGCTGGTCGCGCAACGCATGGGTGCAGGCGCGCTCCCGGCGCAACGGGCGCATCTTCCACCTGCAGGGACCGATGCGCTGGGCGCGTGACGTGGCGATGGCGGTGGGCGCAGAGCAGGTCATGGATGTGCCGGCGTTGTATGCCGGGCCGTAGACGGGACGGTTTTCCGACCGACGTCAATCGCTCACTTCAATGTGCATGGTTGGGTCGTGCCAGCGGGAGTCCTGCTGCATCAAGGGTTGCACGAAGAATCGAACCGCTCACGGACTCGGTGCAGTAAAGCGTCTTGCGGTCAGGCCCGCCGAAGGTGACATTGGTCAGCGACATGCCCACGGTGCTGCGCAGGACCAGCACGGGCTCAGCTCGGTGATTGAGCACCCAGGCGTAGCCCAAACCCGGGTTGGCAACGATCACCTTGCCTTGGCCATCCACTGCCAGGCCGTCAGGGCCACTGGGCCCGTATGACCTGAAAAATGCGCTGACCTTGGATACGCTGCCGTCGTCAAGCAAAGGCACGCGCCACACCTCGTTGCCACGGGTCACGCCGAGGTAGAGCACCCGCTCGTCGGGCGACAGCGCAACGCCATTGGGACTGGGCACTCGAGACAGCAGCACATCCAGTTGGCCGTTCGGGCGCAGGCGGTACAGCCGTCCCGTCGGGTCGTGCAGGCCGGTCTGACCCTGGTCGCTGAAGTAGAGATTGCCCACCGAGTCGAAGACCAGGTCGTTGATGCCCATGAAGCGTTGGGTGTTGCGGCGCTCCAGGTAGGGGCGGACCGAACCGCTGGCCACATCGCAGGTCATCAAACCATTCTTGTAGTCGGCAATCAGCAACTCCCGGTCGTTCAGGAACTTCATGCCGTTGGGCTCGCCGTCGTATTCGGTGACCAGAGTCCAACTGCCCTCGCCATCGATGCGAAAGATGCGGCCGAAGGGGATGTCCGTCACGAAGAGATTGCCCGCACCGTCGAACACCGGGCCCTCCAGGAAACTGTCGGTGGATTGGCCGGGACGGTTGGCGTCACCCCATACGGAGCGCACGCCTGTGCGTCGATAGTGCTCGGGCAAGCGCGTGAAGACCTCCGCCTCACGCACCTCGGGAGGATTGAGCAGCCACATGCGCGGCCTTATTGGCGGTCGAAGCTGGTGTTGGCGGCCACCTTGCCCCAGTAGGCGGTGCGCTCGGCCAGGTTCCGGGCGAAGGTGGCGGCATCCCAGGCGCCGGCCTCGGCGCCAATGCTCTCGGCATAGGCTTTCATGTCGGCACTGGCCATGGCCGTGGCAATTTCCTTCTGCAGACGCTCCCCGACCTCGGCTGGCGTTCCTTTCGGCGCCCACAGCCCTGTGAAGTTCACCACGCCGTAGCCTTTGATACCGGCCTCGGTGAAGGTTGGCACGTTGGACAATGCGCTGGGCCGCTTGTCACCGCTGACAGCCAGAAGGCGCGCCTTGCCGCCTTTGACCTGGCCGATGATGCCGGGCGTAGAGGCGATCTGGTAGTCAATCGTTCCACCCAGCAAGGCCAGGGTGGCTTCACCTGCACCCTTGAAAGGGACGTGCATGAAGTTCACACCTGTGGCAATCCCCAGGGCTTCACTCGCAAAGTGGGGCATGGTCCCTGCGCCGCCCGTGCCGTAGGTGATTTTGTTGGGTTCTGCTTTGCCTGCCCGCAGCAGGTCATCCAGAGTCTTGAAGGGCGATTCGTTGCGCACCACCACGGCCATGGGCGCGAACATGTAGGCCCCCAACGGGAGCAGGTCTTTTTCGTGGTCGAAAGGCAGCTTCTTGAAGATGTGAGGCAACAGTGCGTACGTGGTGTCGTTGGCCACCAGCGTGTAGCCGTCAGGCGTGGATTGCACCGTCTGACTGATGCCAATCGTTCCTGTGGCGCCAGCCTTGTTTTCGACAAAAAAGGTTTGCCCGGTCTGCTCCTGCAGCTTGGTCGCCATGCGTCGCGTGACCACATCTACCGCACCTCCAGGCGGATATGGAACGATGATCTTGACGGGTTTGCTGGGCCAGCCCTGGGCCAAACCGGATGTGGCCGCCAGCACGGCCAGCGTGGCGAGAATCGAACGTTTCATGCGTGTCTCCTTGAGAATCGGTTCAGTCCAGTTTGATGCCCGATGTTTTGATGACAGAGGCCCATTTGGCACTTTCAGCCTCGACAAATGCCCCCAGCTCCTTCGCGCCACCCGTTGCGGGCAGAGCACCCATGGCGGACAAGCGTTCGCGTACTGAAGGGGCAGACAGCACGCTGCGCATTTCCGTTTCCATGCGGTTGACGACATCCGCTGGCGTGCCTTTGGGCGCAAAGATAGCGTTCCATTCGTACGCGCTGAATCCGGGCAGGCCAGCCTCCGCGACGGTGGGCACGTCCGGCATGGATTCGATTCGCCTGTCAAATGCGGTCGCGATGGCCTTGAGTCGCCCTGATTTCACCAGGGGGCCTGAAGCCGTCACGGCGCTGAACATCATGTCAACCTGCCCTCCCGTCAAGTCGGTCAGTGCTGGCGCGCCGCCCTTGTATGGGACATGCAGAATAAAGATGCGGTGCCCTTGCTTGAACAGCTCGCCACTCAGATGGGCAGCACCACCATTGCCAGCCGACGCGTACGACAGCTTGCCTGGATTGGCGCGCGCCAGACGCACCAGGTCTGCAACCGAGTTGGCGGGAGACGCTGCGGGAACAACCAGCAGCGTCGGGATCCGGGCCACCATGGAAATGGGAACGAAGTCCTTTGTGTAGCTGAAGGTCAGCTTGGGAAACAGGCTGGGATTGACCGCAAAAGACGTCGCGTCATAGAGAAAGGTATAGCCGTCTGCCGGTGCCTGTGCTACCGCTTGCGCCCCAATGGTTCCGCCGGCTCCGCCCTTGTTTTCCACCACAACTTGCTGTTGGAGCCTCGCGCCGAGTTCGGTTGCCACCACTCTGGCCAAGGCATCAGCAGCGCCTCCTGCAGCATAGGGAACCACCAGCTTTACGGGCTTCTCTGGCCAGGCTGCCTGAGCGCAAAGTGTGAACGTTGCCGCAAGGCTCGCCACGACCACACGGGTCCATCGCCTATTCATATTTCTGTCTCCTTCTCTTTTCGATTTGCAGGGTGATTGAAGTGCGGCGTTCAAACGGTGGCGATGGGTGTCGCCGGTGAGCCCACCGCGCCAGGCAAACGCAGCGGCGGAGCGGTGAGCAAAAAGCGCGTTCGCTGGTTGACACGCAACCAGACGGCCAGTGCCGTCAGGTACCAGAGTTCGCCTAGGGGTATGCCGTTTTTGAAGAGGCAGTGCTCGTGCAGTGGCAGCCGTGGCCTGCGCATGGGGGATGGGGTCGTCAGCTTGGGGACGACCAATTCCACCGCCGGGTTGTCTGCCAGCAGGCAGGCAAGGCGGGTGTCCACAATCCAGTTCAGCAGCTTCTGGTCCCATCCATCCAGCCCACTACCCGTCTGATGCAGGCGGTTGAGGTCGGGTGACCGGTTCATGGCCAGCAAGGTATCGGCAAAACCGGTGTGCAGGCACACCATGTCACCTGGCTCTATCTCGACCTTGTCGGCGTCCAGAATCCGCATCAGCTGGTCGTAGCCGACTGCAGTGCGTACTCGCCCAACGTGATGTTCGAGGTCCACCATCACGCCGCGGCCTTGAACACCATGTTCTGCCAGGTGCTCTATGCCAAGGGCATCCGCCTGAGGGCCGGGGAAACGGGCATAGGCGTTTGCTGCTTGCGCGTTCTCGATGCCTGGTCGGATATCGTGGCCCGCCCGGTAGCCGTTGTAGAACACCGCCTCAGCAACCCCGTCGCCGTCTGCATCGAAATGGGCGCCGATGTGAGCCAGGCTGTCCCACTGCGTCGAGTATTGCAAGCTCATCAGCACCACGTCGTCGTTGACAACGTCGGTGAGTTCCGGGTCTTCGCTGGCGTAAGACCAGCAGAACCCTTGCTGCCCGGCGCTCCTGCCATCCCGCAGCACCGCAAAACGCTGGGGCGGCTGGCGCCGCGGGTTGAGCGCGGTGCCACCGGGAACGTCCAGCGGAAGCGACAGGCAGAAGGTGCGTCCTGTACGAACTTCGGCGATGCCCTCCAGCACCTTGGCGGGGGTCACGAGGTTCATGCGACCCCGCTGGTCGTCGTCACCAAACTCGCCCCAGTGAGCGCCTGGCGGTGATTGTTTCCAACGCCGGGTCATGGTGGTTCACCCGTTGAGCACCGCAAGTGCATTTTTTGCAGCTGCAACGCCCATCTTGACGTAGGCGTCAGCCGTCACGCCGCCAATATGCGGGCTGAGCACGATGCCATCTTCGCCGTGGAAGGGGTGCGGCGCGGTCATGGGCTCCACGACGAAGCTGTCGAGTCCGGCACTGCCCACGTGTCCGGACTTCACGGCCGAGAGCAAAGCCGCCTCATCAATCAGCCCGCCGCGTGCGGTGTTGACGATGAGCACACCGCGCTTGCATGCGGCCAGGGTGGTGGCGTTGATCAGTTGAGCGTTGTCGGGTGTCAGTGGGCAATGCAATGAAATGGCGTCTGACTCCCGCCAGATGGTGTCCAGGTCAACAGACCGAATGAACTCCGGCAACTGATGGGCGTAAGGGTCGAAACCCAGTACCCGCATGCCCATCGCATCGGCAACCTTGGCAAAGCGCAAGCCAATCGCACCCAGACCCACCACACCCACCGTGCGGCCCTCGAGCTCGATGCTCTTGTGCGTGGACTTGTCCCAATGCCCGGCGTGCATGCGCCGGTCCAGGGTGACCACCGACTTGGCACAGGCCAGCAACAGCGCCAGCGCCTGCTCCGCCACCGCTGCTGCGTTGGCGCCCACGGCCGCCACCACCTGGATACCACGTGCGGCCGCAGCCTGTTTGTCGATGGTATCGGTGCCGCTGCCGTGCTTGGAGATGACGCGCAGGCTGGGCGCCGCGTCCATGGCGGCTGCACCGACCTTGCTGTACCTCACGATGATGGCCACAGGGTCGTGCTGCCGGCACAAGGCAATGACGTCTTCCTCGGTGGGCGTCTTGCCCGCGTACACGACGTCGAACTCGGTCAGCAAGGCCAGGGCCTGCGGAGCCAGATCTGCGGCCGTTACCAGCAATACAGGGCGCTTGCTCACAGCGTCTCCCCTTCCTTGAGCACGCCGGCGGCGCGCAGGGCTGCACCCAGCCAGGACGGTGCCAGGGCCTCGCGGCTCTTGATCTGCGCGATGCGCTTGGTCTCTGCGGCCACCTTCTCGTGTGCCAGCGGCAACATCGCGGCCGCCTTGGCGCGTTCGATCACGGTCACACCATCGGCGTCACCCACCACCAGGTCCCCCGGATTGACCGTCACGCCGCCGATGGAAATGGGGTGGTTCACCCGGCCCGCCACCGATTTGGTGGGGCCGTTCGGGTTGAGGCCGGCGGCGTACATCGGGAAGCCCAGCTCGCGGATGGCTTCGCTGTCGCGCACCGCGCCATCGATCACCACGGCGGCCACGCCCAGCGCCACACATTGCTGCGACATGATCTCGCCCATCAGGGCGCTGCTCAGGTCGCCTTTGCCGTCAACCAGGATCACGTCGCCCGGCTTCGCGAGCGCCATGGCGGCATGGATCATCAGGTTGTCGCCCGGACGGACTTCGACCGTCAGCGCCGGCCCGGCAAACCGCATGGTCGGCGCCAGCGGGGCGATACGGCCGCTCAGCGCCCCACGGCGACCGGCCACGTCGGCCAGGATGGACGATGGAAACACGGCGGCCTTTGCCACGGTGGTGGCATCGACCCGTTCGAAGTCCCGGATGACATCGGGCAATGCAGCGGCTTGACCCATGAAAGATCTCCTGATGAATGGCCAGCGCTCGGGCTGGCGGGGGTTGAATGGGGTGGCGCCTGCGGCGCCTGGCTTCACTCGTTGCGCGCGCCCGATTCCTTGACGACCTTGCCCCAGCGCCCGATCTCGTCCTTGATGAGTGACGCGAACTGCTCGGGGGTTCCGCCCACGGGCTCGGCGCCCTGGTCACCCAGCTTCTTGCGCAGATCGGCCTGTGAAAGGGCCTTGTTGAACTCAGCGTTGAGCCGGGCCACCACATCCTTGGGCGTACCGGCGGGCGCCAGGAAGCCGAACCATGTCACAGCGTCAAATCCCTTGAAGCCCGATTCGTTGATCGTGGGCACCTCGGGCAGGTCGTCCACGCGGTTGGCCGACGTGACGGCCAGCGCGCGCAGCTTGCCCTGCTTGATCTGGCCCAGGAGTGTTGGCACGGAGGAGGTGTAGAGCTCCACGTTGCCGCTGACCACATCGGTCATGGCCTGAGCGGCGCCTTTGTAGGGCACGTGCTGCAGCTTGGTGGCCGCGGCGTTCTGGAACAGCTCCATGGTCAGGTGTGCCACGGTGCCGTTGCCTGAGGTCGCGTAGTTCACCGCGCCGGGCTTGGCCTTGGCCGCTTTCAGCACGTCGCCCAGCGTCTTGAAAGTCGAGGCACTGCTGGTGACCACCACCAGGGGGGCATTGGCCACCAGAACGATGGGGGCCAGATCCTTTTGCGAGTCGTACGGCATCTTGTCGTACAGCGTGGCGTTGATGGCCAGGTTGCTGGTCTGCCCCAGCACGATGGTGTAGCCGTCTGCCGGCGATTTGACTGCGGCGTCCACACCGATGTTGCCCCCCGCGCCCGCCTTGTTCTCGATCACGAAAGTCCATCCCGTGGTGGCGGTCACTTTCTGCGTGACTTCGCGGGCAATCACGTCGGTACCGCCGCCGGCAGGGAAAGGCACGACCACGCGGATGGGCTTGTTGGGGAATGCCTGGGCGCTGGCACCGGCTGCAAAGGTTGTGACGGTCAGAGCGATCAGGGCGCGGCGGGTCAGGCGCAGGTTCATGGGTTGTCTCCAGTGCTTTGGGTTCCCTGCAACCGCGCAGGCATCCCGTTTGTGGGCTTGAGTATTCCGGGCCGAACACTTACAGTCCAATCGATTATTTCTTGATATTCATCAATCTGACTTTTGGTATGGACCTGCGCGACCTCCGCTACTTCGAGACTATCGCCGAGCTGGAACACATCGGTCAGGCCACCCGGCGCCTGCACCGCACCCAGCCTGCGCTGACCAGTTGCATACGCCGGCTGGAAGAAGAGTGTGGTGCGCCACTTTTTGAGAAGGATGGCCGGGGTATCCGTCTCACGGCGGCGGGTCGGGTGCTGCAGAAATGGGCACAGCGGATGCGATTTGACATGGACGACGCCAGGCGGGAAATTGGCGATATCGGCCTTGGACTGTCGGGCCATATCCGCCTGGGCATTGTTCCCACCGCAGCGCAGTTCCTGCTGCCGAATGCTGCCCGCGAGTTGATGGCCGAGGCACCAGAGGTCACCATGAAAACAGTGGTCGGGCTGGTGGACACGCTTCGCCCACTATTGCGCGCAGGTGAAATCGACCTGATGGTGGGAACGGAGGGTGCCGAAGAGTCGGGATTCGTTTCACAGGTCTTGACCGCCGACACCATCGTCGTGGCAGCCAGCGTCGGACACGAAATTCACAACATCAAGCCGACCCTGCGTGACCTGACCCGGTACCGCTGGGTCCTGCAACCCCCTGGTGCACCGACCCGCGACTGGTTGGACCATACTTTTGATCGCAAACAACTGCCTCGCCCTCGGGTGCAGGTGGAAAGCACCATGTTGCTGATGCTTCCTACGCTCATTGCCGAGACGGGCTTGCTGAGCTTCATTTCCAGACATCATCTGGACCAAGCGACCACAAGTTCACAACTCAGAGAGGTGCCTGTCAAAGAAGCCACCATGCACCGGCGTCTTGTCGTCACCTACCGAGAAAACAGCTATGTGCCACCTGTTGCAAAGCGCCTGATTTCGCTGCTTGCCAGCGCCGCAAGGTGAAGGAGACAGCGGGCGGGTGCACAGCTGGTCTATGCCGACGGCCGCAGTGGCCCGGTGGCGGAAACCTCACAACGGGAGTCGACCTCGATCCCGTCACGAGCAACTGTTTACAAACGCAGATGTCGGCACACGCTGCACCGCTGCCGGCCGTTTCCCACACTCAATACTCAACACCTCAACCTGAACTGCTGGCTCCGCGCATCCGCTTTCTGCGCCTTGATCCAGTCCTGCATCTGCGCGCTCTGCGGCTGGCGCGCCATCGCATCCAGATGAACGATGTGCTGCTCCAGAGCTTCGCAGGCTGCGGTATTCCCCATGTTATTCACGATAACTGTGCGGCTTTCCATCACGGGCGGTGGTCTGGTCAATTCGGCAGCCCGGTTGCGCGCCTGTTGGGCCAGAAGCACCTGCTGGTCCCAGGGCAGGTTGCTGGGTACCGATTCCATACGGTCGATCAACGCACGGTGCTGGCTGCAGTGGTTGGATGCCCAGAACATCCCGCCGCTGTAGTCCTTGCATAGATAGATGGTGACCCGTGATGGAATGGGTGCTGGTGTAGGGGCTGGTGCGGGTAGGGCGTATCCAGAGTGGGGTGGCTGAAATGTCTGCGACGGCGATGGCGCTGCAGGCCATGGCGGTTGTGTGGGTGTCGGCGAGTCCTGCGTGGAAGCGGCGGCCGGGCGTGGGGTGTTGCGACGCGGTTCAACGCGCTTGAATACCGCGAACAGGGTCCCGGCAATCAGCAGCCAGACCAAGACTTTGAGGCTCCAGTGCCATTGCGCGCCTGGGGGCTCGGGTGGCCGGCGGCGAAATCCGTTGCTGTCTTCCCGTTCCCGGTGCCACTCCCGCCAGTAGTCGCGATCCTGGATACCCATGTCTGGCCTTTCGCTGAAATTTGTGGGCGTTGCTTGCCTTCGATGGCTAACGATTATGCTGTTTTTGATACTTTTTAAACCATGGGGAAATCTGATGGGCATCGGTTAAGGTTGCCGGTTCCAACTTTCCCGCCAACGTTTCCACAGACGCGCCATGACCCAGTCCAAACCCTCCCGCCGCCTCGTGATCCAGTCCACCATCGGCCTTGCAGCCGCACTCGCGTTGTCCGGCGCCTGGGCGCAGGGCGGCGCCTGGCCCACCAAGCCGGTGCGCCTCATCGTCGGCTTTCCCGGCGGCTCGTCGCCGGACCTGATGGCCCGCACCATTGCCGAGCCTCTGGCCAAGGCGCTGGGCCAGCCTGTGGTGGTGGAGAACCGCCCCGGTGCGGGTGGCAACGTGGCCGCCGACCTGGTGTCACGCGCCACCGATGACCACACGCTGGGGCTGATGATCAATGGCAACCTGACCATCGCAAAGATCCTGAACCCGGCCACCACCTACGACCCGCTGAAGGACCTGCAGCCGGTATCGCTGCTGGCCACTGCGCCCCTGGTCCTGGCGGCGGCGGCCTCGGTGCCGGGCGATGTGCCGGGCATGCTGGCGGCGGCGCGGGCGGCCGGTGGCAAGTGGAACTACGGCACGCCCGGCATTGGGACGGTGGCACACATCGGCATGGAGCTGCTGAAATCCACCGCTGGCATCGAGGCGGTGCACGTGCCTTACCAGGGCAACCCGCAGGTGATCACGGCCATGGTGGCGGGGGATGTGCAGCTGTCGCTGCTGCCGCCGGGCCTGGCCATGGCGCAGGTGTCGGCGGGCAAGCTCAAGGCGGTGGGCGTCACCTCGCTGGGCCGCAGCTCGCTGGTGCCCAACGTGCCCAGTGTGGCCGAGGGCGGCATCAAGGGCTTCCAGCTGGAGATCTGGAACGCGGTGGCCGCGCCCAACAGCCTGCCCAAGCCGGTGGTGAGCAAGGTGTCGGGCCTGCTGGCCGACATCGTGCGCGATCCGGAAATCCGTCAGCGCATCTTCACGCAGGGCTGGCAGGTGGCGGGCACCTCGCCCGAGGGGCTGGGCAATCGCATCAAGGCGGACACCACCAAGATGGCGGCGGTGATCCAGAAGGCGAACATCAAACCGCAGTGAACCCACAGTCGCCACGTGGCAGCGGCTTGACAGGGAACATCGCAGAGCCGGCTTTGCCGGCCTGCTGATGTTGCCCCCTTGATGGGGTGACGCGCCGCAGGCGCGGCGCGGGGGTGGGTTACAGGTCCGTCCGGAGTTTCCAGATTTCGGGGAACAGCACCACGTCCAGCATCTTGCGCAGGTAGCTCACGCCACCGGTACCACCGGTGCCGCGCTTGAAGCCGATCACGCGTTCCACCGTGGTCACGTGGCGGAAGCGCCAGAGGCGGAAGGCGTCTTCCAGGTCGGTCAGTTCCTCGCCCAGCTGGTAGAGGTCCCAGTATTCCTTGGGGTTGCGGTAGACGGTGAGCCAGGCCTGTTCCACCGCGTCGCTGGCCACATAGGGCTGGCTCCAGTCGCGCTCCAGGTACTCGGCGGGAACGGCGATGCCCCGGCGTGCCAGCAGGCGCAGCGATTCGTCGTACAGCGAGGGCGCGTCGAAGGACTCGCGCACCAGCGCCAGCAGGTCGGGTCGGTGCTCGTGGGGTTTGAGCATGGCCGGGTTCTTGTTGCCCAGCGAGTACTCGATGCAACGGTACTGGTAGCTCTGGAAGCCGCTGGAGGCGCCCAGGTAGGGCCGCATGGCGCTGTACTCGGGCGGTGTCATGGTGGAGAGCACGTCCCAGGCATGCACCAGCTGCTCCATGATGCGGCTCACGCGCGCCAGCATCTTGAAGGCGGCGCCCAGCTCGTCGTTGGCGACGTTGCGGATGGCACCGCGCAGCTCGTGCAGCATCAGCTTCATCCAGAGTTCGCTGGTCTGGTGCTGAACGATGAACAGCAGTTCGTCGTGTGCGGGCGAGCGGGGCTGCTGCGCGTTGAGGATCTGGTCGAGCTGGAGATAGTCGCCGTAGCTCATGCTGCGGCTGAAATCCAGCTGTGCCTTTTCCTCGTGCACGATGGACTCGGGCACCGAGGCGGGCGTGCTGCCGTGGGCGTGGGGGCACATGTGCGGGCGCTCCGGAACTGGGGTCAGAGCACCTGGGCCATGGCGTTGGCCACGTAGCCCACATTCTGGGTGCTCAGGCCCGACATGCACATGCGGCCCGAACGCACCAGGTACACCGCGTGCTGGTCGCGCAGGGTGTCCACCTGCGCGGCGCTGAGGCCGGTGTAGCTGAACATGCCACGCTGGGTCAGGAAGTAGTCGAAGTTGCGCGCGCCCTTGAAGTGCTCGTTCAGCACCCGGTGCAAGCCTTCGCGCATGGCCTTGATGCGCTCTCGCATCTCGGCCAGCTCTTTTTGCCACAGCGCGAACAGCTCTGGATCGGACAGCACTTTGGTGATGACCACCTCGCCGTGCGTGGGCGGGCTGGAGTAGTTGCGGCGCACTGTGGCCTTGAGCTGGCCCAGCACCGTGTCGGCGGCAGCCGCGTCGGCACAGACCACATGCAGGCCGCCGCAGCGTTCACCGTAGAGGGAGAAGTTCTTGGAGAACGAGTTGGCCACGAAGAACTGCACGCCGGCGCTGGCGAGCGCGCGGATGGAGAAGGCGTCTTCGGCGAGGCCGTCGCCGAAGCCCTGGTAGGCCATGTCCACGAAGGGGATCAGTCCGCGCTCGGCGATGACGGGAATGAGCTGCTGCCACTGGGACTGGGTCAGGTCCACGCCCGTCGGGTTGTGGCAGCTGGCGTGCAGCAGCACGATGCTGCGTGCCGGCAAGGCCTTGAAGGCGGCGACCATCTCGTCGAAACGCAGGCCGCCGGTCTTGGCGTCGTAATAGGGGTAGGTGTGGACCTTGAAGCCGGCACCTTCGAACAGGGCGACGTGGTTCTCCCAGGTCGGGTCGCTGACCCAGACTTCCGAGCTGTCGAAGTAGCGCTTGAGAAAATCGGCGCCCACCTTGAGCGCGCCCGAGCCGCCCAGGCTCTGCAGGGTGGCGATGCGGCCACTTGCCACGGCTTCGTGCTCGGCACCGAACACCAGCATTTGCACCGCGTTGCGGTAAGCGGCGGCGCCTTCCATGGGCAGGTAGGGGCGCGGGCCGATCTTCTCCAGCCCGGAGGCTTCGGCGCGGCGCACCGATTCGAGCACCGGCAGGCGGCCTTCTTCATCGAAGTAGATGCCAATGGACAGGCTGACCTTGTTGGGGCGCGCATCCTTCTGGAAGGTTTCCATCAGGGTGAGGATGGGGTCGCCGCCGTAGGCGGGCACGTGCGAGAACAGAGAGGTCGTCATGGGGGCTTCCGTTGCAAAAAATCAGAGGTCGCGCAGGACGGCGCGCACGGGGCTGGCGTCGGCCTGGGTCAGTTTGAGGGGCAGGGCAATGAGTTCGTAGTCGCCTTCGGGCACGTCGTCGAGCACGAGATTCTCCAGTACCCGCATGCCGTGCCGCCGTATCACCTGGTGGCTGTCCAGCGTCTTGCTCTCGGCGGGGTCGATGCTGGCGGTGTCTATGCCGATGAGCTTCACGCCCAGTGCGGCGAAACGCTCCACTACTTGCGGGGCGTAGCCGGCCAGCGCGCCGTCCCAGCGGTCTTGCGGCATGTGGGTGTAGGTGCGTACCAGCACGCGCGGCGGCAAGCCTTGTGTGGCGTGGGCGATGTGGTGCCATTCCACCAGCGGCCGGCAAGCTATGGCGTGAATCACCCGGCAGGGGCCGATGAAAGCGTCCAGCGGCACTTCGCCAATGGGCAGGCCCTGCGGGTCGTAGTGCAGTGGCGCATCGGCATGGGCACCCACGTGCGGCGAGAGCGTGATGGCGCTGACGTTGACCGGACAGCCGGGGCCTATGGAGGCGGCCCATTGCTGGCTGTAGGGCGTGTCACCGGGGAACACCGGGCTGGCGGTGTGTACCGGGGGCGAAATGTCCCAGAGGCGGGGCGACGTGGCTGGCATGGTCGGGTTCGGGCTATTTGCTGGATTCTAGGGAGTCTGAACAGTTAGGCTTGAATGCGTAAAAAATTGGATAATTTATGCATCAATAGCCCAAAAATGGGGTGAGGACGCAATGGAAATCGACCGTACCGACCGTTTGCTGCTGCGCGCCATGCAGGACGACGCCCGGCTGACCTCGGGCGAACTCGCGCAGGTTGCGCACCTGTCGCAATCACCGGCCTGGCGGCGCATCCGCCGCCTCGAAGAAGAGGGCGTGATACGTGGCTATCACGCAGCACTGGACCGCCGTTCGCTGGGCTATGGCGTGTTGTCATTTGTGCTGGTGGGCATTGATCACCAGAACGAACCGGTGTCGCAGGCGTTCGAGGAAGCGGTGGCCCAGATTCCCGAGGTGGTCATGTTCCACGCGATCTCGGGCCCGTCGGACTTCCTCATTGCGGTGGTGGCGCGCGACCTGGACCACTATTCCAGCCTGTTGCAGCAAAAGCTGCACCGGCTGCCGGGCGTTCGGCACGTGCAGTCGCACTTCTCGCTGCAGGAGTTCAAGGGCCGGCTGGGGGGGCTGCCGGTGCCGTTGCCCGCAACGCCGTGAGCGCGCTCAGGCCGTGGCGCGCGCGGGCGCGTTCGCAGGCGTCGCTGCCCTCTTCAAACTCGCGGCAGGGCGAGGGGCGCCATTCGTAGATGCCGCAGCTCGCTTGCTGGCCGACCTTGCCAGTCAGTGCAGCGCAACGGGGTAAGGCATGGTCGGTGCCCCGCATGCGCCGCAGGCTGTCATTGACCTCGACCACCAGACCCGAGGGGACGCTGCCACCTTCCTCATCGACCTCGTGAACCGAGAAATCGACCCGGAAGCAGGCGCAGCACGCACCACAGGTCTGACAGGCGGACATGGGGTCAGACTTTGCCCAGGAGCAGGTACTCCATCAGCGCCTTTTGCACGTGCATGCGGTTCTCGGCTTCGTCCCACACCACCGACTGCGGGCCGTCGATCACTTCGGCGGTGACCTCTTCGCCGCGGTGGGCCGGCAGGCAATGCATGAAGAGTGCGTCGGGCTTGGCGTGGCGCATCATGGCTTCGTCCACGCACCACTGCGCGAAAGCCTTGCGGCGGGCCTCGTTCTCGGCTTCGTAGCCCATGCTGGTCCACACATCGGTGGTGACGAGGTCGGCCCCCTTGCAGGCTTCGCGCGGGTCTTTGAAGACCTTGTAGCAGCCGGTGTTCTTCACGCCTGCCACGGCCGGGTCGATCTCGTAGCCGCTGGGGGTGCTCACATGCACGGTGAAGCCCAGGATCTCGGCTGCCTGCAGCCAGGTGTTGGCCATGTTGTTGCCGTCACCCACCCAGGCCACCACCTTGCCCTGGATAGGGCCGCGGTATTCGATGTAGGTGAAGATGTCGGCCAGGATCTGGCAGGGGTGGTACTCGTTGGTCAGGCCGTTGATGACCGGCACGCGTGAGTGCGCGGCAAAGGCCTCGATCTTTTTTTGCTCGAAGGTGCGGATCATCACGATGTCGACCATGCGGCTGATCACGCGGGCGCTGTCCTCTATGGGTTCGGCGCGGCCCAGCTGGCTGTCGCCCGTGGTCAGGTGCACCACGCTGCCACCCATCTGGTACATGCCGGCCTCGAAGCTCACCCGGGTGCGCGTGCTGGCCTTCTCGAAGATCATGGCCAGCGTACGGTCGGGGTCGGCAAAGGGCTGGTACTTCTCCACCGCCTTGAACTTGGCCTTGATGAAACGCGCGCGCTCGAGCAGGTGGGCGTATTCGTTGGCCGCGAGATCCTTGAACTGCAGGTAGTGGCGAATGCTCATGGCTGCTCCTTCCAGAAGGCTTTCACCAGCGGCACCAGCTTGGCAACGATCTCGTCCGCTTCGGCGCGGGTGAGGATCAGCGGCGGCACCAGGCGTATCACGCTGTCGGCGGTGACGCTGATCAGCAGGCCGGCTTCGGCCGCACGGCCCACCAGCACGCCACAAGGCTGGGTCAGCTCCACACCGAGCATCAGGCCCTGACCGCGAATCTCTTTCAGGCCGGATTGGCCGCCCAGCTCGCGCTCCAGCGCGGCGCGCAGGTGGGCGCCCACCTGCGCGGCGTTGTCCAGCAGGCCGTCCTCTTCCATGATGCGCAGCGTCTCCACGCCGGCACGCATGGCCAGCGGGTTGCCGCCGAAGGTGGTGCCGTGGTTACCGGGCTGAAAGATGTGGGCTGCCTTGGGGCCAGCCACCACCGCGCCAATGGGCACGCCCGAGCCCAGGCCCTTGGCCAGGGGCATCACGTCGGGCACGATGCCGGCCCACTGGTGGGCGAACCACTTGCCGGTCCGGCCCACGCCACACTGCACCTCGTCGATCATCAGCAGCCAGCCGCGCTGGTCGCACAGTTTGCGTACCTGCTGGAGGTATTCGACGCGCATGGGGTTCACGCCTCCTTCG
The DNA here is from genome assembly GCA_943368755.1 of Synechococcus sp. UW140. GTDB lineage: Bacteria > Pseudomonadota > Gammaproteobacteria > Burkholderiales > Burkholderiaceae_C > Hydrogenophaga. The sequence goes on along the minus strand of CALRLO020000010.1, from coordinate 9,257 downwards.
CCCTGGATGGTCTCGAAGAACACGGCCACCACGTCCCCGTCGCCTTCGGTGGCCTGTTTCAGCGCCTCGATGTCGTTGAGCGGCACGCGGATGAAACCTTCCACCAGCGGGCCGAAGCCGGCCTGCACCTTGGGGTTGCCCGTGGCCGACAGCGTGGCGATGGAGCGGCCATGGAAGGCCTTTTCATAGACCACGATCTTCGGCTGAGTGATGCCCTTGTCGTGGCCGTATTTGCGCGCCAGCTTGAGTGCGGCCTCGTTGGCTTCCAGGCCGGTGCTGCAGAAGAACACGTTGGTCATGCCGGAGAGCTCCACCAGCTTTCGGGCCAGCACCTCCTGGTTGGGCACGTGGTAGTAGTTGCTGCTGTGGATGAGCTTGGCCACCTGGTCCTGCAGCGCCGGCACCAGCTTTGGGTGGGCGTGACCCAGGGTGTTGACCGCAATGCCGCCCAGCGCGTCCAGGTACTCCTTGCCGTTCACGTCCCACACGCGGCTGCCTCGGCCATGCGACAGCGCAATGGGCACGCGGCCATAGGTGTTCATGACATGCGGCGAGGCGGCTTCGATGAAAGCGGTCATTCAGGTCTCCGACAAAAGAAAGCGGCCCAACGAGAGTGGGGCCGTTGAAGTGACATTCTAGAACCACGCCCCTTGCGGTCTGGATGACAATTCGGCATCACTGCAATGCCTGCAGCCATGCCTAAGTCTTATATAAGATAGAATACTTGCTGCACCGCAACAGCCGGCGATCCCGGCACACTAGCGGTTCTCCCAAAACCTCGTCTGGCCGCCACCCCATGGTCACTTCCTCCGCCAAAGAAGTCTTCATCCAGGGCGTCACGCTCAACGGCAAGACCTTCCGGCCCAGCGACTGGGCCGAGCGACTGGCGGGTGTCATGAGCGGTTTTCGCCCCGGCGGCGCTCACCCGGGCAGCCACCTGAGCTATTCCCCCTGGTGCATTCCCACCACGCTGGGCGGCGTGAAGTGTGTGGTGGTCCATACCGATCTGCGCGAGGCCGAGCCCATGGCCTGGGACTTCTGCATGAACTTCGCGCGCGACAACGAACTGCAGGTGGTCGAAGCCTGCCTGATGCCCGACGAAAAACCCAAGGGCTGAAAGGCGACAGGCAACAAAAAAGCCGTCTTGCGACGGCTTTTTGCTTTGCTGGCAGCGCACCGTTTCAAACGGCGGAGCGGCGTAGCGCTCCGGGCTGTACCTGAGGTGGCCTTCAGGCGGCGGCTTGGGCCAGGGCTTTCACCTTGGCGGACAGGCGGCTCTTGTCGCGAGCGGCCTTGTTCTTGTGGAAGATGCCCTTGTCGGCGATGGTGTCCACCACGCCTTGCATCTTGGCAAACAGTTCGGTGGCCTTGGTCTTGTCGCCGGCCAGAACGGCCTTCTCGACGTTCTTGACGGCGGTGCGGTATTTGGAGCGCAGCGAGGTGTTCGCGGCGTTCAGTTTGACGTCCTGGCGGGCGCGTTTGCGGCCGGATGCCAGACGGGGGTTCTTTTTCTTGGGCTTGGCGGTTGCCATGTGAGTGATCCTTTACGAGTTTGTGGATGTTGCCAGCAAAGCCCGCTATTGTAGCCGTTTTGCCACAGATCGGGATTTTGACCCAGGTCAAGCGGACGGACGGAGGGGCTGGCTAGCATGCCGGGCATGTCTGAAACGCCCCGTCACCTGCCCCCGGAATGCCCGGTCCCTCCCCAGCAACCGTTGCCACACCGCAAGGTGATGCGTGGGTGGCTGGCCCCCATCGTCGAGCCACGCACCGCGCTGGCCGTGGCCCTGCTGGTTGCCGACCTCGCCCTGTTTGCAGCCCTGATGGCCGGAGTCGTGGGGCTTGATGCCGTCTGGGCCAAGCTGCTCTGCGGCCTGGCGGCAGGCTTCCTGATCGGTCGGCTGTTCATCATCGGCCACGACGCCTGCCACCAGAGCTACACGCCCCACCGCCGGCTCAACCGCATCCTGGGACGCATCGCGCTGGCACCTTCGCTCACGCCCTACAGCCTGTGGGAGGTGGGCCACAACGTGGTGCATCACGGCTACACCAACCTCAAGGGCGTGGATTTTGTCTGGGCGCCACTGACCCGGGCCGAGTACCAGGCGCTGCCGGCCTGGCGCCGTGCGCTGGAGCGCACCTACCGCAGCGGCTGGGGACCGGCGCTGTACTACCTGATCGAGATGTGGTGGTTGCGCATGCTGTTTCCCCGCAAGACTTACATGGGCTCGCGCCGGCCGGTTTTTGTGTGGGATGGCCTGTTCGTGGTTGCCACCGCCGCGCTGTGGATTGCGGGGCTGCTGGCTGCCGCCCGGGCCACGGGGCAATCGGCAGGGCTGCTGGTGGGTGCGGGTTTTGTGCTGCCCTTCCTGTTCTGGAACGCCATGATCGGCTTCGTGGTTTATGTGCACCACACCCACACCCGCGTGCAGTGGCATGACGACAAGGTGGCCTGGGCGCGCGCCGCACCTTTTGTCTCCACCACGGTGCACCTGCGCTTTCCCTGGCGCTGGGGCGGCTGGATGCACCACATCATGGAGCACACCGCCCACCACCTGGACATGGGCATCCCGCTTTACCGGTTGAAAAAGGCCCAGCAGCTGCTGGAGGAAGCCTTGCCCGGGCGTATCGTGGTCCAGGATTTTTCCTGGCGCTGGTACTTTGACACCGCCCGCCGCTGCAAGCTCTACGACTTCACCCGGCGCTGCTGGACCGATTTCCGGGGCCATCCCACGAGCGAGCCCGCGCCTGCCCTTGTCTGAAAGCCAAGCAAAAACAAGGCCTTGCGCTCAAAGTGAGACAATACGCGTCGTAATGACGAACGCTTTTTCCCAACTGAACCTCGCGCCCACGCTGGCGCGTGCCGTGGCCGACATGGGCTACGAGAGCATGACGCCCATTCAGGCGCAGGCGATTCCCGTGGTGCTGGAAGGCCGTGACGTGATGGGTGCTGCCCAGACCGGTACCGGCAAGACGGCTGCCTTTTCGCTGCCGCTGCTGCAGCGCCTGCTCAAGCACGAGAACGCTTCCACCTCGCCAGCGCGACACCCGGTGCGTGCGCTGGTGCTGCTGCCCACGCGCGAACTGGCCGACCAGGTGGCCGAACAGATCAAGCTCTACGCCAAACACACCCAGCTGCGCAGCACGGTGGTGTTTGGCGGCATGGACATGAAGCCCCAGACCCTGGAGCTGAAAAAGGGCGTGGAAGTGCTGGTGGCCACGCCTGGGCGCCTGCTGGACCACATCGAAGCCAAGAACTGCGTGCTCAACCAGGTCGAGTACGTTGTGCTTGACGAGGCCGACCGCATGCTGGACATCGGCTTTTTGCCCGACCTGCAGCGCATCCTGAGCTACCTGCCCAAGCAGCGCACCACGCTGCTGTTCAGTGCCACGTTCTCGCCCGAGATCAAGCGCCTGGCCTCCAGCTACCTGCAGGATCCGGTGACCATCGAGGTTGTGCGCTCCAATGCCACCGCTGCGACGGTGGAGCAGTGCTTCTACCGCGTCGAAGACGACGACAAGCGCGCCGTGCTGCGCCAGCTGCTGCGCGAGCGCGGCGTCAAGCAGGCTTTCGTGTTCGTGAACAGCAAGCTGGGTTGTGCCCGCCTGGCCCGTTCGCTGGAGCGCGATGGCCTGAACGCCACGGCCTTGCACGGCGACAAGAGCCAGGACGAGCGCCTGAAGGCCCTCGAGGCCTTCAAGCAGGGGCAGGTCGATCTGCTGGTCTGTACCGATGTGGCCGCACGCGGCCTGGATATCAAGGACGTGCCGGCGGTGTTCAACTTCGACCTGCCGTTCAACGCCGAGGATTACGTGCACCGCATCGGCCGCACCGGGCGCGCCGGTGCCTCGGGCCTGGCGATGTCCTTTGTCACCGGGCGTGACACCCGCCTGCTGACCGACATCGAGAAGCTGATCGGCAAGAAGGCCGAGTTCGTCGCCGTGGAGCCTGAAGCCCCGCCGCGTGGCAGCCGCTTCAACGATGGGCAGCGTGCCTGGAAGGACGCTGCTGCCTCTGGTTCGCGCGACGAGGCGCCGCGTCCTGCGCGTGTGCCGCGGCCCGCGCGTGCGCCGGCTGACCCGTTTTTTGACAAGCCCTACGAACCCAGCCTGGACACCGATGCCAAGCCCGCGTGGGAGGGGACTGACAAGCCGCAGCGCACCGGCCTGTCGCCCAACATCAAGACCAAGAAGAAGGTCGCAGCGCTGTTCAAGGCGGTGGGCTGAGCCGGCCGCGTGCCGCCAGCCCGGTGGTCAGCCCGGTACCTGTTCCTGAGGACATTCGACCTTCAGCACCTCAGCCACCTCACCGTCGGCGTCCAGGCGCGCCGCGCTCAGGCAACCGCCCCAGACGCAGCCCGTGTCCAGCGCCAGCAGGTCGGGGCGTCGTACAAGGCCCAACGTGGACCAGTGCCCGAATGCCACGCGCGTGCCCGCGCTGCGTCGCCCGGGCACATCGAACCACGGCATGAAGCCCGGTGGCGCGGCGCCCGTGCCGTCCTTCGTGTCGAACTCCATCACCCCGTCAGCGCTGCAGAAACGCAGGCGTGTCAGCGCGTTGACGACCACACGCCAGCGGTCCGGCCCCTGCAGGTCGTCGCTCCAGCGGTCAGGCTGGTTGCCGTACATGCGTGCGAGAAATGCCTGCGGGTCCGCACGCAGTGCGGTCTGCACCTCGGTGGCCAGTGCGAGCACGTGGTCCACCTCCCACTGTGGCAACACCCCTGCGTGCACCAGCAGCCAGCCCTCGCGCAGCAGCGCCAGCGGACGCTGTGTCAGCCACTGCAGCAGCGCGTCGCGGTCGGGGGCTGCCAGCAGCGGCGCCAGAGTGTCGTGCCGGTGCGCGGGGCGTATGCCGTGCGCCAGGGCCAGCAGGTGCAAATCGTGGTTGCCCAGCAGCGCCTCGGCCGAGCCCTCCAGCGCGCGCAGCCGGCGCAGCACGGCCAACGAGTCCGGTCCGCGGTTCACGAGATCCCCCAGCACGACGAAACGGTCGCGGCTGGGCGAAAAACCGATGTGCGAGAGCAGCCGCCCCAGCGCGGCGTCACAGCCCTGCACATCTCCAATCAGGTACATTGACATCCGCAAATTATGGACATCCTCCTGATCGTCTTCCTGACGGTGCTCAACGGGGCCTTCGCCATGTCGGAGCTGGCCCTGGCTTCGAGCCGCAAGGCCCGCCTGCTGGCCCTGGCCGAATCGGGCGACAAGGGCGCGCAGACCGCGCTGCAGCTGCTTGAGAACCCGACCCAGTTCCTGTCGTCCATCCAGGTCGGCATCACCTCCATCGGCATGCTCAATGGCATCGTGGGCGAGGCTGCCTTCAGCGGCCCCCTGGCCGAGCGTCTGATCGTATGGGGGCTGCCCGAAGGGTCGGCCGACATCACGGCCACTGCGATCGTGGTGGTGGTCATCACCTTTGTCACCATCGTGTTCGGCGAGCTGGTGCCCAAGCGCATCGGCCAGATGTACCCGGAGCAGGTGTCGCGTTGGGTCTCGCGGCCCATGGCGTGGGTGGCGCGCATCGCCCGGCCGTTTGTGAGCCTGCTGGCCATCACCACCCAGGCGGTGCTCAGGATGCTGCCTTTCAAGGGCGGTGACAACCAGCAGGTGACCGAAGAGGAAATCAACGCCAGCCTGGAAGAGGGTGTGGACGCCGGCATCATCGAGGCACACGAACACCAGATGGTGCGCAATGTGTTCCAGCTCGACGACCGGCAACTGACCTCCATCATGGTGCCGCGCTCCGACGTGGCCTGGCTGGATGCCGACGAGCCGGTGGACGAGGCGGTGCGCCGCGCGGTGGCGGGTGGCCACTCCTGGTACCCGGTGTGCCGGGGCGGCCTGGACGAGGTGGTGGGCGTGGTGCACCTGCCGCGCCTGCTGACGCTTCAGTCCGAGGGGCAGGAGGGTGGCCTGCAGGTGTTTGCCGAGCCGGCCGTGTTCGTGCCCGAGACGCTGAGCGGCATGGAGCTGCTGGAGCAGTTCCGCGAGCGGGCCACGCGCATGGTGTTCGTGGTGGATGAATATGGCGTGGTGCAGGGCATCCTGACGCCCCTGGACATGCTCGAGGCCATCACCGGCGAGCTGTCGCCGCAGATGCCGGTGGACGCCTGGGCCACGCGCCAGGACGATGGCAGCTGGAGCGTGGACGGCGCCATGCCGGTGACCGAGCTGAAGGCCCGGCTGGAGATCAAGGAGCTGCCCGACGAGGACAAGGGTCGCTACAACACCGTGGCTGGCCTCATGCAGACGGTGGCCGGCGACCTTCTGGACGTGGGCGAGCGGGTGGAGGTGGTGGGCTGGTGCTTCGAGGTGAAAGAGCTCGACGGCCGCCGCATCGAGCAGGTGCGTATCACCCCAAGCGTCACGGTCGTTACCTGAACCGGGAACGCGGCGGAGCCGGCTCTGCCGGTCCGCTCGCGTTGCCCCCCTTGGGGGGTGACGCGCCGCCAGGCGCGGCGCGGGGAGTCACCCCAGCATGTCGGCCCAGATGTTGTTGGCCCAGCCCATCGCGTAGGCGCCTTCCAGTTCGCTCGCGGCGCCCGACACGCCACCCGAGCCTGCCACCGTGACCATGGTCTTCTGTGCCGGGTCGTAGCGGTGCACGCTGGCCACGTGCACCACTTCCTTGTCGGACACGAAGCTGTAGCAGGTGTTGGCGTACAGCGGCTGCTGAAGCGGCTCCTGCCCCGTCAGCAGCGCGAGCACGGCGGCGGCGCAGGTCTTGCCATGCTGGTTGGCCATGTGTCCCGACTTGGGCATCGCTGGCGCAATCTGGATCGCATCGCCGAGCACGTGGATGTTCTTCGCGGCCTTGCTCTCGAAGGTCAGGAAGTCCACCTCGCACCAGCGCTTGTTGGCCGTGGCCAGTCCCGCGTTGGCCGCGATGTCGCCAGCGCGCATGTTGGGCACCACGTTGAGCACGTCCGCCTTGATGTCGTTCTCGAACTCGAACTTGAGGGTGCTGGTGGCCACGTCCACATCCGTCACCCGGTGTTTGCCGCGGTACTCGATGATGCCGGCGTAGCGGTCCGCCCACGCCTTCTTGAACAGTGGGCCTTTGGAGGTCACGTCGTCGTTGGCATCGAGGATCAGCACCTTGGAGCGGGGCTTGGCCTGCTTGAAGTAGTGGGCGATCTGGCACGCGCGCTCGTAGGGTCCGGGCGGGCAGCGGTAGGGCGCCAGCGGGATGGACAGGGCGTAGACGCCCCCGTTGGGCATGGCTTCGAGCTGGCGGCGCAGCGCAGCGGTCTGCGGGCCGGCCTTCCAGGCGTGCAGCACCTTGTCCTTGGCGGCCTGGCTGGCCATGCCGGGCAGGGTTTCCCACATGAAGTCCACACCGGGTGACAGGATCAGGCGGTCGTAGGGCAGCACGGCGCCGCCAGCCAGCTTCACGGTGCGCTTGTCGGCATCGATGCTGATGGCCATGTCGCGCACGATCTTCACGCCATGGCGCTTTTCCAGGTTGTCGTAGGGCGTGGTGATGTCGGCCATCGTCTTGCTGCCGCCCAGCACCAGGTTGGAGATGGGGCAGGAGACGAAAGCGGCGTTGGGTTCGACCAGCGTGACCTGCACCTTGCCCTCGGACCACAGGCGCAGGTACTTGGCAGCGGTGGCGCCACCGTAGCCGCCACCGATGACCACGACGCGCGGGCCGGCGCCCGTCATGGGAGTGGCGCAGCCACCCAGGAGACCGAGGGTGCCGAGTGCTGCACCAGCGCCCAGCGTTTGAACGAGTTGTCGACGTTTCATGGCTCGCTCCTCAGGGTTTCTGTGCCGCAAAGTACGCGGCGATCTGCTGGATCTGTTCGTCGCTGTAGCCCTTGGAGAGCTGGTGCATGATGGTCGCGGGGCGGGTGCCTGCCTTGAAGTCCATCAGGGCACGTGTGAGATCGGCGGCGCTGCGGCCTGCGAGCGGGACCATGCCGGGCTGTGCGCGGCCATCGGTGCCGTGGCAGTTGGCGCAGGCCGCGGCCCAGACCTTCACCTGCGCGACCTGGGCATGGGCGCCAAGACCGGGCAAGCCCAGCGCACACAGCGCCAGCAGGGCGGGGATCTTTTTCATGTCGTGTCTCCACAGTGGGTGAGGCCGCCGATTCTTTCACAGCGACCTGCCTTTGGGTAGCACGGGGTTATGCGGATGCGCGGGCCTGCAGCCAGGGCTGCAACTCGGCTTCGGGCAAGGGGTGGCTGAACCAGTAGCCCTGGAAGCCGTTGCAGCCCAACTCGACCAGAGCCCTGAACTGCTCTTCGGTCTCCACACCTTCGGCCACTACGCGCAGGTCCATCTGACGGCCGATGGTGACCATGGCTCCGATGAGCGGGTGCTGGCGACCACGGCCCAGCTCGTGCACGAAGCTCTTGTCGATCTTGAGCTCGTCCAGCGGCAGGTCGCGCAGGTAGGCCAGTGACGAATAGCCCGTGCCGAAATCGTCCAGTGCGATCTGCAGCCCGAGGGCACGCAAGCGCGAGAGCTTGTCGATGGCGGCACGCACGTCGTAGAGCAGGGCGCTTTCGGTGAGTTCGAGCGTGAGGCAGCTGGCGGGCACGCCGCTGGCTTGCAGTGCCTGCTGCACCAGGTCGGTAAAGTCCTCGCGTGCGAACTGCCAGGCCGAGACGTTCACCGACACCCGGTGGCCGAAGGGGACACCGGAGCTGCGCCACACGGCCACCTGCCGCAAGGCTTGCTGCAGAACCCACTGGCCCATGGGCTGAATCAGGCCGGTCTCCTCGGCCACGCGGATGAAGCGGTCGGGCGGCACCACGCCCAGCTTGGGATGGCGCCAGCGCAACAGGGCCTCGAGGCCCAATGTATGGCCGTGGTCGTTCACCTGGGGCTGGAAGGCCAGGTGGAACTGCTCATGCTCCAGGGCTTCGTGCAGACCTTTTTCGATCTGCAGCCGCTCCTGCGCCAGCACCAGCATGTCGGCGTGGTAGGACTGAACGCCCTTGCGGCCGTTGCGTTTGGCGCGGCCCAGCGCCATGTCGGCGCGGCGCAGCACGTCGCGTTCGCTGGCGTCGTCGTCGGGGTACACGGCCACGCCCACGCTGGCGGCCACGTTGAGCACCTGTGGCCCGCAATGAACCGGACGGGCCAGGTCGGCCAGTGCCGCATCGGCCAGCGCGCGCGCGTGCTCGCGTGCCTGCTCGGGTGTCACGCCCATGCGTGGCGGCAGCACCATCACGAAGCCGTCGCCGTCAAGCCGGGCCACCAGTGCGCCTTCGCCGGCCCGTCGGAGCAGCCGGCGGCCCAC
>CALRLO020000009.1:0-98841 GCA_943368755.1 Synechococcus sp. UW140 | reverse complement strand
TACACCACCACCTTCGTGATGGCGATGAACAAGGCCAAATACGCCTCGCTGCCGCCCGACCTGAAAAAGATCATCGATGCCAACTCGGGCATCAACACCTCGGGCTGGCTGGGCAAGGTGCAGCAGGCCGGCGACGCGGCTGGCCGCAAGGCCGCCCAGGACCGTGGCAACACGCTCTACACCGCGCCGCTGGCCGACGCCCAGGCTTTCCGCCGCCGCGCCCGTCAGGTCGAGGTGGAGTGGGTCGACGAGATGACCAAGCGCGGCTTCGATGGCCCCAAGCTGATCGAGACGGCACGCAAGCTCATCGAGAAGCACACGAAAGCCTGACCGGCTTTCACCTTCAAATGACCGGGCCCTGGTGCCCGGTTTTTTCTTGCCCGGTTATATTGCCGCCATGCTTGCGCGCCAACCCATCAAACACTGCCGCGCCTGCGGCAGCGCCGTGGCCTACCGCCTGCCCGATGACGGTGACACCCGCCCGCGCGCGGTCTGCCCGGCCTGCGGCACGGTCCACTACGAAAACCCGCTCAACGTAGTGGGCACCGTGCCTGTGTGGGGCGACAGCGGCCAGTACGTGCTGCTGTGCAAGCGCAACATCGAACCGCGCTGGGGCAAGTGGACGCTGCCGGCCGGCTTCATGGAACTGAACGAAACCACCGCAGAAGGCGCTGCGCGCGAGACCGACGAAGAAGCCGGCGCCGAGATCGAGATGGGCCCGCTTTTCACGCTGCTGAACGTGGTGCGCGTGGGCCAGGTTCACCTGTACTACCGCGCCCGCCTGCTCAGCGACCGCTTCAACCCCGGCCATGAAACCATAGAGGCGCGCCTGTTCACCGAAGACGAGATCCCCTGGGACGAGATCGCCTTTCGCACCGTGAAGGAAACGCTGGAGCGCTACTTCGCCGACCGGCAAGCCGGCCACTTCGGGTTCCACACGGTAGACATTGCCTGAGGCCCCTGCCATGGAACTGCTGCATGCCCCCACCCTGACCGAGCTGCGCGCCGTGCTCGGCGAGGACCTCGACGGCCTGCTGCACCTCTACGCCGGCACCTTGCACTCACAGGTGCACGACCTGCGCGAAGCCCACCGCCACGATGACGTGCCACGCCTCAAACGCTGCGCGCACAGCCTCAAGGGCAGCAGCACCAGCGTCGGCGCGCAGGCACTGGCCACGCAGGCCGGGTTGATTGAACGCCTGGCCGACAGCGGTGACCGAGCGGCTTTGGAGCGCGCACTGCTCGAACTGCCCACACTCGCCGATCGCACGCTGGAGGTGCTGCGCAACGGTGGCTGGTTGCCGCAGGCCTGAAGCGGGTCCTGCATGAAAAAACCCGCTGCTCTTTCGAACAGCGGGTTTTCCGTTGAATGGTCGGCGTGGCGGGATTCGAACTCGCGACCCCTTGCACCCCATGCAAGTGCGCTACCAGGCTGCGCTACACGCCGACAAGCCTCGCATTATAGCGTCAATATCGGGGGCTTTCGGTTCACACCGCGAGCAATTCGCGGATCGCGAGCAACTCGACACGCAGATCGTCGAGCGCACGCACGGTATCCTGGGCGGTGGCCAGCGTCTGCATGACCTCCATGGGATCGTCCACCTCGGACAGGCCTTCGGTATCCACCTCCACCACTTCCATGCCGCCCAGCATGGCCTCCGCGTTGGTCTGCCCGCCGCGCTTGGCATTGCGCTCGTTCTGCGCCAGCTCCTGCAGCTTGTTGCGGGCACCGCTGATGGTGAAGCCCTGGTCGTAGAGCAGCTCGCGGATGCGGCGGATCATCAGCACCTCGTGGTGCTGGTAGTAACGGCGGTTGCCGCGCCGCTTCATGGGTCGCAGCTGCGTGAACTCCTGTTCCCAGTAACGCAGCACGTGGGGCTTCACGCCGCACAGCTCGCCCACTTCACCGATGGTGAAGTAGCGCTTGGCGGGAATCGGCGGAAGCTGATTTTCCATTGGAATCAAGGCAGTACAAACCAAACCTTGGAATCTACTCCAAGTTCAGCCCACGCGCAAAAACTCAATCGTCCTGTGGCGCCGCCGCATCGCCCACGCTGGCCTGCACCTGCTCCTTGAGCTTGGGGCTGGCATGGAAGGTCACCACGCGCCGTGCTGCGATGGCGACCGGCTCGCCGGTGCGCGGGTTGCGCCCGGGACGCGCGGCCTTGGTGCGGATGTGGAAGTTGCCGAAGCCGGAAATCTTCACGTCCTCGCCATTGACCAGGCTTTCGGCGATCAGGTCGAAGAAGGCGTCGACCATGTCCTTGGATTCGCGCTTGTTCAGGCCGATCTGTTCGAACAGCAGTTCGGCGAGCTGGGCCTTGGTGAGGGCCTGGGGATCGAGGTCCGTTCCGTTGATCACAACACCCTCCTCAGGCCCGCAGCCTCGCACCGACGCGCTGGCCCAGAGAAGCCAGCACGGCAGCCACGGCCGCGTCGATCTCGGCTTCGGTCAGCGAAGCCTCGTCCTTGTTGAACACCAGACGCACGGCCAGGCTCTTCTCACCAGCCGCCACGGCCGCGTTCTCCTGACCCGATCGGGGTCGGTACACGTCGAACAGCGTGGCCTGACGCAACACGCCTCCGGTCTCGGCGGCGTGAATGGCGGCCATCAGCGCGTCGTGACGTACCGCTTCGGCCACCACCACGGCGATGTCGCGCTCCACCGCCTGGTGGCGCGCAACGTTCTGGAACTGGGGCACATCGCGGGCCAGGACGGCGTTCAGGTCCAACTCGAACAGCACGGGCGCCAGCGGCAGATCGTAGGCCTGGCGCCATTTGGGGTGCAGTTCGCCCACAAAGCCGATGGCCTGACCATCCACCACCACACGGGCGCAACGGCCTGGGTGCAGCGCCGGGTGCCCGGCCGCTTCGAAGGTGGCGCGGCGCGGCGCCAGCATGGCTTCCACATCACCTTTCACGTCGAAGAAGTCGACCGTGCGAGCCGTGGTGCCCCACTGCAACGCGTCGGCATCACCATAGGCCAGACCCGCCACGCGCATGGGCTGGGCAAAGCCGGCCACGCTGGTGTCGCTGTCGGGCACGGATGCGTCCTTGGTGAACACGCGACCCAGCTCGAACACGCGCACGCGTTCGGCCTTGCGGGCCAGGTTGAACCGCAGCACGCTGACCAGCGAGCCCACCAGCGACGACCGCATGACGTTCATCTGGCTGGCGATGGGGTTGAGCAGCTTGATGGGGTTGGCATTGCCAGCCAGCTCGTGTTCCCAGCGCTCTTCCACGAAGCTGAAGTTGATGGTTTCCTGGTAGCCACGCTGGGCGATGAGCCGGCGCAGCGCGAACGGACCGCGTTTCGCCTCGGGGCGTATCTTGGCGGTGATGGGCGCCAGCGGCGGCGTGGTGGGCAGGCGCTCGTAGCCGATCACTCGGGCCACTTCCTCGATCAGGTCTTCTTCGAGGGTGAGGTCGAAGCGGAAGGGCGGAGGCGTGACCGTGACCACATCACCCGACACAGCCACCGGCAGGCCCAGGCGCTTGAGGGCATCGGCGCAATCGGCCACTGTGACTGGCATACCGATCACCTTGGCCGCACGAGCGGCGCGCAGGCTCACGGGCTGGGCCTGAGGCAGGTTGACGATCTGGTCATCCAGGGGACCCGCAACGCCGCCACAGATGTCGAGGATCAGCTGCGTGATGCGCTCGATGTGCTCGACCGTGGTGGACGGATCGACCCCGCGCTCAAAACGGTGCCCGGCGTCTGTGCTGAAGTTGAAGCGGCGCGAACGGCCTGCAACGGCCTTGGGCCACCAGAAGGCGGCCTCGACGAACACGCTGGTGGTGTCATCGCTCACCGCCGTGCTGTCGCCGCCCATGATGCCGGCCAGCGATTCCACGGCCTGGCTGTCTGCGATCACGCCCACGGTGCCATCCACCGTGATGGTGTTGCCGTTGAGCAGCTTGAGCTGTTCACCGGGCTGGCCCCAGCGCACGTCCAGGCCACCGTGGATCTTGTCGAGATCGAAGATGTGGCTGGGCCGGCCGTACTCGAACATCACGTAGTTGGAGATGTCCACCAGCGGCGAGACGCTGCGCTGCCCGCAACGTGCCAGGCGCTCGACCATCCAGTCGGGCGTTTGGGCTTTCGTGTTGACGCCGCGCACGATGCGGCCGCTGAAACGCCCACAGAGGTCGGGCGCGCTGACCTTGACCGGCAGGCGGTCTGAATGGCCCACGGCGACGGCGGGAAATTCTGGCGTGAGCAACGGTGCGCCCGTCAGGGCAGATAGTTCACGGGCGATGCCGTAGACGCTCAGGCAGTGCGCCAGGTTGGGTGTGAGCTTGAGCGTGAACAAGGTGTCGTCCAGACGCAGGTGCTCGCGGATGTTCTGGCCGATGGGGGCATCGGCCGCCAGCTCCAGCAGGCCGCCGTGGTCTTCGGACAGTTTGAGTTCGCGCGCCGAGCACAGCATGCCGGCGCTGTCGACGCCGCGCAGCTTGGCGGCCTTGATCGCAAAGGGCTTGCCATCCTCACCCGGGGGAAGCTCGGCCCCCACCAGGGCCACCGGCACGCGGATACCCAAGCGCGCGTTCGGTGCGCCGCAGACGATCTGCAGCAGTTCGCCCTGCCCCGCGTCCACGCGGCACACGCGCAGGCGGTCGGCGTTGGGATGCTGTTCGGCTTCCTTGATCTCGCCGATCACAACCTTGTCGAACGGCGGCGCGACCGGCTGGAGCTCTTCGACTTCCAGCCCGGCCATGGTCAGCGTGTCGGCCAGTTCTTGGGTGGACAGCGGCGGGTTGCAGAACGCGCGCAGCCAGGATTCGGGGAATTGCATGCCTACCTCGTGGTGACCGTTGTTGTTATTGGAATTGCGACAGGAAACGCACGTCGCCGTCGAAGAACAGGCGCAGGTCGTTGACACCGTAGCGCAGCATGGTCAGGCGGTCAGGCCCCATGCCGAAGGCAAAGCCGATGAAACGCTCGGGGTCCAGCCCCATGTTGCGCACGACGTTGGGGTGCACCTGGCCGGAGCCGGCCACCTCCAGCCAGCGACCGGCCAGCGGGCCGCTCTGGAACTGGATGTCGATCTCGGCGCTGGGCTCGGTGAAGGGGAAGAAGCTGGGGCGAAAGCGCAGCACCAGATCGTCGCTCTCGAAGAAGGTGCGGCAGAAATCGGTGAACACGACCTTGAGGTCCTTGAAGCTCACGTTCTCGCCGATCCACAGGCCTTCGCACTGGTGGAACATGGGCGAGTGGGTGGCATCACTGTCCACGCGGTAGGTGCGTCCCGGCGCGATCACCCGGATCTCTGGCATTCCCTGGCCGGCGTCCAGCGCGGCGCGGTGGCGCTTGACGTGCTGCACCGCGTGGCGGATCTGCATCGGGCTGGTATGGGTGCGCAGCAGGTTGGGAGCCTCGGCGCTGCCACCTTCCACGTAGAAGGTGTCGTGCATGGAGCGCGCGGGGTGGTCGGCGGGCGTGTTGAGCGCGGTGAAGTTGAACCAGTCGCTCTCGATCTCGGGGCCTTCGGCCACCTCGAAACCCATGGAGCCAAAGATGGCCTCGATGCGCTCCAGCGTCAGGCTCACCGGGTGCAGACCGCCACCGCCACGCAGGCGCCCGGGCAGGGTCACATCCAGGGCTTCGGCCTGCAGCTGCGCCTGCAGCTCCGCATCGGCCAGTGCACGGCGGCGCTCGGTCAGCGCGGCCTCAATGGCCTGTTTGGTCTGGTTGATGGCAGCGCCGCGGGTCTTTTTTTCCTCGACACTCAGGCTGGCCATGCCCTTCATGAGCTCGGTCACCTGGCCACTCTTGCCCAGGAAGCGTGCCTTGGCGTCTTCGAGTTCGGCGGGGGTGCGCGCCTGCGCGAAGGCGGCGGTGGCGCTTTGTACCAGCGTATCCAGCTCTGTCATGTCGGGACCTTGGAAATCAATAAAAAAGGGCCAGTGCTTGGAATCCAAACCCTGGCCCTTGCCGGTGCCGCGCGCCCGGTGGGACGCACAGGCACCGCGTGAATCAAGCAGCCAGTTTGGCCTTGGCCTGCTCCACGATGGCAGCAAAAGCCGCCTTGTCGTTCACCGCGAGGTCGGCCAGCACTTTGCGGTCGATCTCGATGGCGGCCTTCTTCAGACCGTTCGCGAACTGGCTGTAGGTCAGACCCAGTTCACGCGCACCGGCGTTGATACGCGCGATCCACAGCTGGCGGAACACGCGCTTGCGGGTCCGGCGGTCACGGTAGGCGTACTGGCCAGCCTTCATGACGGCCTGCTTGGCAACGCGGAATACGTTGCCGCGGCGGCCGCGGAAGCCTTTGGCGAGGGCGAGAACTTTCTTGTGGCGGGCGCGAGCGGTTACACCACGTTTGACGCGAGGCATGTGTTTTCTCCTTGTTCGTCAGTGATTACAGGCCAGCGAACGGGAGCATCTGTGCCATGTGACCCATGTTGGTCTCATGCACATTCACCGCACCGCGCAGATGGCGCTTGTTCTTGGTGGTCTTCTTGGTCAGGATGTGACGCTTGAAGGCTTGACCGCGCTTGACGGTGCCACCGGGACGAACGCGAAAACGCTTCTTCGCGCTGCTCTTGGTCTTCATTTTGGGCATTTCATGCTCCTTCTCATTTGTGCTCGTGAGGCGCCGCGAACCTTCCGCGGACTTGTAGGCCCCGAGCCACTTGGTTGTCGATGAGGGGTTGTTCACCCACTCACCGATCGGAGCACCGCGACCAGGCGACCAACCCGGTTGCCGCGCTCCAATTCGTACGCCAGTCTCAAGCCGCCGGCGTGGCCGCAGCATCCGCTGCGGGCTTGGCTGCCCCGCCCGCCTTCTTGCGGCTGGGGGCAATCATCATGATCATCTGACGGCCTTCGAGCTTGGGAAACTGCTCGACCAGGATGGTGTCGCCCAGATCGCTGCGGATGCGGTCCAGCAGGGCCAGGCCCAGTTCCTGGTGCGTGATCTCGCGGCCACGGAAGCGCAGCGTGATCTTGCATTTGTCGCCTTCCGCCAGGAAGCGCCGGATGTTGCGCATCTTGATGTTGTAGTCACCGTCATCGGTGCCTGGGCGGAACTTGATTTCCTTGATCTCGATGACCGTCTGCTTCGCTTTCGCTTCCGCCGCCTTCTTCTGCTCCTGGTACTTGAACTTGCCGTAGTCCATCAGGCGGCAGACCGGGGGATTGGCCGTGGCGGCGATCTCGACGAGATCGACGTCCAGTTCGCCGGCCATGCGCAGGGCTTCCTGCAGGCTGACGATGCCGATCGGCTCGCCTTCGGGGCCGCTCAGGCGGACCTCGGGGGCCATGATTTCCCGGTTCAGGCGGTGCGCACGCTCTTCACGTTGGCGGCGATCGCGGAAGTTGGTAGCGATGGTGTATTCCTTTTCAATCAATCGCCCGAAGGCGGAAATGCCGCAGCTGTGGGAGCCCTAAAGCGCAACGCCTGTCTGTGGAGTTCACACCTTGGATTGGATATCCGACACGACGCGCTGCACGAACGCGTCAAGCGGAATCACGCCGAGGTCCTGGTTGCCCCGGGCTCGCACGGCCACTGCACCGGCCGCCTTCTCTTTGTCACCCACGACAACGATGTAAGGCAGCTTTTGCAAAGCTTGCTCCCGTATTTTATACGTAATTTTCTCGTTGCGCAGGTCGGACACCACTCTAAGCCCTTGATTTCTCAGCATTTTGGTGATTTCGCGACAGTAATCCGCCTGCGAATCCGTGATGTTGAGCACCGCCACCTGGGTCGGCGCGAGCCAGACCGGCAGCGCGCCGGCGTGCTGTTCGATCAGGATGCCGATGAAGCGCTCCAGGCTGCCGACGATGGCGCGGTGCAGCATGACCGGGCGGTGCCGGTTGCCATCCTCACCCACGAATTCGGCGTCCAGGCGCTCGGGCAGGTTGGGATCGACCTGGATGGTGCCGCACTGCCATTCGCGCCCCAGGGCGTCTTTCAGCGTGTATTCGATCTTGGGGCCGTAGAAGGCGCCTTCGCCCGGCAGGTACTGGAATTCGCAGCCGGACGCTCGCAGGCCGTCGGCCAGGGCGGCCTCGGCCTTGTCCCAGCTTTCCTCGGTGCCAATGCGCCTTTCAGGGCGCGTGGAGAGCTTGTAGATGATGTCGGTGAAGCCGAAGTCCTTGTAGACCTTTTGCAGCAGCGCCGTGAAAGCCGTCACCTCGGCCTGGATCTGGTCTTCGGTGCAGAAGATGTGGCCATCGTCCTGCGTGAACGCCCGCACCCGCATGATGCCGTGCAGGCCACCCGTGGGCTCATTGCGGTGGCAGTTGCCGAACTCGCCATAGCGAAGCGGCAGGTCGCGGTAACTCTTGATGCCTTGCTTGTAGATCAGGATGTGGCCGGGACAGTTCATCGGCTTGAGCGCGTAGTCGCGCTTCTCCGACTCCGTCGTGAACATGTTCTCGCGGTACTTGTCCCAGTGACCGGTCTTCTCCCACAGCGACTTGTCCAGGATCTGCGGCCCCTTGACTTCCTGGTAGCCGTTGTCGCGGTAGACCTGTCGCATGTACTGCTCCACCTCCTGCCAGACCGTCCAGCCCTTGGGATGCCAGAACACCGTGCCGGGCGAATGCTCGTCCAGGTGGAACAGGTCCAGCTCCTTGCCCAGCTTTCGGTGGTCGCGCTTTTCGGCCTCCTCCAGCATGGTCAGGTATTGCTGCAGGTCTTCCTTGCTGGCCCACGCCGTGCCGTACACGCGCTGCAGCATCTCGTTGCGATGGTCACCACGCCAGTAGGCACCGGCCACCTTCATCAGCTTGAAGTGTTTGAGCTTGCCCGTGCTGGGCACGTGAGGGCCGCGGCACAGGTCCTCGAAGTTGCCTTCGCGGTACAGGCTCACGTCTTCGTTGGCCGGAATGCTGGCGATGATCTCGGCCTTGTAGTGCTCGCCCAGACCCTTGAAATAGGTCACGGCCTCGTCGCGGGGGAGCACGCGGCGCAGCACAGGCTCGTCCTTCGCAGCCAGCTCGGTCATGCGCTTTTCGATCGCCACCAGGTCTTCGGGCGTGAAGGGGCGCTTGTACGAGAAGTCGTAGTAGAAACCGTTTTCGATGACGGGACCAATGGTGACCTGCGCGTCCGGAAACAGCTCCTTGACGGCATAGGCCAGCAGGTGGGCGGTGGAGTGGCGGATCATCTCCAGACCGTCGGCATCCTTGGCGGTCACGATGGCCAGCGCGGCGTCGCGCTCGATACGGAAGCTGGTGTCGACCAGCTTGCCCGAACTGTCGGGTTCGCTACCGAACCGGACCTTGCCACCCAGCGCGGCCTTGGCCAGACCGGTGCCGATGGAGGCAGCCACCTCGGCCACCGTGACCGGGCCGGAGAATTCGCGTTGGGAACCGTCGGGGAGCGTGATGTGCAACATGGGGCGTCCAGAAAACAAAAAAGCGCGGCTGGGGCCGCGCTGTGATGGATGGGGAAAAACGAGCAGGCGCGAACTGCCACCCTCAGGGGGTAGTGACGAATTGCTCCGTAGTTCGCGGTGTCATAACCAGAATGCCTTTCCCGTCCTTGTTGGCTGCAGGTGTCGATTCTATCGCACGCCCCCGGGCGGGTAACCCCGAGGTAAAGAACGGTCACAGTCTGTCCCAACCGCTGACAACGCCCCTGTGCAGGGCTAGATTGCGCCCATGGACATCCTGCCCCCACTCCGAACCACCGCCCTGGGCCTGCTGACCGCCACCGTGCTGTCGGCCTGCGTCGTGGCGCCGACCGCCCCCTACCCGGCCGAACCGGTGGTGATCGTGCGCCAGCCGCCGCCGCCGGCCTATGCCGAGGTGGTGCCCGCCCCGCCCTACCCAGGCGCGGTATGGATCAGCGGCTACTGGGGCTGGGCCCACAACCGCCACGAATGGGTGCCCGGTCGCTACGAGCGGGCACGTCCGGGCTACCGCTGGCAGCCCCACCGCTGGCAGCAGCGCCAGCAGGGTGGCTGGGGTCTGCAGGGCGGTGTGTGGGTGCGCTGACCCAGGGTGCGCCCCGCCTTCAGCGCTGCGGCATGTTCTTGACCGAGTAGCCCAGGCTCACGGTCGCGTCTTCGGGAATGGGCGGCATGGTGGCGTCCCAATCCTCCCAGGCCTGGCGCATCTCGGCCAACCGTTCGGGATGGCGTACGGCCTGGTTGGCACGCTCGCGTTCGTCGGCAGCGAGGTTGAACAGGTAGTCGTTGCCATCTACCCGCAGGTACTTCCAGTCGCCCCGACGCAATGCCCGCTGGCCACGGTGGTTCATGCGCCAGTGCAGCGGTCGCTCGAACCCGTGATCGGGGTTGCGCAGCACCTTGGCCAGCGACACCCCGTCGGCGGTCTGGTCTGCCGGCAGGTCTGCCCCACCCAGCTCCAGCATCGTGGCCGACCAGTCCATGGTCATGCAGTGCTGGGCGCTGGTGCGCCCGGGCGCAATGGCGGCTGGCCAGTGCGCGATCCAGGGCACGCGGATACCACCCTCGGTGAGGTCCATCTTGCCGCCGACCAGCGGCCAGTTGTCTGAAAAGCGCTCGCCGCCGTTGTCGCTGGTGAAAACGATCAGGGTGTTGTCCAGCTGACCGGTCTCTCGCAACGCCTCCACCAGCCAGCCGATGCCTTCGTCCATGTGGTGGATCATGCGCTGGTAGGTGTGGATGTTGCCGCCGTGCAGGTGGAACAGGTTGTCGCGCACCTCTGCAGCCAAGGCCTCGTCGTCTCGGGTTTCCCAGGGCCAGTGCGGCGCGGTGTAGTGCAGGCTGAGGAAAAACGGTGTGCCCTCTGCCACACCCGGCGCCATGCGACGCACCCAGTCCACCGCCCGGTGCGACAGCAGGTCGGTGAGGTAGCCCTCCTCCTGCCGCTCGGCCTCGCCGAAGTAGAGGTCGTGCGCACCGTTGTTTCCGCAGTGGGTGAAGTAGTCCACCCCGCCCGACATGGGGCCAAAAAACTCCTCGTAGCCCGAGCGCAGCGGGCCGAAGTGCGGGGGGTAGCCCAGGTGCCACTTGCCGATGAGCGCGGTGCGGTAGCCTGCGGCCCGCAACTGCGAGGGCAAGGTGGGCAGCTCGGGCGGCAGACCCAGCGTGGCGCTGCCTTTGCTGCGGCTGTTGATGGGCTCTTCGGCCGCGCCGCGCAGGCGGTACTGGTAGCGCGCCGTCATCAGTGCGAAACGCGTGGGCGAACACACCGGCGAGTTGCTGTAGCCCTGCGTGAACCGCAGGCCATCCGCTGCCAGACGGTCCAGCACGGGCGACACCGGCCCGAAGGCCGCGTCACGGCCGCCATAGCAGCCCAGATCGGCAAAGCCGAGGTCATCGGCAACGATGAAGATGATGTTGGGGCGTTGACTCATGCCGGTGGATGTTGTTCGGGTTTGCGGTCACTCGGGTTTGAAGCCGGACTCGCGGATGGGTGGGCCCCAGCGGTCGAAATCGGCCTTCATGATCTGGCCCAGCCGCTCCGGCGGGTAGCCTGTGGGCTCCACCCCCATGTCGACCAGGCGCTTTTGCAGCGCCGGGTCGCTCACCGACTCCATGGCCGCCTTGGCAATTCGCTGCACCACGGCGGGGGGCGTGCCGGCCGGTGCAAACAGCCCGTACCAGGGCGTGGCCACCAGGTCGTAGCCCTGTTCGCGGAAAGTGGGCACGTTCGGAAACTGCGGGCTGCGTTTCTCGCCGGCCACGGCCAGCAGCGTGGCCTTGTTGGCCTGCACCAGCGCCTCGATATCGGCCACCACGGTGGACAGCGCCGCTATTTCGCTGGCGGCAATGGCCTGCATCGCCGCCGACGTACCCCGGTAGGGCACGTGCTGCAGCTTGAGACCGGCCGCCTTGGCAAACATCACGCCAAAGAAGTGCGGCAGGCTGCCCGTCGCGGCCGAACCGTAGAAGCTGTTTTTCTCGGGGTTGGACTTGACCCAGGCCACGTACTCGCCCAGTGTGCGCGCCGGCACGCTGCTGGCCACGCCCAGGCCGACCTGGAAGTTGCTCAGGTGCGCAACGGGCACGAAATCCTTGAACGGGTCGTACTTGAGCTGGCCCGCGTAGCTGTGCGGGAAGATGGACATGGTGGCCACCGGCGTCATCAGCAGCGTGGTGCCGTCGGCAGGCGCAGCCTTGACCAGCTGGTTGGCGATCTGGCCGCCCGCGCCGGCCTTGTTCTCGATCACCACCGGCTGGTTCAGCCGCTTCGACATGGCCTCACCCACCACCCGCGCCAGCGAATCCGAGGTGGCACCGGGCGGGTAGCCCACGACGATCTTGATGGGACCGGTCTGCGCCTGGGCAACCGGCGCCAGCAGAGCTGCAGCGGCCAGCAGGCTGGACCCGGCAATGAGTGAACGGCGTTGGAACATGGTGTGTCTCCGGCGTGGCTGTTGGTATGGGGTCAGCTTAGGATGCAGGGCTTGAGTTGATCTAATCAATCCTGACTGGGGGAAACCCGACCATGAACCCCTTGCGCCAGCCACGCCGGCTCGACGAGCTGCTGAACTTCCGCCTGCATATGCTTCAGGCGCTGAGCGGAGCGCCCATCGTGCGCCTGCTCGAAGGCCGCCACGGCATCACCCGGCGCGAGTGGCGCCTGCTCGCCCTGCTGGCCGACCGCGGTCCGCTCTCGCCATCCGCCCTGGCCGAACAGGGCCAGCTGGATCGCGCCCGCACCTCGCGCTCCATCGGCGTGCTGGTGGAGAAGAAGCTGGCCCTGCGCGAAGCGCTCACGGCCGATCCGCGCCGGGCCCGTGTCAGCCTCACGCCCGCCGGCCAACGGCTCTATGACCAGGTATTTCCGCTGATCGCTGACATCAATGCGCAGCTCGTCTCGGTGCTGGACGACGCCACGCTGGACGTGCTCGACGCCGCACTGGCGCGCCTGAAGACCAAGGCCGACGAACTAAACCGCGCACTGGCCACCGACATCAAGGCCAGACGCCAGCAAGGGGGCTCCCGGCGCCTGCTGGAGCCGCCGCTGCCTACCTGAGGTCGCGCTGGTGGCGACGTCGCGGTGATACGCTTTGGCGCATGAACGCCCCATCCTTCTTGCCCCCGCCACCCCGCGCCCCGTTCACCGAAGCCACCACCAGCTACTGGCAGCACCTGCTGCCGGATACCGCCGAATCGACCCCCTCCCCGCCCTGGCGCAACGGCTACCCCGCGCGGCTGCCCGACGGGCGCGTGCTCATGCTGCCCATCCGCCCGCTGGCTACCGAGCCCCACCACGCGGTGGCTTCGCTGCTGGTCAACCAGGCGTCGCTTGAAGTGGTGGATGCGCTGGCCAGCCACCTCGCGGCCCGCCTGGCGCCGCACGCTCCCGACCTGGTCATCGGATTGCCCACACTGGGCCTGGCGCTGGCCCCCGGCGTGGCACGTGGCCTGGGCCATGCGCGCTACCTGCCCATGGGCTACTCGCGCAAGTTCTGGTACGACGAGGCGCTCTCGGCGCCGGTGCATTCCATCACCTCGCCGGTGCCCGGCAAGCGTGTCTACCTCGACCCGCACCTGCTGCCGCTGATTGCTGGCCAGCGCCTGGCGCTGGTGGACGATGCGCTCAGCACCGGCACCACCATGCTGGCGGCGTGGGACCTGATTGAGCAGCTGGGCGGCCACGTCGTGGCCTGTGGCGTGGCCATGCTGCAGAGCCGGCGCTGGGTCGACAAGCTGGGGCCAGAACGAACGGCCCGCGTGGTCGGCGTGTTCGACAGCCCGCTGCTCAAGGCCGTCGAAGGCGGCTGGGCGCTGCGCGACTGAGCCTCAGAGGCAGGCTGCGGCGCGCTCCGCGTCAAAGGCCTGCGTGAATTGCGTGCGCCACGCGCGGCGCGTGCTGTCGTCGATCCACGCGCCATCCAGGCCGTTGAGCATGAAGGCGCGCAGGTCGTCCAGCCCGAAGCCGAAGTCGCGCACCATCATGTGCCAGGCCTGCGTGGGGTTGACCTTGTGCATGGTCGGGTCGTCGGTGTTGGGGTGTATGCGCAGGCCCAGGCCTGGCATCTGGCGAATGGGGTGGTCCAGCGCCCAGCGCTCGGGCGCCAGCGTGCGCAGGTAGTACGAGTTGGTGGGCACCACGGTGAAGAGGATGCCGCGATCCGCGCACTGCCGAGCAAAATCCGGCGCGTCGATGATGGTGTAGCCGTGGTCCACGCGGTCCACCTTGAGCAGCTCGATGGCGGTGCGCACGTTGGTCCAGGGCATGCCGAACTCGCCCGCGTGCGCGGTGGTCTTGAGGCCACCGGCACGGGCCTCGGCATAGGCCTGGGCAAAGTCCTCGGGCGGGTGGTCGATCTCGCTGTAGTCGATGCCAATGCCCAGCACCTCGTCGCGGCGGTGCTCCAGCACCCAGCGCACCATCTCCACCGCCTTGGCAGGCTCCGCTTCGCGGTCGATGGCCGGGATCAGCCGGCCGATGATGCCGTGGTCGCGTTCGGCATCGTGTATCGCCCGCACGATGGCCTGCAGCGCCACCGGGTAGGCCATGCCCGAGCGCTCGGCCGTGCCGGTGGGGTTCCAGAAGAACTCGGCGTAACGCACCTGGTGCGCGGCCTGGTCCTGCAGGTATTCGTAGGTGATGCGGTGCAGGTCGTCGGGTGTGGTGAGCAGGTGGGCGTCCAGTGCACGCAGCGCTTTCAGCACCCCCACGGGTTTCTCGCCCCGGATGTAGAAGGCGTCGGCCTCTTCATCGGTCAGCGGGACGGCCTCGCCCCGCTCGCGAGCGCGCCCGGCGGCACGTCGGGCCAGTTCCTTGAAGGTGCCATGGCGCACGGTGCCCAGCAGATGGGCGTGCAGTTCCACCTTGGGCATGGCCTTCAGAAAGGTGGTCAACGGGGTGTCGGTGGTGGTGGGTGCCGGGGTGGGCATGGGGGTGGGTGCGCTCATGGCTGCATGGTACGCTGGCCCCATGCTGCTCGTCTTCGGTTCCATCAATCTCGACATCGCCTTCCGCGCCACCCACCTGCCCCAGGCGGGTGAGACCGTGCTCGGAGGCGGCTACCTCGTGTCACCCGGCGGCAAAGGCGCCAACCAGGCCCATGCGGCGCGGCGCATGGGCGCACCGGTGTGTCTGGTGGGAGCCGTGGGGCGCGACGCCTTTGCAGCGCCGGCGCTGGAGCGGCTGCAAGACGCGGGTGTGGACCTGTCGGCGCTGCAGCGTGTGGACGCGCCCACGGGTTGCGCCGGCATCGTGGTCGATGCGCATGGCGAGAACCAGATCGTGGTGGCGCCGGGTGCCAACCAGTGGCTGCGCGCCAGCCATGTGGACGATGCCTTGCTGGCCTGCGCGCGCGCCGTGCTCGTGCAGCAGGAAAACGAGGCACACGAAATCGAGACCTTGCTGGTGCGCGCGCGCGCAGCCGGTGTGCTCACCGTGCTCAACAACGCGCCCGCACGTGCGGTGGGGCGAGACGCCCTGCACTGCGTGGATGTGCTGGTGGTCAATGCGGTCGAACTCGCTGCCACCGCTCAGGGGGCGGGCTTGCCTGCGATGGCCGATGCCAGCGCGCAGGTGCAGGCGATGGCCCAGGCGCTCGGGCTGACGGTGGTGCTGACGCGCGGCGCCGAGGGCGTGTTGGCCTGCACGGGCGCAGACATGCTGACCGTACCCGCGTTCCGCGTGCCGGTGGTCGACACCACGGGAGCCGGAGACACCTTTGCCGGCGTGCTGACCGCCTCGCTCATGGAGGGCGAACCGATGGCCACCGCACTGCGCACCGCCTCGGCTGCCGCGGCCCTGGCCTGCACCCGTGCGGGTGCACAGGTGGCCCAGCCGTCGCGCGACGAGGTGCGTGCGCTGCTCGAAAAAGCCTGATCAGTCGCGCGCGCTGGCCGCCAGCGCGTCCAGCACCACAGCGCGCAGGCGCGCCTCATCGGCCACCGAGGCCACCTGCGCATTGGCTTCGGCCTTGCGCGGCACCCGCCACTCCACCACCGTCATGCCACGGGTGTGTTGCCCCTGCAGTTCCATCACCAGGTGCGCCGGTCTGAACTGCATGGCATCCGGGGCCACCAGCGCTGCCGCTGCGGTGGGGTCGTACAGCGCCATGGGGCGGCTGCCGTCGGGGCTGGCAATGCGCACATAGCCCAGCAGCAGGTCGCCCAGCAGGCGGCCCTTGAAAGTGCCCAGCGCGCGCAGCGGTTCGGCATCGGCGGCGTGCACGCGCACCTGCCGGCAGGCGTCCAGGCCCACCATGTACAGCGGTGCACCGGCATCCAGCACGTGCTGCACCGACTCCGGGTCCACCGCCGCGTTGAACTCGGCCGCCGCCGTGTGGTTGCCGGGGCCGGCGCTGCCACCCATCCACATCAGTTGCCCTATGCGGGCGGCCAGCTCCGGCCGCGCCATCAGCGCGGCCGCCACGTTGGTCAGCGGGCCAAGCGCCAGCAGGGTGACCGGTGCGGTTGCCGCCTCCAGGTACGCGATGAGTGCTGCCACCGCATCAGTACCGGCCAGCGTGGTCCGCTCGCGGGGCAGCGACAGGCCGGCCGAAGCCATGGCGTCATCGCCGAGGATGTCCTGGGCGGTCACCAGCTCGCAGGCCAGCGGGCGGTCTCGGCCGGCGTGGATGGGGAAGGTCCAGCCGAAACAGGCGGCCGAGCGCAGCGCGTTGTCCACCACCACCGGCAGCGGCGCGTTGCCCGCCACGAGCGAGCAGCCATCGACGGTCCAGTCGGGCTGCGCCGTCACCGCCAGAACGGCAGCGAGGTCATCAAAACCCATGTCGGTGTCTATCCACACGTGCAGCATCAGACCTCCGTGCTCTGCAGGGCCAGGGCTTCCAGCTCGGCCTGGCGCGAGGGGTCGGGCACCGGCGTGGCGGCCAGCAGGCGTTGCGTGTAGGGGTGGCTCGGAGCGGTGAGCACCGTATCAGCCGTGTCCAGCTCCACCAGTTGCCCGCCCTGCATCACGGCCACGCGGTCGGCCATGGCACGGACCACGCCCAGGTCGTGGGTGATGAACAGATAAGCCAAACCACGTTCGCGCTGCAGGTCGGCCATCAGTCGCAGGATCTGGGCGCGAATGGACACGTCGAGGGCCGACACGGGCTCGTCCGCCACGATGACCGAGGGCTTGGAGGCCAGTGCCCGCGCAATGCCCACGCGCTGGCGCTGGCCGCCTGACAGCTCGTGGGGCAGCCGGTGGCGGAAATGCGGCGCAGGCAGGCCCACCTGATCCAGCAGGCGGTCCACCTCAGGGGCGATGGCCGCATCGGTCATGCCCAGGTTGTGGCGCAGCGGCAGTGCCACGCTCTGTGCGATGGTGTGGCGCGGGTTGAGCGATCCGCCGGTGTCCTGGAACACCACCTGCACCTCGCGCCGGAAGGTGCGCCAGGCCTCGCCCGACAGGTTGGCGATGTCCTGCCCCTTGTAGAAGATCTGCCCTTCGGACGGCGGCGTGAGGCCCAGCAGCATGCGGCCCAGCGTGGTCTTGCCACTGCCGCTCTCGCCCACCAGGGCCAGCACCTCGCCGGGCGCGAGCGAGACCGACACGTCGTCGACGGCGCGCTGCCACTGGGTGGCACGCAGCAGGCCACCGGTACCACGGATGGGAAACAGGCGGGAGACGCCGCGCGCCTCCAGCAATGGGGTGGTGTGGGTGCTCATGCAGGCATCGTCGGTTGCGGGGCAGACCAGGCGTCGGCGGATGCGGCCTCGCGGCTCAGGTGGCAGCGGTCGGCGGCCTCACCCTCCCCGGTCAGGGTCAGCGCGGGTGCCTGCACGTCGCACAGGCCCGGGCGGGCGATGGGGCAGCGCGGGTGGAAGCGGCAGCCCTCAGGCCAGTGCCCTGCGATGGGCACGCCGCCTGGAATGGAGAACAGCGACCGGGCGCGCGACTGTGGGTTGAGGATGCTGCGCAGCAGCCCCTGGGTGTAGGGGTGGCGCGGCGTGTCGAACAGGGGTTGCACCCGGTTGTGCTCGATGAGCTCGCCCGCGTACATCACGTTCACGCGCTGGCAGGTCTCGGCCACCACGGCCAGGTCGTGGGTGATGAGCAGGATGCCCAGGTCCAGCTGCTGGCGCAGGCGCATCAGCAGCCTCAGGATGCCGGCCTGCACCGTCACGTCCAGCGCGGTGGTGGGCTCGTCAGCGATCAGCAGCGCGGGCCGCATGGCCAACGCGGCCGCGATCAGGATGCGCTGGCGCTGGCCGCCGGAGAGTTCGTGCGGGAACTTGCGTGCCACCACCGCCGGGCTGGGCAGCTCCATCAGCTCCAGCAGCTCCAGCACGCGCGCTTCGGCACCGGCGGACTGGCCGTGTGCGTGCAGGGTCTGCGCAATCTGGCGCCCCACCGGCATCAGCGGGTCGAGGTAGCTGGTCGGATCCTGGAACACCATGCCCACACGCGCACCGCGCACCGCGCGCAGAGCGGCCGGGGGCAGCGTGCCCAGGTCCTGCCCTTCCAGCAGCACCTGGCCTCCCGCCACCCGTGCCAGCGGCGAGGGGAACAGGTTCATCACGGCATAAGCGGTCATGGACTTGCCGGACCCCGACTCGCCCACCAGGCCCACACACTCGCCGCGCCGCACATTGAAGGACACATCGCGCACCACGCGCACCGCGCCGGCGCCGCGGGCGATGTCCACGCTGAGGTTGCGCACATCCAGCAGCACGCTGTCGTCTTTTTCAGGGGTGGTGCTCATGAGCGGTGCTCCCCACGCGGGTTGAGCGCATCGTTGAGGGCGTCGCCCATCAGGTTGAACGACAGCACGGTGATGGCGATGCCCAGGCCCGCGAAGGCCGACATCCACCACGCCGCACGCAGGTACTGCTGGGCGTCGTTGAGCATGGCGCCCCACGACACCTGGTTGGGGTCACCCAGGCCGAAGAACGACAGGCTGGCCTCGATCAGGATGGCCGCGGCAATGTCCAGCGAACCCAGCACGATGATGGGTGCCGCCACGTTGGGCAGGATCTCGCGCAGGATGATGGCGGCGTCACTCATGCCGGCCACGCGCGCCGCATCCACGAACTGCGAGTGCTTGAGACTGGACACGGTGGCCCGCACCACACGCGCCAGCTGCGGCCACGACAGGATGGCAATCACCAGGATCATCTTGGTGACGCTGGTGCCGAACAGCGCGATCACGATCAGCGCCACGACAAAGCGCGGCAAGGTCTGGAAGAACTCGGCCACGCGCATCAGCGCGCTGTCGATCCAGCCGCCAAAGTAGCCCGCCACCGCGCCAATCAGCACGCCCAGCAGCACGGTGATGGCCGCACTGGCCACGCCCACGAGCAGCGAGATGCGGGTGCCGTAGACCACGCGGGTCCAGATGTCGCGGCCCAGGTCGTCGGTGCCCAGCCAGTGACCGGGTGTCAGTGGCGGCTGCAGCGCGTTGTCGCCACCGGCCAGCGGGTCGTAGGCGGTGATCCACGGGGCAAACAGGGCCATGCCCACGATCAGCACCAGCGCCAGGAAAGCCAGCTTGGTGGTGTGCCGCGCAAACAGGCGCGCCAGCAGCTGGCGCACACGCGAGCGCGAGGCCGGCGCCACGGCCGCGGCCATGGCTTCAAGTGCCTGGTCGGCCGGGCGGGAGGAAACGGCGTCGGTCGTGCTCATGTGCGCTCAATCCTCGGGTCGATCAGCCGGTGCACGATGTCGGTCACCAGGTTGGCCACCACCACGGTGGCGGAGACCATCAGCAGGATGGCCAGCATCACGGGGTAGTCGCGTTTGGAGATGGATTCGTACAGCAGCCGACCGATGCCGGGCCAGGCGAACACGGCCTCGATCAGCGCCGAGCCCGCAAGCACGAAACCCACGTTGTAGCCAATGACGGTGATGACCGGCGCGGCGGCGTTGCGCAGCGCGTGCACCATCATCACCGTCCACTCGCTGGCGCCGCGCGAGCGCGCCGCCAGGATGTAGTCGGAGCCCATCACCTCCAGCATGGCCGCCCGCGTGATGCGGGTGATGAGCGTGAGGTAGCGCAGCGACAGCGCGAACGCCGGCAGGATGAGGTACTTGATCTGCTCGAGGGTGCCCGCGAAGCCTTCGGGCAACCCGCGTATGGGCTGGTTGCCCTGCGACGGCAGCCAGCCCAGCCAGATGGCGAAGGTGAGGATCAGCAGCTGGCCCAGCCAGAAGTCCGGAATGGAATAGCCGGCGGACGAGCCCGCCTGTATGCCACCGTCGAGCCAGCGCCCACGCATGCGCGCCGCCAGGATGCCCAGCAGCATGCCCACCACGCTGGCGAAGATCAGCGCGGTGAGCGTGAGCATGAGTGTGGCGCCCAGGCGGCTGAGCACGAGTTGAGTGACCGGCTGCTGCGCGGCAAACGAGTACCCGAAATCGCCCTGCAGCACCTTGGTGAGGTAGCTCCAGAGCTGGACCCAGACCGGCTGGTCCAGGCCGTACTCGCGGCGCATCTGCTCCAGGTACTCGGGCGGTGCGGGGAAATCCCCCACCAGCAGGGTGATGGGGTCACCCGGCGTGAGGTTGATGAGCAGGAAGTTCAGCACCACCACGGCCAGCAACAGCGGGACCGCGTGCAGCAGGCGGCGCACGACAAAATTCAGCATGACAGGGAGCGGAAGAAGGTTGGGCTTCAGTCCACGCGGCGCACGCCGGCCCACTGGTCGCGGGCATCCAGCGCGGGGAACACGCCGGTGAGCTTGCGGCTCGCGGTGTCCACGGTCTCTTCGTCAAACAGCACCAGCGAGGGCAGGTCTTCGTTGAGGATGACCTGCAGCTCCTTGTAGAGCTTGGCACGCGTGGCGCGGTCTGCTGCGGTGGCGGCCTGGGTCAGCAGGTCGTCCACCTTGGGGTTGGAGTAGCTGGTGGCGTTGGTACTGGTGGACGTGCCGGTGTTGGTGAAGTACAGGCGCGTGTAGCCGATGGCCGGATCCCCCGCCGAGTAGAACGACTGCAGTGTGAGGTCGAAATCGCGCTTCACATAGACACGGTCGTTCATCACCGAGCGCTCCAGCGGCTGCAGCTGCACCTCGATGCCCACCTGGCGCAGGTTGTCCTGGATGATCTGCGACTGGGCGCGCATCTGCGGGCGGCCCACGTCGAACGGCAGGCGCAGCGTGACGGAGTTGGGCTTGATGCCGGCCTTGGCCAGCAGTGCCTTGGCACGCGCCGGGTCGAACGGGTACTTCTTGGCGTAGCCCACCTCTTCGTTGAGCAGCCACTTGAAGCCGTCACCAAAGGCGCCCGCGCCGGGGCGGGCAATGCCGCCCATCACCTGCTTGACCAGGCGCTGGCGGTCGATGGCGAAGGCCAGCGCGTGGCGCACGTCCTTGTTGGACAGCAGCGGGGACTTGACGTTGAACATCATGAACCAGATGGCCGGGATGTTCACGCCCTTGCGCACCGCGAGCGACTTGTCGGCCAGCAGGCGCGGCACTTCGGGTTTGGGCGCGTAGAAGTCGAGCAGCGCGTCGATCTCGCCGGTCTGCAGCGCGGGCACACGGTTGGTGCCTTGCGGAATGATCTGGAAGATGATCTTTTCCAGGAAGGGCTTGTCGCCGTCCCAGTAGTTGGGGTTGCGCTCCAGGGTGATGCTGCTGCCGCGCTTCCACTCCACGAACTTGAACGGGCCGGTGCCCACCGGGCGCTGGTTGGCCGGGTTGGTGGGGATGCTGCCGGTGCCGTAGATGTGCGAGGGCAGCATGGGCGCGTCGAACACCGTCATCTGCGACAGGAACGGCGCATAGGCCTTCTGCAGCTTGATGACCACGGTGGACGCGTCGGGCGTGTCCACCTCCAGGCCCAGGTTCTTGAACACCGGCGCGGCGCGCGGGTGCAGCTTGGCCAGCACCTCCAGCAGCGTGAACTTCACGTCGGCGCTGGTGAAGTCGCGGCCGTCGTGCCACTTCACGCCCTTGCGCAGGTTGAAGCGGTAGGTCTTGCCATCGGACGCCACCGTCCACGACGTGGCCAGCGCGGGCTTGGGGTTGTAGTCGTGGTCCAGCCAGACCAGGCCTTCAAGGATCTTGGCCGAGACGTCACCGGCGGTGAAGTCGGTGGTGGTGCCCAGGTTCAGCGTCGGCGGATCGGCGTCCACGCCCAGCACCGCCGTGCCTTTGCCGGTGGCTGCGCGGCCCCAGCGCGTGGGCACCAGGCCACCGGCCACGGCCAGGGCACCCAGGCCCAGTTGCCCCATGCGGCGGCGGGTGACGGAAGAAAGCACATCGGTATCGTGGGGCAGAGGCAGCATGGCAGGCATTCCTGAAGGGGTTGGTGTGGATACGCGCCGGGCTTGGGCGCGCGCCGTGGACGTGATGCAATATCGGGGCCATCATAGTGGCTGCCCTGGCCGTTGACGGCCCAACCCGACCGATTTCATGATCCCCGCACCCGTCCTCCCCGCTGTTGAAAAGTTCACCGATGAAATGGTGGCCCTGCGCCGCCAGATCCACGCCAACCCCGAGCTCGGTTATGAGGAATTCGATACCAGCGAACTGGTGGCCGAACGCCTGACGCGTTGGGGCTATGAGGTGCACCGAGGGCTGGGCGGCACCGGCGTGGTGGGCACGCTGCGTGTGGGCAACGGCCCCCTTCGGCTGGGCCTGCGCGCCGACATGGACGCGCTGCCCATGACCGAAACCAGCGGCAAGCCCTGGGCCAGCCGCACGCCTGGGCGCATGCACGCCTGCGGCCACGACGGCCACACCGCCACGCTGCTCACCGCTGCCCAGGTGCTGGCCCTGGCCAAGCCCTTCAGCGGCACGCTGCACCTCATCTTCCAGCCGGCCGAAGAGGGTTCGCGCGGCGCGCGGCGCATGCTCGACGAAGGCCTGTTCGAGCGCTTCCCCTGCGACCGCATCTACTCGTTTCACAACGAGCCGGGCTTTGCGGCCGGGCGTTTCGGCATCATCGGCGGCCCGGTCTACAGCTCCTCGGACAGTGCCACCATCACCGTGCACGGCAAGGGCGGCCACGGCGCCATGCCCCACACCACGGTGGACCCCGTGATGGTGGCCGCGCATCTTATCCTCGCGCTGCAGACGCTGGTGTCGCGCGAGGTCGACCCCAACGACATGGCCGTGGTCACCGTGGGCGCGATGCACGCGGGCGACGCACCCAACGTGATCCCCGGCACGGCCGAGTTGCGCCTGACCGTGCGCGCGCGCCGGCCCGAGGTGCGCGCCATGCTGCGCGAGCGCATCACCGCCATGGCCCACGCGCAGTGCGCCGTGCACGGCGCCACCGCCGAGGTGGACTACCAATGGAAAGCGCCGCCCTGCGTGAACGACGTGGCCGCGGCCGACTTCGCGCGCCAGGTGGTGCTGGACACCGCAGGCGAGCGCGGCCTGATTACCAACATGCAGCCGCTGCAGGCCAGCGACGATTTCGCCTTCATGCTTGACGCCGTGCCGGGCTGCTACGTCGTGGTCGGCAACGGCGACGGCATCGAAGGGCCGGGCTGCATGGTGCACAACACCGGCTACGACTTCAACGACGCCATCCTGCCCACCACCGCCAGCTTCTGGGTGGCGCTGGTGCAGCGCTACCTGCGAGCCTGAGCGCACGCACGCCCCTCACCTTCACGCAGGCTTTGACATGGTCCCTCTGAACGACTGGCTGCTCTTCGTGGGCGCCGCCCTGCTCGTGGTCCTCACGCCCGGCCCGAACATGGTCTACATCCTCTCGCGCTCCATCTGCCAGGGCAGGCGCGCGGGCCTCATCTCGCTGGTGGGTGTCATGGCCGGGTTCCTCGTGCACATGTTCGCCGCCGCCGTCGGTCTCACCGCCCTCTTCCTGGCAATTCCGTTCGCGTACGAAGCCGTGAAGTGGGCCGGCGCCATCTACCTGCTCTACCTGGCCTGGCAGGCGGTGAAGCCCGGCGCCCGCTCCCCCTTCGAGGCGCGCGACCTGCCCGAAGACCCGCCGCGCCGCCTGTTCGCCATGGGTTTTCTCACCAACCTGCTCAACCCCAAGATCGCGGCCTTTTACCTCTCCATCTTTCCGCAGTTCGTCTCGCCCGAACACGGCTCGGTGTTCGCGCAAAGCATCCAGCTCGGCCTCACGCAGATTGCGGTCAGCTTCAGCATCAACCTCACCATAGCCCTCTCCGCCGCACGGCTGGCCGCCTGGTTTGGCCAGCGCCCCGGCTGGCTGGCAGCGCAGCGCTATGTGATGGGCACCGTGCTCGCAGCCCTGGCCGTGCGCATGGCGCTGGAGCCGCGCCGCGCCGTTTGAACCGCGAGACCCAGACCATGTCCACCACCATCCTCACCGTTCTGAAAGCCGTTCCTTGGTCAGAGGTCATTGCCGCCGCGCCAGCGGTGGCTGACAACGCCAAGAAGCTCTGGAAGATGGCTCGCGCCAGCCGGGAAACCGAAGAGCAAACCGCAGCGACGGGTGGCCAGGTTGAAGACGCCACCAACCCCGTCCAGCTTCGGCAGCAGATCGTCCACCTGGAAAACCGGCTGGCCGAACTTCAGGCGCAGATGGAACAGTCCGCCCAGGTGATGCGCGAACTGGCCGACCAGAACACCGTGCTGATTGCGCGCATCGAACTCAATCGGCGCCGGCTGAAGCAACTGGCCATCGCCTGCGGCGTGGCCGTGGCGAGCTTGGTGATCACCATCGCCGTCCTGGCGCCGTAACCCGCAGGTGACGCTACCAGTCGCTCGCAATGAGTTGCGCAACCTGCCGGATCGGCGAATCGGTGCGCCAGATGGCGGACAGTTCGGTCTTCGGCGCATCAACCAGAGGCCTGTAGACCAGATCGTCCGAGCGCACCCGACGCAAGTGCTCGGCCACGACGCACAGACCTTCGCCCGCCGCGCACAGGCCTAAGGCCACGTGGATCTGGTTGGCTCCCAGGTAAGCCAGGTTGTGCCGTCTTTCGTGGTCGAGGAAGCTGCGGTACCACAGGTGCAGGCGCGGTGCGACCGTTTCGTCCGGCAGGATCAGGGTGTAGGGCCTCAGGTCCTTGATGGTGAGCTGCTTGCGGGCACTCAGCACGTGATCGGGGCTCATCGCCACCCACTGCATCCGCTGTGAAACCACGCGGAATTCCAACTGCTCATCGGGTTCAGGTGCGTACAGGAACCCCATGTCCAGGGATCCATCCAGAACCTGGAGAGAGAGCCTTGATTCATCGACCTCTACCAGTCTGATCTGGAGTTTGGGCAAAGCCCTTCGGGCTGCGCGGATGCGCTCCGGCAATGGCTCGTAGAGACTGCCGGCTAGGCACCCCACCACGAATGTGGCACTTGATGTCACCCGCTGCTTGCCAAACCGCCGCCCCACCCAGTCGGCCTCGGCCACGATACGGTTTGCGCTTCTGAGAAATTCCGCCCCTTCAACCGTCAGGTGCGTCCCGTGCGTGCTCCGCACCAACAGACGTGCCCCCACCTGCTCCTCAAGCACCTGGATCGTGCGTGTGAGCCGTGGTGGCGAAACGTGCAGTGCCTCGGCGGTGCGAGCGAAGTTCAACTCTTCGGCCAGGTACACAAAAGCGCGCAACGCAAACAGGTCGGTGTCCATACAGGGGTTATGTCTTCATTCGCAAACCCATGGTATTCCATATTTTGGAATCCATTCATCAATTTTGAAATTCACAGGATGCATCCCGATTGCTCCAATAGGCCTCGTCCCTGTCCGCCGCGTGGGCAGGCCTATCGGTCCAATTTGAGGTCATTCATGAATCGACGAATCGTGTTGGGAGCCCTGCTCGCACTGGGCTGTGCAGCCTCTTTCAGCGCCTCGGCGCAATCCGCGCCACTGCGCATCCTGGTGGGATTCCCCGCTGGTGGCAGCACGGACGCGATCGCCCGCCACCTGGCCCAAGGTCTGTCCGAGCGATTGCAGCGCAGCGTCGTGGTGGAGAACCGGCCAGGGGCTGGTGGCCAGATCGCCGCCAACGCGCTCAAGGCGTCGGCGCCCGACGGCAACACGCTGTTCCTGTCCAACAGCCACGCGCTCGCCATGATCCCTTTGACGGTACGCCAACCCGGCTACGAGACGCTGAAAGACTTTGCCTCGGTGGGCATGGTCGCCATTTCCAACGACGTCCTGGCGATCAATCCCGCGCTGGTTGGTGAGGTGCGTGACCTCAAGGGCCTGGTGCAATGGGGCAATGCGCACCCTGGCAAGCTCAGCGTCGGCGTCCCTGCCCCGGCCAGCGACCCCGACTTCGGTGTCCGGATCGTGGCCAAAGAGCTGGGGGGCGACTTGACCGCGGTGCCCTACCGTGGGGATGGCCCGGTCGTCCAGGATCTCGTCGCTGGGCAGATCCAGGCGGGCATCGGATCCATCGGGGCGCTCATGCAGTACGCCAAGGCCGGCAAGGTCCGCATCATCGCCGTCAGCGGGCCGTCCCGTCTGTCTGCGCTGCCCGACGTGCCCACCTACGTCGAGCAGGGCATTCAGGGCTATGGCGTCAGCGGCTTTGTGGCGCTGATGGCACCTGCCGGCACACCGCCTGAGCTGATTCAACGCTACAGCCAGATGGTGACGCAAGTCGTCGAATCGCCCAGCTTTCACGCCAAGGTCGTCGAATTCGGCGTTCTCCCCACCACCAGCACGCCCACCCAGCTGACAGCACGCATCCGGGCAACCTCGGCAGCGTTCGCATTCATGGTGGAGCGCTCCGGCTTCCAGGTGCCCTAGACGCTCGCCAGTGGCGCACTCCAGCGTGCGCCCTCAGTGTCTCCAGCTTCCCGTTCCCTGAAACACGCCACGCTGTGGCGGAGAGATGAACCATGACTGTTCTCATTGCTGGCGGTGGCATCGCCGGGTTGTCCCTCGCATTGACATGCCACCAGATCGGCGTGCCCTTCAAGGTGTTCGAATCGGTTCCCGAAATCCGGCCGCTCGGGGTTGGCATCAACCTGCAGCCCAGCGCTGTGAGGGAGCTTTTCGAATTGGGGCTGGCCGCACAACTGGAGACCATTGGCGTGCGTACGCGCGACTACGGCCTCTACAGCAAAAAGGGCCTCCACATCTGGACGGAACCCAGGGGCCTGTGGGCCGGCTACCGGTGGCCGCAGTTCTCGGTCCATCGGGGGCAGCTGCACATGTTGCTGCTGCAGGAGCTGCTGCGCCGGGCGGGACCGGACTGCGTCGAATGCGGGTGGACCGCCACCGGCTTCGACCAGAACCCAGAAACCGTCACACTGCGTCTGCGAGACCGGCAAGGGCGCGAACGCCAGGCCAGCGGCGCGTTGCTGATCGGGGCAGACGGCATCCACTCCAGCATACGGGCCCAACTGAATCCAGGGGAAGGCCCCCCCGTATGGGGTGGCGCAGTGCTCTGGCGCGGAACGACCCTGTCACACCCCTACAAGACCGGCGCGTCCATGGTGATGATCGGACATGCAGGGCTGCGCTTCGTGGCTTACCCCATATCACAACCAGACCCGGCCACAGGGCTGGCGACGATCAACTGGATCGCCAACCTGAACCACGAACCAGGCCAGGCCTGGAACAAGGAAGACTGGAACCGCAAGGCCCGACTTGAAGACTTTCTGCCGCGCTTCGAGTCCATGCGGTTTGACTGGCTTGACGTGCCTGACCTGATCCGTCGGGCCGAACAGGTTTTCGAGTACCCCATGGTCGATCGCGATCCGCTCCAGGCCTGGACCCAGGGGCGCGTTTCGCTGATGGGAGATGCCGCGCACGCGGCTTATCCGGTCGGCTCCAACGGTGCGGGGTCGGCCATCATCGACGCGCGCCAGCTGGGCCGGGCCTTCCAGGACCACGGGATCACGCACGAGGCCTTGCAGCGCTATGAAGCCCGCATGCGTCCCATCACGACACAGGTCGTGCTGACCAACCGGATTGCCGGACCGGATCACATCCTGGATGTGGTCGAGGAACGATGCGGTGGCGACTTCGTCTCCATCGACGATGTCATCACCCAGGATGAACTGGCCGCGCACGCACGCCAGTACAAGGAAATCGCGGGTTACGCCCCCCACTTTGTCAACGATGCGCCGCCCACCATCCGGGATGCCGCCACTCCCACCGTGGAGGTGTCACTGTGATCCACATGCGCCCGCTGTTTGAACTCTCCGCCAGCGTGCAAGCCCCCCAGGTCACACCCCAGGGGCCTTACGGCACGCGCCGCTTCATACCCGTCTCAGGCGGCCATTTCAAGGGTGACAGGGTGTCTGGCCGGCTGCTGCCGGGTGGCGCGGACTGCCAATTGATCCGTCCCGACGGCGTGGCGGAACTTGACGTCCGGGTGCCGCTGGAGGCGGACGACGGCGCGGTCATCCTCATGAAGGGATTCGGGTTGCGCCATGCCAGCGAATCCGTGATGCAACGCCTGAATTCGGGAGACATCGTGCCGGCCTCCGCGTACTACTTTCGCGAAACCCTGGTGTTTGAAGCACCTGCGGGCCCTCATGAATGGCTGAACCGCATCGTGGCCCTGGCTATCGGCGAACGCCTGCCGAGTGAAGTCCGGCTGTCGGTTTACGAAGTTACCTGACCCCCCTCCAGACCCTATCCCACAGGAACACACCATGACCAAGGATCTCGGCAAGCTGTCTCGGCGGCAAATCGTCACATCGATCGCAGGCGCCGCCGCCCTGCCTTTCTGTGCCTGGGCACAGACCACCTACCCCGTCCGCCCCATACGCCTGATGGTGGGCTTTCCGCCCGGTACCGGGCCGGACATCCTGGCCCGTCTGCTCACCCCGCGCATGACTGAGCAGCTGCGCCAACCCCTGGTGGTTGAAAACCGGCCCGGTGCCGGCGGGCAGATTGCCGCGCTGAGCGCATCGAAAAGCGCAGCCGATGGCTACACCTTGCTGTTGGGCGAAGCTGGGGCCATCAGCATCGCGCCATCCGCCTTTCCGCAGTTGCCCTACGAACCAGCCAAAGACTTCGTGGGTGTAGCAGAACTGGCCTGGGCCGACTTCGTGCTGGTCGTACCGGCCCATTCGCCACACCGATCGTTGGCAGCGCTCATCCAGACCCACAAAGCCCGGCCTGACCCCTTGCTGCTCGGAACGTTTGGCCCCGGATCCCCTGGCCATTTCGGTGCATCGGAGTTCGGCGCACAAGCGGGCTTGAAGGTCGAGCCCGTCCACTTCCGCTCCACCGGTGACGCCATCTCCGCACTGGTGTCAGGGCAGATTTCAGGCGCCTGGGTGTCGACCGCCATCGCCCAGGCGCAAGTCAAGGGCGGAACGCTACGCGCCCTGGCCATTGCAGCCCCACGCCCATCCCCCTTGCTGCCCGACGTGCCCACCACAGCCGAAGCCGGACTGGCGAAGCTGCGCTTGTCTTCCTGGCTGGGCGTGCTGGCGCCGGCCGGCACCCCGGCTGCGCTGGTGGAGCGCCTGAACAAGCTGCTCGTTGAATCTGTCCAATCTGACGGCGTCCGACAACGGCTGACGGAAACCGGCTTCAACGTGTCGGGCACCAGTGCCACAGAAACCGACCTGATGCTGAAAACCGAAGCACGTCATTGGGCAGACATTGTTCGCACCTCGGGCTTCAAGGGGTCCACCTGACGCATGCTTAAAATCGCCGTTCCGCCGAAAGAACCGTCAGGGCCAGCGCCATGAAAGGCTTTCATACTTGAAACCCACTGGGGTGAAGATGAACGAGCCTTTCATTTCCCTGAGTCCCGAAATCACCCGCGCCAACGCGCTCACATTGATCGACTGGCTGGAAGTCGAGAGCGTGACGCGCTACCTGAGCGACTCGCGCCACGTCTCCCACTTCATTGAGCAGGTTGTCGGTCGGGTCCAGCTGCCCATACTCACCCACCTGTTCAACCAGGGCGGCCGCTTCTTCATGGCCTACGACCGGCACGACCTGCCCGTGGGCTTTGTCCGCCTCGTCAAGCAGGGGGCGAATTGCGAGATGGTGCTGGTCATTGGCAACCGCGACAACTGGGGCCGCAAGCTCGGCGCCAGCGCCATCCGCGAAGGCATGAAAATCGCCTTCTTCGACATGCGGGCCGACCAGCTCGTCGCCAAGATCCACCCCGACAACGCGCGGTCCATGAAGGCCTTTCTGCGCAGCGGCTTCGTGCTGCAGAACGAAACGCCCTCCCTGCACACCCTGACCATGAGCTCGCAGCGCTACCTGCGCCTGCTGCGCGAGCAGCCAGCGCCGCACACCTCCCCCATCCACATCACCGAAATCGACAAGGCCCGGCTGCAGCGCCTCATCGAGTGGGAAAACGGTGCGGACGTCTACGAGCTGGCGCACGAACTTGAGCGCGCCGTCGTCGTCGATTCGCGGCAGGTGGCCGACGACGTGGTCACCATGAACTCCCGCGCCCTGCTGCAGGTGGACGACGAAGCGGTGGAGGTGGCACTGGTGTACCCCGAAGACGCGGACGACCGCGCCGGCAAACTGTCGGTCTGCTCCGGCATTGGCACCGCCATCCTGGGCTACAAGGCAGGCGATACCTTCTGCTGGCGCATGCCGAACCGCACCTGCCACATCCGCATTGGGCAGGTGCTGTACCAGCCGGAGGCGGCGGGACACTTCCACCTGTAACCACCTGTGTCCCGCATTAAGTTCGAATTAAGTCGACGCGGTTCAACTTCACGCCCAACCCAGGAGTTGAAGCATGAGCCACACGATCCCGACCTTCATCAAGGAAGAAGCCGCCCAGACCCCTGGCCACCGCGTGGTGAGCGCCTGGTGCAACGGTGCGGTGGTCTACTCCACGTCTTGCACGCTGCTGGAGCTGGATTACCACCTGGCCAACGCGGCGAGCACCTGTGAGGCCGCGATCCGACGGGCACAGGCACCGGTCGGCAAATCGCAGAGTCAGGCACCGCTGGAACCCGCTGGATTCCGCCATTGAAAAAGCCCGGGGGTCACCCGGGCTTCCTTCTGGCAAAGCGCCGTGAAGATCAGTGGAACTGCTCTTCCTCGGTCGAGCCGGTCAGCGCCTTCACGCTGGAAGAGCCACCCTGGATCACGGTGGTCACGTCGTCGAAGTAGCCGGCGCCAACTGCCTGCGGGTGCGAAACGCCTCAGAAGTTGACCATCCGCGCATCGGGACGCGACGCATGAGCGTGCAAATCGTTCATGCCGCCAAACACCGCATTTTTCACCAGCATGCTCTCCTGAATGCCGCGAATCTCGGCACACGGCTTGCACACGATCACCTGGGCGTTCGGGTTCGCCAGAACCTCCGCGAACCGGGATGGCGGGCCAAAAGGAATCATCTTCGGGTGCGTGCCTTCCAATGCCACGTTCACCGCATCATGGAACAGCATGATCACAACCGTATCCCCCGCCTGCAGCGCGGACGCCGCGAACACAAATGGCAGTGCCGCGCGCGTAACGTCTGTTGGACCCCAAGTGGTAGAGATCGCGAAATGCATGGTGGCTCCAGTGGGTTGTCGGATTTTCAGTCTATGCCAGACCTGATCGGCGACGCAACTGGGCTCACTCGCAGGAATGATTGGTCCGAAAAATCCAAGCAGGTCAAGACCACCATGGGAACTGATGGCCCGAGTTTTTGCTTACCCGCCCTCCCCAGCAGTCACAAAAAAAAGCCCGGGGGTCACCCGGGCTTCCTTCTGGCAAAGCGCCGTGAAGATCAGTGGAACTGCTCTTCTTCGGTCGAGCCGGTCAGCGCCTTGACGCTGGACGAGCCCCCCTGAATCACGGTGGTCACGTCGTCGAAGTAGCCTGCGCCCACTTCCTGCTGGTGCGACACGAAGGTGTAGCCCTTCTCGCGGGCGGCGAACTCGGGTTCCTGCACCATTTCCGTGTAGTGCTTCATGCCTTCGCCGCGGGCGTAGGCGTGGGCGAACTGGAAGGTCTGGAACCAGTTGATGTGGATGCCGGCCAGGGTGATGAACTGGAACTTGTAGCCCAGCGCGGACAGGTCTTCCTGGAAGGAAGCGATCTGCTTTTCGTTGAGGTTTTTCTTCCAGTTGAACGAGGGCGAGCAGTTGTACGACAGCAGCTTGCCGGGGCAGGCGGCGTGCACGGCCTGGGCGAATTCGCGGGCGAAGCCGATGTCGGGCACGCCGGTTTCGCACCACACCAGGTCGGCGTAGGGGGCGTAGGCCACACCACGGCTGATGGACTGCTCCAGGCCGTTTTTCACGCGGTAGAAGCCTTCTTGCGTGCGTTCGCCGGTGAGGAAGGGCTTGTCGTTGGCGTCGTGGTCGCTGGTGATGAGGTTGGCGGCTTCGGCGTCGGTGCGGGCCAGCACGATGGTGGGCACGCCCATGACGTCAGCGGCGAAGCGGGCGGAGATGAGCTTTTCGCAGGCTTCCTGCGTGGGCACCAGCACCTTGCCACCCATGTGGCCGCATTTCTTCACGGCGGCCAGCTGGTCTTCGAAGTGCACGCCGGCGGCACCGGCGGCAATCATGTTCTTCATGAGTTCGAAGGCGTTGAGCACGCCACCGAAACCGGCTTCGGCATCGGCCACGATGGGCAGGAAGTAGTCGATGAACTCGGGCGAACCGGGTTCGATGCCACGGCTCCACTGGATTTCATCGGCGCGCTTGAAGGTGTTGTTGATGCGACGGACCATGGTGGGGACCGAGTCGTAGGCGTAGAGCGACTGGTCGGGGTACATGGTTTCGGAGGTGTTGCCGTCGGCGGCGACTTGCCAGCCCGACAGGTACACGGCTTCCAGGCCGGCCTTGGCCTGCTGCATGGCCTGGCCGGCGGTGATGGCGCCGAAGGCGTTGACGTAGCCTTTTTTGGCGCTGCCGTTGATCTTGTCCCACAGCACCTGGGCGCCGCGCTGGGCCAGGGTGTACTCGGGCTGCAGGCTGCCGCGCAGGCGAACGACGTCGGCAGCGGTGTAGCCGCGCTTGACGCCTTTCCAGCGGGGGTTCTGGGCCCAGTCTTTTTCGAGGGCTTCGATCTGTTGTTGGCGGCTCAGTTGGCCATTCAGCGCGTTCGACATGTTTCACTCCTGTGGGTTGAGACGGACTCCGTGGGCGCCTTGTCTGCTGCTCGCAAGTCTGGTGCCCATGAACTGTACTCTAAGTCTTGTATAAGAGTTGCGAAAGCTCTTGTGTCTTATATAAGACATTTATTTTTCTGTTTGAAATCAATGGTTTTCTATGTTGATTTCTGTATGCGGGATTTGCTTTCTTGTATTGAGAAATTTTCCTGCGGTGCAGCATTTTGACTTTTCACATTAAGAAAACGGATGGGTCTCGGATGAAAACCGCCTCGGCACGGGCAGCCCCGCTGCGGTGCAGCGCCCCGGCATGAGGCATGATCGACCGCTTTTGGCCCGCCACTTTCCCCTCTGCATGAACCGCTGGATCGCTTATGGATGCCTGGCCCTGAGCATGTCGCTCGTGGGCAGCTACGTTGCCCTCTCCAAGCCGCTGGTGGCGGCCATTCCGGTGTTCCTGCTGGCGTGGCTGCGCTTTGGCATCGGTGGCCTGGCCATGGCCAACTGGCTGCGCAAACCCGCTTCCGAGCCGCCCATGTCGCCCCGCACGCGCCGGCTGCTGTTCCTGGAGTCCTTCCTGGGCAACTTCCTGTTTTCCATCTGCATGCTGTTTGGCGTGTCGCTCACCACGGCGGTGGCGGCCGGGGTGATCATGTCGGCCATTCCGGCGGTGGTAGCGGTGCTGAGCTGGATCTTCCTGCGCGAGCGCATTGGCCGGCGCAACGGTGCGGCCATTGCGTTGGCGGCCCTGGGCATCGGGCTGTTCTCGCTCACCAAAGACAGCAGCACCGCAGCGGCAAGCGGCGCCTCGTGGGCCGGTCTGCCGCTGGCGGTGTGGGGCAATGTGCTGATCTTCGCGGCGGTGGTGTGCGAGGCGTCGTACGTGGTGATTGGCAAGCACCTCACCGAAGGGCTGGGCCCCAAGCGTATTTCAGCGCTCATCAACCTGTGGGGGTTTGCACTGGTCACGCCGTTCGGGCTGTGGGCGGCCTGGCATTTCGATTTCTCCACCGTGGCGCCGCAGCTGTGGCTGCTGCTGGTGTTCTACGCGCTGGCGGCCAGCGTGTGGACGGTGTGGCTGTGGATGACGGGCCTGAAGGCCGTGCCGGCCAGCCAGGCCGGCGTGTTCACGGTGATGCTGCCCATCAGCGCCGCCGCC
Organism: Synechococcus sp. UW140; assembly: GCA_943368755.1. Taxonomy (GTDB): domain Bacteria; phylum Pseudomonadota; class Gammaproteobacteria; order Burkholderiales; family Burkholderiaceae_C; genus Hydrogenophaga. Next base: position 64,938 of record CALRLO020000009.1, on the reverse strand, counting down.
ATTGGCGTGCTGTTCATGGGCGAGCGGCTCACGCCGGTGCAGATGCTGGCGTTCGGCATTGCGCTGGCAGGGCTGGTGGTGGCCACCCTGCCAGGCCGGCCGGCCCGCTGATCACAGACACCAGAGGCCGGTGGGCTGGGTCAGGCCCATCCACAACGCCCAACCCGAAGCGGCCACCAGCGCCGCACCGGCCAGACGGATGGCCCATTCGCCTCGGCCACCGGCCCTGATGCGCAGGAACAGCCACGGCCCCGCGGCCATGGAGACGGCGCTGCCGGCTGCAAAGGCGGCCATGACCAGCGCGCCATTCCAGGCATCGGCCGACAGCGAAGCCACCAGCAGCGCCGAATAGAGCAGCCCGCAGGGCATGAGCGCCCAGCCCAGGCCCAGCAGCAGCGGCGCGCGCTGCCCCATTGCCTGTATGCGGGGCTTGGCCTGGCGCCACACGCGCTGGGCCACGCCATCCACCCAGGCGGGCTGACGGGCCTGCCACAGCAGCGCCAGACCCAGCACGATGGCCGCCACATGGAACATGGTCCACACCGGGCGCAGCACGGCGGTGTGGGCGCCCAGCCAGCCCAACCCCTGCACCGAGGCCGCCACCACGCCACCCAGGGTGGCGTAGCCGGCGATGCGGCTGAGCTGGAAAGTCCAGAGCGCCTGGGTGGCGCGCGGACCGGCCGCGCTGGCGATGCCGGTGCAGGCCGCGCCACACATGGCCAGGCAGTGCGGGCCGCCGACCAGCCCCATGAACAGGGCGGTGAGCACCATGGACGTGTTCATGACGGCACTGTAACGCGACGGCCTGCCGCCGGGCCGCCCCAAGGCAGGTCAGACCCCTCGGGGGGCAGCAACCCGCACAGCGGCGGAGCGTGGGGGCTCATGTTCAGATGATTTTCGAGAACCTGGCGCGGTCTTTGTCTACCTGCAGGTGGCGGTCAAACACCATGGCAATGGCGCGCACCAGGTACCAGCCGGTGGGCGTGACGGCGATGCCGGTGTCGGACACCTTCACGAGCCCGCTGTCCTCCAGCCCGCGCAGCGTTTCCAGCTCGCGGGCGAAATGGGTGCGAAAGTCGACCAGGTGCGCCAGCTCGATGGACTCGAACGAGACCTCGCCCTGGCACATGAGCGCCATGATGACGGCACGGCGCAGCACGTCGTCGCGCGAAAGCGCCAGCCCGCGCACGATGGGCAGGCGGCCCTGGTCGAGCGCGTCGTAGTACTCGTCCAGCGTCTTGGCGTTCTGGCTGTAGGTGGCGCCAATGCGGCCGATGGCCGAGACACCCAGCGCGATCAGGTCGCAATCGGGCTGCGTGCTGTAGCCTTGGAAGTTGCGGTGCAGGCGGCCCTGGCGCTTGGCCACGGCCAGCGCGTCGGTGGGCAGTGCGAAGTGGTCCATGCCCACGTACACGTAACCGGCGGCCTCGAAGGCATCGAGCGAACCCGACAGCATGGACAGCTTTTCGCCCGGGCTGGGCAGCTCGGCCACGGCAATGCGGCGCTGCGGCTTGAAGCGCGCCGGCAGGTGCGCGTACGCGTACAGCGCCACGCGGTCAGGGCGCAGCTGCGTCACCTGCGCCAGGGTGCGGGCGAACGATTCGGGCGTCTGCAGCGGCAGGCCATAGATCAGGTCGACGTTGATGGACTCGAAGCCGATCTGCCGCGCGGCGGCCACCAGGTCAAACACCTGCTGTGCGGGCTGCACGCGGTGCACGGCTTTCTGCACGGCGGGGTCGAAGTCCTGCACGCCAAAACTCAGGCGGTTGAAGCCCAGGCGGTGCAGGTGCTCCAGGCGCGGCACGCTCACGGTGCGCGGGTCCACCTCGATGGAGTACTCGCCGCCGGGCACCAGGCTGAAGTGGCGCCGCAGCATGGCCATGAGGTCCTCCAGCTCGGCATCGCTCAGGAAGGTGGGTGTGCCGCCGCCCAGGTGCAGCTGCGACACGCGGTGGCCCTGACCGAAATGCTGCACCTGCAGTTCCAGCTCGCGCCCGAGATAGCGCAGGTACTCGGCGGCCTTGCCATGGTGTTTGGTGATGACCTTGTTGCAGGCGCAGTAGTAGCAAACCGATTCGCAGAACGGCACGTGCACATAGAGCGACAGCGGCAGCGCGAGCGAGCCGGCGCGGCGCTGCTCGAGCGCGAGGATGTAGTCCCCTTCAGTGAAGGCCTCGACAAAACGGTCGGCGGTGGGGTAAGAGGTGTAGCGCGGGCCCGGCACGTCAAAGCGCCTGAGCAGGTCGTCGGCAATCGCGTGGCTCACGGGTGGTTCTCCAGCATGTCCACCACTGTGCCGCAAGACCCGCCCAGCACCCTTGATCTTCGTCAAGCGAGGGGGCGTTGGACCGAGTTCTTTGAAATCCGTGACAATCTGCTCATGGACCTGCAAAGCATCAAAGTCGCCTGTTCCAGCTGCAACCTTCGCGAACTGTGCCTGCCCATGGGCCTGAATCCGGAAGAAATGGACAAGCTCGAAACCGTGGTGTCCAACCGCAAGCGCATCAAGCGCGGCACGCCACTGTTCTCCACGGGTGACCCCTTCACCTCGCTCTACGCGGTGCGATCGGGCTTTTTCAAGACCTGCGTCACCACCGCCGACGGGCGCGACCAGGTCACCGGCTTCCAGATGGCGGGCGAGATCATCGGGCTGGACGGCATCGTGGCCGACCGCCACTCGTGTGACGCCATAGCGCTGGAAGACGCCGAGGTCTGCGTCATGCCCTACGAGCAGATCGAGACGCTCTCGCGCGAGTTCACCGCGCTGCAGCACCATGTGCACAAGATCATGAGCCGCGAGATCGTGCGCGACCACGGCGTGATGCTGCTGCTGGGCAGCATGCGTGCCGAGGAACGCCTGGCCGCGTTCTTGCTGAACCTGGTGCAGCGGTTGCATGCGCGCGGGTTCTCGCAGCACGAGCTTGTGCTGCGCATGACACGCGAAGAGATCGGCAGCTACCTGGGCATGAAGCTGGAAACCGTGAGCCGCACCTTCTCCAAGTTCGTGGACGACGGCGTCATCGAAATCAAGCAGCGCTACGTCAAGATCATCGACACCGACGCCCTGCGCCGCATCGTCAATCCCCAGACCTGCGATTGAGTTCGCCCGCCGAGAGCGACAGCAGCAGGGTCAGCGCACTGGCCACCAGGGCCACGGCCCAGAACACGAAGAACGCCAGCGTGTAGACCGCCTGGCGCGACAGCTCCAGCGGCGCGCCGAACCAGTGCAGGTCCGACGGGTCGACCAGCGCGAACACCAGCATCTCCAGCAGGCCGGCCACCAGAAAGGCGGGCCAGAGCATCCACATCAGGCGTTGGCGCCACATCTTGTTGTCTCCTCTGCGCGGTGGGGTGTCAGTTGCGCGGCGGTGCCTCGGGCGTGGCCGCGTGATTGCGGCCCTTCTGCGCCGACACCTGGGCAGGGCCGGTGGCCCGGTCTTGCAGCACCGGGTCGGGGTTCTTCACCGCAATGACCACGGTGGCAATACCGGCCACCACCACGGCCAGCGGGCCGCTGATGACCAGCCACACATACGGTTCACGCCACCAGGGGCGCTGGGTGGGCAGGGGCTGGATGGCGGACATGGTGTTCTCCTTGCGGTTCAGCGGGGCACCAGGAAGACCGAGCGCTCGACAACGCGCGCCTGACCCTGGGCATCGGTGATGGTGAATTCGATCGGGTGTGAGCCCGGTGTGGCGCTCTCGGGCGGAATCTGCACCCGCACCGCCACCGCACGCACCTCGGTGGAGAGCACCTCCACGTCGTCGGGCGTGGCCAGGGTGATGCCCGGCAGACCGGCCACGGCGATGCGGTAGCGCTGCGTCGACTCGGTGGCATTCATGACCTGCAGGCGGAACACGTTCTCGATGCGGCCCTGCTCCACCATGCGCGCCAGCGCACCCCGGTCACGTATCACATCCACCTTGAGCGGCGTGCGCAGCCACAGGCTGACCAGCAGCGCCACGCACAGCGTACCCAGGATGGCGCTGTACACCAGCACGCGCGGGCGCAGGGCGCGCTGCATGATCTGCGAACGGTTCCAGCCCTTGGCCAGCGCGTTCTGGGTCGAGTAGCGGATCAGCCCGCGTGCATAGCCCATCTTGTCCATCACGTCGTCGCAGACGTCGATGCAGGCGGCGCAACCTATGCACTCGTACTGCAGGCCGTTGCGGATGTCGATGCCGGTGGGGCAGACCTGCACACACAGCGTGCAGTCCACACAGGCCCCCAGCCCCTTGTCTTTCGGGTTGACCTTGCGGCTGCGCGCGCCGCGCGGCTCGCCACGCGCCTCGTCGTAGGTGACGATGAGCGTGTCCGGGTCGAACATCGCGCTCTGGAACCGCGCATAGGGGCACATGTACATGCACACCTGCTCGCGCAGCCAGCCGGCGTTGCCATAGGTGGCAAAGCCATAGAACAGGATCCAGAAGGTCTGCCAGGGCCCGAGCGACGCGGCCAGGGTGAGCGCACCCAGCTCGCGTATGGGCGTGAAATAGCCCACGAAGGTGAAGCCGGTCCAGAGCGCCAGCGCACCCCACAGGCCGTGCTTGAGCGCCTTGCGTCCCAGCTTGGCGGCCGACAGCGGCTGGGCATCGAGCCGCATGCGGGCCGAGCGGTCGCCTTCCACCCGGTGCTCTATCCACAGGAACATCTCGGTGTAGACCGTCTGCGGGCAGGCGTAACCACACCACAGCCGCCCCGCCACGGCCGTGAACAGGAACAGCGCCATGGCCGAGATGACCAGCAGCACAGCAAGGTAGATGAAATCCTGCGGGTACAGCACCAGGCCGAACAGGTAGAAGCGCCGCGCCTCCAGGTCGAACAGCACGGCCTGGCGCGCGTTCCAGCTGAGCCAGGGCATGCCGTAGAACACGATCTGCGTGAGCCACACGAAGGCCCAGCGCCAGCGCGCGAACAGGCCACTGACGGAACGCGGGTAGATCTTCTTGCGCGCTTCGTAGAGCGAGATCTCCACCTCGTCGGCGCCCTCGGGGGGCACCGGCGTGATGGGTATGACCTTCTGGGACTGGCTCACGGCGGGGTCGTCACTGGGTGGTGGCAGCGGGCCTGTTGGAAAGGTTCCAGACGTAGCCGGTCAGCAGGTGGATCTGGGCTTCGGTGAGCTTGTCCTTCTGCGCGGGCATCATGTTGCTCTTGCCTTCGCTGATCATGCGCGAGATGGCATCCACGCCCCAGCCATGCAGCCAGACCTGGTCGGTCAGGTTGGGCGCGCCCATGGCGGTGTTGCCCTTTCCGTCCATGCCGTGGCAGGCCGCGCAGGCGCCGAACTTGGTGCGGCCGATGGCGGCCTGCAGCGAGTCGTTAGGGCTGTTGGAGAGGCTCAGCACGTAGTGGGCCACCGCACGCACGTCTTCGGCGCTGCCCACGGCGGAGCCCATGGGGGGCATCACGCCGTTGCGGCCGTTGGCAATGGAGGCGTGTATGGCTTCGGGCGTGCCGCCCCACAGCCAGTCCTTGTCGGTCAGGTTGGGAAAGCCCTTGCCGCCCCGCGCGTCGGAGCCGTGGCACTGGGCGCAGTTGTTCATGAACAGGCGCTCGCCGATGGCCATGGCCTGGGCGTCACCCGGCAGCTGCTCGACCTTCATGTCCTTGAAGCGGGCGTACAGCGGTGCGGTGGCTTCTTCGGCACGCTTGACCTCGGTCTCGTACTGGCCGGTCTGCGACCAGCCCAGCTTGCCCTGGTAGGAGCCCAGCGTGGGGTACAGCACGGCATAGACCAGCGCGAACACGCAGGTGATGATGAACAGGTAGACCCACCAGCGCGGCAGCGGGTTGTTCATCTCGCGCAGGTCCTCGTCCCAGACGTGACCGGTGGTGTTGTCGGCGCCGGGCTTGACCTTGGTGGTGCCGCTGATCCACAGCAGCACCAGGCAGGCCAGGATGCTGACCACGGTGAGGCCGGCCACGTAGACCGACCAGAAGTTGCTCGTGAAGTCGCTCATGGTGTGACTCTTCCAGGTTGTTGCGTGGGGCGACTCAGTCGCGCGCCTCGTCGTCGAACGGTAGCCGGGCCGCCTCGTCGAAGCGGGCCTGGTTGCGTTTGGACCAGGCCCAGACCGCGATGCCGATGAAGACCAGCAGGCTCACGACCGTGACCGCGCTGCGCATGTCGTTGATGTCCATGGCGTGCCCCTTACTTGACGGCGGTGCCCAGCACCTGCAGGTAGGCGATCAGCGCGTCCATCTCGGTCTTGCCCTTGACGGCGGCCTGCGATTCGGCAATCTCCTGGTCGCTGTAGGGCGCACCCAGGGTGCGCAGCACCTCCATGCGGCGCGGCAGGCCCTTTTCGTTCACCAGGTTCTTCTCCAGCCACGGGTAGGCCGGCATGTTGGACTCGGGCACCACGTCGCGGGGGTTGTTCAGGTGCACGCGGTGCCATTCGTCGCTGTAGCGCCCACCCACGCGGTGCAGGTCGGGGCCGGTGCGCTTGCTGCCCCACTGGAACGGGCGGTCGTAGACGAACTCGCCTGCCATGGAGTAGTGACCGTAGCGCAGCGTCTCGGCCTGGAAGGGCCGGATCATCTGCGAATGGCAGTTGTAGCAGCCCTCGCGCAGGTAGACGTCGCGCCCGGCGATCTGCAGCGCGGTGTAGGGCTTGAGGCCTTCCACCGGCTGGGTGGTGGACTTCTGGAAGAACAGCGGCACGATCTCGACCAGCCCGCCGACCGAGACCACCAGCACGATGAGCACGATCATCAGGAAGTTGTTTGTCTCGATGCGCTCGTGCGTGAAACCCTTGGATTCTTTTTCGTTTGCCATGGCGGACTCCTCAGGCGTGCGCGGCTTGGGCCGCAGGGATGCGGGACTCGGGGATGGCGCCGGCCGCGAGGCCCTGGCGTGCCGTCATCCAGACGTTCCAGGCCATGACCAGCATGCCGCCCAGGTAGAGCACCCCACCCAGCAGGCGGATCACGTAGAACGGGAAGGTGGCCTTGACCGATTCGACGAAGGTGTACTGCAGCGTACCGTCGGGGTTGAGCGCGCGCCACATCAGGCCCTGCATCACGCCGGCAATCCACATGGCGGCGATGTAGAGCACGATGCCCACGGTGGCGATCCAGAAGTGCAGCTCGATGGCCGGGATGGAATACATCTTCTTCTGGCCGAACAGGCGCGGCACCAGGAAATAGAGCGAACCCATGGTGACCAGCCCCACCCAACCCAGAGCGCCCGAGTGCACGTGGCCCACGGTCCAGTCGGTGTAGTGGCTGAGCGCGTTGACCGTCTTGATGGACATCATCGGCCCCTCGAACGTGCTCATGCCGTAGAACGAGAGCGAGACGATCAGGAAGCGCAGGATGGGGTCGTCGCGCAGCTTGTGCCAGGCCCCCGAGAGGGTCATGATGCCGTTGATCATGCCGCCCCAGCTGGGCGCGAGCAGGATCAGCGAGAACACCATGCCGATGGACTGGGCCCAGTCAGGCAGCGCGGTGTAGTGCAGGTGGTGGGGGCCGGCCCACATGTAGGTGAAGATCAGCGCCCAGAAGTGCACGATGGACAGCCGGTAGCTGTAGACCGGGCGTTCGGCCTGCTTGGGGATGAAGTAGTACATCATCCCGAGGAAGCCTGCCGTGAGGAAGAAGCCCACCGCGTTGTGGCCGTACCACCACTGCACCATCGCGTCCTGCACGCCGGCGTAGGCGGAGTAGGAGTTCATCCAGCCCACGGGCACCGCTGCGCTGTTGACGAGGTGCAGCAGCGCCACCGCGAGGATGAAACCGCCGAAGAACCAGTTGGCCACGTAGATGTGGCGCACCTTGCGTATGCCCACGGTGCCGAAGAACACGATGGCGTAGCTCACCCAGACCAGCGTGATCAGGATGTCGATGGGCCACTCGAGCTCGGCGTATTCCTTGCCGGAGGTGTAGCCCATCGGCAGGCTGATGGCGGCGGCCACGATGACCGCCTGCCAGCCCCAGAAGGTGAAGGCCGCGAGCTTGTCCGAAATGAGCCGCACGTGGCCGGTGCGTTGCACCACGTAGTAGCTGGTGGCAAACAACGCGCAGCCGCCAAAGGCAAAGATGACCGCGTTGGTGTGCAGCGGCCGCAGGCGGCCGTAGCTCAGCCAGGAAATACCGAGGTTGAGCTCGGGCCAGGTCAGCTGCGCGGCAATGATGACGCCGACCAGCATGCCAACCACGCCCCAGACCACGGACATGACGGCAAACTGCCGCACGACCTTGTCGTTGTAGGCCACCGCTTCACTGGCCTTCAGGGTCACAGACATACCAAACTCCTCACAGTGTTGTGGGGCAAGTGTCCTTTCGGGTTAACCCGAAGGACTTGATCTGCGTCAATCGCCCTTGAGAATGCGCTCCCCTTCGCGCTCGATGTGGTCAAACTGCCCACTCTGCAGCGCCCACCAGAACACGCCGATCACGCCAAAGACGATCAGCACCGACAACGGAATCAGGATGTAGAGAACGTCCATGGCATGTCTTTCTGCAGCGGCGCGGGCGCCTCGGCGGTGGAGCGGCTCGACAGGCGCAGGGCGTTGCCGATCACGAACAGCGAGCTGGCTGCCATGCCCAGGCCGGCGAGCCAAGGCGGCATCCAGCCCACCAGTGCCAGCGGCACGCACACCGCGTTGTAGGCAGCGGCCCAGGCCAGATTCTGGCGCACGGTGCGCAGCGTGGCACGGGCCAGCATCAGGGTGTCGGCCACGTCGGCCAGGCGGTTGCCCTGCACCACGAAATCGGAACGCGCCTGCGCCAGCGGCACCGCATGGCCCAGCGCGAAGGAGGTGTGCGCCTGCGCCAGCACCGGACCGTCGTTGAGGCCATCACCCACCATGGCCACGCGCCGGCCCCGGGCCTGCAGGGCCAGCACCTCGGCCAGCTTGTCCTCGGGCGTGGCCTGCGCGCGCAGGCTGTCCACGCCGGTGGCCAGCGCCACGCGCCGCGCAGCGGCCCAGCGGTCGCCCGACAGCAGGTGCACCTGCAGGCCCAGGGCCTGCAGCCGCGCGACGGTGAGGCGCGCATCGGGCCGCAGCACCTCCTCGAATACGAAGGCCGCCAGCCAGCCGCGCTCGTCGGCCAGGTGGGCCACGGGCGCTTCGGGGTCGGGGCCACCAGCTGGCCAGGCACCGTCGGCCAGCCCCACAAAGCGGGAAGACCCCAGGCGCAGCCAGCGGCCATCGGGCCATTCGGCGCTCACGCCCTGCCCCGCCAGCTCACGCAGGTTCGCACCTGCGGGCACGGTCGCGCCCTCGCCCGCCAGTGCGCGAGACAACGGGTGGCGCGACGCGCCTGCGAGCCCGGCGGCCAGCGCCAGCGCCTGATCGCGCGACACGCCGGTGCGGGTGAACACCGCCTGCAGCTGCAGACTGTCCTGCGTGAGCGTGCCGGTCTTGTCGAACACCACGGTGTCCACCCCCGCGAGGGATTCGAAAGCCTGCAGCCGACGCACCAGCACGCCCCGGCGTGCCAGCGTGCCGGCCGAGGCCAGCATGGCCACCGGTGTGGCCAGCGAGAGCGCACACGGGCAGGTGACGATGAGCACGGCCACCGCCACCGCCAGTGCCTGGTGGCTGTCGCGGGGCCACCACCACAGCAGCGCGGCCAGCGCGGCCAGCACCACCCCCACGAGGAACGGCGCGGCGATGCGGTCGGCCAGCTGGGCCAGGCGCGGTTTTTCGGTGGCGGCGCGTTCCATCAGTGCCACGATCTGCGCGAAGCGGGTGTCGCCCCCCAGGCGGGTGATGCGCACCTCGGCCACGCCGGCCAGGTTGTGGCTGCCCGCGATCACGGCCTCGCCCCGGCGGCGCACCAGCGGCTCGGACTCGCCGGTGAGCAGCGCTTCGTCCACGCTGGCGGATTCGCCCAGCAGTTCTCCATCCCCCGGGAACGCCTGGCCGGCCTGCACCCGCACCACATCGCCCACCTTGAGGCGGCGCAGCGTGACGGTTTCCCAGCCGCCGCTGGCGGTGCGGCGCTCGCATTGCTCCGGCAGCCGGCTCATGAGTTCGTCAAGCGCGCCGGCGGTCCGGTCACGGGCCTTGAGCTCCAGGTAGCGGCCACCCAGCAGGAAGAAGACGAACATGGTCAGCGAGTCGAACCAGACCTCAGAACCCCAGGGGCCGGCGGGGTCGAAGGTGGCGGCGCTGCTGACCATGAAAGTGACCAGGATGCCCAGCGAGACCGGGGTGTCCATGCCGATGCGGCCGTGCTTCAGGTCGGCCCAGGCGCTGCGGAAAAACGGGCCGCTGGCAAAAAACACCACCGGCAGGCTGATGACCCAGCTGGCCCAGCGCAGCAGCTGCCCGATGTCGGCGGGGATGTCGCCGGGCGCGGCCACATACGACGGCCACGCGTACATCATCACCTGCATCATGCAAAAGCCCGCCACGAACAGCCGCCACAGGGCGCGCCGGGTTTCGGTGCGGCGCTGGTTGAGCGACAGCGCCTCGGCCATGGGCAGCAGGCGGTAGCCCGCCGCCTGCACGGCCAGGGCCAGGTCGGACAGGCGGGTAAGCGCCGGATCCCAGCGCAGCGTGAGGCGCCGCGTGGCGGCCTGCACCTGGGCCAGCACCACACCGGGCTGCTGCTCCAGCGTGGTCTCCACCGTATCGGCGCAGGCGGCGCAGTGCATGCCCTGCACCACCAGCAGCGATTCGGCCAGCCCGCGTGCGCCCTCGCGCACCGTCTGCGTGAAGGCCTGCTGCTCATCGGCGTCGTCGAGCAGGCGGAGGTCTGGGGTAGCCGGTGGGGCCGGCTGAGGCTCGGTCATGGCCTCTAGGTTAATCAGAAATGCTTTTTTTGCAATTGACTTACATCAACACGCGGCGCGGCACCTTGCGCTAGTCTGGGGCTGTCGGCGGCACCCGGCCGCCGACCAACCGGAGAATCACCATGTACAAGCGCATACTCGTTGCCACCGATGGCTCCAAGCTGTCCCAGAAAGCCGTGGACCACGCCCTGGACCTGGCCGACCTGAGCGGCGCGGAGATCGTGGCGCTCAAGGTCACACCCCGCTACCCGCAGAGCTACTTTGAAGGTGGGGTGGCCCTGGCGGCGTCCGAGGTGGGCCGCATCGAGAAGCAATGGCAGCAGGAGGCCCTGGACGTGGTCAACGCCGTCAAGGCCGCCGGCCAGAAGCGCGAGGTCAAGGTCAAGGCCGTCACGGTCAAGTCCGATCTGGTGTCAGACGCCATCATCGCTGCGGCCAAACGCCAGAAGTGCGACCTGATCGTGATGGCCTCGCACGGCCGCAAGGGCCTCAAGCGCCTGCTCCTGGGCAGCGAGACCACCCAGGTGCTGACGCATTCGCACATTCCTGTGCTTGTGCTCCGTTAAGGCGCCGCGAACAGCCCTTTGTGCTGCTCGCGCAGCAGGTTCTTCTGGACCTTGCCCATGGTGTTGCGCGGCAGCGTGTCCACCACGAAGCAGCGCTTGGGGATCTTGAAGTTGGCCAGCTGGGCCTTGAGGTCGGCGATCAGCCGCTCGGGCACCAGTGTGGCCCCGGGCTTGGCGATGACCACGGCCACGCCCACCTCGCCGAAATCGGGGTGCGGCACGCCGATGACCGCGCTTTCAGCCACACCGGTCATGTCGTTGAGGTAGCCCTCGATCTCGGCCGGGTAGACGTTGTAGCCGCCGCTGATGATCAGGTCCTTGGCACGGCCGACGATGGTGACGTAGCCGCGCGTGTCCACCTTGCCCACGTCGCCGGTCTTGAAGAAACCGTCGGCGGTGAACTCCTCGGCGGTCTTTTCGGGCATGCGCCAGTAGCCCTTGAACACGTTGGGCCCCTTCACCTGTATGCCCCCGACCTCGCCCACCGGCACCGGCTGACCGGCATCGTCCACCACACGCAGGGTCACGCCCGGCAGCGGGAAACCGACGGTGCCGCCCCGGCGTTCGTCCTGACCACCGTGGCGCGCATCGGCACGGTAGGGGTTGGAGGTCAGCATCACCGTCTCGCTCATGCCGTAGCGCTCCAGGATGGTGTGGCCGGTGCGCTCACGCCATTCGTTGAAGGTTTCAATCAGCAGCGGCGCCGAACCCGAGATGAAGAGGCGCATGTTCGCGGCCGCAGCGCGGTCGAGGCCAGGTTCACCCAGCAGGCGGGTGTAGAGCGTGGGCACGCCCATGAACACGGTGGCACGCGACAGCCAGCCCAGCACCTGCCTGGGGTCAAACTTGCTGCACCAGAGCATGCGGCTGCCATTGAGCAGCGCACCGTGCAGCGCCACGAACAGGCCGTGCACATGGAAGATCGGCAGCGCATGGATCAGCACGTCGCCCGGCTTCCATCCCCAGTAGTCCTTGAGCACGCGGGCGTTGCTCAGCAGGTTGCCGTGCGTGAGCATGGCGCCCTTGCTGCGTCCGGTTGTGCCGCTGGTGTAGAGGATGGCGGCGAGGTCATCGGTGCCACGGGGCACCGGCGTGTGCTGGTCGCTGCAGTGGGCGGCGCGCTGCAGCAGCGTGCCGCTGCGGTCGTCACCCAGCGTGAACACGTGCTGCGTGCCGGCCTTGAACGCAATCTGGCTGACCCAGCCGAAGTTGGCGGGCGAGCACACCACCACCGCCGGCTCGGCGTTGGTGATGAAGTAGCCAATCTCGGCGCTCTGATAGGCCGTGTTCAGGGGCAGGAACACGTGGCCGGCGCGCAGCGTGGCCAGATACAGCACCACCGCCTCGACCGACTTGTCCACCTGCACCGCGATGCGCGAGGACGGCGGCAGCTCCAGCCCCGACAGCAGGTTGGCCACCATGGCCGTGGCGCGCTCCAGATCGCGCCACGAGTAGGACAGGCCGTTGTCGGTCTCGATCGCAACCGTATCGAGATCGGCCGGGAAAGCGGCCCGCAGGGCCGTATACAGGTTGTCTTGACTCATGAAGGTGCTGTCTCAGTGAAAACGGTGTGCTGCGGGCGACGCGCTAGTCCAGCTTCGCCCCGGAAGCCTTGACGACGGTGGCCCAGCGCTTGACCTCGGCGCTGACAAACGCACCGAACTGCTGAGGGGTGAGCGTACCGAATTCGGCGCCGTTGGCGGCCCAGGCGGCCTTGATCTCGTCGGCGGCGCCCAGCTTGCGGATCTCTTCAACGATGCGGGCCTGCACATCGGCCGGCGTGCCCTTGGGCGCCCACAGGCCGTACCAGGTGGTGACGGTGTAGTCGGGCATGCCGAGCTCGGCGGCGCAGGGCACGTCCGGGAAGGCCGCATTGCGCTGCTTGCCTGACACCATCAGGGCCTTGATGCGCCCACCCTTGATATGGGCCGCGGACGAACCGAGGCCGTCGAACATCAGGTCCACCGAGCCGCCGACGAGGTCGCGCAGCGCCGGACCGGCACCGGTGTAGGGAATGTGGGTGATGAAGGTCTTGCTCTGCTGCTTGAACAGCTCGCCCGCGAGGTGGTGCGAGGTGCCGGTGCCGGCCGAGCCGTAGTTGAGCTTGCCGGGGCTGCTGCGTACGAGGTCCATGAAGGCCTTGAAATCGGCAACGGGCACGTTCTTGGGGTTCACCACCAGCACCTGGGGCACGTTGGCCACCATGGCGATGGGCACGAAGTCTTTCTCGATGTCGTATTCGAGCTTCGCGTACATGGAGGGTGCTATGGCGTGGTGCACCGCACCCATGAACAGGGTGTAGCCATCGGGCGCTGCCTTGGAGGCGATGGTGGCGCCCACCGTGCCGCCGGCACCACCCTTGTTGTCCACCACCAGCTGGCGGCCGGTGGATTTGGCGAAAGCTGCCGACAGCGGGCGCGCAAACGCGTCGGTACCGCCGCCGGCCGGAAACGGCACCACCAGGGTGACGGGTTTGCTGGGCCAGGCGCCCTGCGCGCGTGCGGCGGGCAGCAGCAGGCCCAGGCCAGTGCCGGTGCCGAGTTGCAGCAGGGTACGGCGTTGGATCGATGTCGTCATGGTTTGTCTCCTGTCGTTGTGTGTGCCGGTCCAGCCGGCGTGGGTGCTTGCGTGCCGGTGGTCCGTGGCCACTGGCTGTTGGAATCCCTAGGTTAATCCTTGAGCCAGCCCTCCACCTCGCCCGACATGGGGATGCGCCCCTGGGCCAGCTGGCTGCGGTGGCGGTCCAGCCGTTTGAGATCGTAGAGGTAGTTGACCATCACGCCATACGATTGCTTGAGCCCTTTGGTCGACGGGTCGCCGGCCCAGTTGAGCCGCTCCACACGGGCGCCGTTGCCTAGATGGAAGCGCGCCACCGGATCGAGCGGCTTGCCCTCCTGGAACTGCGTGCCCAGGTAACGCGCGGCGGCGCGCATGAGAAAGCGGCGCTGCGGCGATTTGGGCGCCAGCTGCAGCGGCTGGTCGAGCTCGCCCAGCAGCGGCTGCGCCTCGGGCTGGCGTGCGAGCCAGGATCGGAAGCCGGGAATCGGCGACAGCGTGGCGAAATGCCGCAGTTGCGGGAACTCCTGCTTGAGCGTGTCCACCACGTTCTTGATCAGCGAATCGCCGAAGCTCACGCCGCGCAACCCCGCCTGCGTGTTGCTGATGGAATAGAAGATGGCCGTGGTGGCCTTGGTGATATCCACCGCGGCGGCCGACTCGTCGAGCAGGGGCACCACGTTGGCCGCGATCTCGTCGACCAGCGCCACCTCCACGAAGATCAGCGGGATGCCCGGCAGCCGGGGGTGGAAGAAGCCGTAGCAGCGCCGGTCGCTGTCCAGACGGTTCTTCATGTCGGCCCAGCTCTTGACCTCGTGCACCGCCTCGTAGCGGATCAGTTTTTCAATCAGCGAGGCAGGCGAGTCCCAGGTAATGCGCTGCAGATCGAGGAAACCGACATCGAACCAGGTGGAGAACATGTACTCCATCTCGACATCGAGCGCGAGCAGGCGCCGGTCGCTGCGCAGGTGCGCCTGCAGCTCGGCGCGCATCTCCACCAGGAACTGCACACCGCCCGGGTAGACGCTGAACCGCTGCAGCAGCCGACGGCGTGGCGAGACGGTGGAGCGGCGGTAGTGCACCTCGGCCGCCGCCTCGTCGGGCGTGCCCTGGGCAGCCACCAAACGCGCCTGCGCCTCGGCGGCCTTCTTCTGGTCGGCCACGAACATCTCGCTCATGAGCAGCCACAGGTCGTAGCGCCGCTCGGGCGTGGCGCCCACATACCACGCGGCCATGGCCATGGCGCGGCGCCCGCCCTCCACCTCGCTGATGCGCGGGTCGATGATGGCGCGCAGCTCGCTCAGCACGCGACGCAGCATGCGCGGCGACATGGCCTCGTCGCCCTGGCGCAGCAGCGCATCGAGCCGGGCACGGGTGGAGCGTGGGCTGGTGGTCATTGCACAACCTCCGTGCGGCGCACTGCGGTGCGAGCTTGCTTGGGGCGGCCCGGCGCGGCGCTCATGAAAGCACCCCTCGCGGCATCTGGCGGGCCAGTTCGCGCAGCGCCTCGCGCTGGCGCAGCAGGTGGGTGCGCATGGCGGCCTCGGCACCGTCGCAGTCGTGCGCCTGCAGCGCCGCGAAAACGGCCATGTGCTCGGACAGGCTCTGTTCCATGCGGCCCTCGGCACGCAGCGACTGCAGCCGCGACAGCCGCAGGATCTTGCGCAGCCCGCCAATGGTCTGGGCCAGCCAGCGGTTGTCGGCCAGTTCGATGATGGCCTCGTGGATCACGTGGTTGGCCTCGTAGTAGGCCGCGATGTCGCCCGAACGGGCGCAGTCGCGCAGGCGCCCGTGCTGGGCCTCCAGCGCCCTCAGGTCACCCTGGGTCACACGGGCCGCCGCCTCGTAGGCGCAGCGGCCTTCGAGCAGCGCGATGACGGGGAAGATCTCGTCGAGGTCGCGCTCGGTGATCTGGTAGACGAAACAGCCGCGGCGCGGCTCGTGGCGCAGCAGGCCTTCGGTGGTGAGCACCTTGAGCGCTTCGCGCAGCGGGGTGCGCGAGATGCCGAAGCGCTCGCACAGCGCGGCTTCGTCCACCAGCGAGCCGGGGGCCAGGTCACCCGCATAGATGCACTCGCGCACCCGCGTGGCCACGTCCTCGTGCAGGGACTGGGGGGCGTAGGCGAGGTTGGAGCGGTTCATAATTTTCTAAAATTATGCGTAATTATGAGCAGGTGGGCCGCGTTCGTGCAACCGTTCATCGGCGGAGGTGGTACCCGCGTCGCGTCAGGCGCGGCGCGTGCTGGCCCACCAGCCCAGCGCCACGCCGCCGGCGATCATGGGCACACACAGCCACTGGCCCATGCTGAGCCCCAGGCCCAGCAGACCCAGGTGGGCATCGGGCTCGCGGAAATACTCCGCGATGAAGCGGAACACGCCGTAGCCGATCAGGAACAGCGCGCTGACCTGACCGGTGCGGCGAGGGCCGCGCGCGTACAGCCAGAGGATGACGAACAGCAGCACGCCCTCCATCAGGAACTGGTAGACCTGCGAGGGGTGGCGCGGCAAGTCGCCCGCACCGCGGAACACCATGGCCCAGGGCAGCGAGGGGTCGGCCACGCGGCCCCAGAGTTCACCGTTGATGAAGTTGCCCAGCCGCCCGGCGGCCAGGCCGGTGGGTACACAGGGCGCCACGAAATCCATCACCTGCAGCCAGGGCCGCTGGCGGGTGCGCGCAAACCACACCATGGCCAGCAGCACGCCGATCAGCCCGCCGTGAAAGCTCATGCCGCCCTGCCACACCGCAAAAATTTCCAGCGGATTGGAGAGGTAGTAGCCCGGTTTGTAGAACAGGCAGTAGCCGATGCGCCCGCCCGCGATGACGCCCAACACGCCGAGGAACAGGATGTCCTCCACGTCGCGCCGGCTCCAGGCCGTGCCGGCAAAGCCGGGGTGTTGCAGCCGCCGGGTGCCCAGCCAGTAGAACAGGCCGAAGGCGGCCAGGTAGGTCAGGCCGTACCAGTGGATGGCCAGGGGGCCGATTTGCAGGGCAACGGGGTCGATGGCGGGATGGGTCAGCATCGGGCTATTGTGCCTCGCGTGACCTGCGCCACCGGCTCACCCCGCGAAGCCGCCCGCCGCCAGGAAAGCCAGCTCCTCGACCGTGCTCTCGCGCAGCAGGATGGCGTTGCGGTGCGGGAACCGCCCGAAGCGCGCAACGATGTCGAGGTGCCCCTGCGCGTGGGTCACATAGAGTTCGCCCAGCGCCCGGTTCAGGGCCAGCGCGCGCTGCTGGTCGGGCAGGTGCTCGGCGTGCGACAGCGGCAGGTAGAAGAACAGGCGAAGCGCGGGCTCCACCTGCTGGTCCAGCCCCGCGTCCAGCGCCTGGCGGCAGTACAGGCGCGCCAGCGGGTCGGTGGCGTACATGTGGGCGGTGTTACGAAAGCTGTTGCGCGGGTACTGGTCCAGCAGCAGCATCAGGGCCAGCGCCCCTTCGGCGGTGGTCAGCCAGTGGCCGCACCGGCGTGCGGCCGCAGCGAAATGCAGCGTGTCGAAACGCTCGCGGAAGTCGCGGTCGAAAGCGGCATCCTTGGTGAACCACCTGCCTGGCCCTGCCTCGCGCCAGAAAGCGACGACGGCGGCGGCCTCGGCAAGTGGCACCCCTTCAGGCTCAGACGGCATCGGCTGTGGCATGGCCATCCCCGTTCTCCTTCTTGCGCAGGTGCCCCATCACGAGCGCGCGGCCGGCAAAGGCGTCGCCGGCCACTTCCAGATCGAAACGCTCGGCATCGAGGCGGCGCAGCTCGGCCATGACGGCATCGGCCTCGTCGTCCGTTGCACCTGTGGCCAGCACCGCCTGGCGGCCCAGCGCCATGGCCGCCTCGAAGGTCTCGCGCACGATGAAGTCGGTGCCGCCGGTCTTGACCAGCTGCAGCGCGTGCTCGCGGTCGAAGGCCCGCACCATCACGCGCGCATGCGGAAACTCTGACCGTGCGATCTCGGCGATGCGCGTGGCGGCGGCCTTGTCATCGATGCAGACCAGGATGGCGCAGGCGTTGTGGGCACCCGCGGCGTGCAGCACATCGGCACGCCCTCCGTCGCCGTAGTAGACCTTGAAGCCCAGGTAGGCCTGCGCATCGCGGATGACCTGGGTGTCGTTGTCGATCACGGTGAGGGAGGCGCCACGCGCCACCACGCCCTGTGCGGCGATCTGGCCGACACGGCCGAAGCCGATCACCAGCACGTTGGCCTGGTTGTCGCGCGCCGCCTCCACGCCTTCCATCGACGCGGTGGCGCGTGGGCCGAAGCGGCCGTGCACCAGCACCATGAGCGGCGTGAGCGCCATGGACAGCACGACGATGGCCGTCATGTTGGCGTTGACCGTGGGATCGATCACGCGGGCACCCAGGGCTGCCGAGAACAGCACGAAGGCGAATTCGCCGCCCTGGGCCATGAGCACGGCACGGTCCAGCGCGTCGGCATGCGAGCTCTTGGCCAGACGCGCCACACCGTAGATGCACAGCGCCTTGACCGCCATCATGGCCACCACACCGGCCGCGATCAGCGCCCAGCTGCTGACCACCACGGCCAGATCCAGCGACATGCCCACGCCCAGGAAGAACAGCCCCAGCAGCAGGCCGCGAAAGGGTTCGATGTCCGCCTCCAGCTGGTGGCGGAAGGTGGATTCGGAGAGCAGCACGCCGGCCAGGAAAGCGCCCATGGCCATGGACAGCCCGCCCAGCTGCATCAGCAGCGCCGCGCCCAGCACCACCAGCAGCGCCGCGGCCGTCATGACTTCGCGCGCCTTGGCGCTGGCGAGCACGCGAAACAGCGGGTTGAGCAGCCACACACCGGCAGCCACCAGTGCGGCCAGGGCCCCCAGGGCCAGGCCGATCACGCCCCAGCGCGAGGACACCAGCGCCGGCGCATCGGCTGCCGGCGGAGCGATGAAGGCCACGATGGCCAGCAGCGGCACGATCAGCAGGTCTTCAAACAGCAGGATGGAGACGATGCGCTGCCCACGTGGCGTGGCGATGTCGCCGCGTTCGCCCAGCAGTTGCATCACGATGGCGGTGGAGGTCAGCACGAAGCCCATCGCGCAGACGAACGACACCGCGAGCGGGAAACCGAAGGCCATGCCCACCAGCGTGAGCAGCACGCCACAAACCAGGCACTGCAGGCTGCCCAGGCCGAAGATCTGGCGGCGCAGGTTCCACAGGTGCGAGGGCTGCATTTCCAGACCGATCACGAACAGGAACATCACCACGCCCAGTTCGGCCACGTGCAGGATGGCCTGCGGGTCGTCGAAGAGCCTGAGACCGAACGGCCCGATGGCCAGACCGGCGGCCAGGTAACCCAGCACCGAACCCAGGCCCAGACGCTTGAACAGCGGCACGGCCACCACGGCCGCGCCCAGCAGGCTGACCATCCTGACGAGATCCCCTGCCCCACTTTCAACCGCCATGTGCCCGCTCCATCCCGTTTTCGATGCGCCGACTTTACAGGCTGGCGGCGCGCGCCTGCACGAATTCGACGAAGCGGCCGACGGCCGCGTTGGCGCTGCCCTCGGGCCAGACCAGGCTGGTCTCGCACGACGGCACCCCGGAGGCACCGGGCAGCTGACGGTACACCACGCCGGCGCGGCGGAACTGCGTCACGCTCTCGGGCACCCAGGCCAGCCCGATGCCGGCCGAGACCAGGTTGACGATGGTCTGCATCTGGATCGCCTCCTGCGCCACCTGCGGCAGGTGGCCGGCGCCGTGGTAGAGCGCGAACACCGCGTCGTAGAGCGACGGCACGATGCGGCGCGGGAAGATCACCAGGGGCTGTGCCAGCACGCGTTGCAGGTTCAGGCGCGGCGCGCTGGCCAGCGGGTGGTGTTCGGGCAACGCCAGCACCAGCGGCTCGTGCAGCACCGTGACGTGGCGCAGGTGGGGAGGCGCAAAGCCGGGTGAATGCAGCATCAGGCCGGCATCGACGTCGCCGCGCTCCAGGGCAGGCAGCTGCACGTCGCCCGTGGCCTCCACCAGTTCCAGCACCACCTGAGGGCTGTGCTCGCGAAAGGCCCGCACCCAGGCGGGCAACCGTTCGAATCCGATGGTGGAGACAAACGCCAGCCGCAGCCGCCCCACCTGGCCGGACGCCGCTGCGCGGGCGAGATCGGGCAGCCGCTGGGCGCGGGCCAGCAGTTCGCGCACCTCGGGCAGCAGTGCCGCACCGGCCGGGGTCAGGGCCACATGGCGGCGGCTGCGTTCGAACAGCCGCACGCCCAGCGTGGCCTCCAGCTGGGCGATGGCCTGGGTCAGCGGCGGCTGGGTCATGTGCAGGCGCAGGGCTGCACGGCCGAAGTGCAGCTCCTCGGCCAGGGTGACGAACTGGCGCCATACGCGCAGGTCCACGGTCGGGTTGCTCATATGCATAGCATATCAATGAGCAAGAAAAATAGGATTGGAACCAATCACGCTCAGCGCGCATACTGCGGGCTCTTTTCCCCCACCCACGAGACAGCCATGGACAGCCAGAAAAAGGTCATCAAGCTCCGCAGCGCCAACATCACCGAGGGCAAGTCGCGCGCGCCCAACCGCTCCATGTACTACGGCATGGGCTACAAGGAAGGCGATTTCGGCAAGCCCATGGTGGGCGTGGCCAACGGCCACAGCACCATCACTCCCTGCAACTCCGGCCTGCAGAAACTGGCCGATGCGGCGGTGGCCGGCATCGAGGAGGCGGGTGGCAACGCCCAGATCTTCGGCACGCCCACCATCTCGGACGGCATGGCCATGGGCACCGAAGGCATGAAATACAGCCTGGTGAGCCGCGAGGTGATTGCCGACTGCATCGAGACCTGCGTGCAGGGCCAGTGGATGGACGGCGTGGTCGTGGTCGGCGGCTGCGACAAGAACATGCCGGGCGGCATGATGGGCATGCTGCGCGCCAACGTGCCGGCCATCTACGTCTACGGCGGCACCATCCTGCCGGGCAAATACAAGGGCCAGGACCTGAACATCGTGAGCGTGTTCGAAGCCGTGGGCCAGAACGCCGCCGGCAAGCTCAGCGACGAAGACCTGAAAGAGATCGAGCAGCGTGCCATTCCCGGCACCGGCTCGTGTGGCGGCATGTACACGGCCAACACCATGTCCAGCGCGTTCGAAGCCCTGGGCATGAGCCTGCCCTACTCGTCCACCATGGCCAACCCGCACGACGAGAAGCAGAACTCGGCCAAGGAATCGGCCAAGGTGCTGATCGAGGCCATCAAGAACGACCTCAAGCCCCGTGACATCGTGACCCGCAAGGCGATCGAGAACGCGGTGACCGTGATCATGGCCACCGGCGGCTCCACCAACGCGGTGCTGCACTTCCTGGCCATGGCCCACGCCGCGGACGTGGAGTGGTCCATCGACGACTTCGAGCGCATCCGCAAGAAAGTGCCCGTGATCTGTGACCTCAAGCCCAGCGGCAAGTACCTGGCGGTGGACCTGCACCGGGCCGGTGGCATTCCGCAGGTGATGAAGGTGCTGCTCAACGCCGGCCTGCTGCACGGTGACTGCATCACCATCAACGGCAAGACCGTTGCCGAGAACCTCAAAGACGTGCCCGACCAGCCGCGCGCGGACCAGGACGTGATCCGTCCCATCAGCAACCCGCTGTACGCCGAGGGCCACCTGGCCATCCTCAAGGGCAACCTCTCGCCCGAAGGCGCGGTGGCCAAGATCACCGGCCTGAAGAACCCCGTCATCACCGGTCCGGCGCGCGTGTTCGACGACGAGCAGTCGGCGCTGCAGGCCATCCTGGACGGCAAGATCGTTGCGGGTGACGTGATGGTGCTGCGCTACCTCGGCCCCAAGGGTGGCCCCGGCATGCCGGAGATGCTGGCCCCCACGGGTGCGCTGATCGGCGCCGGTCTGGGCGAAAGCGTGGGCCTGATCACCGACGGCCGCTTCTCGGGCGGCACCTGGGGCATGGTGGTGGGCCACGTGGCGCCCGAAGCCGCGGCGGGCGGCAACATCGCCTTCGTGAAGGAAGGCGACTCCATCACCATCGACGCGCACGAACTGAAGCTGGAACTCAACGTGAGCGACGCCGAACTGGCCGAGCGCAAGAAGGGCTGGACGGCCCCGGCACCGCGCTACACCCGCGGCGTGCAGGCCAAGTTCGCGTTCAATGCCGCCAGCGCCAGCAAGGGCGCCGTGCTCGACAACTTCTGAGCGCGCTCAGCGGGGCGGCCTGCCCGGTGGGCGGGCCGTCCCCATGGCCTCCTTGTGCTTGTGGATGCGCTTCTGGTGGCGAGCTTCCATCTTCTCGAACTGTTTGCGCTTGGTGTAGCCCGACCAGTCCGCCCAGGCCCACCAGACCACGGCCAGGCCGAACGGCACCAGCGTCCACAGCCACGATACCGACTCCATGGCCGACCAGCCCAGGAACTTGAGCAGCAGCAGAGCAATCCCAATCGCCAGAAACCACATGATCGAACTCCGTTGTGTGTGAAGGGGCTGTCAAGCCACGCAATCGGGGGTAATTTCCGGGTTTTCGCCCGTGGGCTGTCGCTAGAATGGCCCCGTTCCCACATTCTGTCTTGCCTACAAGGATACTGCGATGAAACGTGCCCTGTTGATTCTGGCTGGCGCCTGCGTGCTGGCCGCCCCTGCGATGGCCGACGAAGCCCTGGCCAAAAGCAAGAACTGCATGGCCTGCCATGCCGTGGACAAGAAGCTGGTGGGCCCCGCCTACAAGGACATCGCCAAGAAATACGCCGGCCAGGCCGATGCGCAGGCCAAGCTGGCCGACAAGGTGGTCAAGGGCGGTTCGGGCGCCTGGGGTGCCATCCCCATGCCCGCCAACCCGCAGGTCAGCGCCGACGAGGCCAAGAAGCTGGTCGCCTGGGTGCTGGCAACCAAATAAGCCCCACCTCCTCGCAAAAAAGCCCGCTGCCAGCGGGCTTTTTTTTGGCCGGCCACAGCTGCATCGCAGTCTCAGGCCGCCACCCTCACCTTCGGGCTGTCGTTGCCGATGCGCCGCGAGATCTCGGCGGCGCAGCGCAGCGTGGCCTTGGCCAGTGCGCCGTCCCAGCCGCTGTCGAACGTGGCCGACGGCCCCATCACCAGCAGGCCCAGCACCAGGTGGCCCGAGGCGTCGAAGACCGGCGCGCACAGCGCGTCAATTCCCGGAATGGGCTGCCCGAGCGAGCGCGACAGACCGTGGCGGCGGGTCTCGGCCAAGGTCTCCTCAAAGGCCTCGTGGCCCAGCTTGTTGGGCGTCTCGGGGCCGTCGCCCACACGGGCCAGTTCGTCGGCCAGCAGCTGCTCCACCAGCTTGGGGGGCATGTAGGCCGCAAACAGCCGGCCGGTGGCGGTGTTGGCCAGCGACATCACCGTGCCGGCGCGCAGGTTGACGTGCAGCGGCTGTATCGGCTCTTCCAGCCGCACGATGGTGGGCCCCAGGTTGCCCCACACCGCCACCGCCACGCTCTGGCCGGTCTCCTCGGCCAGGGCCTCGATCACCTGTGAGGCCTCCTTCACCGGGTCCATGCGCTGCAGGCGCGTGAGACCCAGGGTCAGCGCCAGTGGGCCCAGCTCGTAGTGGCCGGCATCGGTCTGTGTCACGAACCCCACCTTGAGAAAACTCACCAGGTAGGGGTGGGCCTTGCCCGGCGTCATGCCGGCGGAACGGGCCAGGTCCTTGAGCGGCACGGGCCGCACGTGCCGGGCGAGCTGCAGCAACAGGGCGCTGCCGATCTCTATCGATTGAATGCCACGTCGGTTCTTTTCCATGGTCGGGGATTGTCAGTTGCGGGGGCACCGGTTCGCCCATCGGTGTTTTCCCTGATATTCATGGATATGTTCGATGGATTCTAATCGTTAGACATTAACGAATTCATCGGCAATAGTCATACGACACCCACCGGTGCATGACAGCCAGGAGACCAGCGGAATGACTCAGCAGCAGACATGGGATGTGGATGTGCTCGTGGTGGGCACAGGCGCCTCGGGTATGGCAACGGCCATCACGGCAGCCTCGCAAGGCCTCAAGGTGCTGGTGGTGGACAAGCAGCCGCAGTTCGGCGGCACCACCGCCCGCTCGGGGGGCTGGCTCTGGATACCGGGAACGCGCCTGGCCAGGGAACAGGGCATCGAGGAGCCGGCGGGCGCGGCTCTGGAGTACATGAAACACGAGACCACCACGCATTTCGATGCGGCCCGTGTGAACGCCTTCCTGAAGTTCGGCCCCCAGGCCATCGACTTCTTCACCCGCAACACCTGCGTGCAGTTCGACATGCCCGCCGTGTTCCCCGACTACCACGCCGAGGCACCGGGCGGTCAGCCGGGTGGCCGCTCCATGGTGACGCGCCCGTTTGACGGCCGCGAGCTGGGCCCGCGCATCAAGCAGCTGGCGCCGCCGCTGCCCGAGCTGACGGTGTTCGGGATGATGCTGGGCTCGGGCCCCGAGATCAAACACTTCATGCGTGCGTTCAAGTCGCCGGTGTCGTTTGTCTATGTGGCCAAACGCCTCACGCGCCACTTCTTCGACGTGCTGCGATATGGCCGCGGCATGACGCTCACCAACGGCAATGCCCTGGCCGGACGCCTGGCCCGCGCCGCCATGGACCTGAAGATTCCCGTCTGGCTGTCGTCACCGGTGGAGCAGCTGGTGCAAGAGACCGGTGCGGTCACGGGTGCGCTGGTTCGCCACGAGGGCCAGCTGGTGCAGGTGCGCGCCGCACGTGGCGTGGTGCTGGCCTGCGGCGGATTCCCGTACGACGTGGCCCGGCGCCAGCAGCTGTTTGCGCACGCGCCCACCGGCCAGGAACATTACTCGCCCTCGCCCCAGACCAACACCGGCGACGGCCTTCGTCTGGGCGAGAGCGCAGGCGGCTGGGTGGATGGCAGCATCCCGCATGCCGCCGCCTGGGTGCCCACCTCGGTCACCACCCGGCCCGATGGCAGCAAGGGCGTCATGCCCCATTTCATCGACCGCGCCAAGCCCGGCGTGATCGCCGTCACCCGCCGTGGTCAGCGCTTCACCAACGAAGGCAACAGCTACCACGACTTCGTTCAGGCCATGGTGGCCGCGTGCAGGAACGAGTCCGAGGTTTCGGCCTGGCTGCTGTGCGACCACAAGGCCCTGCGCAACTACGGGCTGGGCTGCGTGGCCCCTGCGCCGCTGCCCATTGGCCGGCACCTGCGCAGCGGCTACCTCAAGCGCGGCGCCACCGTGGCCGAGCTGGCGGGCCAGATCGGCGTCGACGCCTCGGTGCTGGAAGCTACCGTGGCCGACTTCAACGCCCAGGCACGCAACGGCCAGGACCCCGCCTTTGGCAAAGGCAGCAAGGCCTACAACCGCTACCAGGGCGACGCGCTGGTGACACCCAACCCCTGCCTGGCCCCGCTGGAAAACGGCCCCTACTACGCCATCAAGCTGGTGGTGGGCGACATCGGCACCTTCGCCGGGCTCGTCACCGACGAGCGCACCCGCGTGCTGGATGCCCAGCGCCAGCCCATCCGCGGCCTGTACGCCGTGGGCAACGACGCCGCCAGCGTGATGGGCGGCAACTACCCCGGCGCCGGCATCACGCTGGGCCCGGCCCTCACCTTCGGCTACGTGGCCGGCCAGGAACTGGCGCGGCCCAGCACCCACACGCCATTGACGGTGCCTGAGACCGCCGTGACGGCCTGAGACCGTCAGCCCCACAACAACAGGAGACACACATGCCCTTCCCTGCCCAGGTCGCTCCCCGGCTGCTCGAAGGCCGGCTCGCACTGGTCACTGGCGCCGGCCAGGGCAATGGCCGTGCCATCGTGCTCGGGCTGGCCCAGGCCGGCGCCCGCGTGATCGCCACCGACATGAACGAGGCCAACGCGGCCGAAACCGCACGGCTGGCCCGCGAGAGCGGCGTCTCGGCCTGGTCTTACGCGCTCGACGTCACCTCGCCCGAAGCCTGCCAGGCGCTCGCGCAGCGCGTACAGAGCGAGGTCGGCACCATAGACCTGCTGGTCAACAACGCCGGCGTCATCATCCGCGAGGGCACGGACAGCCCCAACGCCGCCGCGAACTGGAGGAAGACGCTGGACGTCAACGTGCACGGCACCTTCAACGTGAGCCTGGCCTGGCTGCCGGCGATCAAGGCAACCAAGGGCGGCATCATCAACATCGCCTCCATCGCAGCCTACGCCGGCCAGGGTGGCAGCCTGGGCTACTCGCCGTCCAAAGGCGCCATCAAGATGTTCACCCAGTCGCTCGCGGCCGAGCTCGCACCGCTGGGCGTGCGCGTGAACGCGCTGGCACCGGGCGTGATCGCCACGCCCATGACGGCCGCCACGCGTGAAGATCCCAAACGCCTGGAAGCTTTCATGACCCGCATCCCCATGGGGCGCGTGGGTGAGACCGAAGACCTGATCGGCCCGGTGATCTTCCTGGCCTCCGACATGTCTCGCTACGTCACCGGCATCACGCTGCCGGTGGATGGCGGCTTTCTGGCGGTCTGAACCTTTCGCCGCTTTCTCGCTTTCCTTTCCCGTCCGGGCCACGAACGGCCCACCTTTCCAACCAAGGAGACAACATGAAGCTGACTCACATCCGTACCGCCCTCGCGGCCGCGGCCTTCGCCCTGGCGGCAGGCGGCGCTCTCGCGCAGGACATCAAGCTGGGCTACAACGGCGACCTCTCCGCCTCGCCCTCGGCACAGAGCGGCCAGGCCGCCGTGCTGGGCATGGAAGCGGCCATCGCCGACATCAATGCCGCCGGCGGCGTGCTGGGCCGCAAGCTCACGCTGGTCACGCGCGACGACGTGTCCGCACCGCCCAAGTCCATCCAGAACATGAGCGACCTGGTCGACAACGAGAAGGTCACTGCCGTGTTCGGCCCGACCAACTCGGGCAACGCCATGGCCTGGAAACACATCGCCAACCAGAAGAAGGTGCCCGTGATGGGCAACGTCGGCTCCGGCACCGACATCACCAAGCCCATGAGCCCCGGTGCAGACAACTACATGTTCCGCGTCTCCATGGTGGACCGCGAGCAGGTGGCCGCCCTGATGGCCTACGTCAAGAAGAACAGCGCCACCAAGGTGGTGGGCCTGATGGCCGAGACCACCGGCTACGGCCAGGGCGGTCTGAAGGACATGGAAGAGATCGCCAAGCTGCAGGACATCAAGATCGCGGCCACCGAGCGTTTCGGTGTGGGCGACACCGACATGACCTCGCAGCTGAGCAAGATGAAAGCCGCCAACGTCGACACCGTGGTGGTGTGGGCCCAGGGCACGCCGATTGCGCAGCTGATCCGCAGCATGGAGAAGATCAACTACTTCCCGCTTACGCTGACCTCGTGGGCCGCTGACAACATCACCTTCTACGACGCCGCCGGCAAGACCCTGGCCGAGAAGCCGCTGTTCATGCGCACCGTGGGTGACACCCGCACCCCTGTGCAGCAAAAGCTGTTCGACCGCATCGGCTCCAAGCTCAAGGCCCCCAGCGCGTTCTCGTTCGCACTGCACGGCTACGACTCCGTGCTGCTGGTGGCCGAGGCGATCAAGCAGGCCAAGAGCACCGACGGTGCCCAGATCCGTGCCGCGCTGGAAGACCTGCAGGCCCCGGTGCAGGGTGTGCTCAAGACCTACACGAAACCCTTCAGCAAGACCGACCACGAAGCCCTGACCGCCAAGGACCTGGTCTGGATCAAGTGGAAGGACGGCAAGCTCCTGCCCTACTCCGACGCGCTGATCACCTCGCTCACCGCCGCCGACTTCAAGCAGTGATCCGACAGCCATGACCATCGCGCTTTTGCAGGCGATCCTGAGCGGACTGGCCGTGGGCGGTGCCTACGCGCTGGTGGCGCTCGGGTTCAGCATCACGTTCACCACCACCAAGACGCTGAACTTCTCGCACGGCGAGTTCGTCTCGGCCGGCGCATTCATCGGCATGAGCGCGCTGTTCCTGATGCTGGGCATGCCGGTGTCGTCCACCTCGTTCGGCACCGCCGAGCCGTCCCTCACCGCCCAGTTGCTGGCCTTCGCGGCCGCGCTGGGTGTCATGGGCCTGCTGGGCTGGCTGCTGTACGTGGCAGGCGTGCGCCCGTTCGCGGGCCGCCCGGGCATGGCCTGGGTCATGAGCACGCTGGGCTTCGGCGTGATCCTGCAAAGCATCGGCCTCGCCGTCTGGGGCCCCAAGCCGGTGGTGGTTCCGGCTCCCGTGGGCGACGAGGTCATCCGCTTCTGGGGCATAGGCGTACGCCCCCAGGAGCTGCTCACGCTGGGCGTGAGCGTGGTGGTCATGCTGGTGTTCGACCACGTGATGAACCGCACCATGGTCGGCAAGGCCATGCGCGCGGTCGCAGCCAACGGCCAGATCGCCAGCCTCATGGGCATCAACACCCACGCGGTGATGATCGGCGCCTTCGTCATCAGCGCCGCGCTCGCCGGCCTCTCCGGCTTCCTGCTCGCCCCCATCGCCCAGGCCTCGCTGTTCATGGGCCTCGCGGTCGGCCTCAAGGGTTTCTCGGGCGCCATGATCGGCGGCCTGTCCAACCCGCGCGGCTGCGTCATCGGCGGTTTTGCGCTCGGTGTGCTGGAGTCCATGATCAACCTGTGGCAGGCCCAGTGGCGCGAGGTGGCGGTGTTCGCCCTCGTGATCCTGGTGCTGGCCTTCCGACCCACCGGCCTGTTCGGCAAGCCCGTGGTGGAGAAAGTATGAAGTTCGCACGGCACTTCGCCTCCGTGGCGGCCGTGACGGCCGTGCTCATTGGTGCCAGCTCCTTGCTGGGCAACGACTACTACCTGCGCATCGCCTTCATGATGTGCGTCTACTACCTGGCCG
Source organism: Synechococcus sp. UW140 (assembly GCA_943368755.1). GTDB lineage: Bacteria > Pseudomonadota > Gammaproteobacteria > Burkholderiales > Burkholderiaceae_C > Hydrogenophaga. Next base: position 36,321 of record CALRLO020000009.1, on the reverse strand, counting down.
CCGCCGGCATGAACGTGCTGGTGGGCTACGCGGGCCAGAAATCGCTGGGCCAGGCTGGCCTGTTCGCGGCCGGCGCCTACGCTGTCGCGCTGCTCACCACCCGCACCGAGATCAGCCCCTGGCTCGCGCTGGCGCTGGCCGCCGGCGTTTCTGCCCTGTGTGGCGTGCTGGTGGCTCTGCCCTCGCTGCGCGTCAAGGGACCCTACCTGGCCATGGTCACACTGGCCTTCGGCATCGTGGTCGAAAAACTCGTGAGCGAATGGACCGACGTGTTCGGCGGCGCCCAGGGCATCTACGGCATACGCCCCATCACCTGGAACGGTCAGCCGCTGGACGCCCACCAGTGGGTGTGGCTGGGTCTGGTGCTGTGCGCCATCACCCACCTGCTGATCCGCAACCTGATCCAGGGCCGCTTCGGCCGCGCGCTGCTGTCGCTGCAGGCCGACGAGATCGCCTCGTCCTCGGTGGGCGTGCGGGTCTACCGCGCCAAGGTCATAGCCTTCGTGGTGGCCGCCGTCACCTGCGGCATCGCGGGCGCACTGGTGGCACAGCAGAACCAGTACATCAACTCCGACTTCATCAACTTCCACCTGTCCATCTTCATCCTGCTGCTGGTGCTGTTCGGAGGCTCGGGCTCGCTCTACGGCCCGCTGGCCGGTGCGGTGCTGCTGACGCTGATCGACGCCTTGCTGGCGCGCTGGCCCTCGGCCCAGCACTTCGCCTACGGCTTCCTGCTGCTGTTCGCGCTGTACGTGATGCCTGGCGGCGTGGTGGGTGCACTCTCCCGCCTGTTCGGCCGCGGCGCCGCCGCGCAGGCACGGCCAGGCAGTGGCGACAGCCACTACACCGTGGCCCAGGGCGAAGGCGAGCTGCTGGAGGTGAGCCACCTGAGCAAATCCTTCGGTGGTGTGAAGCCGGCACAGGACATCTCGTTCCGCCTGCAGCGTGGCCACGTGCACGCGCTGATCGGCCCCAACGGCGCAGGCAAAAGCACGCTGATCAACATGCTCACCGGCGTCATCGACCCCAGCGAAGGCTCCATCCGCTTCCTGGGCCGCGAGATCACCGGCCTGCCCATGCACGCCATCTGCAAGATGGGCATGGGGCGTACGTTCCAGAACCTGCGGCTGTTCGCGGACCTCTCGGTGCTGGACAACGTGATGCTGGGCCGCCACAGCCGCATGGCCAACGGTTTCTTCGCCTCGCTGCTGGCCCTGCCGGGCGCGCGCCGCCAGGAACTGGCCACCCGTGAACGCGCCCTGCAGCTGCTGGACCTGGTGGGCCTGGGCGCGCAGGCGCACCTGCCCGCAGGCAGCCTGCCCTATGGCCTTCAGCGGCGCGTGGAGCTGGCGCGTGCGCTGGCCACCGAGCCGCAGCTGCTGCTGCTCGATGAGCCCGCCGCCGGCCTCAACCCGCAGGAAACCGCCGAGCTCGGCCAGCTGCTGCAGCGCATCGGCCGCTGCGGCGTGACCATCCTGATGGTTGAGCACCACATGGACCTGGTCATGTCCATCTCGGACCACGTGATCGTGCTCGACTACGGCATCAAGATCGCCGAGGGCAGCCCGGAACAGGTGCAGGCCAACCCGCGCGTGGTGGCGGCCTACCTGGGTTCGGAAGAAGAAGAACAGGAGTCCAGCCATGCTCAAGCTTGAAGGCGTTCGCGTCAGCTACGGCGCCATCGAAGCCGTCAGGGAAGTCAGCCTGGAGGTCGGCGCTGGCGAGGTCGTCACCATCATCGGCGCCAACGGCGCCGGCAAAAGCACGCTGCTCAAGAGCATCGCCGGCCTGGAGCCGGCCTCGGGCGGGCGCATCCTGCTCGAAGGCCAGGACATCACCCAGGTGCCACCCCACCAGCGCGTGCAGCTGGGCATCGCCATGTCGCCCGAGGGGCGCGGCGTTTTCGCCGACCAGACCGTGCGCGAGAACCTGATGCTGGGTGCCTACACCCGGCGCCAGGATGTGCGAGCGGTGCAGACCGCGATCGAGCGTGAGTTCGCCCGTTTTCCGCGCCTGGCCGAGCGCCAGCACCAGCCCGCCGGCACGCTGTCGGGGGGTGAGCAGCAGATGCTGGCCATCGCCCGGGCGCTGATGAGCGAGCCGCGCCTGCTGCTGCTCGACGAGCCCTCGCTGGGTCTGGCACCGCTGATCATCAAGGACATCTTCGACACCATCCGCCAGCTGCGCCAGGCGGGCCTGACCATCCTGCTGGTCGAGCAGATGGCCAAGCAGGCCCTGGGCGTGGCCGACCGCGCCTACGTGCTCGAGACCGGCCGAATCACCCTGCAGGGCGCCGGGCGCGAACTGCTGGACGATCCCAAGGTGCGCGCCGCCTACCTCGGCGCGCACTGACCCCCATTGACCCCTTCTCCCTCTTCACCGCACCCCGACACCATGAGCACCAAGACCTTTGCCAGTCACGCCGACATGCAGGACAAGCAGATCAGCTTCACCCGCCTGTCCGAGAACGCCTACGCCTACACGGCCGAGGGCGACCCCAACACCGGCGTCTTCATTGGCGACGAAGCCGTGATGATCGTCGACACCCAGGCCACGCCTGCGATGGCACAGGACGTGATCCGCCGCATCCGCGAGGTGACGCCGCTGCCCATCAAGTACGTGGTGCTGAGCCACTACCACGCGGTGCGCGTGCTGGGCGCATCGGCCTACTTCAAGGAAGGTGCCGAGCAGATCATCGCCAGCCGCGACACCTACGACCTGATCGTCGAGCGCGGCGAGCAGGACAAGGCCAGCGAGATCGGCCGCTTCCCCCGCCTGTTCCGCAATGTCGAGAGCGTGCCAGCGGGTCTGACCTGGCCCACCATGACCTTTGACGGCACCATGAGCGTGTGGCTGGGCAAGCTGGAAGTGAAGCTGGCGCAAATCGGGCGCGGCCACACCAAGGGCGACACCATCGCCTACCTGGAAGACCAGAAGATCTGCTTCGCCGGCGACCTGGTGGAATACCAGAGCACCGCCTACGCGGGCGACTGCTATTTCCGCGACTGGCCCACCACGCTGGACCGCCTGGACGGTTTCGGCTTCGAGAAGCTGGTGCCCGGCCGTGGCGCCGCGCTGGAGGACGCCGCCAGCGTGCGCAAGGCCATCGCCTCCACCCGCGCCTTCATCTCCGACGTCTACACCCTGGTCAACAGCGGCGTGGCCGAGGGCAAGGACCTGGGCACCATCTACAAGGAGACCATGGCCAAGCTGCGCCCGGTCTACGGCCACTGGGTGATCTTCGATCACTGCATGCCCTTTGACGTCTCGCGCGCCTACGACGAAGCCACCGGGCACGTGCACCCACGCATCTGGACGGCCGAGCGCGACATCGAGATGTGGCGCTCCCTCGAAGGCTGATGCCAGCGCCTCGCGCATGAGCGCCACACGCACCCCCGACGCCACCGGCACCCAGGCGGTGCTGCTGCTGGCCATGCTGGTCTGGGGGTTGAACCTGTCGGCCGTCAAGCTGCTCACACAGGTCTTCAGCCCGCTGCGCGTGGCCTCGCTGCGCATGGCGGTGGCCTGCGTGGTGCTCACAGCCGTGGTGCTGTGGTGGCGGCGCCTGCCGCGCGGCCTCACCGGCCGCCAGATCGGCGGCCTGCTGGTCTGCGGCGTGCTCATGGTCTACGCCAACCAGATCCTGTTCGCGCAGGGCCTGCTGCGCTCCACCGCCACCAATGCCGCACTCATCATGGCACTGTCGCCACTGGTGTCGGCGCTGCTGGCGGCGGCGGCCTTTCGCGAGCGCATCAACGCACGCCAGCTGACCGGCATCGCGCTGGGCTTTGGCGGCGTGGCCGCCGTGGTGCTCAGCCACCCCAGCCACGCCCTGGGCGCCGCCGGCCTGGGCGACCTGCTGCTCATCGGCGGCGTCATCGTTTTTGCCACGGGTGGCGCCATCGTGCAGCGCCTGGCGGGCCGGCTCGACGCACTGGCCATCAGCTGGGCGGTCTACCTGGTGGGCACCGCGATGCTGGTGGTGCACGACCTCGCCACCTCGGCAACGCCCACGCTGGCCGATCTGGCCGTGGGCTGGCTACCCTGGTCGCTGGTGCTGTTCTCCGGGGTGTTTGCCACCGCCTTCAGCAACATTGCCTGGAACCAGGCCATAGGCCGCATCGGCGTGGCGCGAACCGCTGTCTTCCTCTACTGGGTGCCGGTGTTCGGCGTGCTGTTTGCCGCGCTCGTGCTGGGCGAACGCCTCACGCCCTGGCACTTTGCCGGTTTTGCCGCCGTGATGGCCGGCACCTGGCTGGGCACCCAACGCCCCCGCGCCCTCGCCACCTGACCTCTTCTGCGCCATGTCCTCCTCGCCCCTGCTGTTCCAGCCGCTCAAGCTGCGCGAGCTCACGCTCACCAACCGCATCGTCATCTCCCCCATGTGCCAGCACGCCGCCGACCGTGGCCACGCGACCGACTGGCACCTGGTGCACCTGGGCAAGTTCGCTCTCGGTGGCGCTGGCCTGGTGCTGACCGAAAGCACCGCCGTGGACCCGCGCGGGCGCATCGGCAGCGCCGACCTGGGATTGTGGAGCAATGAGCACATCGCACCGCTGGCGCGCGTGGCCGCCTTCGTGCACGCACAGGGCGCGGCCTTCGGCGTGCAGCTGGGCCACGCGGGCCGCAAGGCCGGCAGCCAGCCGCTGTGGGAAGGTGGTGCCGCGCTCAGCGAGGCAGATATGGCCGCCGACCCCGACCCGTGGCAACGCCTGGGCCCGAGCGCACGCCCGGCCGGCCCTGGCTGGAGCATGCCCGAGGCCCTGGACGAAGCCGGTATCGCGGGTGTCATCCGAGCCTTTGCAGACGCCGCCGTTCGCGCCGACCGCGCCGGCTGCGACGTGGTGGAGCTGCACTTCGGCCATGGCTACCTGATCGCGGCCTTTCTCTCACCCATTGCCAACCAGCGCCAGGACCGTTGGGGCGGCCCGCTGCACAACCGCATGCGCCTGCCGCTGGAAGTGGCGCGCGCCGTGCGCGCCGTATGGCCGGCCCACAAGCCGCTGTTTGCCCGGCTGTCGGTGGTGGATGGCAGCGTGGGTGGCTGGAACGAACACGACTCGGTGCTGCTGGCCCGAGCGCTCGCCGAGGCCGGCGTGGACGTGATCGACTGCTCCTCCGGCGGCCTCACCGAAGAGACCCGCGCCCTGCCCGTGCCACGCGGCCTGGGCTTTCAGGTGCCGTTTGCCCGGCAGCTGCGCGAACAGGCCGGCGTGCGCACCCAGGCGGTCGGCATGATCGTCGACCCCGCGCAGGCCGAGGCCGTTCTGGCCAGCGGCAGCGCCGACCTGGTCGCCATCGGTCGCGAGGCCCTGCTCGACCCCTACTGGCCCCACCACGCCGCCACGGCGCTGGGCGCCGACCCGCATTTCCAGCGCTGGCCGCTGCGCCACGGCGTGTGGCTGGCCAAGCGCGCGCCCGCCCTGGCGCAGGCCAGGACCCAACAACAGGAGACACCCGCATGAACACCCCCATGACCGCCCCCACGAGTGTCCGCATGGGCCTGCTGCACAGGAACCCGGCGTACAGCGCCACAGAGTTCGACACCTACTGGCGCGACCACCACGGCCCGCTCGCGGTCCAGGCGCCAGGCCTCAAGGCCTACTGGCAGAACCCGGTGACGGACCGGCTGCAGCGCGGCATCGACTTTGCGCGCGGCCCCTGGGATTTCGACGGCTTCTCGCAGTTGTGGTTCGACTCGACGGCCGCTGCCGGCCAGGCCTTCGAGGCCAGTGGCATGGCCCAGCCCTTGCGCGACGACGAGGCACGATTCCTGGGTGACTTTCACATCGTCGCCTGCGAACAGACCACCGTCATCGAGCTGCCGCCGCCGGCCGAACGTGCCCGGCTGCTCAAGCGCATGTCCACCCTGCGTCGGCGCCCCGACATCGACGAGGCCACCTTCCGCCACGAGTGGAAGGTGCACGCCGACCACGTGCGGCGCATGCCCGGCGTGTCGGGCTACCGGCAGAACGTGGTGGTGGGACGCGAGCGCGTCAAGGGCACGCCCTGCGGCTACGACGAACTGCCGATCGACGGCATCGTGGAGCTGTGGTTCCAGGACCCCGAGACGCTGAACGCGGCGTTTGCCAGCCCGGCCGGCCAGGTGACCATGGCCCACGCCAAGACTTTCCTGCACGAGATCACGGCGTTCGTGGTGCAGGAGCGCCAGGTACGCTGACGCCCGCAGCCGCGCGATCGCCTCAGCTGCCGCTGAGATCGATCTTCGAGGCCACCGCCTCGAAAGCCTTGAGTTCTTCCGCCAGCTTTGTCGCCAGCTGCACCGGTGTCACCGGCTGGGCGGCCACATTGCCCTGCTTGGCCAGCGCCTCGCGGAACGCCGGCGTCTGGATGATCTCGTTGATGTCGGCGTTGATCTTCGCCACGATGGCCGCTGGCGTGCCCGCTGGCGCGAGCACGCCGTGCCAGGTGCCGATGGTGAAGTCAGGAATGCCGGCCTCGGCGAACGTGGGCACGTCCTTGAGTTGGGGAAACCGCTGGTGGGAGGTCACCGCCAGCGGGCGCAGCTTGCCCGATGTCACAAAGGCGGTGATGGACCCGGGCGAGGGAAACGACATGTCGACAACCCCCGCCGCCAGATCCGTCATGCCGGGCGCAGCGCCCTTGTACGGTACGTGGGTGGCCTCGGTACCTGTCCGCAGCTTGAACATCTCGCCCGCCAGGTGCGGAATGCCACCGACACCCTGTGAGGCGTAGGAGAAATCCTTCTTCTTCGCCCGCATGGCCGCCACCAGCTGGCCCACGTTCTGGTACGGCGAATCGGCCTGCACCACCAGCACATTGGGCACGTCCACCGTCAGCGCCACGGGCGCGAACGATTTCTCCACGTCATAGCGCAAGCCCTTGATGACGAACTTGTTCAGGGTGTGGCTGGTTGCCGTGACCAGCAGCGTGTAGCCATCGGGTTTGGCCTGGGCCACAGCCGCGGCGGCGATGGTGCCATTGGCACCTGCGCGGTTCTCGACCACCACCGACTGACCCCATTTCGCGGCGAGCGCCTGGCCCACCAGCCGGGCGGACTGGTCGATCGCGCCACCGGCGGCGTAGCCCACCACGAGGGTCACATGGCGGTTGGGGAAATCCTGTTGGGCCTGTGCCGCACCACAAGCCAGCACAGCGGCCCAGGCACAAGCCGCCAGCACGGCACGGCGGTCGGGAAATGCAGTCATCGTGTCTCCGTTGAGCCCACTCACACCGGTGGGTTGAGAGGCATCCTAGGGATGCGCACTCGAGGGCGTCAACGGAAAACTTCGAAGTTTTCTCCAGGAGAAAAACGGCGCCCGCCCCCGGGCTCAGTTGTTCTGCGACAACTGATCCAGGATGGCCGGGTTCTCCAGCGTGGAGGTGTCCTGCGTCAGGGCTTCGCCCTTGGCGATGCCGCGCAGCAGGCGGCGCATGATCTTGCCGCTGCGGGTCTTGGGCAGGTTGTCGCCGAAGCGGATGTCCTTGGGCTTGGCGATCGGGCCGATTTCCTTGCCCACCCAGTCGCGCAGTTCCTTGGCGATGGCCTTGGCCTCGTCACCCGTCGGACGCGAGCGCTTGAGCACCACGAAGGCCACGATGGCCTCGCCGGTCACGTCGTCGGGGCGCCCTACCACTGCGGCTTCGGCCACCAGGTCGGTCTTGGCCACCAGGGCGGACTCGATCTCCATGGTGCCCATGCGGTGCCCCGAGACATTGAGGACGTCGTCGATGCGGCCGGTGATGCGGAAGTAGCCCCTGTCGGCACTGCGCACCGCGCCGTCGCCGGCCAGGTAGTAGCCCTTGAGTTCGGGCGGGAAGTAGCTTTTCTTGAAGCGCTCGGGGTCGCCCCAGATGGTGCGGATCATGGAGGGCCAGGGGCGCTTGATGACCAGCATGCCGCCGGATCCGTTGGCGATGTCGTGGCCGGTCTCGTCGACGATGGCGGCCGTGATGCCCGGCAGCGGCAGCGTGCACGAGCCGGGCACCAGCGGTGTGGCGCCGGGCAGCGGCGTGATGACATGGCCGCCGGTCTCGGTCTGCCAGAAGGTGTCCACGATGGGGCAGCGCTCGCCGCCCACATGGCGGTGGTACCACATCCACGCCTCGGGGTTGATGGGCTCGCCCACCGAACCCAGGATGCGCAGCGAGCTCAGGTTCCAGTTTTTCGGGTGCACCTTCTCGTCGCCCTCGGCCGCCTTGATCAGCGAGCGGATGGCCGTGGGTGCGGTGTAGAAGATGGTGACCTGGTGCTTCTCGATCATCTGCCAGAAGCGACCGGCGTGCGGGAAGGTGGGCACACCCTCGAACACCACCTGGGTGGCACCGGCGGCCAGCGGGCCATAGGCCACGTAGCTGTGGCCGGTGATCCAGCCGATGTCGGCGGTGCACCAGAACACGTCGGACGGTCTGAGGTCGAAGGTCCAGTCCATGGTGAGCTTGGCCCACAGCAGGTAGCCGCCGGTGGCGTGCTGCACGCCCTTGGGCTTGCCGGTGGAGCCCGAGGTGTAGAGGATGAACAGCGGATGCTCGGCCCCCACGAACTCGGGCGCGCAGGTGGTGCTCTGGCCGGCGATCACGTCGTGCAGGAACTGGTCGCGACCGGCCACCATCTTGCAGGCGGTGGGCGTGCGCTGGTAGACGATCACGTCCTTGATGGTGTCGCAGCCGCCCAGATCCAGGGCTTCGTCGACGATGGCCTTGAGCGGCAGCTCCTTGCCGCCGCGCAGCTGGTAGTTGGCGGTGATCACGGCCACGGCGCCGGCGTCCTGGATGCGCTCTTGCAGCGCCTTGGCCGAGAAGCCGCCGAACACCACGCTGTGGGTCGCGCCGATGCGGGCACAGGCCTGCATCGCCACCACGCCCTCGATGGTCATGGGCATGTAGATGACCACGCGGTCACCCTTTTTCACACCGCGCGACTTGAGCGCATTGGCAAACTGCGAGACGCGGGCCAGCAGTTCCTTGTAGGTGACGCGGGTGACGTCACCGTTGTCGGCCTCGAACACGATGGCGGTCTTGTTCTCCACCGGCGTGCCCATGTGTTTGTCCAGGCAGTTCCAGGACGCGTTGAGCTCGCCGTCGTCGAACCACTTGTAGAACGGCGCGTTGGACTCATCCAGCGTGCGGGTGAAGGGCTTGTGCCACACCACGTTCTCGCGCGCCAGGCGGGCCCAGAAGCCCTGGGGGTCGCGCTCGGCCTCGTTGGCCAGCGCCTGGTAGGCCGCCATGCCCGAGATGCGCGCACCGGCCACGGCGGCCTGTGGCGGTTCGAAAACCCGGTTCTCCACCAGGACGGACTCGATGGGGGACGAAGCGGTCGACATGCGGAGGTCTCCTTGTAGTGACTGTCGGTGTCTGTCTGCCAAAACCAGGCGGCAATGTGCGGCGAGGCTCTTACGAGCCACTTACATGCCAGCGCCCCGGTACCCAGATGGCCCAGCCATTGTGCGCCCGGCCCAGCGGGCCAGGGCGATGCCTACAATACCGCTCCGTATTAACCCCAATACCCTGCCGATGACGCCACCCGCTCGCCCGAACGCCGCCATGCGCGCCGTCCCCAACCTGATCTTCGCGAGCCGCTGGCTGCAGCTGCCGCTGTATATCGGCCTGATCGCCGCGCAGGCCATCTACGTCTACCACTTCTGGGTCGAGCTGGTGCACCTGATCGAGGCCGCCTTCGGGCACCAGCCGGCGGTCGAGGCGCTGGTCAAGAGCATCGGCTACAAGAGCGATGCACCCATCACCCAGCTCAACGAGACCGTGATCATGCTGGTGGTGCTGGCGCTGATCGACGTGGTCATGATCTCCAACCTGCTGATCATGGTGATAGTGGGTGGCTACGAGACCTTCGTGAGCCGCATGAACCTGCAGGACCACCCCGACCAGCCCGAGTGGCTGAGCCACGTGAACGCCTCGGTGCTCAAGGTCAAGCTGGCGATGTCCATCATCGGCATCAGCTCCATCCACCTGCTCAAGACCTTCATCAACGCGGCCAACTACGACGAGAAGGTGCTGATGTGGCAGACCATCATCCACGTCGCCTTTCTGCTCAGCGCCATGGCCATCGCCTACACCGACCGGCTGATGTCGATGCCCACGCACGACAGGCACTGAGAGGCTCAGCGCCCGACCATCTGGCCGGGCACCACCCAGGCGTCGAACTGCTCGGCGCTCACATGGCCCAGCGCCAGCGCGGCTTCGCGCAGGCTGGTGCCCTCCTTGTGGGCCTTCTTGGCGATCTGCGCGGCCTTGTCGTAGCCAATGTGGGTGTTGAGCGCGGTCACCAGCATCAGCGAACGGTCCACCAGCTCGGCAATGCGCTCGCGGTTCGGCTCCAGCCCCACGGCGCAGTGGTCGTTGAAGCTGACCATGCCGTCGGCGAGCAGGCGAACGCTCTGCAGGAAGTTGTGGATCACCATCGGCCGGAACACGTTGAGCTCGAAGTTGCCCGACGCACCCCCGATGTTGATGGCCACGTCGTTGCCCATGACCTGGGCAGCCAGCATCGTCACCGCCTCGCTCTGCGTGGGGTTCACCTTGCCCGGCATGATGGACGAGCCGGGCTCGTTCTCGGGAATGCTCAGCTCTCCGATGCCGCTGCGCGGGCCGCTGGCCAGCCAGCGCACATCGTTGGCGATTTTCATGAGGCTGGCGGCCAGCGTCTTGAGTGCGCCGTGCGCATGCACCAGCGCATCACACGAGGCCATGGCCTCGAACTTGTTGGGTGCGGTCACAAAGGGATGACCCGTCAGACGCGCCAGCTCGGCGGCCACCGCCTCGGCATAACCTTTGGGCGCGTTCAGGCCGGTACCCACCGCCGTGCCGCCCAGTGCCAGTTCGCACAGGTGCGGCAACGCGGCGCGCACATGGCGCTCCCCGTGGGCGAGTTGCGCCACCCAGCCTGAGATCTCCTGTCCCAGGGTGAGCGGCGTGGCGTCCTGCAGGTGGGTGCGGCCTATTTTCACGATGCCGTCGAAATCGCGCGCCTTGTGCTCCAGCGTGCCGCGCAGCTTCGCAATGGCCGGCAGCAGCCGGTGGGTCAGCGCCTCGACCGCCGCCACATGCATCGCCGTCGGAAACACGTCGTTGCTGGACTGGCTGCGGTTGACGTCATCGTTGGGGTGTACCAGCCGGGCCTCGCCGCGCTCGCCGCCCAGCAGCTCGCTGGCGCGGTTGGCCAGCACCTCGTTGACGTTCATGTTGGTCTGCGTGCCCGAACCGGTCTGCCACACCACCAGCGGGAACTCGTCGGGATGCAGGCCGGCCACCACCTCGTCGGCTGCCGCGACGATGGCCTGGGTCTTCTTCGCATCCTGCAGGCCGAGAGCGTGGTTGACCACGGCCGAGGACCGCTTGACCTGCGCCAGCGCGGTGATGAGCTCGCGCGGCTGGCGTTCGCCCGAGATGTCGAAGTTCTGCAGCGAGCGCTGCGTCTGCGCGCCCCATAGCCTGTCGGCCGGGACGGCGATGGGACCGAAGGTGTCGGACTCGGTTCGGGTGCTGCTCATGGTGCCGTTCCTGCCAGGTGCAATAGCCACATGGTGCCACGGCGGCAGGGCTTGTCACACGCACTTTTAGCGCTTTATGCCGTCCATAGAGGCCATCATTCCCCGCAAATGGCACCGTTTCCATTTCGCTGCTAACCTTGCGGGTCGCCCGCCATTACACCCCCGCCCCGCAGCCACGACGCCCCCTTTTTTCAGGGTCTCGCCAGCCCGCGGGGCCGGCCCAGACTTCCACACCGTGCCACCCCAAACCGAGCTGTTACCGGCTTTCCTGCCCTCGGGTTACGACCCGCTGGTGGTTGCCATCTCCTTTGTCATCGCCGCGTTTGCGTCCTATGTGACGCTGGACCTGGCGCGCCGCGTGCGCGTGTCCAGCCGGGGCCTGGCACGCGTCTGGTGGGGCGCGGGATCGGTGGTGATGGGCTCGGGCATCTGGTCCATGCATTTCGTCGGCATGCAGGCCTTCGAGCTGCCTATCGCGCTGGGCTTCACCGGTTTGCTCACGCTGCTGTCGTGGGCGGCGGCGGTGGCCGCAGCGGCCGTGGCGCTGGGCATTGCCAGCCGGCACACCTTCAGCTACCGGCGGGTGGCACTGGGTGCACTGGTCATGGGTGGCGGCATCTGCGCCATGCACTACACCGGCATGGCGGCGCTGGACATGGCGCCCGGCATCGTATGGGACTGGGCCCTGGTGGGCGTATCGGTGCTGATCGCCGTGGCGGCCTCGGCCACGGCACTGACCATTTTCCACCTGCTGGTGCGGGTGCACAGCTCGCGGAGGGTGGCCTACCAGTTCGGTGCTGCGCTGCTGATGGCGGTGGCCATCTGCGGCATGCACTACACCGGCATGGCAGCCGCGCAGTTTCCCGAAGGTTCGGTGTGCCTGAGCGCCAACGCGCTGGGTGGCCCCTCGCTGACCGCCATGGTGTCCATCGCGGCTGGCCTGCTGCTGGTGAGCACGCTGTTCACCTCGGTGCTGGACGCGCGCATGCAGAGCACCACCGAACGCCTCGCGCAGTCGCTGCAGGAGAGCAACCACAAGCTGCAGCGGGCCAACGCCGAGCTGCAGCAGCGCGCCTTCGCCGACCCATTGACCGGCCTGCCCAACCGGCTGCTGTTCGAAGAGCGGCTGGGCCAGGCACTGACCCGGGTCGACCGCCACAACCACCAGCAGGTGCAGGCCCGTCTGGCGGTGCTGTTTGTCGACCTCGACGGCTTCAAGCCCATCAACGATTCGTATGGCCACGCCGCTGGCGACGCCCTGTTGCTCAACGTGGCCGAGCGCCTGCGCAAGCTGGCCCGCGAAGGCGACACCGTGGCGCGTGTGGGCGGTGACGAGTTCCTGCTGCTGCTGGAGAACCTCACTCACCCGGCCGACGGCGTCACCATCGCCCAGCGCGTGCTGCAGACCCTCGCCACGCCTTTCGACATCTCGGGCAAGCTGATGCGCATCGCCGGCTCCATCGGCGTGGTGGTCTACCCCGACCAGGGCGAGCGCGACAAGCTGGTGGCCCAGGCCGATGCGGCCATGTACGCCGCCAAACGAGGGGGTGGCGGCAGCTACGCGCTGTTCGAGCCCCACATGCACTCGGACGCCAGCGAACAGCTGGAGCTGCAGAACGACCTGCGCCGCGCGCTCGACAACCACGAGCTGCTGCTGCACTACCAGCCCAAGATCGACGGCGCACGCGAACTCATCAACGGCGTGGAGGCCCTGCTGCGCTGGCAGCACCCCACGCGCGGCATGATCAGCCCGGCCGTGTTCATCCCGCTGGCCGAACGTTTCGGCCTGATCAGCCGCATCGGCAACTGGGTGGTCGACGAGGCCTGCCGCCAGCTCCACGAATGGGAACGAGAGGGCCTTCGCATGCGTGTGGCGATCAACCTGTCGGTGCACCAGCTGCGCGAGCAGGGCCTGGCCCAGCGCATCGCGCAGACCATGCAGCGCCATGGCGTGCAGGCCGACCAGCTGCTGTGCGAGATCACCGAGTCCGTGGCCATGGAAGACATCGAGGCCACCCAGCGCACCTTCGAGGAGCTTGCCCGGGTCGGGGTGTTCCTGGCGATCGACGATTTCGGCACCGGCTACTCCAGCCTCAACTACCTGCGCCAGCTGCCGGCGCAGCAGCTAAAGATCGACAGCAGCTTCATCCGCGACCTGGAGCATGGCGAGGACGCCCGCGCCGTCGTAGAGGCCGTGATCAGCCTGGCTCATGCACTGAGCCTGCGCGTGGTGGCCGAGGGCGTTGAGACACCCGGCCAGCGCGACATCCTGCTGGCCATGGGCTGCGACGAGCTCCAGGGCTACCTCTACGCCAAGCCCATGGGCGCGGCGGCGCTGCTGGCCTGGTCCAAGGGCCGCAAGCCCAGCGGCAGCGCGGATTTCGCCCCCTCGGTCATCATGCCCTGAGCCCCTGCAGGCAGCCGCCGCCGGTGCCTCAGCGGCGATAATGGCGGCTGTCCCTCCCGTCCCCCACCCACGTTCGCCCCACCATGAGCACGATCCGCCAGAACGACCTGATCGAGTCGGTTTCCGCCGCCCTGCAGTACATCAGCTACTACCACCCGACGGACTACATCGCCCACCTGGCCCGCGCCTACGAGCGCGAGCAGAGCGCCGCTGCCAAGGACGCGATCGCCCAGATCCTGACCAACAGCAAGATGAGCGCCACCGGCCAGCGCCCGATCTGCCAGGACACCGGCATCGTCAACGTGTTCCTCAAGATCGGCATGGATGTGCGCTGGGAAGGTTTCACCGGCGGCCTGGAAGACGCCATCAACGAAGGCGTGCGCCGCGGCTACAACCACCCGGACAACACGCTGCGCGCCTCGGTGGTCGCTGACCCGCACTTCGCACGCAAGAACACCAGGGACAACACGCCTGCGGTCATCTTCACCCAGATCGTGCCCGGCGACAAACTCGACATCACCGTCGCAGCCAAGGGCGGCGGCAGCGAGAACAAGAGCAAGATGGTCATGCTCAACCCCAGCGACTCCATCGTCGACTGGGTGCTCAAGACCGTGCCCACCATGGGCGCCGGCTGGTGCCCGCCGGGCATGCTGGGCATCGGCATCGGCGGCACCGCCGAGAAGGCCGTGCTGCTGGCCAAGGAGTCCCTGATGGACGACCTGAACATGTACGAGCTGCAGGCCAAGTCGGCCAAGGGCGAAAAGCTCACCCAGGTGGAAGAGTTGCGGCTGGAGCTGTACGAGAAGGTCAACGCCCTGGGCATTGGCGCGCAAGGCCTGGGCGGCCTGACCACCGTGCTGGACGTGAAGATCGCCATGTACCCCACCCACGCGGCCAGCAAGCCGGTGGCCATGATCCCCAACTGCGCGGCCACCCGCCACGCCCACTTCGTGATGGACGGCAGCGGCCCGGTCTACCTCGACCCGCCCTCGCTGGACCTGTGGCCCAACGTGGCCTGGGCGCCCGACTACAACAAGAGCAAAAAGGTCAACCTCGACACCCTGACCAAGGACGAGGTGGCCAGCTGGAAGCCGGGCGACACCCTGCTGCTCAACGGCAAGATGCTGACCGGCCGCGACGCCGCGCACAAGCGCATCCAGGACATGCTGGCCAAGGGTGAGAAGCTGCCGGTGGATTTCACCAACCGCGTCATCTACTACGTCGGCCCGGTCGACCCGGTGAAGGACGAAGCCGTGGGTCCGGCCGGCCCGACCACGGCCACGCGCATGGACAAGTTCACCGACATGATGCTGGCCCAGACGGGCCTGATCTCCATGATCGGCAAGTCCGAGCGCGGCCCGACCGCCATCGAGGCGATCAAGAAGCACAAGAGCGCCTATCTCATGGCCGTGGGCGGTGCAGCCTACCTGGTCAGCAAGGCCATCAAGAAGGCCCGCGTGGTCGGCTTCGAAGACCTGGGCATGGAAGCCATCTACGAGTTCGACGTGGTCGACATGCCCGTGACCGTGGCGGTGGACGCCGGCGGCACCAGCGCCCACATCACCGGCCCTGCCGAGTGGCAAAAGCGCATCGCCAGCGGCGAGTTCAAGGGCATCTCGGTCGCCGCCGCCTGAGGTGGGCCGGGCGCCCTGCCCGCCCGGGCTTCACGACAGCTGCGCCCTGAGCCAGTCGGGCAGGGGCGCCGATTTCTGCGCCGGAAAATCCGTCCACACCGTGGTGGCCCCGCCGGCCGCACAGACGGCGTCGGGCGCATCGGTGCGCGACAGCGTGCACCACGACTCGAAGCTGGTGCGCCCGGGGTCGCTCACGTACATGCGTGCGATCACGTCGCCCGGGTATTCCAGCTGGCGGTAGAAATTGCAGAACGCGTTCACGATCACCGGCCCCTGCCCTCTCGGGTCGGGCTGGCAGCCGATGGAACGCATCCACTCGATGCGTATGGTCTCCAGGTAGCGGAAATACACGGTGTTGTTGACATGGCCCATCGCGTCCATGTCGCCCCAACGGATGGGGATCACCATCTCGTGCACCAGCTTCTTGTGCTCGGGCAGCTCGATGCGCATGGCGTCAGACCGCGAAGCCGTCGTCGGCCGCGATCACGGCGCCGTTGATGAAATGGCTCTCGGCCGAGGCCAGCATCACCAGCAGCGCGTCCAGGTCCTGGGGCTGGCCCACGCGCTTGCGCGGCAGCATGCCGATGAGCTTCTGGCCCTGCTCGGTCTGCCAGTGGTGGTGGTTGATCTCGGTGTCGATGTAGCCCGGGCAGATCGCATTCACGTTGATGCCGAACTTGCCCCACTCCACCGCCAGCGCCTTGGTCATCTGCACCACGGCCGCCTTGCTCATGCAGTAGACGCCGATCTGCGGCAGCACCTTGAGCCCTGCCATGCTGGCGATGTTGATGATGCGCCCGCCCACGTAGGTGCCCGGCGCCGCACCCTTGGCGCGCGCCAGCATGCGCTTGCCCACGGCCTGGGCCACGAAGAAGGCGCCGCGCACGTTGGTGTCGAAGATGAAGTCGTAATCGGCCTCGGTCACGTCCTGGATGCGCTGGGTGGTGCTCACGCCCGAGTTGTTGACGAGGATGTCGATGGGGCCGACCTCGGTCTCGGCATGCGCCACAGCAGCGGCGATGGAGGCGTTGTCGGTCACGTCCAGCGCCACCACATGGGCAGCGCCACCGGTGGCCTCGATCTGGACGCGCAGGTCATGGAGCTTGTCCACCCGGCGACTCGCCAGCACCACCGCAGCGCCCGCGCCGGCCAGGGTACGGGCAAACTGGGCGCCCAGCCCGCTGGACGCGCCGGTCACCAGGGCCACCCGGCCCGCAAGATCGATCTGGTAGCTCATGAGTGGCACTCCTCTAAAAATGGAATAGAACGACCGTTCGATTGTCGATCAAGCCCCACTAAAATGGGTCGCCCGCACGACAGCGGCACGGTCCTGTACGACCTGACACCTTCCCATTCCATAACGAGACCCCGCAATGACGCAAGACGAAATCCTCGCCCAGTACGGCCCGCGTGAAGCCATGGAATACGACGTGGTGATCGTGGGTGGCGGCCCGGCCGGCCTGTCCACCGCGATCCGCCTCAAGCAGCTGGCGCAGGCCAAGGGCAGCGAGATCGGCGTCTGTGTGCTGGAGAAAGGCTCCGAGCCCGGCGCCCACATCCTCTCGGGCGCCGTCATGGACCCGATCGCCATCACCGAACTTTTCCCCAACTGGAAGGAACTGGGTGCGCCGCTGAACCAGCCCGTGACCGGTGACGACCTGCTGGTGCTGAGCGAGACCGGCGCGCAGCGCACCCCCGACTGGCTGATGCCGCGCAACTTCGACAACCACGGCTGCTACGTCATCAGCCTGGGCGCGGTCACCAAGTGGCTGGGCGAGCAGGCTGAAGCCCTGGGCGTGGAAATCTTCCCCGGCTTCGCGGCCGCCGAGGTGCTCTACAACGAAGCCGGCGCTGTCAAAGGTGTGGCCACCGGCAACCTGGGTCTGGGCAAGGATGGCGAGCCCACCGGCGACTTCCAGATCGGCATGGAACTGCACGCCAAGTACACCGTGTTTGCCGAAGGCGCACGCGGCCACCTGGGCAAGCAGCTGCTGGCGAAATTCAACCTGACCGACGGCAAGGACCCGCAAACCTTCGCCATCGGCATCAAGGAGCTGTGGGAGATCCCGGCCGACAAGGCCAAACCCGGCCTGGTGGTGCACACCGCAGGCTGGCCGCTCAACGACGACGCTTTTGGCGGCGGCTTCCTCTACCACCTCGAAGGCAACAAGGTCACGCTGGGCTACGTCATCGGCCTGGACTACGACAACCCCTGGCTGTCTCCGTTTGAAGAGATGCAGCGCTGGAAGACGCACCCCAGCATCCGTGCCCACATCGAAGGCGGCAAGCGCATCAGCTACGGCGCCCGCGCGCTGAACAACGGCACGCCCCAGGCCCTGCCCAAGACCGTGTTCCCGGGGGGCGCGCTGGTGGGCTGCGACGCCGGTTTCCTCAATGCCGCGCGCATCAAGGGCAGCCACGCGGCCATCAAGAGCGGCATGCTGTGCGCCGATGCGGTGTTCGACGCCGTGGCCGCCGGCCGCGCCAACGACGAACCCACGGCCTTTGAAGAAGGTTTCAAGCAGAGCTGGCTGCACCAGGAACTGTGGACCTACCGCAACTTCAAGAACTGGTTCAAGAAGAGCCCGCTGGTGGGCAAGCTCATGACCGGTATCGAGCACTGGTTCCTGCCCAAGGTGGGTGTGTCGGTGCCGCCGTGGACCATACACAACACCACACCCGACCACGTGAAGCTGCGCCCGGCCGCCGAGATGCCGCAGATCAGCTACCCCAAACCCGACGGCAAGCTGACCTTCGACCGCCTCTCCAGCGTGTTCGTGAGCAACACCAACCACAACGAACACCAGCCCGCCCACCTGACATTGAAGGATGCTTCGGTGCCGGTGAACGTGAATCTGGCGAAGTACGCCGGCCCCGAGAGCCGCTACTGCCCGGCCGGTGTCTACGAGTTCATCAACAAGGACGGCGCCGACAAGCTGGTGATCAACGCCCAGAACTGCGTGCACTGCAAGACCTGCGACATCAAGGACCCGACACAGAACATCGTCTGGGTCACGCCCGAGGGCGGCGGCGGGCCGAACTACGCGGGCATGTAAGGCACGCTCATGAAAAAAGGCCGCGCACTTCGCGGCCTTTTTTTATCCCCATTGCAGGCAGCGCATGCTCAGCGTGCCCGAGTGGAAACCTTCGTACACGTGCTGGGTCGGCTCTTTCGGATCGCTCGCGCCCAGTGCATAGAGGAAAGGCCAGTAGTGATCCGGCGTGGGCACGGCCATGCGCGCAGCCGGCGACAGCGACACGTAGTTCATCAGCCGGCGCTCGTTCTGGAAGCTGCGGTCGTCCAGCGCCTGTTTCACCACGTCGTCGAAAGTCTGCGCCCAGTCACGCAGGCCACGCTCGGAGGGCTCCGCGCCGCGCACCGTGGCGCCCAGGTTGTGCACGATGTTGCCGCTGCCCACGATCAGCACACCCTGCTCGCGCAGCGCCGCCAGCTCACGGCCCAGCGCATGGTGAACAGGGCCGGGCGCCGAGTAGTCGATGGAGAGCTGGAAGGTGGGCACGTCGGCCTTGGGGTAGAGGTGGTGCAGCACCGTCCAGGTGCCGTGGTCCAGCCCCCAGTCGTCGCTGCCCTGCACCCGGCGGCTTTTCACGATGGACTGCAGCGCACGCGCCGTCTCGGGCGAACCGGCCGCCGGGTACTGCATCTCGTGCAGCGCCCGGGGAAAGCCGCCGAAATCGTGGATGGTGCGGGGGCGGGCCTGCTCGTCCACCAGTGTCTGCCCCGGCGTGAGCCAGTGCGCCGAGACCGACAGGATGGCCGCCGGACGTGGCAGGCGCCGTCCCCAGGCGGTGAGCGTGCGGGTGAAACCGTTGTCGGAGATCGCGTTCATCGGGCTGCCATGGCCGATGAATATCACGGGCATGCGGGACTGGGAAGGCGTTGCCTGGGCGGCCTGTGCGACGGTGGCCAGGGAAGACAGGGCCAGCAGGAGTTGACGGCGGTTCATCGTGGGGTGCGTTGTAAAGATCCGGGTGGGACCCTGGCGCCTGGGCAAGGTTCCCAGGGCAGGTTAGCGGGTAGAATCGCGCCCATTGTCAGGAGAGCGCTCCCCCGAGGAGCCGCCGAAGGCGCAGGCGGCCTGTTTTTCAGGCCCTGAACGCTCAGGCAAAAGGACTGGCAGGCGTCCGGCAACGGACGATTCCCCCCTGGAGAGAGGCCGCCCCACCTTCGGTGTCGAGGCGGTCCACCGAAGGAGCAAGCGCGGCATCGCCCGCGTGAATCTCTCAGGTAAAGCGGACAGCGGGGCAGGTGCGCGGCTCGGGCCGCGCAGTGCCATGCCCACCACGAGTCCGCCATGTCCGACGACACCCTGCTCCGCACCCCGCTGCACGACCTGCACCTTGAACTCGGCGCCCGCATGGTGCCCTTTGCGGGCTACAGCATGCCGGTG
The DNA here is from genome assembly GCA_943368755.1 of Synechococcus sp. UW140. Lineage (GTDB taxonomy): Bacteria > Pseudomonadota > Gammaproteobacteria > Burkholderiales > Burkholderiaceae_C > Hydrogenophaga. The sequence continues at coordinate 16,376 of CALRLO020000009.1, read as the reverse complement.
CAGTACAAGGCCGGCCTGATGGCCGAACACCTGCACACCCGCCGCGCCGCCGGCCTGTTCGATGTGTCGCACATGGGGCAGCTGCGCCTGGAAGGTCCGGACGCGGCCGCCGCTTTCGAGAGCCTGATGCCGGTGGACGTGATCGATCTGCCCGTAGGCAAGCAGCGCTATGGCCTGCTGCTCGACGACAACGGCGGCATCATCGACGACCTGATGTTCGTGAACCGGCGCCGAGACCTGTTCGTGATCGTCAACGGCGCGTGCAAACACGGCGACCTCGCACACATCCAGGCCCGCATCGGCTCGCGCTGCACCATCGAGCCGCAGTTCGATCGCGCCCTGCTGGCGCTGCAGGGCCCACTGGCCGTGGGCGCGCTGGCCAAACTCATCCCCGGCGTGGAGCAGCTGGTGTTCATGACAGGCGCCGATGCCACCTGGGAAGGCGCCGACCTTTTCCTCACCCGCAGCGGCTACACCGGCGAGGACGGCTTCGAGATCTCGCTGCCGGCCTCGCACGCAGAGGCCTTCGCCCGCGCCCTGCTGACCCTGCCCGAGGTGCAACCCGTGGGCCTGGGTGCACGCAACTCCCTGCGCCTGGAAGCCGGCCTGTGCCTGTATGGCAACGACATCGACACCACCACCACACCGGTCGAAGCCGCACTGAACTGGGCCATGCAGAAGGTGCGTCGCACCGGCGGGGCACGCGCCGGCGGTTTCCCGGGCGCAGCGCGCGTGCTGGCCCAGCTGGATGGCACCGAACCACTGAAGCGCAAACGCGTGGGTCTGGTGGCACTGGAACGCGTGCCGGTGCGAGAGCACACCGAGCTGCAGAACACCGCAGGCGGGAAGATCGGCGAAGTGACCAGCGGCCTGCTGGGCCCCACCGTGGACAAGCCCGTGGCCATGGGCTATGTGGGCACAGAATATGCGGCGGTGGGCACGCGCCTGCACGCCCTCGTACGTGGCAAGGCCGTGCCCATGGAAGTCACCGCCCTGCCCTTCCTGCCGCCCAACTACTTCCGCGGCTGAACACCTTTTTCTTTTCCCTCAACGGAGCAACCCCATGACCAAGCAATACACCGAAGACCACGAGTGGGTCGAAGTCAGCGGCGACACCGCCACCGTCGGCATCACCGTCCATGCGCAGGACGCGCTGGGCGACGTGGTCTTCGTGGACCTGCCCGAAGTCGGCAAGACCTTCGCACAGAAGGATGTGGCCGGCGTGGTCGAGTCGGTGAAGGCCGCTGCCGACGTCTACATGCCGCTGAGCGGCGAGATCGTGGAAGTGAACGAGGCCCTGCGCGCCGACCCGGCCCTGGCCAACAGCGACCCGCTGGGCGCCGGCTGGTTCTTCAAGGTCAAGCTGGCCAACGCCGGCGAACTCGCCGGCCTGATGAGCGAGACCAGCTACGCCGATCTGGTCGCGAAATCTTGACACCCCCGCGCCGCTTCGCGTCACCCCCTCAAGGGGGCGGCGCCAGCCGTCCGGCAAAGCCGGCCCGGCGGCACCCCCGCTAAATCCATCCAGACCGCCAGCCACTCGTGTTGGAGCCCCTCATGCTGAAGCCCGCCACCCCGCCGCTCGAAGACCTCGAAAACCCCAGCGAGTTCATCGCCCGCCACATCGGCGTCTCGCCTGAAGACGAGGCACTGATGCTGTCCGTCATCGGCGAGGCCTCGCGCCGTGCGCTCATCGAAGGCATCGTGCCGCGCAGCATCGCGCGCGCCACCGCCATGCAGCTGCCTCCCGCCACCACCGAGGCCGCCGCGCTGGCCGAGCTGAAAGGCCTGGCGCAGCAGAACCAGGTGTTCAGGAGTTTCATCGGTCAGGGCTACTACAACACCCTCACGCCGGGCGTGATCCTGCGCAACATCCTTGAAAACCCCGCCTGGTACACCGCCTACACGCCCTACCAGGCCGAGATTTCGCAGGGCCGCATGGAAGCGCTGGTCAACTTCCAGACCATGGTCTGCGACCTGACCGGCATGCCCATTGCCAACGCCTCCATGCTGGACGAGGCGACCGCTGCGGCCGAGGCCATGACGCTGGCCAAACGTTCGGTCAAGAGCAAATCCAACACCCTCGTGGTGGCCGGCGACTGCCACGCCCAGACCATCGAGGTGATCCAGACCCGCGCCAGGCCGCTGGGCCTGGACGTGGTGCTGGCCAACTCGGCCGCCGAATGGGAAGCGGCCATGGCCGGTGAGTTCTTCGCCGTGGTGTCGCAGTACCCCACCACCAGCGGCCGCATCGAAGACCTGCGGGCCGATGCCGAGCGCGTGCACGCCAAAGGCGCAGCCTTCATCGTCGCGGCCGATCTGCTGGCGCTCACCCTGCTGGTGCCGCCCGGCGAGTTCGGGGCCGACATCGTGGTGGGGACCACACAGCGCTTTGGCATGCCCATGGGCGCTGGAGGCCCGCACGCCGCCTACATGGCGTGCCGCGACGAGTTCAAGCGTTCGTTGCCCGGTCGTCTGGTGGGCGTGAGCGTGGACGCACACGGCAAACCCGCCTATCGCCTGGCACTGCAGACGCGCGAGCAGCACATCCGCCGCGAAAAGGCCACCAGCAACATCTGCACCGCGCAGGTGCTGCCGGCCGTGGTGGCCAGCATGTACGCCGTGTACCACGGCCCCGAAGGCCTCAAGCGCATCGCGCGCCGCGTGGCCGCCTACACGGCCATCCTGGCGCAGGGCCTCAAGGCCCTCGGTCACACGCTCTCCAGCGACAGCGCCTTCGACACCCTCACGGTGAAGCTGCCCGACGCCGACGCCGCTCAGGCCGTGATGGCGCGCGCCCGCGCCGCCCGCGCCAACCTGCGTCTGGGCTGGGGCCAGTTCGTGTCGATGTCGCTGGACGAGACCACCACCCGCGCCGACCTTGAACTGCTGTGGGGCGTGTTCGCCAATGGCCAGCCGCTGCCTCAGGTGGCCGAGTTCGAAGCGGGCATCGAACCGATGATCCCGGCCAGCCTGCGCCGCAGCAGCGCCTTCCTCACACACCCGGTGTTCAACAGCCACCACAGTGAGACCGGCATGTTGCGCTACATCCGCGCGCTGTCCGACAAGGACCTGGCGCTGGACCGCAGCATGATCCCGCTGGGCTCATGCACCATGAAGCTCAACGCGACCAGCGAGATGATCCCCATCACCTGGCCCGAGTTTGCGCAGGTTCACCCGTTCGCACCGGCCGACCAGCTGGCCGGCTACCGCCAGCTCGACGAACAGCTGCGCGCGTGGCTGTGCGAGGCCACGGGCTACAAGGGCATCAGCCTGCAGCCCAACGCGGGCAGCCAGGGCGAATACGCCGGCCTGCTGGCCATCCAGGCCTGGCACGAGTCGCGCGGCGACGGCCACCGCAAGGTCTGCCTGATTCCGAGCAGCGCCCACGGCACCAACCCGGCCAGCGCGCAGATGGTGGGCCTGCAGGTGGTGGTGACCCGGTGCGATGACAACGGCAACGTCGACATCGACGACCTGCGCGCAGCCTGCGAGAAACACCGCGACCACCTGTCGTGCGTGATGATCACCTACCCCAGCACACACGGCGTGTTCGAGACCCGCGTGAAGGAGCTCTGCGAGATCGTGCACGCCCATGGCGGCCGCGTCTACGTGGACGGTGCCAACATGAACGCGCTGGTGGGGGTGGCCGCACCCGGTGAATTCGGCGGCGACGTGAGCCACCTGAACCTGCACAAGACCTTCTGCATCCCGCACGGCGGCGGCGGCCCCGGCGTGGGCCCGGTGTGTGTGGTGGAAGACCTCGTGCCCTTCCTGCCCGGCCATGGTGCCGGTGGCGTGGAAGGCGGCGTGGGTGCGGTGTCGGCCGCTCCCCTGGGCAATGCGGCCGTGCTGCCCATCAGCTGGATGTACATCCGCATGATGGGTGCCGAGGGCCTGAAGCACGCCACCGAGACCGCCATCCTGAGCGCCAACTACATCAGCAAGCGCCTGGCCGACCACTACCCCACGCTGTACGCGAGCGAGAACGGTCATGTGGCGCACGAGTGCATCCTGGACCTGCGCCCGCTCAAGGACACCAGCGGCGTGACCGCCGAGGACGTGGCCAAGCGCCTGATCGACTACGGCTTTCACGCGCCCACGCTGAGTTTCCCCGTGGCGGGCACGCTGATGGTGGAGCCCACCGAAAGCGAGACGCTCGAGGAGCTGGACCGTTTCATCGCCGCAATGATCGCCATCCGCGAGGAAATCCGTGCGGTGGAAAACGGCACCTGGCCCCAGGACGACAACCCGCTCAAGCACGCCCCGCACACGGCCGACAGCCTGCTCAAGGCCGACTGGACCCACCCCTATTCGCGCGAAGTGGGTGCGGCGTCTCCTGCCACCCGCGTGAGCCCGACCGGTGGCGCCAAGTACTGGCCACCCGTGGGCCGTGTGGACAACGTCTGGGGTGACCGCAACCTGTTCTGCAGCTGCGTGCCGGTATCCGACTACGCCTGAGGCCGCTGCAGCGGGCTGGCGAACACCGGCCCGATCTTGAAGACGCCACTGACGCGGGCCACGGGCTGGCCGTCGGCGGTGACCAGCCCTTGGGCAAACACCATGTTGCGCGTGACGCGCAGCACCTGGCCCTCACCCTCGACCCAGCTGCCCAGCGGTGACGGGCCCAGGTAGTCCACCTGCAGGCTGATGGTAGGCAGGAAACGGTCCGACACCTCGGGCGCGCGTTTGTGCGCCGTCATGGGCAGCAGCATGTCGCAGAAGCTGGCCATCATGCCGCCGTGGCAGATGTCGAAGGGGTTGCAGTGACGCGCCTCGACCCGAAAACCCATGCGCAGGCCCGCGCCCTCGTGGCGGGCGTAGATGGGTCCGTTGATCTTCATGAAATCGCCGCCCACGGGCAGCGGCACGAAGCCGTCGGGAATGCCGGCTGGGCCGCTGCCGCTCATGGCGCTTCCCGCTTCACGTCCGCCTCGAAGCTGGCCTGGTTCAGGTCGGCCAGGCTTTCCACCATGCCAGGGTAGTAACGCTGGAAATCGGCCACGATGGCAGCCAGCGGCATGTCATCGAAGGCGCCGCGCTGGTTCACGTACTCCATGTGCCGGTTGCCGGCCTGGTCGAACGGGTGGTAGATGGAATCTGACCCGCCGTCGAACTCCAGCGGCTTCAGGCCGAAGCGCTCGCACAGCTCGACGTTGAAGGCCGGCGTGGCCTTGAACCAGCGGCCGTCGATCAGGATGTCGGTGTAGCCGTGCCAGTAGAACACGTCGGTTTTCATGGTCTGGCGCATGCGCTCGGTGCTCAGGTGGTTGCGCACGTCGGCAAATCCCACCCGCGCCGGCAGGCCCACCGCGCGACAGACTGCAGCCAGTAGCGCGGCCTTGGGCACGCACCAGCCGTAGCCGTTGGCGATCACCTGGCTGGCGCTCATGCCGCGCGGCGAGAGGTCGATCTGGTAGGGGTCGTAGCGAAAGCCGTCGCGCACCGCGTAGTACAGCGCCACGGCGCGTTCACGGTCTGTGCCGCCCGGGTCGTGGCGGCGCGCAAAGGCGACCACGTCCGGGTGGTCGCTGTCGAGGGTGGGCGTGGATGACAGGGTGGTGTCTTTCATGGTCTGCCAGTCTGCCCGCCGACCACACCCGCACCTGTCACGCGTGTTCCAGCGGCGGCGCCTCCGTGCGGCCGTCGGGATGGCGTGCGAACCGCGCCGCCTCGCCACCGTGCACCGGGTCCTGTGCCGGCCAGGGCCAGCCACCGAACTGCGTGCGGCGGTAGTCCATGAAGGCCTGCTGGATCTCGGCCTGGGTGTTCATCACGAACGGGCCGTACTGCGCCACCGGCTCGGCAATCGGGCGGCCCTGCAGCACCAGGATGTCGGCAGGCGCCGGCCCGTTGACGATCTCGGTGGGGCGGTCCACCGCGACGTCCAGACCGGCGCGGCCGTTCACCGCCTCGCCGTTGAGCGTGAGGCTCTGCCCTTCAAAGAAATACATCACCCGGCGCGTGCCCTCGCGCGCGGGAGGGAGCGTGAAACGCGCACCCGGCGCCAGCTTGAGCGTCCAGATGGCGACGTCGCCCTCGGGCTGCGAGGCCCAGGAATCGGGTGGCGGCGCCAACGGTGAGTCGACACCGGGTATGGCGCCCGCGATCACGCGCAGGCTCACGCCATCGGCCTCGACGCGCGGGATCTGCGGCCCCCAGAACATGGTGAAGTGCGGCGCAGCCATCTTGTTGCGCCTGGGCAGGTTGAGCCAGATCTGGAACAGCTCGGCCGGGTTGTCGCGGTCGTCGTGCAGCAGCGGGAACATTTCCGAGTGCACGATGCCTTTGCCGGCGGTCAGCCACTGCACGTCGCCCTCGCCGAAACGCGCAGCCGCGCCCAGCGAATCGGAGTGGTCGATCAGACCGTCGCGCACGATGGTCACGGTTTCGAAGCCGCGGTGCGGGTGGGCCGGGAAGCCGGGCACGGTCTCGCCGTGGTACATGTTCCAGCCGTCCTTGTTGGCAAAGTCCTGACCGATGGCACGACCCGCCAGCGAGGCGTCCGGGCCGAATTGGCCGTCGCCTTTCGGATAGGCGTCCTTGTGGTGGACGCAGAACAGGAACGGGTCGATGGTGGGCCAGGGCGGCGCGCCCAGCGGGAACTGCTGGAGTATGGTCTTCTGGCTCATCGGGTGCTCCTTCTTGTGTGTTCAGTGCAGGGCCACGGCGTCCATGGCGAGGTAACGGTACATGATCTCGCGGCTCAGGTACTCGGGTGTCACGGCGCCTTCCCCCCAGCCCGCCGCGCCCAGCGCGAAGAACAGGGTCAGGAAGTGCTCGTCGGTCGGGTGGGCGCGCACGGCGTGGGGCGCACGCGCGCGGTAGTCGAGCAGGGCCTCGCGGTCACCGCGCTGGATGGCGTCTTCCACCCAGCGGGCGAACTCGCTCACGTAGCGCTCGGCGTGGGCATCCTGCTCCGGCATGCCGTTGAAGAACTCGCGCAGGTTGTGCGTCATGCTGCCCGAGCCGATCACCAGCACGCCTTCGTCGCGCAGGCTGGCCAGGGCACGGCCCATGGCATACACCTCGGCCGGGCCGGCGCCAGCCGGCAGCGACACCTGCACCACCGGCACATCGGCCTGCGGGAACAGGTGCATCAGCGGCACCCAGGCGCCGTGGTCCAGCGGGCGGTCGGGGTCTTCCTGCGCGGGCAGGCCGGCCTGCTGCAGCAGCGCCAGCACCTGCTCGCCCAGCGCCGGTGCGCCCGGCGCGGGGTAGCGCAGGCGGTACAGCGCCTCGGGGAAACCGCCGAAGTCGTGCCAGGTCGGCGGCTGCGGGTTGGTCATCACGGCGATGCCGCGCGACATCCAGTGCGGCGACATGATGACGATGCCCCTGGGCGCGGCCGCCAGCGTGTGCGCCCAGCGGGCCAGCGCGGGGCCGCTCTCGCCCGGCTCGATCGCCCACATGGGCGAGCCGTGCGAGAGGAACAGGACGGGGGAATGGGTGGTGGCGTTCATGGCGTTTCCTCGTGGGATCGGGATGCCTCTAGGATCGCGCCGGACGCCCGCTGCCACAAGCCGGGACGCTTGAAGTGATCATTCAAAAAAGTTGATCAGTCAAACACCCTGCATTCAGGTGGCACTGCCCATCAGGTAGTCGCGCTTGCCCAGCTGCACGCCGTTGTGGCGCAGGATGGCGTAGGCGGTGCTGATGTGGAAGAACATGTTGGGCAGCGCGTACAGACGCACATAGTCGGCACCTTTCATGGTGCGGGTGGCGGGGCCAGCCTTGAAGCTCACGTCGCGGTCATCGGCGCCATCGATGGCGGCCGGGTTCACGGTCGCCAGCCAGGCCAGCGTGGCGTCGATGCGGGCCTTGAGTTCGTCGAGCGTGTCGGCCTTGTCCTCGAACACCGGTGCGTCCACCCCACCCACGCGCACGCAGCAGAGCTTGGCCGCATCGCAGGCGATGAAGACCTGGGCCTTGAACGGCAGCATGTCGGGCGCGAGGCGGTAGTTGACCAGCACGGCGGGGTCGTAGTTGCGCGCCTGGGCATCGGCGCTGGCCTTGTCGAGGCAGTGGCGCAGGTTGCCCAGCATGTGGCGGAAAACGGGCAGGCAGACGTCGGACAGGTTCATGGTGTGTCTCTCAGGGGTTTGTGGTGGCGGATCAGGACTGGGCGGCGATCTGGCGCAGCGCCTGCTCGAACACCTCGGCAGGCTGGCCGCCCGAGATGAGGTGGCGGTCGTTGATGATGACGGCGGGCACCGAGTGGATGCCGGCCTGCAGGTACATCTGCTCGCGCTCGCGCACCTCGTCGGCGTAGGCGTCGGTGTCCAGGATCTCGCGGGCACGAACCACGTCCAGCCCCACCTCGCCGGCCAGGCGCAGCAGCACCTCGTGCGATTCGGGGCTTTCGGCGCGGCCGTGGTAGGCCGTGAGCAGGGCTTTCTTGAGTGCGTGCTGCTGGCCCGGGGCACCGGTTTCCTCGGCCCAGTGCAGCAGGCGGTGGGCGTCGAAGGTGTTGTAGATGCGGCCACGGCCTTCGGGGTTGAAGGTGAAACCGACCTCGGCGCCACGCTGTCGGATGCGCTCGCGGATGTCGGCCTGCTGCGCCGGCGTGGAGCCGTACTTCTCGGCCAGGTGTTCGCCGATGTCCTGTCCACCCGGCCCCATCTGCGGGTTGAGTTCGAAGGGCTGGAAATGCAGCTCGGCGCTGACGGCATCGCGCGCCTGCTCCAGGGCTTTTTCCAGCGAGCTCAGGCCGATGGCGCACCAGGGGCAGGAGACGTCGGAAACAAAATCGATCTTGAGGGGCTTGGTCATGGGCGTTCCCGGTGTGAAGGTCGCGATTGTGCCCCTGCAGGCTTAACCCTGCCGGGTGATCAGTTCCACCAGCCGGCGGGCCCCCAGACCCAGCGGGCGCTCGCGTGACCAGACCAGGTCCACCCACAGCGTGAGGTCGTTGCTGAGGTTTTCGAAGGCCACCTCCACCAGCGTGCCGGCCGCCACCTGCGGCGCCACGAAGGCGCGTGGCAAGAAGGCCCAGCCCAGGCCCGCGAGCACCAGGTTGAGCGCGGCCTGGTGGCTGTCGGTGCGCCAGTGGTGACGCGCCAGCACGAAGCGCGGATCGCTCACGGCCTCGCGCCCGGCCACCACGATCTGGCGGGTCTGTATCACATGTTCGGACCGCAGCGTGCGCGGCCCGTCGGCCAGCAGCGGGTGGCTGGGCGACATCACGGCCACCAGCGTCTCGCTGCCCACCTCCTGGAAGTCCTCGCGGCCATCGAGGCTGGGGCGTTCGAACACCAGCGCCAGCTGCGCGCTGCCCTGGTGGAGCTGGCGCAGCGCGTCGGCCTGCGGCGCCACCAGCACTTCCACCTCCAGCCCCGGGTGTTCGCTGGCCAGAACGGCCAGCGCCTCGCTCCAGTGCGCGGCCAGCAGCTCGGGCGCCACCGCCAGGGCCAGACGCGACTCCAGCCCCTGGTGCAGCGACTGCGCATGGGCCTGCAACTGGCGCAGCTGCTGCGCGATCTGGCGGGCCTGGGGCTCCAGCGCCCGCGCCGCCGCACTGGGCCGGGGCTCGCGCCCGCCGCGCTCGAACAGCGGCAGGTCCAGCTCAGCCTCCAGGTTGCCAATGGCCATGCTCACCGCCGAGGGCACGCGGCCCAGGGCCCGCGCCGCCGCCGAGAAGGAGCCGTGGTCCAGCACCGCCAGGAAAACCGCCACGCTGTCGCTGGTCAAGGCCATGATGTATCAATGAAACTGAAAATACCTGACTTTTTATATCAGAAGAAGACACATAAAGTCCAGGGCATGCAAGGCATCAAACGCAAAATCGTCTACGTCACCCTTTACGAGGCACTGGCCATCCTGTTCGCCACCCTGGGCCTGGCCCTGCTGTCGGGCCAGGGCATGGCGCACTCGGGCGCGCTGTCGGTCATGGCCTCGGCCATCGCCGTGGTGTGGAACTTCATCTACAACACCGCGTTCGAGCGCTGGGAGGCGCGCCAGACCAGCCGCGAGCGCACCGTGGTGCGCCGCGTGCTGCACGCAGCCGGCTTCGAGGTGGGCCTGGTGCTGGCACTGGTGCCCACCATCGCCTGGTGGCTGGACATCGGCCTGCTGCACGCCTTCGTGCTCGACCTGTGGCTGATCGTGTTCTTCCTGGTCTACACCTTCGTGTTCACCTGGTGCTTTGACCGGGTGTTTGGCCCACCTGCCGCCACGGTGGCAGCGTGAGCCAGCGTTCTCACCGACAATCGCGCCGGTGAAAACCCGCCATTTTTCGCAGCTGGTGCTGCTGTCGGCGCTCTGGGGCGCCTCTTTTCTCTTCATCCGCGTGTCCAGCCCGGTCTTCGGGCCGAACGCGTTGGCTTTCATCCGTGTGGCACTGGCCACCGCCACGCTGGCGCTCGTGATGCGCTGGATGGGCCAGCGCTGGCCCTGGCGGCACTGGCGCGAACTTCTGGGCCTGGGGGCGCTGACGGTGGTGGTGCCCTTCGTGCTCTACGCCTGGGCGCTGATCCGGCTGCCGGCCGGCTACGGTGCCCTGCTCAACACCACCGCGGTGGTGTTTGGCACGCTGTCGTCGGCCTGGTTCAAGGAGGACCGTCTCACCCGATCCAAGCTGCTGGGCTGCCTGGCCGGGTTCGCCGGCGTGGGCCTGATCGTGCAGCTGGGCCCCCTGTTGCCCACACCCGAAACCCTGCTGGCCACGGGCGCCTGCGTGCTGGCCGCCGCCAGCTTCGGAGTAGCCACGCCGCTCATGAAACGCGCCACCACCCGCATGGAGCCACTGGCCATCTCGGCCTCCATACACCTGGCGTCGGTGCTGCTGATCGCGCCACTGGGGGTCGCAGCCCTGCCGCAGGCCCGGTTCACCTGGGGCGCAGCAGCAGCCGTCACGGTGCTGGGGGTGGTGACCTCGGGCCTGGCCTACTGGGTCCACTTGCGCATCGTGCGGCACATCTCGCCCGTGGCGTCCATGATGCCCATCTTCATGATCCCGGTGTTCGGCGTCACCTGGGGGCACCTGTTCCTGGGCGAGGCGCTGAGCCCTGGCATCTTCGTGGGAGGCGCGCTGGTGCTGCTGGCCTGCGCACTGGTGACGGGCTTCAACCCGCTGCGCCGGCCCGCCGCTCCAGACGCACCACCTTGAACGCACAGGCCGTCGCCACCAGTGCGGTGGTGGTGGCCACGGCGTAGACCAGGTCCAGCCCCCAGCGGGCACTGACCCAGCCGCCGCCCAGGCCGCCGATCACGCCCGGGAAGCCGTAGCCCGCCACCGCATACAGCGCCTGCCCACGCCCCCGCAGCCGGCCCGGAAAATGGTGCGACAGCAGCGCGATGCAGCTGGTGTGATGGGCAGCAAACGTCACCGCGTGCAGCGTCTGCGCGACCAGCAACACCAGGAACACGGGCCAGGCCGCCATCAGCCCCATGCGCAACACCGTGAGCGCGGCCGCGAGCAGCAGCCAGTGGCTCAGCGACAGGCGCGGCAGCCAGCGCCCCTGGGTGAAGAACCAGGCCACCTCCAGCACCACCGACACCGCCCACAGCAGACCGATCACCGTCTTGCTGAAACCCAGCGAGTCGAGGTAGAGCGAGAAGAACACGTAGACGGACATGTGCGAGAGCACATGGAAGAACAGCGTGGCAAAGAACCAGCGCACCACCGGCTGGCGCAGCACGGGGGCGAGCGCCGGGCGCACGCCTTCGGCAGCTGCGGCCTCCTTGTGGTCGGGCATCCACCAGACGCTGGCGGTGACGGCGGCCAGCGTGACGAAGGCCCAGGCCGGAAAACTGCCCATGCCGTAGCGCTCGAACCAGGCGCCGGCCAGCAACACCGTGACCAGAAAACCCACCGAGCCCCACAGCCGCACGCGGCCGTAACGCCTGGCGTCAAAGTCACCCCCCTGGCTGACCAGGTGCGCCATGGCGGCCTCGCTCATGGGCATCATGGAACTGGTGTGGGTGAACAGCAGCAGCAACAGCACGAGCATGCCGGCCACACCCCACTCCAGCCACAGGCCCAGCGAGAGCAGCAGCGCGGCCGTGGCGCTGTAGCGCATCAGCCTGACGCGCTCGCCTGTGTGGTCGCTCACCCAACCCCACGCGTAGGGCGCGAACAGCCGCGTGGCCGACTGCACCGAGGCCAGCAGGCTGATGGTGAAGAGGCCGAACCCCAGGTCCTTGAGCCACAGCGGCAGGTAGGGGTTGAAAAAGCCGATGTGTGCGAAATAGCTCGCGGACAAACCCGCGAAGGGAAGCAGTTGACGACCCCCACGCTCCGCCGCTGCGCGGGTCGCTGCCCCCCGCGGGGGCTGATCCGGCTTGGGGCGGCCCGGCGCCGGATCGCTGCCCGTATTCAACGCCGCACCGCAGCGATGTCGGGCGTGTCCACCTTCACATCGCCACACTGCGCACGCTGGCGCAGCACGTGCTCCATCACCACCAGCGCCAGCAGCGCCTCGGCGATGGGGGTGGCGCGTATGCCCACACAGGGGTCATGCCGGCCTTTGGTGATGACCTCGGTGGGCTGACCGGTGACGTCGATGGAATCGCGCGGCACCAGGATGGAGCTGGTGGGTTTGATGGCAATGGCGACTTCCAGGTCCTGTCCGGTGCTGATGCCACCGAGCACGCCACCGGCGTTGTTGTTGGCAAAACCCTGGGGCGTGAGCGAATCGCCGTGGGTGCTGCCTTTTTGCGCGACGCTGGCGAAACCTGCGCCGATTTCCACGCCCTTGACGGCGTTGAGCCCCATCATGGCGAAGGCGATGTCGGCGTCGAGCTTGTCGTACAGCGGCTCGCCCAGGCCGACAGGCATGCCCTGGGCGGTGACGCGCAGCTTGGCGCCACACGAGTCACCGCTCTTGCGCAGCGCGTTCATGTAGTCCTCCAGCGCACTCACGTCGGCCACGGGTGCGAAGAAGGGGTTGTGGTCCACGTGGTCCCACGATTCGAACGGGATGGCCAGCTCGCCGATCTGCGTCATGCAGCCACGAAAGCGGATGCCGTAGCGTTCCTGCAGCCACTTGCGCGCCACCGCACCGGCTGCCACCGTGGGCGCGGTCAGGCGGGCAGACGATCGGCCACCGCCGCGCGGATCGCGGATGCCGAACTTGTGCCAGTAGGTGTAGTCGGCGTGGCCAGGGCGGAAGGTCTGGGCGATGTCGCCGTAGTCCTTGCTGCGCTGGTCGGTGTTGCGGATGAGCAGCGCGATGGGCGTGCCGGTGGTCTTGCCCTGGTAGACGCCGCTGAGGATTTCCACCTGGTCGGCCTCGTTGCGCTGCGTGACGAACTTGCTGGTGCCGGGGCGGCGGCGGTCCAGATCGGGCTGGATGTCGGCCTCCGACAGCGCCATCCCCGGCGGGCAGCCGTCGATCACGCAGCCGATGGCCGGGCCGTGGGATTCACCGAAGTTGGTGACTGCGAAGAGGTTGCCTAGGGTGTTGCCGCTCATGCGGCGGATTATCCCAGAGGCCCCGGCCCGACTGGGCGCAACTGGAACGCTTCATGCTTGATGCTGCAGTGCAGCACACCCCACGTGCTGACGGAGGTTCCCATGCTTGACCGTACCGGCACCGAGTTCTCCCACGTCAAACCGCAGGACACCGACTATGTCGGAGGCGGCCTGCGGGACTTCTTCCTCTACCGCGACCTCGGGGTGGCCGAAGCCACCCATGGCAAGGTGATCGCGCACCTTGTGAAAGCCAACATGGCACCGGAAGTGGGCACGGGCTGGCACCGCCATGAGGCGGAGTTCCAGATCGTGATCATGGTCAAGGGCTGGGCGCGTTTCATGTACGAAGACAAGGAAACCCTGGTGGAGGCCGGCGACGTGGTGCACCAGCGCCCCGGCATCCGCCACTACCTGTTCGACTACTCGCCCGACATGGAGTACCTGGAAATCGTCTCGCCGGCAGATTTCAAGACGGTGGACGTGGACCCGGTCTGCGAGATTCCGGCGCCCACGCCCTGGAAGTAGCTAGAACTCAGCGTCCAGCTCGTCGATTTCCTCGGGCTCGTCCCTGGCGGCCTTGACCCACGCCATCATGGCCGGCAGCGCCATGATGCGCTGGCAGTAGGCCACGCTGTCGGCATCCAGCGGCACGTCGTAGCTCAGGAAACGGGTCACCACCGGCGCGTACATCGCGTCGGCCAGACACGGCTTTGCACCGAACAGGTAGGGGCCGCCATAGCGCTCGAAGCAGTCGGCCCAGATCTCCAGCACCCGGTCCACATCACCCTGCGCGCGCGACCAGATCTTGAAGCCCGGGAACCGGGCCTTGATGTTCATGGGCAACGAGGCGCGCATGGCACTGAAGCCTGAATGCATTTCGCCGCATATGGCGCGGCAGTGCGCGCGGGCTGCCGCATCGGCCGGCAACAGGCCTGCGCGCGGCTTGATCTCGTTGAGGTACTCGCCGATGGCCAGCGTGTCCCACACGTGGATCCCGTTGTGGCGAAGCGCTGGCACCCGCATCGACGAGGCCAGCAGGAGGATCTCGGCTTTCATCGCCGGATCGTCCGGCGGAATGATCTCCTCCTCGAAGTCCAGGCCGGCCAGCTTGCACATCAGCCAGCCACGCAAGGCCCAGGCACCGTAGTTCTTGCTGCTGATGGTGAGTACGGCCTTGGCCATGGGCTTGCTCCTCGTGGGTGCGGCATCAGGTTTAGCAAGGCCTGTGCCCACTTTCACCAGACGGCATGGCCCGCAACTTGCGTGGCCTGTTTCACCGGGCCACAAGCCCGCCCACAAAGGCGTCCATGATGTACCTGGCCTACCAGACCCAAACCGACCTGGCCTCGCCGCTGCGCCTGCTGGCCCAGAACCTCGGCGCCCTGTTCTGGCATGCCGGCACCGAACGCACCGCGCTGCGCCAGTGGTCGGCCGCCTGCGAGGTGTTCTCACGCATGCGCCTCACCCACTCCCGGCCCGATTTCGGCATCACCGAGGTGGTGGTGGACGGCGAGACGGTGCCCGTGCGCGAGGAGGTGGCGATGCGCACCCCCTTCGGCACCCTGCTTCGGTTTGCCAAACCCGGCATCACCGACCAGCCGAGCGTGCTGCTGGTGGCACCACTCTCGGGCCACTTCGCCACCCTGCTGCGCGAGACCGCGCGCACCCTGCTGCAGCACCACGACGTCTACATCACCGACTGGCACAACGCCCGCGACGTGTCGCTGCGCCACGGCGGCTTCGGACTGGACGACTACATCACCCACATGATGGATTTCATGGCCCGCATCGGTCCCGGCGTGCACGTGGTGGCGGTGTGCCAGCCCTGCGTGGCCGCGCTGGCCGCCACTGCGCTGATGGCCGAGGACGACCACCCGGCCCAGCCGCGCAGCCTCACGCTGATGGCCGGACCGGTGGACTGCCGCGTGAACCCCACCGAGGTCAACCGGCTGGCCGTGACCAAACCCATCTCGTGGTTCGAGCGCCAGCTCATCAGCCACGTGCCAGCACCCCACGCCGGCTTCATGCGGCGCGTCTATCCGGGTTTCGTGCAGCTCTCGGCGTTCATGAGCATGAATCTGGAGCGCCACCAGAAATCCTTCGAGTCGCTGTTCCACCACCTGGTGGAAGGCGATCTGGAGCAGGCGGACGTGATCCGCAAGTTCTACGACGAGTACCTCGCCGTCAACGATCTGCCGGCCGAGTTCTACCTGGAGACCGTGGAGAAAGTGTTCCAGACCTACGACCTGGCTCGTGGCGAGCTCATGTACCAGGGCCGGCGCGTCAACCCCGGCGCCATCCGGCGCACCGCGCTGCTGACGGTGGAGGGCGAGCGCGATGACATCTGCGCCATCGGCCAGACGGTCGCCGCACAGGACCTGTGCACCAGCATCCGGCCCTATCTGAAAACCCACCACATCCAGACCGGCGTGGGTCACTACGGCGTGTTCAGCGGCCGCAAGTGGAACCAGCAGATCTACCCGCGCGTGCGCGAGGTGATCCACTCATCCATGGGCTGACACCTTCAGGACCGCACGCGCGCAGGCCAGGTCCCAGCCGGCCCAGCCGCAGCTCTTGAACAGCACCGGGGCTCGCGGGGGAGTCTGCAGCCGTGTACCAGCGGTGCGCACCACGTCAGCCAGCGTGCGCAGGCCCGTCATGTCGACACCGGCCTGCACCAGGTCACCGGCTTCGTGGTGGGCATCGGGCGTGTCCAGCACCACTTCGCCGGTGGCGGCAACGTGGCGGCACAGCCCAGGGGCCAGTTCGACCATGCGCGGGGTGAAAGCCCCCACGGCGGCCATGAACGCATCGTCGCGTGGCTGTGCGCGCAACACCACCTCCGCGGCCGGGGTGGCGGTCACCACCAGCGGGCAGGCAGCGAGCGCGGCGTCGGGGTCGTCGACCACGCGGGCCGTCAGGCCCAGGCCACTTGCGTGATCGGCCAGGGCCTGCGCACTGG
>CALRLO020000008.1:0-98983 GCA_943368755.1 Synechococcus sp. UW140 | reverse complement strand
GCAGCAGCGTGGCCTTGAGCAGGGCCAGGCCCAGCGCCTTGAACAGCACCTCGGGCGGGGCCCCCAGGGCAGGAATCAGCACCAGCAGCGGCACCACCGCCAGATCCTGGAACAGCAGCACGCCCAGCACCCGCTTGCCGTGTTCGCTCTCCAGTTCCAGCCGCTCGGCCATGAGCTTGACCACGATGGCCGTGCTGCTCATGGCCATGACGCCCCCCAGCGCGAGCGCGGTCTGCCAGCTCACCGCCCACCAGGTGGGCAGCTGCCACGCCAGCAGCAGCGAGCCCCCGGTGGTGAGCGCCAGCGTCAGCACCACCTGCGACAGCCCCAGGCCAAACACGTGGCGGCGCATGGCGCGCAGCTTGGGCAGGCTGAATTCCAGCCCTATCACGAACATCAGGAACACCACGCCGAACTCCGCCAGGTAGCGGATGCCGCTGGAGTTCTGCGCCAGCGCCAGCGCGTTGGGCCCGATCAGCACGCCCACCGCCAGGTAACCCAGCATGGGCGGCAGTTTGGCCAGGCGGCACAAGACCACCCCCAGCACAGCCGCCAGCAGGTACAACAGCGTCAGGTCCAGGGAGGTCATGGGGGTCAATGGTAATCATGCGCGCTGCCGCGATAATCCGGGCATGACCTCCAACTTCCAATCCGCCCGGGTGCTCGCCGTGGCCCGGGACACCCTGGACATCGAGGCACAGGCCGTCCAGGCCCTCGCCCAGCGCCTGGATGCCACCTTCGCCGCCGCCGTCGAGCGGCTGCTGGCCTGCACCGGCCGCGTGGTCGTGATGGGCATGGGCAAGAGTGGCCATGTGGGCCGCAAGATCGCCGCCACGCTGGCCTCCACCGGCACCCCTGCGCTGTTCGTGCACCCGGCCGAAGCCAGCCACGGCGACCTCGGCATGATCACCGCCCAGGACGTGGTGCTGGGCATCAGCAACAGCGGTGAGAGCGAAGAGATCACCGTGCTGCTGCCGCTGATCAAGCGCATGGGCGTGCCGCTGCTCGCCATGACCGGCCGCGCCGATTCCAGCCTGGCCCGCCATGCCGACCACGTGCTCGACACCTCGGTGGACAAGGAAGCCTGCCCGCACAACCTGGCCCCCACCGCTAGCACCACCGCCCAGCTGGCACTTGGCGACGCGCTGGCCATGGCGCTGCTGGACGCCCGTGGCTTCAAGGCCGACGACTTCGCACGCTCGCACCCCGGTGGCGCACTGGGCCGCAAGCTGCTCACCCTGGTGAGCGACATCATGCGCACCGGCGACCGCATCCCCCGCGTGGGCCTGGACGCCAGCCTGATGGACCTCATGCGCGAGATCAGCGCCAAGGGCACGGGCGCCGGCGCCATCGTTGACGCCGCCGGCAAGCCCGTCGGCGTGTTCACCGACGGCGACCTGCGCCGACTGATCGAGAAAGGTGGCGAACTGCGCCAGGCACAAGCCCGCGACGTGATGCACGCCAACCCGCGCACCATCTCGCAAGACGCCCTGGCCGTGGAAGCCGCCAAGCTGATGGAAAACCACAAGATCACCAGCGTGCTGGTGGTAGATGAAGCCGGCGTGCTGTGTGGCGTGATCAACAGCCACGACCTGATGCGCGCGAAAGTGATCTGACCATGCCCCCCACGCTGATGTTCGATCCCGAACTGCTGCTGCGCGCCCAGCCCATACGCGTGGTGTTCTTCGACGTCGATGGCGTCTTCACCGACGGCGGCCTGTACTTCAGCGAACACGGCGAAACGCTCAAGCGTTTCCACACGCTGGACGGCCACGGCGTGAAGCTGCTGCAGCGAGCTGGCATCACCCCGGCCGTCATCAGCGGGCGCGATTCGCCCGCGCTGCGCCGGCGCCTGCAGGCCCTGGGTGTGACCCACATCCGCCTGGGCACCGAAGACAAACGCCCGGCCGCCGAGGACCTGCTGGCCGAGCTGGGGCTGGGCTGGGCCCAGGCCGCCGCCATGGGCGACGACTGGCCTGACCTGCCGGTGCTCAGCCGCTGCGCGCTGGCGCTGGCCCCCCCGCTGGCCCATGCCGAGGTGCTCGCACGGGCCCACCACGTCACCCGCGCGGCCGGCGGCCAGGGTGCGGTGCGCGAATGCTGCGACCTGCTGCTGGTGGCCAGCGGCCACTACCGCGCCCTGCTGGACGAAGCGGCGGGATGAGCGCCATCACCACCCTCGTTCCGCTGCGGCGGCTGATGGACAGCGTCTCGGTCTACCTGCCCCTGCTGCTGATGGGACTCCTCGCGCTGGGCTCCTACTGGCTGCTGCGCGCCACACCCGAGCCGCCCATGCCCGTGCCCGAGCGCGCACCCCAGCACGAGCCCGACTACTTCATGCGCGGCTTTTCGGTCCGTACCTACGACGCCACCGGCCAGCTCAAGACCGAGGTGTTCGGCGCCGAAGCCCGCCATTACCCCGACACCGACACGATGGAGATCGACCAGGCGCGCATCCGCAGCCTCTCGCCCACAGGCCGGCTCACCACCGCCACCGCGCTGCGGGTGACCACCAACGCCGACCAGAGCGAGTACGAGCTGCGCGGTCAGGCCCGGGTGGTGCGCGAGGCCCACCGGCTGCCCGATGGCAAGACCCAACCCCGCCTGTCCTTCGAGGGCGAGTTCCTGCGCATCTTCAGCGAGGATGAGCGCGTGGCATCGGACCAGCCGGTGGTGCTGCTGCGCGACACCGACCGCATCGATGCCAACTCCTTGCGCTACGACAACAAGACGGGCGTGGCCGACCTGCAGGGTCGCGTGCGCGCCACGCTGCAACCCCGCCGCTGAACATGACCTTGCCCGCCCACAGCCCCAGCGCCTCCAGCTCGCCCCTGGTTTTCATCACGGGCGCGTCCAGCGGCATAGGCCAGGCGCTGGCCCAGCGCTTCGCCCAGGCGGGCTACCGGCTGGCGCTGGTGGCGCGGCGCGGCGCCGAGATGCGAGCCTGGGCCGACTCCATGGGTTACACCCCCGACCGCTGCCTGGTCTACAGCGCCGATGTGGCCCAGATCGACAGCATCGTCGCGGCCGGTGAACGCTGCATGGCCGAAATGGGCCTGCCCGACGTGGTGGTGGCCAACGCCGGGGTCAGCATCGGCATGGACACCGCCGAGCGCGAAGACCTGGACGTGATGGCCCAGACCTTCGCCCTCAACAACGTGGGGCTGGCCGCCACCTTCCACCCCTTCATCAAGGGCATGCGCACACGCGGCAGCGGCACGCTGGTGGGCGTGGCCAGCGTGGCCGCCATACGCGGGCTGCCCGGCCACGGGGCCTACTGCGCCAGCAAGGCCGGCGTGGTGAGCTACTGCGAGAGCCTGCGCGGCGAGATGCGTGGCAGCGGTGTGGGCGTGGTGACACTGGTCCCCGGCTACGTGGACACGCCGCTCACGCGGCACAACACCTACACCATGCCCTTCCTGATGCAACCGACCGACTTTGCCGAGCGTGCGTTCGCCGCCATCACGGCCCAGGTCAGCTACCGGGTGATACCGTGGCAGATGGGCGTGGCCGCCAAGCTGCTGCGCCTGCTGCCCAACCCCGTGTTCGACCGGCTGCTGGCCGGGCGGGGCCGAAAGAAGCGGCGTGGCGAGATGGACTGACGGCGAAAATCAGACACAAAAAAGCCCCGCGGGTCCTGAAGGACCCCGGGGCATTTTTCCGGGTGCGGGCCGTCACCGGCCCGGCGTGCAGGGCTTAGTAGCCGCCGCGGCCGCCGCCACCGCCATCACGACGGCCACCGCCGCCGTAGGGGCTGCGGAAACCGCCTTCGCCACCACCGCCGCCACCGAAGCCACCTTCGCGGCGGCCACCGCCGAAGCCACCACCACCGGTGCGGGGGGGACGGGCTTCCATGGGACGCGCGATGTTGACCACCAGGCTACGGCCGCCGAGCGACTGGCCGTTCATGCCGCCGATGGCTGCCTCAGCTTCCGCTTCGGAACCCATTTCGACGAAACCAAAGCCTTTGGAACGGCCGGTGTCGCGCTCCATCATGACTTTGGCGCTGCTGACATTGCCGTAGGCGCTGAAAGCCTGGTGCAGATCGTCATCACGCACGGTGTACGGCAGATTGCCAACGTAGAGTTTGTTGCCCATCAAGGGACTCCTAAAGAAACACAGAACAAAAAGCGATGGAGCCCCGTGAGCGCTACCCAACTGAGTGGACGCTGCCGCCAGCGAAACCGACCGATCACCCCAAAGCCCACCCTCACTTGAAGGTGCGCTCGTTGATTATGCGCATCGGGCCGGTTTGGGGAATCTTTTTTTACGTTTCCGGCCCGCCCCCCGGGTTTGTCCCGATGCCCGGGCACCCCGCCGTTGCGCGGCCGCAACGCATGCCCAGCAACGGTGCGCCCTGCAGACGGCTTTCGGCCTGCAGGGCGCATCTTTTATACTCACGCCTTCAGCGCCGATTTCTTCCAAATTGCGGGCGCTCTAGAAATGCCGCTAAAGAGGGGACTTCCCGGTCTCGCACTTTGCGGCACCGGGATTTTCGTTTTTTGGCCCCACGGGGCCCGAGGTAACACCGCTTGAGCCTCATTGCCACGCCACAGACCCTGCGCTTCGAGCAGCCCCTGCGCCTGCAGAGCGGCGCCGAGCTGCCCGCCTACGAACTGGTCTACGAAACCTACGGCACCCTCAACGCCGATCGCTCCAACGCCGTTCTGGTCTGCCACGCCCTCAATGCCAGCCACCACGTGGCCGGTTTCCACGCCGACGCCAACGGCCAGCCCCTACCCAAAAGCGAAGGTTGGTGGCACAACATGATCGGCCCCGGCAAACCGGTGGACACCAACCGCTTCTTCGTCATCGGCGTCAACAACCTGGGCTCGTGTTTCGGCAGCACCGGCCCCACCCACACCAACCCTGCCACCGGCCAGCCCTGGGGCGCCGATTTTCCGGTGGTGACCGTGGAAGACTGGGTCAACGCCCAGGCCCGCCTGCTCGACGCGCTGGGCATACGCCAGCTGGCCGCCGTGATGGGCGGCAGCCTGGGCGGCATGCAGACCCTGGGCTGGACGCTGCAATACCCCGAGCGTGTGCGCCACGCCGTGGTGGTGGCCAGCGCGCCCAACCTCACCGCCGAGAACATCGCCTTCAACGAAGTCGCGCGCCGCGCCATCGTGACCGACCCCGACTTCCACGGCGGCCACTACCTGCGCCACGGCACCCTGCCCCGACGCGGCCTGCGCATCGCCCGCATGATCGGGCACATCACGTACCTGAGCGACGACGTGATGAACGAGAAGTTCGGACGCGCGCTGCGCGAAGGCGCCGCGCTGAAATACACAACTCAAGATATTGAATTCGAGATCGAGAGCTACCTTCGCTACCAGGGCGACAAGTTCAGCGACTACTTCGACGCCAACACCTACCTGCTCATCACCCGAGCACTCGACTACTTCGACCCCGCCCGCGCGTTCGACGGCAACCTGAGCGCCGCCCTGGCCCGCGCCCAAGCCAACTTCCTGCTGGTCAGCTTCACCACCGACTGGCGCTTCTCGCCGGCCCGCAGCCGCGAGATCGTCAAGGCCCTGCTCGACAACCGCCGCACCGTGAGCTACGCCGAAATCGACGCCCCCCACGGACACGACGCCTTCCTGCTGGACGACCCGCGCTACCACGGCGTGGTGCGCGCCTACTTCGAACGCATTGCCCAGGAAAAGACGGAGCAGCCAGCATGAGCGAGCACAGCCTGATGAACGCCATTGCCAGCCTGGTGCCCCACGGCGCCCGCGTGCTCGACCTGGGCTGCGGCGACGGCGCCCTGCTGGCCCACCTGCAGGCCACGCGCGGCTGCACCGGCTACGGCGTGGAAATTGACGACGCCAAACTGCTGGCCTGCGTGCAACGCGGCGTGAGCGTGCTGCAGTTCAACCTCGATGAAGGCCTGAGCATGTTTGCCGACAACGCCTTCGACGTCGTGCTGCAGATCGACACCCTGCAGCACCTGCGCAACGCCGAAACCATGCTGCGCGAAACCGCCCGGGTCGGCCGCATCGGCATCGTCACCTTCCCCAACTTCGCCCACTGGCCCAACCGCCTGAGCGTGCTCACCGGCCGCATGCCCGTGACCAAACGCCTGCCCTACCAGTGGTACGACACCCCAAACATCCGCGTGGGCACCCACGCCGACTTCGAGGTGCTCGCCCAACGCAACGGCCTGACCATAGAAGACAGCTTCGGCCTGCATGAGGGGCAGGTGGTGCGGGTGCTGCCCAACCTGCTGGGGAGTACGGCGGCGTTCAAGTTTTCGAGGGGGTAGTAAATCCCCAAACAGTGGCATTTGGGCGAGGTCGCGCAGCAGGGCTCTCTTATCATGATGTGGCTCACACACCTCTCATGAATCCATGACCAAACCACTAGTAGGTCACGCCACCATCCACCTCGGCAAAGAAGCCGATCCCCTGCCACAGTGGCGCAATGCCCTGGCACCGGCAACGCCGGAGGCCATGGTCAAGTTGCTGGTGGACATTGCCTCGTGGGCCCATCAGCACCCAAAATCCGAAGCAGCATTAACACTGCTCGGCGATGCCTATCTGAAAATCAAGCAGCCGTATGCAGCCGAAAAAGCATTTTTGGCAGCCGTTAGCATTGAACCCAAACATGCTCCTGCTCGCGAGGGTCTGGGTTTGGCCTTATTGGAATCCAATCGGCCGGCAGAGGCAATCAAGCATTTCAGCATCGCACACAAGCTAGACCAAAACAATGTCGACATACTTGTCCATCTTGGTTTAGCACTTGTTGCCGTCAACCACCTAAAGGCAGCCCACAACTGCTTCAAGCTCGCGCTGAAACGCGACGCAAAACATCCGCACATTTGGCTGAACCTGGGCTTGGTCAGCGCGCGACGCGGTGCATGGGACCTCGCTGTCGACCATTTCCAGCACGCCGTCAATCTGAAACAAGACTTCGCCGAAGCGTTACACAATCTCACGTTGGCCTATCGCCAAGTTGGCGCACTCGATCAAGCCTTGTCAACGGCAATTAAATTGACTGAGAGCCACCCCAAAAAATCAGCACATTGGATATTGCTCGCTGAATTGCACCTGAATGGCGGCCAAGTCGACCTAGCCAGTCAATCACTGCAACGCGCCATTGAAATAGATCCCGGAAATCCCGATATTTACGTCACACAGGCTGCACTCTACGCAGCCGAACGTCAGTATCAAGATGCTGAAGGCGTACTTAAGACCGCGCTGGTGTTAAGTCATGATAGACCAGATATCCAGGTCGAGATGGGGCACCTTCACCTGTTGTTGGGCCGCTTAGACAGCGGCTGGGATCTGTATGAAGCCCGTAGACGCTTAGACCCAAGTCCTACCCGCAGATTCTTACTACCAGACTGGCAGGGTGAAGATTTATCTGGTAAGACTGTACTCGTGCATGCTGAGCAGGAACTGGGGGAAACCATCCTTTTCGCCCACTGCCTTCCCGATCTTGCAAAACGCGCTGAACATATTGTCGTTGAGGTTTCGGCACGGCTGGCTCCGCTTTTTGCCAGATCCTTTCCAACCATGACCGTCGTAGAGCGGTCATCGCAACCTAATGAGGGGAAGTGGCTGCAACAGTTCTCCCCCGCTATTAGCTACCAAATCCCATTCGGTAGTCTGCCCCGATATTTTCGCAAGCAACCGACTGATTTTTCAACACATTCGGGCTACCTTCGGGCCAATCCTGATCGGGTAGCGTACTGGCGCGAAAAATTGGCTCATCTCAGCGATCGCCCCAAAATTGGGTTGGCGTGGCGCGGTGGGCTGCTTCAGACTGGCCGCGAGCAACGCTCACTTCCGCTTGGTCAATGGGCCTCGGTTTTAAGTGAATTTCCTGTGCAATGGATTAGCTTGCAATATGGTGAGGCCGCAGTCCATGAGGTGGAGTATGCCGCTCAGTGTGGGCTGGATTTATCGCATTGGGCAGATGCCCTACAAGACCAAGACGAAGTGGCTGCACTGACATGCTCATTGGATGCCGTTGTTACGGTATGCAGTACGCAAGCTCATTTAACTGGCGCCTTAGGGCAGTTTGGCTGGGTATTAACACCATTCAGCCCGAACTGGTGCTACAGCTCCGAGGGAGATCGCTCGCTGTGGTATCCCTCATTAGGTCTCATACGTCAACCCACGCCAAACGATTGGGCCACACCAATCGGTATGCTGAAGCACCTACTTGCCCTCTCACACCTCATCAAAGTAGGTAATTCCCAATGCTAACCAACCTGCTTAGCAAGTTAATTGGGCGCACACCTCGACAATGGACCGAGCGTGAAATTCGAGAATTGATGGAAGCCGGCGAGTTTGATCAAGCCTGGTCCACAACCACGATGTTGCACCGTGCGACTCCTGACTTCGGCTGGCGGAAACAGTGTTTGCAAGCTGAGATCGCATTCCGAACTCATCGCGATGAGGACGCCGATTTTCTATATAACCAAGTACTCAAAGAAGAACCTGGTTTTGTTGAGGCGCACTATGGCCTCTCATTGTTGAAGCATTCGAAAGGTGACTATGACGGCGCTTTTCAACACGTGCTATTTGCCTTAGGAAGCGCTCCAGCTGAACCTCGTTACTTGGCCCAACTAGGCTTGTGCCACATCTGTTTAGGCAATCACTCTCAGGCCGAGGAAGTTCTGCGTCGCTCCCTAAATCAAGCTCCCCACGACAAAGCATCCTGGAACAATCTTGGGCTTGCACTGCTGATTAAGGGGCAAGTTGCCGAAGCCAGGTCTTGTTTTTCAAATGCTCTCAGATTAGATCCAAATTTTGGTCAAGCACGCGAGAACCTAAGTCAATTGAATATTGATGACCCTCGAGTCAACAGACTCGGAGCAACTAATGCAATAGACATCGAAGCTGCAGAAACTGCATTTGATTTTCTTCTTGAGCACGATACGCAAGACCCAGTTCATTGGAGCTCCGACTCGCCGAAAGCACCTTGGCACGCCTCATGGCTTGATGCTCGGGCACACGCGGCTCAAGGAGATCGAGCTCGCGCGATATCCGCGTTGGAAGGCCTTTTGCTTGTCTATCCCGACACCGCTGAGCTCGCCGTGTTGGCTGAGCGCCTCTATCGCACTCTGGGTGAAGCAGATAGTGGATTGGCTGTACTACAAGCTTTCCTTGTCCGCCACCCTGAAAGCGGTGTAGCCCATCAGGGCATGGGGGATGCACTTCTAAGTTGGGCCGACTACCCCACAGCAGAAAGACACCTCCGGCAAGCGCTGAAATATGCCATGCGCAGCGAAAGTTTGCTGAAGGCACTGGGCCGTGCTGTCTTTAAACAGGACAGGTATGCCGAAGCGTTGCCGATCTATCAGGAGTGCCAAGAGAAATGGCCATCTGATACCAACCTTGCCTATCTTGCTATGGCTCATCACCAAGCATGCGAATACGAGCAGGCACTGAACTATTTTGAGCAGTTGAAGACTGATGACCGGTTGGCCCGTCTTGGCTTGCTTCCAGTCTATGCACAGTGTCTTGCATATGCTGGGCAAATGGAAGAAGGCACCGCACTTTTGAGCGAGCTGATTGAGCGGCAAAGCAACTCTAATTTGCGAGCTGTACTATCCGCTTTTCAACTGCAACTAGAGAAATTCGATGTGGGCTGGGATGGCTATCGACATCGAAAGCAAGGACTTTCCTCATATCGCGTGCTACCCTTTCCAGAATGGCAGGGAGAAGATATACAAGGCAAGACTATCGTCGTGCTGGCCGAACAAGGCTTAGGAGACCAAGTCATGTTTGCCTCTTGCCTTCCTGACTTGTTGGCCAGAAAGCCGGCACGCGTAATTGTCGAGGTAATAAAGCGGGTCGCTCCCACCCTAACCAGGTCATTCCCGGATTGTGAAATTATTGCCTCGCGTCAAGACCGCAACTTGGATTGGTTGCGCGAAATCTCTCATGTAGATTGCTTCGTGCCACTGGGTGATTTGCCAAGTCACTTCCGCCGTAGCCTAGAGAGTTTTCCCCGTCGTGCCTATTTAAAGCCAGATCCTGAACGCGTCTGCTATTGGCGCGGTCGATTGAAAGAGCTAGGGCCGGGACCATATTTTGGTACCTCATGGCGGGGAGGTACCGAGCGTACTCGTACCTCCATTCGCACTCTCACACCTTCACTACTGAAACCCTTGACCGAGGTTATTCCTTCAAAGTGGATTAGCCTTCAATACGGCAATGTCGAAGATGAACTGATGACTGCGACTTCGAGCGGAGTTTGTCTGACGCATTGGCCGGAAGCAATAGCAGATCTTGATGAGTTCGCTGCACTGATAGCTGCGCTGGATGGAGTGTTTACGGCCTGCAATACAACGGTCCATTACGCTGGAGCCTTGGGTCAACGGACGTGGGTTCTTGCCCCCTCGGTGCCTGAGTGGCGCTACGGTCTCCGCAGCAGCCATATGCCATGGTACCCGCACGTAGAGGTGTTACGCCAGCCCACACCTGGCGCTTGGTCGGAAGTGATTGCGGCAGCCGAACAACGTCTTTCTGACAAATATCGAACCTAACGGAGGCATATTGTGACATTTTTTGTCGCGACTCGCGGAAAATTCATCGAAATGGCCGAAATATGGGCGTAAAACGCTGGCCTGACATTTGCTTTGCTATGCATGGCACCTGGCTGTGCGCACGGCCTAGTGTCATTCATCAACGTTGATCAAAGGAAAATTTATGAAATCGCTTCAGAAGGGTTTTACCCTTATTGAACTAATGATCGTGGTTGCCATCATCGGCATCTTGGCCGCTGTGGCTTTGCCCGCGTATCAGGACTACACCATCCGCGCTCGCACGTCGGAGTTGATCTTGGCAGCTTCAGGCGCCAAGACCTCTATCACGGAAGCATGCCAACTTCTTAATCACTGCAGCGTCGGTGCCAGCGCCGCGCAAGACATCTCGGTTGCCCAGTTCGCGAATCCCACCAAATTCATCAAAGATGCAGCCGTTGGCACCAACGGCACTGTGGTGATCAATGCCACCGCCACTGTCGGCACTTCCGCTCTCTCGGTCTTGCTGACTCCCACCTGGAACGGGACTACCGCCGTGTGGACCTGCAATGGCGCTCCTTCGAAGTACATGCCGGCATCCTGCCGTGGTACCTAATCGGTCGCTCGGCATAACTTGTACAGTATGGGGGGCATGTCCCCCCTTTTTTTTGAATATGTTCTCACTGTTCAACTCCAAACGCTCCGCTGAACTGGAGAACTTCGCCCGCTCGTTGGTTGACGATCTCGCGAAACGCTATCCACCAGAACTGGACAACAATCCGAACAAGCACCCATCGGTAAACCGGCTTACTCGTATTCTGGAGGACACATGCCAAAAAGCCGTCGGCTTCCAACAGGAGCATAATTTAGGCGTCTTTGGCAAGGCGAAATTCGGCAATACATTTAAATGGGCCTTGAGCGAACTAGGCTATCGCAAGGATTTTGTCGACATGGCCACCGAGGCAATAATTGTTCACCTCTCCAAGGCCACCAAATCGAACAAAAAAAAATAAGGGCACATGGATTTATGCCTGCGGAACTATCCTCATCGCCGAATGAGGTAACAAAACACAGGTGCCACAAGAATCCCGCAGCCCAAAACTCTCCAAGAGTCCTCTTGATGGGGGATAAATAACAAAATATCGCTCGAACTCTGGCTTACCTTTCAGGCTGTACACATTAGCCACCCCCTTCTCTACACCCTCAAAATCATCCAGCACGATGATTCCGTCGGAAGCCATCAATCTTCCGACCATTGGAAGATCTTCTTTCGTCAATCTTCCATCTAGGTGCATCAGTTGTACCTGCCCCTCATAGTCATCTTCCAGCATTTCTTGAAACATTGCCCCGGAAGCTGTCCCTTGATATTGAATCAATACCGACTTGGTGAGCCGAGGAATATCAATCTTATTGCTGAAATCGCAGGTGTGAACTTCAGCAATTTCACCCGCCACATCACAACCTTTTGCAAGCGCAATCGCCGACTTCCCTATAAAGGTACCCACCTCTGCAATAATTTTCGGTCGCCAATAACAGGCCAACGAAAACAATGCCCACTGAGTTGCAGTAGAAATAGAGCCAGTATTGTATTGCGCCAATTTTCTCAAGTCATCAAGACCGCCCAACTCTGAGAAAAAAGAGTCCTGGATCTGGCGGCGACGCGACTCTGTGGCCTCAAACACGCATCGCCAAAACGCCTCGGACAATACTCGATACGGCAGATTAAATGCTCGCATAAGACCCCATTAAAAACCCTCCGATCAATCAAAATGACTCAGCGGATGCAGACATTGGAGAGTAAAAATTCTCGAAATGCATTGCGGCATAAGCCTGACCATTTGAGAAAAAATAGCCGCCAAATTCTTGCAGGAAATCACAATACACAGCGCGCAACATCTTGTCATCAATAAGCTTCTGCGCGAGCTCAACATAGCTTTCTATTGATTCACACTCCAAGCGCAGCCCATTCTCTTGGAACACCTTCCACTTTCGACCCAGCTCGGGAGCCTTCAGTTCAAGTTCAGCAGAATCAAGCTCATCAGCGAAAAAATTCACCCACGAATGAGATTTGGAGAATGTCACCACAGGCAAACCCAATGCGACGGCACGAGCTGCAACCATTCCTGACAACGTCGGTGTATCAAGAAATAAATGCCCTGCACGCAGCAGACTATCAGGGTCGATCCAGCCCGCAAAATACACCCGGTCATTTACACCGCGATCAACGAAGAACTGAGCAATCTCAATTGGCTGCTCACGCCCTGTCCACACAAAACAAGCTTGACTATTGGCAGACAACAGCCGGGCGACAGCTTCAAGGTACGGCTGCTGCTTAATTTTTTCTTCGCGATTAATCGTGTAAAGCACGCAGTCATAACTCGCCAAATCTGTAGCAAACGATAATGGCGCAGCGTCGGCCCTCAAGGCCTCTCCGAGATGCATAAGCAACGGAGGTGCCGTCCGCCAAAGTGTATTGCCCACACGTTTGATCTGCCGACGACTTGAAGTAAAAGAAAAACAGGGCAAATCCGGTGAGAATGCATCTATTTCGAACTTCATCGACAACCACCCCAAACGCATAGGATGGAGCAATCCACTTAGGTAGCTCAACCCCAAAGGCACTGCCACAACAATCAATCGGACCGAAGGCTGCCGATCAAGATCAGATACTAATTTCTGCAATGCAGAATAAAGATCCGAGGCGGAATAATTATGCACCACCAGCCCATACTCATCAATCAGTGCACGATAAGAATCTGCGACAGTCTTTCCCATACCGACAACACTTACCGAGTCTGGACTCGCGCCTGGACACGACAAATACGCCCGAAGGACATTACTCAACAAGTCATTGTGCGCCAAGCTCGCTGACAGATTGTGGACGAAAAACACTATGCGCGCAGGCACCCAGTCTGCAGATTCGGGAATTTTTAGAGAGTGAACGTGTGCCGACCTACGACCAAGCTCCTCCAAGGTAGGGTGAAGCAGCGATAAACATGTAGCGTAATGTTCGGGAAACTCAAATCGCTTAATCGCACCGCTATAAACGATGTTCTCGATGCGCGAGGCTTCTTGATACCTACCACCATCAAGGCATTCTTTTAGTGCCGGAAGAACCTCATTGCGAATCCATTCAACAGCCTCATCTGGCTGTGCAAATGATGGACAAATTATGCTCTTATGTGGCGAGGTAGTCAGGACGTTTTCTGCCACTGAAGGCTGGCCAGATATACGAGATCTAATACCCTTAAGCATTTCTCGCATCAGTCTAAGCAGCATCAGTCTCTCACGAAAAATATGACTCTACCGCGCAAATCACCCGATCCTGATGCTCCTCTAATCCTATCCATAAAGGAAGTCGCACCAAATGCTCTGACACCCAATCGGTAACAGGCAACTCATAAGCAGGAGCAATACCCGCCTTCTTAGAATAGCTAGAACTGTGCAGTGGCACATAGTGGAAAATGGCTTGGACGCCTTCCCCTCGCATGTGCGCGATGAAATCATCTCTCCGCACCCCATCTGGCAAAAGCACGTAATACATGTGCGCATTGTGTTTGCATTCCGCATGGAAGCGGGGGCGACGAAGTTTTTCCTGCAACTCCAAATGGGCGAAAGCCAAGTGATATCTCTCCCACAACGAAAGGCGAGCTGCCAGAATCGTATCGCACTCATCTAATTGAGCAGAAAGAAATGCGGCCACCACTTCACCCGGCAAATAAGATGATCCAATATCCACCCAGCTATATTTATCTATTTGCCCACGCAAAAATTGTGATCGATTGGTCCCCTTTTCTCGTATTATTTCTCCTCGCTGGACACCCCATTCACCACTAAACAGAATAGCGCCGCCTTCACCAGAAATGACGTTCTTTGTTTCATGAAAAGACAAAGCGCCTATTGCTCCGAAGGTACCTAACGGCCGCCCTTTGTAAGTTGAGTTGATTGCCTGAGCCGCATCCTCAATTAGCACCAAATTATGCCGCCTAGCCAACTCAACCAGCGCGTCTAGATTCCCACATCCACCTGCGTAATGAACAACGACAATGGCTTTGGTACGTTCATTAATGAGTTCTGCCACGTGTGCGGGGTCTAGATTAAGCGTATCAGGATCAATGTCCGCAAAGACTGGATTTGCTCCACGCAAGACGATTGCGTTCGCCGTCGACACAAAGGTGAATGACGGCATTATCACTTCGTCGCCGAGTCGAAGGTCGCAAACAATTGCGGCCATCTCTAACGCAGCCGTGCATGAATGCGTAAGTAAAACTTTGGTAGCACCCGTCATTTCCTCCAGTTGCCTCTGACACTGCTTGGTAAATGGCCCATCGCCTGCTAGCATTCCATTGAAATGAGCTTGTGCGATATTGAATAGCTCTTTGCCCGTCATATAGGGCTTGTTAAAAGGAATCATCTGCATCGACCCCACCTATCTGTCCAGATATGGAAAACGAAGTAGTCTGAGATGGGCAGAAACCCCGACCGACAAGCCATACGCCTAGCCGCGAGGTTGTGCGTTTGGGTTGAGTAGGTCAACTTCTCGCACCCATCACGCCGTGCCAGACTCACTACGCGATCAAGAAAACGCACCCCCAAGCCTCGACCAGAATATTCCTCTGAAATACCAAACAACGCTACATCCTGATGGGTACTACCAATTCCGGTGAGTGCGGCCACACCAGCCAAGTTGCTTTCCCGCATGAGCACCCACACTGAAGCATCAGTACTTGAGTGCATCCGGCACAACCAATCCGGATACACCTCTTGAGTGTGAGAAAGTGGCAGACGATCGTCTGCTGCATAGTGATTGTTGTATCCAGCAAAAATTTTTGTCGCCAAAGCCTCTAGTGCCGGACCTTCGTCGCTCCTAGCGAGCCGTACTTCCAAAGTAGATTCAAGAACCTGATGATCCTTGCAGTCTGCTTCTAGCATCTGATCCTGCTGCAGAACTTTTTCAAACCACGCCGTCACATCACACAACAGGGCCCCAGCCTCAAGCAGCTTCTGAACGACCATTAATGCAGCGACTGGCACTCGAATCAGAGCCAGCTCAATCTGATCCTTCAGGATTTGATCCGCCACTATGTTCCAGTCGTTCAGATCGCGACATATGCCTTTCGCGGTACGCACACCAAACCGCCTGTAGTCCAGTTCGCTTAGTGCATAACCACAATCTTGCAAGTTAGCCACGCTGATCCACCCGAAGCATTGACGCGTGCTCAGTCACCCACTCCTTGGAATATTCACAATCCGCGTACTCATTAAAGTACGGCCCCCCCAACGTGTAATGCACGTTGCTCATGCCCGCCTCAGGCTCGTAATACCCCACCAGGTGGTTCCACGTCTTGGGTAGCGGCCCAATCAGTCCATCGTCCTCCAGCCACTTGAACTGGTGCAGCTCCAGCCCGCTGGCGGTGTTCACATACTCAGGTGTCAGCGCCTTGCAGCGTGCGTTGTTGAACAGCATGACGCTGCTCCAGTTCTTCTTGTTGTAGGGTGTCTGCGGCTGGTTGAGAAACTTCACTTTCTCTGTCGGCTGGTGGTCATGCTTCACGCACATCACGGCATAGCGGTCGTCACGCAAGGCCCACAGCTTCGCCACGTCGTCGAGCATCAGCATGTCGCAGTCCAGGAACAGGGACCAGCCTTCGTAGCCGCTGAGGTGTGGCGTGAGGAAACGCGAGAAGGAAAAGTCCGTGCTCTGCAGCGGGTTGCGCTCACGCCACATCAGGTCTTTGAGGTTGTCCAGAGCCAGGGGCACGAAACTCACGGGTTGGGAAGATCGCGCCAAGATGCTGTGCGTGAGCACATGCCAAGCCACGGTCTCCCGGGGGTCAAAGCCGATGAAGATGCGGATCATGATGGGAGGGATTCCTTGGGCGGGGCCGGGAATTCTCTGAACACCTGCTTGAGGTGCTCGGAGTCGTAGAAGGATTTGACGATGGCCAGATCGATCAGTGCGCTGCTGGCCAGGTAGAGCTCGGGCCAGGGCAGCCAGTAGCTGGATTGCCACAGGTACCAGGCGACATAGCCCAGGTGCAACAACGCGGTGGCCATGGCCAGCTGGCGTGCGTGGGGCCAGAGCATCCGTACGAACCGCCCTGCCTCAGGCCGGCGGCGGGTGCACAGCCACAACAACAACAGCGCCGGCACCTCCAGCAGCAGCAACCACCAATTGAAATCGGAGCCATACAGGCGCACGGCTTCCTGGTTGCGGCGAGCCGACACCGTGACCACCAGCACCAGCACCCAGTGCCGGGCCATGAACAGCAATGCCAGCCAGACGGCGGCCGGTATGCGCAGCACGCCGTGCTGGTTCACGTCGAGCATGCGATCGTCGATTTGAGCCATGGCGCACTATAGCGCCGGGCTTTGCATTTTTTTGCGTACCCAGTGGCGTTGGATAATGCCGCGAACCCGTTTTCAGATTGAGGATTGAACCCGCATGAACACCATCCAGACTATAGGCATCATCGGCGCCGGCACCATGGGCAATGGCATTGCGCAGGCTTGCGCGGTCAGCGGCATCCGCGTGGTGATGGTGGACATCAGCGAAGCGGCTGTCCAGAAAGGCATGGCCACCGTGTCGGGCAGCCTGGATCGGCTGATCAAGAAGGAGAAGCTGACCACTGCCCAGCGCGATGCAGCGCTGGCGCTGATCCAGGGCAGCACAAGCTACGACGACCTCAAGGGGGCACAGCTGGTCATTGAGGCGGCCACCGAGAACCAGGCGCTCAAGGTCAAGATCCTGCAGCAGCTGGATGGCCTGCTGGCGCCCGAGGTGATCATTGCCACCAACACCAGCTCCATCTCCATCACCCAGCTGGCGGCCGCCACGCAGCGGGCCGACCGTTTCATCGGCATGCACTTCTTCAACCCGGTGCCCATGATGGCGCTGGTGGAGATCATCCGGGGCCTGCAGACCAGCGACGCCACGCACGACACGGTGAAGGCACTGGCCGAGGCGCTGGGCAAGACGCCCATCACGGTGAAGAACGCGCCGGGTTTCGTGGTGAACCGCATCCTGGTGCCCATGATCAACGAGGCTTTCTTCGTGCTGGCCGAGGGCCTGGCCACGCCGGAAGACATCGATGCCGGCATGAAGCTGGGCTGCAACCAGCCCATTGGCCCGCTGGCCCTGGCCGACATGATCGGGCTGGACGTGTGCCTGGCGGTGATGGAGGTCTACCTCAAGGAATACGGCGACAGCAAATACCGCCCCTGCCCGCTGCTCAAGGAGATGGTGGCCGCCGGCTACCTGGGCCGCAAGACGGGGCGCGGGGTGTACGCCTACTGACGCACGAGCACCAGAGCGGCCACGCACAGTGCGGTGTGCAGCCACAGGCCGGGCGCCAGCCACAGGGCGTAGCGCGCACCACCGCTGAGGGCCGCGTTGACGGTCTTGCTCAGTGCGTGGCCGCCCAGCATCACCGCCAGCGTGACCACGGCCCCGGTGCCCACCGGTGGCGGTTGCGACACCATCAGCGCCGATGCGGTGGCGTGCAGCTCAAACAGGGCCGCCAGCACCGCCGCCGTGCGGGCGCCTTGCTCGCCCAGCCAGATACCCAGCGCATGGATGAGCGCCTGCAAGCCCGCGAGCAGCAGCGCCATCAGCAGGGCCTGCCGCAGGCTGAACACCGGGCCGTCCGCTGTGTCGCTTTCACCGTCGGCCACGGCGGGCATGGCGCGCAGCAGCCAGGCGCCCCACACCAACGCGAGGGCAGCGCCGGCGAGAGCGGGCATCCAGACCGTGGCCAGCCAGCCGGGTTGAACGGCGAGCGCAATGAGCGGCAGCTGCACCAGCGTGGCCACACACGACAGCAAGGCCGCACCAGCCCCGGCGCGCGGGGTCAGGCGGCCATTGCGCACGGCCAAGCCTTGCGCAGCCACGGTGGCGGTGCTGGAGACAAACCCCGAAGCCAGGGCCGACAGTGCCACGGCATGGCGCGCGGCCAGCAGGCGCCTGGCCAGGTGCGCGGCCGCCTGTAGTGCCAGCAGCAGCACCAGCAGCTGCAGCACCACGCGGGGGTTGAGCACCGGCCCCCACAGCGGCCGGTCGGGCACCAGCGGCAGCACGATGAGCGCGAGCGCCACCAGCAACAGGCCGTCGCGCACCTCGTGCGGGCGCAGCCACTGCGTGACGATGTGGTGCATGCGCTCGCGCGCCGCCAGCAGCACGGTCAGGCCCACGGCCAGGGCCGCGGCCAGGGCAATATGGCGCGTGCACAGCACACCGATCACGTAGGTGAGAAACAGGGCCACCTCGGTGGTCACACCCGGGTCGTCTGACGGACTGCGCAGGTAGGCCACAACGCCCAGCGCGGCCACGGCCAGCCCCCCCAGGGCCACCAGCGCATCCAGCCCCGTGAGCGGCGCGGCGGCGCCCAGCACACACACCAGCGCGAAAGTACGTACGCCCGCCAGCGCGCGGCCAGCGCCGGTGCCCTTTCGGCGTTCGCGCTCGATGCCCACCAGCAGGCCGCAGCCGAGGGCTGCGCTCAGCGCCATGAGGGTGTCCCAGTTGTTGCCCAAGTTCAGTCCGCCAGAAGGTCAATGCAGGCCTGGGTGACGCAGCGGGTGAAAGTCCGCTGGCAAAGGCGCCGTCCATATTTAAGTCATCTTCATTTTGAATGAAGTCTTTTAAAACCTCATGGAAAACGCCTGCCGCCCGGCGCATGCAGGCCCCCAACAGGCCACCGTGTTTCTCCGTCAGCTTCACTAACGGTCACGGTTTATGGGAAATTAGTGAAGCGGCGACTCCCTCACCACAGACAAGATTCACTAGCAGATTAATTTTGATGCAAAATTAGTGAAACCATGTTCCTCGAACTCACCAGCCGCCAACTCTCCCAGTACATCGACGCCTGCGCGGTGTTTGACGCACTGGAGGCGGCCGAGGCGCGTGCGGCCCGGTACCGGGGGACGATGTTCGTTCGCACGATAGGCGAGCGCAGCTACCTGATCCGACGGGACACCCGAGGCAATCAACGCTCCATTGGCCCCATCACCGACGACAACCGCGACACTGCTGAGAAGTTCGCTGCAGAGAAAGCGGCAATGGAGGAGCGCGCGAAGCAACTGCGCGCTGAGCTCGAGCTCCATCGCAAG
The DNA here is from genome assembly GCA_943368755.1 of Synechococcus sp. UW140. Taxonomy (GTDB): domain Bacteria; phylum Pseudomonadota; class Gammaproteobacteria; order Burkholderiales; family Burkholderiaceae_C; genus Hydrogenophaga. Next base: position 79,395 of record CALRLO020000008.1, on the reverse strand, counting down.
CTGAACCGTTCGCTACGAGTGGGCAGAGCACCAGCCATCATGGTTCGTGCCCTGAATGCGCTCAAGGAGGCGGGGATCGACTCCCATTTCCTGGTGGTGGGTACTCACGCGCTGTTTGCCTACGAGCAAAGGGCTGGCGTGCTGTTTCCAGGGGATGCACTCGCCACCCAGGACGTCGATCTGCTGATGGACACCCGCAAGCGGGCGCAATTTCTGGCGCAACTCGACAAGGTCGACGCCTCTTTGGTCGACGTGCTTCGCCGTGCAGACAAGACGTTCGAGTTGAAAGCAGGCGACCTGTGTACGCTGGTCAATGCCAACGGCTTCGAAATCGATGTCATCCGCCGCATGGCCGGTGACCGGGACGAGCACCCGATGCGTGCCAGCTCGCACGAGGACGACCTGTGGCCCGTGCAGGTCCCTTCAGGCGACAAGCTGCTGGGCTCAAAGCTGTTTGAGCAGGTCGTTGTTGCCAGCACAGGCGAAATGGCCCGCATGCGGACCATTCATCCCAGTGACTTTGCCCGGGTGAAAAAAGAGTTGGGAAGCCGCCACGACCGAGACCCGTTGAAAGCACGCAAAGATGGGCTCCAGGCTGAGTTGGTCGAAAAACTGGTCGCGCAATACCTGCCAGCTGAACGACCGACACAGGCCTGAGTTGATCCGCACTGTCACGATGTGGCAGCCCGCCACACCCGGCAGCGGGCGAATCAGCGCACGTAAGACCCCGACTTGCCGCCGTGTTTCTCCATCAGCTTCACATCGCCGATGACCATGCCGCGGTCGGCGGCCTTGCACATGTCGTAAATGGTGAGCAGGGCCACCTGCACGGCGGTCAGGGCTTCCATTTCCACGCCGGTGGGGCCTACGGTTTCGGCGGTGGCGGTGCACAGCACCGCGCTGGCCGATTCGAGCAGCTCGAACTCCACCGCCACCCGGGTGAGAGCAATGGGGTGGCACAGGGGAATGAGGTCGCTGGTCTTCTTGGCACCCTGGATGCCGGCGATGCGCGCTATGCCCAGCACGTCGCCCTTCTTGGCGCTGCCACTGGCAATCAGCGCCAGCGTGGCCGGCAGCATGGCAATGCGGCCCTGCGCCACGGCCACCCGGTGCGTGTTGGCCTTGGCACCCACATCCACCATGTGGGCCTGGCCCTGGGCGTCGAAATGGGTCAGTGGCGATACGGGCTGGCTCATGGTGTTACGAAACCTTTACTCGGGCAGGGCATCATACGGGCCATGCGGATTTTCTCCTCTGCCCGTGCGCGCCGGCTGGTGGCTTCGGCGCTGGCGGTGACGCTGACGCTGGGCGCACTGCCCGCGCCCCTGACCGTGCATGCGGCCGGCCCGGCCAACCTCCCCAACCTGGGTGACGGCAGCGAGCTCTCGCTGTCGGCCGAACGGCGGCTGGGTGACCGCATTGCGCGCTCCATCTACCGCGATCCGGACTACATCGACGACCCGATACTGACCGACTACCTGCAGGCGCTGTGGCAGCCGCTGCTGACAGCGGCGCAGAAGCGGGGAGATGTGCCGCCGGAGCTTTCGGAGCGGTTCGCCTGGAGGCTGGTGGTCTCGCGGGACCGCTCCGTGAACGCGTTCGCCCTGCCGGGCGGCTACCTGGGTGTGCACCTGGGCTTGGTGGCCACCACCACCACGGCGGGCGAGCTGGCTTCGGTGCTGGCGCACGAGCTCAGCCACGTCTCGCAGCGCCACATTGCGCGCCTCATGACACGGCAGCAGCAGCAGGCGCCGTGGCTGATGGCGGCCATGATCCTGGGCGCGCTGGCGGCTGGCGCATCGAAGAACGCCGACATCGGTGGCGCCGCCATGGTGGGCGGGCAGGCACTGGCGGTACAGCAGCAGCTCAATTTCTCGCGCGACATGGAGCGCGAGGCCGACCGCATCGGCTTTGGCGTGCTCACGGACGCGGGCTTTGACGGCGACTCGTTTGGCAGCATGTTCGAGCGGCTGCAGCAGTCGTCGAGGCACAACGACGACGGCTCCTTTCCCTACCTGCGCAGCCACCCGCTGACCACCGAGCGCATGGCCGACATGCGCGCACGCCTGCCGCTGGGCGCCCCCTCGGCAGGCAAGCCACAAGGCCCGTCGCCCCTGGCGCATGCGCTGGTGGCCGCGCGGTCACGCGTGCTGGGCGAGACCGATATCAACCGCCAGCGCGCCATGGCCCAGATCGCCCGCTCGCGCGACAACCTGGTGGGGCCCCACGCGCTGCAGGCGCGGCTGTACGCCGGTGCGCTGGCGGCCGTCCGGCTGCGCGACACGGCATCAGCCCTGGCGTTGACCGAGACCCTGGCCGGCCAGTTGCCTGGCGATGACGCCCTGGCCCAGGCGGTGCTGGAAGGCCTGGCGGTGGATGTGCTGCTCGCTGCCGGCCCGCAGCAGACCATCGCCGGGCAGAACCTGGACGGGTGGTCGCAGCGTGCCCTGCAGCGCCGCAGCCGCGCGGGCCTGCTGCTGCGGGCCCAGGCCGTGCGCGTGCTCGACCAGCCCCAGGCCGTGGCCCAGACCGTACAGGCGCTGCAGACCCGGGTGGCCGAGCAGCCGGACGACGCGCCGGCCTGGCAGGCGCTGGCCACGCTGAGCCAGTTGCAGAACCAGCCCCTGCGCGCCATACGCGCCGAGGCCGAAGCCCAGGCCGCGAAGCTGGATTACCCCGGCGCGCTGGACCGCCTGCGCGCCGCGCAGAACCTCACCCGCGGCAGCGGCCGCAACGACCACATCGAGGCCACCATCATCGACGCACGGGTGCGCGAGATGGACCGGCTGGTGCGCGAGACCGACCGCCAGGAGCGCGAAGACCGCTGACGTCGTGGGCCCGCGCCAATCCCCGACGATGCGCTGGGTTAATTTGGAACGATGCGCCGATAGCGTGAGACAATCCGCGGACCCGCAAGGGGAGTAGCGAGTCTGCCGCGATGGCAGACGTGGCGTTCGTCAATACGTGGGCACCGGGTGGTGCCCTCCGGGCGCCACAGGGATGTGGCCATACGCGCCGGCATCCTTCGCGAGACCTTCTGGGTGTGTCTTTTCACACTCTTTTTGAAGGTTTCGCATGAATACCGTAGCACCGCTGTGGCTGTGGGCCACGTTTGTGGCCATCGTTCTCGTTTCCCTGTTTGTCGACTTTGTCGTGCTCAAGAAGCAGGGCGCGCGCGAGGTGGGCGTCAAGGACGCCATCAACTGGTCGATCGTCTGGGTGGCGCTCAGCTTCGTCTTCAACGGCCTGTTCTGGTGGGCCGTTCGAGACACCACCGGCTCGACCGACGTCGCCAACGAGAAGGCGCTGGAGTTCCTGACCGGCTACCTGATCGAGAAATCGCTGGCGGTGGACAACATCTTTGTCTTCCTGATGATCTTCACCTACTTCGCGGTGCCGCCGGAGTTCCAGAAGCGGGTGCTGATGATCGGCATCATCGGGGCCATCGTGCTGCGCACCATCATGATCCTGGTGGGTGGCTGGCTGCTCTCGCAGTTCCACTGGATCCTCTACGTGTTCGGCGCCTTCCTGATCCTCACGGGCGTGAAGATGTGGTGGGCCGCTGGCAAGGAAGAAACGCTGGACGACAACCCGGCGCTCAAGCTGCTGCGCCGCGTGATGCCGGTGAGCCAGAACTACGATGGTGAGAAGTTCTGGACCGTGGAGAACGGCAAGAAGATTGCCACGCCGCTGCTGATGGTGATTGCGCTGGTCGCCTTCACCGACGTGATCTTTGCGGTGGACTCCATCCCCGCCATTTTCGCCATCACGCAAGACCCGTTCATCGTGCTCACGTCCAACGTGTTCGCCATCCTGGGCCTGCGCGCGATGTACTTCCTGCTGGCTGCGGTGGCCTCCAAGTTCCACCTGCTCAACTACGGCCTGGCCGTGATCCTGGTGTTCATCGGCGCCAAGATGTGCCTGATCGACATCTACAAGATTCCGGTGGCCATCTCGCTGGGCGTGGTGGTGGGCATCCTGGCCATCACGATGCTCTGGAGCGTCAAGACCGCGCCCAACCGCTGAGCCCCGGCACCCCACGCCCCGCCCGGGGGCGTGGGGCCATGGATCACTCGATGTTGAGGCGCTGCGCCGGGCTGGCGCCTTTTTTCGGCAGGTTCAGCGCCAGCACGCCGTTCTCGTACTTGGCACGGGCGCTGGTATTGTCGATATCCACCGGCAGCTGGAAGCTGCGCTGGGCCACGCCGTAGTAGCGCTCGCTGCGCAGCAGCTTGCCCCCTTCGCTGTGGCTGTCGTGCTGCTTGATTTCGGCACGCAGGCTGACCAGGTTGCCGTCGATGTTGACCTGGATGTCTTCCTTGTTGACACCCGGAATTTCGGCCACCAGCTGGTAGGCCTCGGGCGTTTCCTTCACATCGACACGGATCTGCGCGGGCAGGTTGTCGCCGTGCAGGGGCTTGACGTAGAAACCGGGCGCCACATCGCGGAAGAAGTCGTCGAACAGGCTGCCGCGGGCGATCAGGGAAGCACTCATGAGAATCTCCTTGAGGGTGTACAGGGGGTTGATCGGGGGGCCGTCGCGGCCCGTAACAGACAGATAGAGCCGGCCCAAAACTTTTCAAGTCCCCACAAAAACCGTCCATTCCCGCGCGGCGGGCGCTGGCCTACACTGGCTGCCATGAACGCCGTGACCGAAGCCCCCCGCCCCGACACCGCGGACCTCGCCACCCGCCAGCGCGAGGTGGTGGATGCGCTGCGCGCCGTGCTGCCCGCCCACGCCCTGCTCTGGCGCGGCGAAGACACCACGCCCTACGAATGCGACGGCCTCACCGCCTACCGGCAGCGCCCGCTGGTGGTGGCCCTGCCCGAGACCGAGGCCCAGGTGGCCGAGGTGCTGCGCGTGTGCCACGCCCTGGGTGCACCGGTGGTGGCGCGCGGTGCGGGCACCGGCCTGTCGGGCGGGGCCATGCCCCACCCGCTGGGCGTGACGCTGTCGCTGGCCAAGTTCAACCGCATCGTGAGGGTGGATGCGTACTCGCGCACCGCCACCGTGCAGGCCGGGGTGCGCAACCTGGCCATCAGCGAGGCCGCCGCGCCGCTGGGCCTGTACTACGCGCCCGACCCCAGCAGCCAGATCGCCTGCACCATAGGCGGCAACGTGGCCGAAAACTCGGGCGGCGTGCACTGCCTCAAGTACGGCCTGACCCTGCACAACGTGCTCAAGGTGCGTGGCTTCACCGTGGAAGGCGATCCGGTCACCTTCGGCGCCGACGCGCTGGATACACCGGGCTACGACCTGCTGAGCGTGCTCATCGGCAGCGAGGGCATGCTGGCCGTGGTGGTGGAAGTGACCGTGAAGCTGGTGCCCAAGCCCCAGCTGGCGCGCTGCATCATGGCCAGTTTCGACGATGTGCGAAAGGCCGGCGACGCGGTGGCGGCCGTCATCGCCGCCGGCATCATCCCGGCTGGTCTGGAGATGATGGACAAGCCCATGACCGCCGCCGTGGAGGACTTCGTGCACGCGGGCTACGACCTGAACGCCGAAGCCATCCTGCTGTGCGAGAGCGACGGCACGCCCGAAGAGGTGGAAGAAGAGATTGGCCGCATGAGCGAGGTGCTGCGCGGCTGCGGCGCCACCGCCATCGCGGTCAGCCGCGACGAGGCCGAGCGCCTGCGTTTCTGGAGCGGCCGCAAGAACGCCTTTCCGGCCAGCGGGCGCATCAGCCCCGACTACATGTGCATGGACTCCACCATCCCGCGCAAGCGCCTGGCCGACATCCTGCTCGCCATCCAGGCCATGGAGCACAAGTACAACCTGCGCTGCGCCAACGTGTTCCACGCGGGCGACGGCAACCTGCACCCGCTGATCCTGTTCGATGCCAACGACCCCGACCAGCTGCACCGCTGCGAGCTGTTTGGCGCCGACATCCTGGAGACCAGTGTGGCCATGGGCGGCACCGTCACCGGCGAACACGGCGTGGGCGTGGAAAAACTCAACAGCATGTGCGTGCAGTTCTCGGCAGCCGAGAACGAGCAGATGTTCGCGCTCAAACGCGCCTTCGACCCCGCCGGAACACTCAACCCCGGCAAGGTCATCCCCACCCTGCAGCGCTGCGCCGAATACGGCAAGGAACTGGTGCGCGGCGGCCGGCTGGCCCACCCCGACCTGCCCCGGTTCTAGGCCCCCACGCTCCGCCGCTGCGCGGGTCGCTGCCCCCCGAGGGGGCTGTTTGGCCTTGGGGCGGCCCGGCGGCCAAACCTCATCCTCAGATCGGCTCCGGCCAGCGCAGCAGGCGCGAGAGCGCACCACCCATGACCCAGGGCAGATCGGCCGGGGCGATGAAATCCAGCCCGTGCGTGAAGTGCTGCACCGCCTCGCGGTAGGTGCAGGGCAGGCGCGAGACGTCGGAGCCCCAGAAGGTGCGCATGGGGCCGAAATGGTCGTAGATGCGCCGCAGGTACGGGGTCAGGTTGGCAAACGGGTAAGGCTGCGAGCTGTAGCAGGGCGCGGCCGATGCCTTGACCGACACGTTGGGACACTGCGCGAGGGCGAGCAATGGGCCCAGCCCCGCAAACCCGGCGTCGTCGCGGGCGTTGCTGCGCAGGCCCATGTGGTCGATCACCAGTTGCAGGCCCGGGTGGCGTTCGGCCACGCGGCGCACCACGTCCAGCCGGTCGGGGATGAGCAACATCAGCGGTATGCGCAAGCGCTCGCAGTCGGCCCAGAAAGTGTCCAGACGGCCATCGTCCAGCCAGGCGTTCCACGGCGCCTTGTGGAAGGTCATGCGGATGCCGGCCATGCCGGGCTGCTGCAGCCAGCCTTCCAGCGATTCGCGCGCACCGGCTGCGCACGGGTCGAAGCGGCCCATCACCACAAAACGCCGGGGGTACTTCGCAGCGGCCTCCAGCGCACAGAGGTTGCTGTCACCAGCTGGCGACGGCGGCACGATGACGGCGCGGTGCACGCCCGCGGCATCCATCATCGCCACCATCTCGTCGGCGCTGATGGGTTTGGCCCGGTGGGGGTGAGCGCCTTCCACCGCCAGGAAAACGGGCTTGTCACGGTACTCGGGCGGCCAGGGCCGCTCGGGGCTGTGGGCCTCCCACACATGCACCTGCGCGTCGGTGACGATCATGCGCTGCGGGGCCGGGTGCCGCGGAAGTACAGGTCGATGGCGTTCAGGCCCAGCTGGTGGCGGTGGGCCTCATCGGGCACCGCCTGCTCGAGCCAGTCCAGCGTGCTCTGGTAGGTGGTGGTTTCCACGCCCACGAAGGGGCAGTCGCTGGCCCACAGCAGGCGCTCGTGGCCGAGGCGGCTGCACAGCGTGTGCGCCAGCGCCACCGAGTGCTCGCCCAGGCGGTAGCCACCCGAGAGCTTGACCCAGGTGCGGCCCTTGTCGACCGAGCGCAGCACGGCCTCGAAACCTGCGCAGCGCTCGCGCAGCACGGGGTCGGGCCGACCCATGTGGTCAATGACGACCTTCACGCCGCTTTGCTCAAGCACCGGCAGCACCTGGGGAATGCGCGGGCCGTCCAGGTGCAGGTGCACGTGCCAGTCCAGGTCGGCCAGGCGGTGCAGGAACTTGCGCCAGGCCCAGGTGCCGAGATCGGGCAGCGTCTCCAGGCTGATGAAGGGCAGGCGCACGCCCACCATGCCGCGCGCGTCCAGCCACTCCAGCTCCTGGCGGGTTGTCTGTTCCGGCTCCAGGATGGCGGTGCCGCGCCACAGCGGGCGGGTGCTCAACGCCTCCACCGTGTAGTCGTTGTTGTCGCCCCAGGGGCTGGCGGCAGCAATGACGCAGAACTTCACGCCGTGCTGGTCCAGCGTGGCCTCCAGCTGCTCGGCGGTGAACCCGTAGGTGGGGCTGTGGCGCGGCTGCGGAATCAGCGGCATGTCGCGGCGGAAAACGTGGACGTGGGCGTCCACCAGGGGGGGGAGCATGTCAAATTTTGATGTTGGCGTCGCGGATCACCTGGGCCCACTTGCGCTTGTCGCGCTCGAACACGGCGGCCATTTCGTCGGGGGTGCAGCCCCTGGGGTCCACACCGAGCTCGATCAGGCGCTTTTGCATGTCGGGCTGGGCAATGAGGTCGCGCACGGCGGCACTCAATTGCGCCTGCACGCGCTCGGGTATGCCCTTGGGCGCGTAGAGCGCGTTCCAGCCGGTGACCTCGTAGTTGGCCACGCCGGCTTCGCGCACCGTGGGCACATCGGGCAGCCAGGGCGTGCGGCGGGGGCCGGTGGTGGCCAGTGCACGCAGCAGCTTGCCGTCGATGCCGCCGCGCAGCGCGGCGTAGGACTCGAAACCGACATCGATGTCGCCGCGGATCAGCGCCGTCTGCACATCACCCGAGGTGCGGAAGGGGACCATGTTGGCATTGACACCGGCGACCGACTTGAACAGCTCGCCCGAGAGGTGCTGGGTGCTGCCGGGGTTGATGGAGCCGAAGTTGAGCGTGCGCTTCTTGCCCTCGGCCACCAGGGCTGCGAGGTTGGCAAACGGGCTGCCCTGGCCGACCAGCAGGTTGAGGTCGAAGTAGGCCATGGTGGAGATGGGCACGAAGTCGGCCTGCGGGTCGTAGGACAGCTTCATGAGGCTGGTGGCGATGGTGGTGCCGTTGCTGAAGAGGATCAGCGTGTGGCCGTCGCGCGGCGCGCCCAGGGCGGTGGTGGCGGCCAGCACGCCGCCCGCGCCGGGTCGGTTGTCGGCCACCATCTGCTGGCCCAGTTTTTCGGACAGCCGCTGGCCCACCAGCCGGGTGGTCACGTCGGCCAGGCCGCCGGGGCCGAAGGGGATGACGACGCGGATGGGCTGGCTGGGAAAGGTCTCCTGCGCCTGGGCCGGAATGCCCAGGGCGGCCAGGGCGCCGGCGGCGCCGGCCAGCAGCACATCGCGGCGACGGGCGCGTCCAGTCAGCGGGTCAACAAGGCTCATGGATGGTGTCTCCTGGCCGCGTTGGGCGCGGCGAATGGTGTTGTGGTCTCGGCAGCGGCAGCGGCGCGTGGGGCACGTCCGGCTGGGGAGACAGTCTAGGAAGACACCAGGCCTCGGGGCAAATGAATTGTTTGTGGGGCGCGATGCACCCGGTTCATGGGAACTCGGCCAGCAGCTGCCGGATGCGACCGGTCAGGGCATTGGCCAGCTGGCGCTGGGGACCATCCAGCGGTTCGTCGTCGCGCCTGGCCAGCACCAGGGTGCGCGCCACGGCAGGCGCCACCACCGGCACACCCACGAGGCCGGGCACGTCGCCCAGGCACAGGCGCGGCACCACGGTCAGGCCCAGGCCACCACGCACCATGTCCAGCGCCATGGCGGTGCGCTGGGCTTCGTAGCGCCAGCGCACCTGCGCGCGCCGTGCGCCCAGCGCGCTGTCTATGGTCAGGCTGTTGCCCGAGGGCAGGCTGATGCGGATCAGCGGGTGCTCCGCGAGCTCGGCCCAACCCACCTCCGGCCGCTGGGCCAGCGGGTGATCCGCCGGGCAGGCCAGTACGAAAGTCTCGTCTCCCAGCGGCTCCAGCACCACGCCGGGCAACGGCTCTTGCGCCACGGTGAGCCCGAACGCGGCAGCGCGGCCCTGCACCAGCTCGACGATCTCGCCGGGCGAGGCATCGAACAGGCGCAGCTGCGCGTCGCCCAGCGACGGACGCAGTTCGCGCAGCAGCGGCACCACCGCCCCGGCCAGCGTGGGGATGCAGCCAAACGCCAGCCAGCGGGGGGCCTGGCGGCCGTGGCGGCGCACCGATTCGCACGACGACTGCAGCTGCTGCACCGCGCTGCGGGCCATGGGCAGCAGCGCCTCGCCCGATTCGGTGAGGGCGATGCCGCGCGAGGTGCGCACCACCAGTGGTGTGCCCAGGCTTTCCTCGAGCTTGCGCATGCGGTGGCTCACGGCGGTCTGGGAGAGGTGAAGCCGCGTGGCGGCCTGGCTGAAGCTGCGGCACTCCACCACGGCCAGAAAGGCCTGTATGCCCAGGAAATCGATTTGCATGGCGTTGTCTCCTCGCGCCATTGTCGGGGTGTGATCGGGCCCTGCACTCGGTTACAGTCCCAGGCATGAGCGTGCCCGCAGACCACCTGCCGGAGGAGTTCTTCACCGGTCTGTTCCCCGAGGCCGCCCCGCTGCGGGGCCAGCCGGATGCACCGCACGCCGGTGCGGGCGCGGTGGACGCCGCCTTCCTGGGCCGCATGCTCGACCACCTGCCTGGCATGGTGGGCCACCTCGACACCCAGCTCAACTGCCGCTGGGCCAACCGCGCGCTGCGCCAGCACGTACACCCCGATGCCCCCGACCTCACCGGCATGCCGGTGCAGGCGCTGTTCGGCAGCGACCTGCTGGAGGCCATGCTGCCCGCGCTGGCCATGGCGCTGCGCGGACATGCCCAGGCCTTCGAGGCCCACGGCCACGACGCCCGCGGTCCCTGGCGCCTGAGCGGCCAGGTTGTCCCCGACATCGGCGCACAGGGCGTCAGCGGCCTGTCCTGCTACCTGCAACCGGCCGAGATCGGCGCCACCCACGAACTCGCGCACCCCTCCAGCGAGACCGAGCACCGGCTGCGCCTCATGCTCGACGGCCTGCGCGACCACGCGGTCTACTTCGTCGATCCGCAGGGGTGCGTGACCGAATGGAGCGCCAGTGCCGAGCGGCTGCTGGGCTACACCACCCACGAGGTGCTGGGCAGCGGATTCGAACGGTTCTACGGGGCCTCGCGCCGCGACGACGAAGCCCTCGATGCGGGCCTGGCGCTCGAGCGCGCCGCGCTGTTTGGCCAGTTCGAGAGCACGGGCTGGCGCCAGCGCAAGGATGGCAGCCGCTTCTGGGGCCAGTCGGTACTGACGGCGCTGCGGGACGAACACACCGGTGAATCGCTGGGTTTCTCCTGCCTGATGCGCGACATGACCGAGGTGCGCCGCTTGCAGGAATTGCTGCAGGAACTCAACCAGACGCTGGAGGTGCGGGTGCAGGAGCGCACGCGCCAGCTGCTGGAGGCCAACCGCGACCTCGAGTCGTTTTCCACCTCGGTCTCGCACGACCTGCGCGCGCCGCTGCGGCACATCACCAGCTTCGTCGACATCCTGCAGCAGCACCTGGGGGCACAGGCCGACCCGACCACGCTCAGGCACCTCGACACCATTGCCGGCGCCGCACAGCGCATGACGGCACTGATTGAAGGCCTGCTTGCCTTCTCGCGCATGGGGCTGTCGCCGCTGAGCACGCGGCCGGTGGGCATGGGTACGCAGGTGAGCGCGAGCATCAACCGGCTGAGCCACGACCTGGCCAGCCAGCAGGTGGACTGGGATGTGGCGCCCGATCTGCCCACGGTGCGGGGCGATGCGCTGCTGATCAGCCAGGTGTGGGACAACCTGCTGGGCAATGCGCTCAAGTACTCCCGCCCGCGCGAACGATCGCAGGTGCAGGTGGGCTGGCGAGAGCAGCCGGGCGAGGGCCTGCTGTTCTGGGTCACGGACAACGGCGTGGGTTTCGATCCCGCGCGCGCGCACCGGCTGTTCGGCGTGTTCCAGCGCCTGCACCGGGCCACCGAGTTCGAGGGCACGGGCATAGGCCTGGCCCTGTGCCGCCGCATCATCGAGCGCCACGGCGGTCGCATCTGGGCCGACAGCCGGCCCGGCCAGGGCAGCACCTTCTACTTCGTGCTGCCGGGCGATCCCGCCGCCTGAAGCCCGCGCAACAGCCAGCGCCGCGTCTCGGCCGGGTCGATCACGGCATCGATCTCCAGCGTGGCGGCCATGTTGAGCGCGCCGCCGGCCTCGTACTGCTGGGCCACCAGGCGCTGGTAGAGCGCCTCGCGCTCGGACCCTTCGGGCACGGCTTCGAGTTCCTTGCGAAAACCCAGCCGCACCGCGCCCTCCAGCCCCATGGCTCCGAATTCGCCCGTGGGCCAGGCCACGGTGAACACCGGCGCATGAAACCCGCCGGCCGTCATGCCCATGGCGCCCAGGCCATAACCCTTGCGCAGCACCACCGCGAAGGTGGGTACGCGCAAACGGGCCGCGGTGTTGAAGAGATCGCCCACGCGACGGACCATGCCGGTGCGCTCGGCATCCGGCCCGACCATGAAACCCGGCGTGTCCACCAGACTCACCACCGGCAGGCCGTGGGTGTCGCACAGGCGCAGGAAGCGGGTGGCCTTGTCGGCTGCGTCGGCATCGACCGCGCCTCCCAGGTGCTGGGGGTTGTTGACCAAAAGGCCTACCGGCCGGCCGCCGATTCGCGCCAGCGCGGTGTGCAGCCCCAGCCCGTAGCCTGTACGGAGCCAGAGCACCGAGCCCCTGTCGGCCAGGCCCAGGATGACCTGGCGGCTGTCGTAGACACGCAGGCGGTTTTCGGGGACCACATCGCGCAGGGTGGCGGTGTCGGGTTCGGTGAAATCAGGCAGCGGGCCCTGGAAGTAGGACAGGGCCTGGCGCACCGCGTCGGCGGCCTGGGTCTCGTCGTCCACCAGCACGTCGATCACGCCGTTGGCGTGTTGCACCTCGGCCGGGCCAATGTCTTCGGGTGCAAAGCGGCCCAGCCCGCCGCCCTCCACCATGGCCGGGCCGCCCATGCCGATGTTGGCCGCGCGGGTGGCAATGACGATGTCGCAGCAGCCCAGCAGCGCAGCGTTCCCGGCGAAGCAGCGCCCGCCGGTGGCACCGATCAGCGGCACCCGGCCTGACAGCCTCGCCAGCGCCGCAAAGGTACCCACGTGCAGCCCGGCGACGATGGGCATGTCCACGTCGCCCGGTCGCCCACCGCCGCCCTCGGCCCACAGCACCACGGGCAGGCCTTGCGCGTCGGCCACGCCCAGCAGGCGGTCGGTTTTCTGGTGGTTGCGCATGCCCTGGGTGCCGGCCAGCACGGTGGCGTCGTAAGCCATCACCACGGCCTGGCCTCGCCCACCATTGACGCTGGCCATGCCGCCCACCAGGCCATCGGCCGGCGTGTTGCGGATCAGGTCGTCGGTGCTGCGCCGGCGGCTCTGGGCGGCCACGGCCAAGGCACCGTATTCGATGAAGCTGCCGGCGTCGGCCACGGCTGCGATGAACTCCCGCGCGCTGCGTTGGCCCTGCGCGTGGCGACGGGCCATGGCCTCGGGGCGGGCGGCATCTTGGGTGAGGGCGATACGGTCGTGCAGGCGCTGCAGGTCCGCGCGTTCGGTGGGCGTTGGCGGCGCGGTGGCCGCCGAGGGCGCTGAGGGCTCCGCCACTGTCTGCGAGGGGGCCTCGCCCCGCAGCAGCACGTCGCCCTCGGCCACACCCTCACCGGCCTGGAACCGCAGCTCGCCCACCCGCAGGTCGCTGGGGGCACGCAGTTCGTGCTCCATCTTCATGGCTTCGAGGATGACCAGAGGCACCCCCTCGCGCACGGTGTCGCCGGGAGCCACCAGCCATTGCACCAGCTGGGCCTGCAGGGGGGAGCGCAGTTCGATCATGCGCCGCATTGTGCGGCGCAGGGCTGTGCCTCAGCGTCCGCGAGGCGACATACCGGGCACCCCAAAAAAAAGCGCCACACCGGCGAACCGGGTGGCGCAATTCCTGGAGGCAGATCGGGGGATCAGCGGGCCTTGGCGGTCTTGGCCGTGGGCACCACAGCCGAGGCGGCCACGGCACTCAGGTTGGCCTCGGCCATTTCGGTGGCCTGCTTCACGGCTTTTTGCATGGCTTCGAAGGCGGCGGTGGCGTTGCTCAGCGCGGTCTTGACGGCGGCCACGGCGGGTTCGCTGCCCTTGGGGGCGTTCTTGGTCGCGCTGTCGACGGCGGCGGTGAACTGCTTGTGCAGGTCAGCGGCCTGGGCTTCCGCGGTCTTGCCGAACTCGGCACCGACACCGGAGGTGATGTCGTACAGGCTGCGGGTGTAGGCGGCGGCTTTTTCGGCCAGCGGCTGCACGAGGGAGGTCTGCAGGGCCAGCAGGTCTTGCGGGTCCTTGGCACCGAACACGGCCTTGACCTGGGCGGCGCTGTCTTTGAGGGCAGCCTTGGAGGTGGCCAGGTTCAGTTCGGCCACTTGTTCGAGGCTCTCAACGGCTTTGGCACCCAGGCCGAAGAAAACGGCGAATTGGGCTTTCTGGGCGGCGGCGATCTGTTCAACGGTCAGCATGATGGTTTCCTTGCAATGGGTAAAGGGTGGTGTTGCAAGGCGCCGAACCGGGTTCGCTTTTGCTGCACTGCAACATGACTTGAATTTTAGGGCCAGCCCAGCAGAATGCAAGTCTTTTTGTTGCAGTGCAGCATATTTTTTAGGGGACCCTCCCCAACCTACCGGGGTGGCGGCAGCGGCTCGCCCCACATGCGCTGCCACAGCCACGTCAGGGCACGGCCCACATCGGGCTGGCGGCGCTGCGAGGTGGCCGCTGGCGGCGGGGTGCTGGGGCCATCGGCCGGGCCGATGTCGAAATTGAACGAGTAGTTCGGCTCCTGGCCCATGCGCAGGTCGCTGAGCCAGGCCCGGCCCCCGCGTGCCTCCATCTTGTAGAGGCCGTGGGTGAAGCGGGCCATGCGGTCGTGGTGCACATCGCCCTGGTAGGCCGCGATCAGGCCGGCGCCCCGGTCGAACACGTCGAAGTGGATGTCGCGCCCTTCGTCGAGCAACGAGTAGAAGCCCTCGCGGTAGTCGGTGGGGGTCACGGCCACCACCCGCCACAGCACGGTGTTGAAGGGCGCCGGGGTGACCAGCAGCTGCTGAACCGGCACGCCCTGGCGCGTCAGCGCGTCGCGTGCCACGCCGGTGGCGTGCCACTGCGCCCCCACGCTCCAGGCGATGTAGAGGCAGCTGAGCCCCAGCCCGATGGCGTTGGGCCGCAGGCGCTGGCTCACCAGGCTCCAGACCACGCCGATCAGCAGCGGCAGGGTGTAGAGCGGGTCGATGATGAACAGGCTGCCCACACCAAAGGGGTGGTCGCTGAAGGGCTGCAGCAACTGGGTGCCATAGACCGTCATGGTGTCCAGCAGCGGGTGGGTGATGAGCGCCAGCCAGGCGGCCAGCCACCAGCGCCGCCACAGCTCGGGCTGGCGGCTCAGCCGCGCAATGACCCAGCCCATCATGGGCGCCAGCAGCGTGTGCCAGAACAGCGCATGGCTGTCCGAGCGGTGCAGCGTCATGTTGAGGATGGCGTCACCGTGGTCGGCAAAGGCGTCCAGGTCGGGCAGCGTGCCCAACAGCGCACCCCAGGCGGCCGATTTCCAGAGGGCGGTGCGCCGGCCCATGACGGCCACACCCACGGCGGCGCCGAGCGCCAGTTGAGAGAGGGAATCCATGGCCGGCGATGGTCGCAGAAATCGCGCGGCCGCGCGGGCCCGGGATCGTCAGGTGGCCAGCACGATGGGGAATCGCGCGGCCATGCCGTCGTTGCCCCGGGTGAACGGCACCGTCAGCGCGGCGCGGCCGGCCTCGTCCAGGCGGCGCCAGAGAAAGTCACGCTCGTTGCCCGGGTCACCCTCGACGTAGAGCTGGGTGGTCAGCAGTTCGCGCGAGCCCAGCTTCACCTTCACGTGGATGTGGGGCGTGCGCCCGCTGTAGGGCACCGGCTTGAGGGTGCGGAACCGGTAGCGGCCATCGGCATCGACGCTGACACGCCCGAAACCCTGGAAGGCCGGATCGGCACGCCCGCCATCCCCGGGGTGGTGGTAGTGGCCGTTGTGGTCACACTGCCAGATCTCGACCACCGCACCCCGCACCGGCACGCCGGCGGTGTCGGTCACCACGCCATCCACCCAGGCCGGCTGGCCACCGCCGTAAGCCCGGCTGCCGTTGCGCAGCAGGTCGGCGTCGGTGTCGGCGGGCAAGACTACGGGGTAGAACGGGCCTTCGGTCTGGCCGGGCGTGGGACGAAGGCGGGCTTGTGCCAGCGCGGGTGTGAGCCAGGCCGGGGCAGCCAGCAGGGCGGCGCCACGGCGCAGCCAGATACGGCGGGTCAGGCGAGACGGGTTCATGACGCACCTCCATCAATGCGAATGGCATGGATCCACAGCGAATGTCATCGATTCTGGCGATAGGCACCGACTAACGGCGCAGGTCAATTGACAATCGGCCCGTGCTATTTTCAACAGTTATTTACAGTAGGCTCTCGCACATGACATTCGTTTGCAATTGTCTTGTCCGCCCAGCCCATGCCATCCGCGCAAGCCTCATCACCTGCAACAGCTCGCGTCATGAACAACAGAAATAGCACCGCACCTTCGTGCCGACCGGTACGTGGCATCACCCTGATCGAGCTGATGATCGTCGTGGCGGTGGTCGGCGTACTGGCGGCGGTCGCCTTTCCGTCGTACCAGAGCTACATCCGCAAAGCGGCCCGTGGCGCCGCACAGAGTTTTCTGCTGGAGATATCCAATAAGGAGAAACAGGTGTTCCTGGATCAACGCGCCTACACCGCGACCGTGGGCTCGGGCGGATTGGGCCTGACAGCTCCCCAGGAAACCCAAGGCAGGTACACCTACAGCATCGACCTTACGGTGCCCGCCGGCCCGCCGCCTTGTTACACCATCACCGCCACGGCGGCTGGTGCGCAGACAAGCGATGGCAACCTGACGCTGGACTGCAAAGGTGTCAAGACGCGCAATGGAGCGGCGGGATGGTAGCTCGCGTGGTCAGGTCTGTGCACCGTGGCTTCACGGTCATCGAGCTGATGACTGTGGTGGCCATCCTGTCGATACTGGCGTTGGTGGCCGCGCCGTCGCTGACCGACATGTTGCGGGCCCAGAAGGTCAAAACGCTGTCCTCTGAACTGTTCGACGACATCGTCTTTGCGCGCAGCGAAGCCATCAAGCGCAATGGCAGCGTGACCCTGACGCCCAAAGACACCACCTCGGGCTCCACCAAAGACTGGGCCAAAGGTTGGGACATCACCACCACGTTCCCGGCGGCCATGACGCTGAAGAGCCGTGAAGCAGCGAACGGCGATACGGTGGGTACGGGCCCCAACACCCTGTCGTTGGGTGCTGCCGGTCGCCCGACCACGGGTGCCGGCGCCACCTTCGCCATCACGCAAACGGGCCTGAGCCAGTCCAAATGGCGGTGCATCTCGGTGGACCTGAGCGGACGCCCTGTCTCAAAAGCGGGGGCATGCAGCTGATGGCCCTTTTGCTCATTCCTTCGGTCAAGCCGAGCCGGGCGCGTCGATCGGGTGGCTTTTCGCTCATCGAGGTGCTCGTGACCATATTGGTGCTGGTCTCAGGACTGGTCGGCCTTGCCGCCATGCTGGGCAAAGCCTATACCTCTGAGTCGGAGGCCTACCAGCGCGGACAGGCTGTCGCCTACCTCAACGACATCGTGGACCGCATCTCGGCGAATCGGGTGACCGCACCCTGTTTCGTTCAAAACCTGGGTGTTGGAGAGACACCTGTCGCGTGCACGGGCGTCACGGCCACGGCCGACGTGCTCGCCATCGCTGACGCGACGATCGCAGACTTTCAGAACATGCTGCTCGGCACCAGCGCGGTGAAAGGCGCCACCAATGTCGGAGGCATCTCCGATGCAAGGGTTTGCATCACCCAATCCGATGTGGACATCGTATTGGATGCAACCACGGTACCCATCACCACCAAGAAAGAAGATCTCTATTACGTGGCGATTGCCTGGCAAGGCCAATCGGAAACGGTTGCCCCTGCCGCCCCCACTGGCGCTCCGGCGCCTCTGGTGACGGCGATCGCATGTGGCACGGGCGACTATGGGAGCACCGAGAGCCTTCGCCGACTGATCTGGACGTCGGTACGCATTGCCGACTTGCTCTGATCCGGCCACGACCCTTCTCTGATTGGATTGACCCTCCATGTCCAGACATCAACGCGGCATCACGATGATCGAGCTGATGATCGCGCTCGCGATCGGCCTGTTCATCACCGCTGTCCTGATCATCACGTTCTCGGCATCCAACAGCCTGTTCAACGATCTGCGCAAGTCGAGAGACCAGATAGAAAACGGACGGTTTGCCCTGGAACAGGTGTCGGAGGAAATCCGGCACGCGGGCTATTTCGGCGAACTTTCGGTGTTCACGGCACCGACGGCAGCAGTGGATGTCTGTGCCGTGCCCACGCTCCAGCACCTGTTCAACCCTATCGAGATTGTGTCGACTGCGCTCAATGCGAAGGCGACGCCGCTGCCTTCGTGTCTTGCCAGCGACGAGGTCGCGGTCGGCTCGGACGTGGTGGTTGTCAGGCGCGCGGGCACGATCCCGCTGGCTGTTGGCAGCATGGCGGTCAACGGCGCCCTGTACCTGCAGGCAACCACCACCGAAGCCCAGATCCAGGTAGGCAACGGCGTTGCGTTGGCGGCGCTGAAAAAGGCCGACGGAGCGGATACCACGCTGTTCCAGCGAAATGGCGCGGCCGCCACGATTCACCCTTTGCACGTTGCCATCTACTATGTCTCGCCTTGCAGCCAAGCGACGTGCGGCGCGTCAGGAGGCGATGGCATACGCACCCTCAAACGCATTGAACTGAGCGCACCCGGCAACACCGCCACCTGGTCGGCTCCGATTCCGCTGGTATCCGGCATCGAGTACCTGCAGGTCGATATCGGGGCCGATACGGCTCCCGCAGCGGTCAGCGCCGTGACCACACAACGCGGCGATGGCGTGGCAGAAAGCTTCACCAGCACGCTGCCTGCAGGTTCCGCGTGGAATGAGGTGGTATCGGCCAGGGTTTTCGTGCTGTCGCGCTCCACCGAAATTTTCAACGGCCACGACGACTCGGATCGAACCTATGCGCTGGGTGCGCAGGGCTCCGTCGCGGGGACCGGGGCCTTCAAGCGCCAGGTTTTTTCGGCGGAAGTACGGGTCAACAACGTCGCGGGCCGGCGGGAAACCGACCCCAGAGACTGACACATGATGAAGAGCAGCACCGCAGCCCCCCTCCGATCCGACCGGCACCCTTCCGATGGCGAACGGGGCGCCGTTCTGGTCATCGCCATGATCATGTTGATCATGATCACCTTGTTTGCGGTCTCCGCGATCCGGTCTTCCAATTCCGAACTGCAGATTGTCGGGAATGCCCAGGTCAAGAAGGAATTGGCAGCTGCAGCCCAGGAAGCCATTGAACTCAAGATCAGTTCGATCGTCGATTTCAACAACGTGATCGCAGGTGTCGGCGCAGCCTCCAACTATTCGATCCAGGGCGGACGTTACACCGTGAACGTCTCCGCTCCCGTTTGCAAGTACGAAGTCGTCTCTTCCGCGGGGACATCCATGACGAGCACTGGCGGCGGGCAGTCGTCCATGACTTACTGGGAGGTGGTAGCGACCGTGACGGATACGACGACGGGCGCCTCCATGGTCACGACCCAAGGGCTGCGGATGCGGATGCCGCTCAATTCCTGTCCGCTTTGATTTCTAGGTGAACGTATGAAGACGAAATCTTTGGCTGCCTGCATCTTGGGTGCGGCTTTGTTGTTCAGTACCAAAGGGTTCACAGAGGACATCGACATCTTCCTGAACCCTACGGGGACCTCTGCCAGCGCTCCCAATCTGCTGATCGTCATTGACAGCGCAGGCTCGATCAACGCGCAGACCACCGACCTCGACGGCGTGTCGCGCAAGATCTACACCGTCGCGGGCAATGTGCTCAAGGCGCTGCTCGACCCGACCACGCTGACCGTGAAGAAGACGGTGTTTCAGGCCACCAACATTGTGGACGAGTCCGCCAGCTGCACCCGAAGCCCGGCGGTCACCACCGGTTGCACGTGCGCCAGCTATGGCTTCGCGAACCACGCCACGGACACCACGCTGTGCAAGCTGCCCGATGAGAAGGCTTTGCGCCTGAAGAACCTGGTTCAGGGCACGAACCTGGGCGTCATGCTTTTCAACGGTACGAACGCCAGCGGCGCCAATGGCAACGCCGAAAAGGGCGGCTATGTGGCCTTTCAGGTGTCGTCCATGTCGAACGACACCAACCGCAACAACCTCATCAGCAAACTCGCCGATGTCCCCACCGGCAACTCGTCGATGTACGGCATGTCGATGTACGAGACCTACAAGTACTTCACGGGGTCTGCTGCTTCGCAGGGGTTTTATGGCAATCTGAGCTATGGGACGAACTCCCTGATCGGCTACGACAGGCGCGCATGCAACCTGAACAACCCGAACCAGACCTGCGCCACCAACGCCACCTACGTCAGCCCCATTACCGCGAACAGCTGCACCAACGCGGTGGTGGTGATTGGGCCCGGCTCACCCGACAACAGCGCGCTTGAAACCAACACCAGTTACCTGTCTGGCATTGGAGGCACCACGACGGCCATCGTGACCGGCGGCAACCCCAACTACGACAGCAACATGTTCGACGAGTATGCGAGGTTCTTCAATTCGAAGGACTTCAATACCACGGCTGAGGGGGTGCAGTCGCTGCAGACGTACACCATCATGAACGATCCCTCCCCATCGGATCGCTCCATCCGGTTCATGCGCAGCGCGGCCCAGGTGGGGGGTGGCGCCTATTTCGAATCGAAGAACGCCATTGATTTTCTGGAAGCCTTCGCGACCGTGCTGACCAAGGTTCAAAGCGTGAACTCCGCGTTTGCATCGGTGGCCTTGCCAGTCAGCGTCAACGTCCGGGGCACCAACCTGAACCAGGTTTACATCGGCATGTTCCGCCCGGATGCAGCGGGCAAGACGCGTTGGTACGGCAACATGAAGCAGTACCAGCTGAAGTACGACGCCAGCACGGATGAAGTCTATCTGGCCGGGGGTGATGGCGCGCGCGCCGAGACCACCAGCGCCCAGCTCGTCCGGGATACCGCGGTGAGTTTCTGGACCCAAGCCTCGACCTTCTGGAATTTCGCGCCCAGCGGCATTCCCTCCTCGGGCAGCGATTCGCCAGACGGCAGTGTGGTGGAAAAAGGCGGTGCAGCCCAGCAGGCGCGAATCCAGTTCTCAACCAAAACGGCTCAGGACACCCGCAAGGTCTACACCTGCATCGGCTGCGCCAACGGTACCAATCTGGCCACCACGGCTGCTGCGCAGTTCACCTCGTCCAACGCGTCGGTTACCGCGCTGCTGGACGCCTCGACGGTCGACTGGGTCCGGGGCCAAGACCTTCAGAACGAAAACAGTTCCGCGGCGCCCAACGCGACCAACGACGTGCGCGCGTCGCTGTATGGTGACGTCCTTCATTCCCGCCCGGCCGTCATCAACTACAACCGGGACACCACCTGCAGCAGCCGCAACGACAACGACGTCTATGTGTACTACGGCGCGAACGACGGCATGCTGAAAGCCACAAAGGGTGGTGTAGGCACTGGCGGTGGCACGGAGGCCTGGGCCTTTATTCCCAGTGAATTCATCTCTCGGCTGGACACGCTGTATCAAAACAGCGTGGTGGTTCCCAAGCAGTATTTCGTCGATGGGTCGGTGGCGAGCTATGTCACGTACTCGACCACGCCGTGCACCGGCGCGGCAGCGATCCAAAAAGTGGACAAGGCCTACATCTACTCGACCATGCGGCGGGGCGGTCGATTCCTGTACGCGCTGGATGTCACGCCGCCGGCTTCGTCTTCCTCCGCCATGGAGCCCAAGTTCCTCTGGAAGATCAGCAACACGACCCCGGGTTTCAGCAAGCTCGGCCAGACCTGGTCGGAGCCCCGGGTTTCCAAACTCCAGGTTCAGTACCCCGGGGCTACCGCAGCATCGGTGCCGGTGCTGATTTTTGGCGGCGGGTACGACGCAGCCGTTGAAGACATACCCAACTCCTCCATCACCGCGTCCACCACCACCTCGGTCACCACGGCGAGCGGCACCACCAACCGGACCATGGGGTCTGCTTTGTACGTGGTCCATGCGGAAACCGGAGCCCTGATCTGGCGTGCGTCCAGCGAAGCGTCGAACAGTGACTGCCCCACAAACGCGGTTTGCACCCAGGTTTCCGGCATAACCCATTCCATCCCGGCGGAGATCTCCATCGTCGACTACAACCGAGACTCGTTCGCTGACCGTTTGTACTTCGCGGACACAGGCGCCAATGTCTGGCGTGCCAACATCGGAGCGTCCGACCGGACCAGCTGGACCGTCAGCCACCTGGCCCAGCTCAACGCGGCCCGGGGCAGTGAAGGCGCCTCCACCGCGCGGCGCAAGTTCCTGTACGCGCCCGATGTCATCCAGGGCCCGGCGGGATCCAACTACTCACTGGTCGCCATCGGATCCGGCGATCGGGAACAGCCGTTCGACACCAGCGTCGTCAACCGCTTCTACACGTTCAAGGACACGGGTGCCGCAACACCCTCCCTCCTCACCGACACCAACGCCAACCTGTTGGAGCTCACCAGCGCCAACGTTGGAACGGGTGTGACACTCGGCGACAGCAGCACGGGGTGGTTCTACACCATGACCCAGAGCGGCGAAAAGGTGGTGAGCGCACCGGTCACCTTGAACGGGGTGATTTTCTTCAACACCAACATTCCCCGGGCGAGCTGTGGCACCGGTCTGGGCGAAGCACGCATCTATGCACTGAACTACCTGACAGGGAAGGCCGACGTGTTTCTGAGCGACAACAACACGGCTTCTGCTTACAAAGTGGTGGCTGGTGGTGGCTTCCTGCCGGGCGGGGTTCCCGTGGTGGTAGACGTTGGGGGCAAGCTGAGAGAGGTGCTCGTGGTCGGCCCCAAGGTGACGCAAGAAACCGGCATCGTCCAGTTCAACCGCCGGGTACGCACCTACTGGAAGCGCGGCATCGATCAGAACTGAGCGGGCTCAGGGGGAGTCGGCGTCGCGTTTGCCGCCCATCCAGGCAATGAGCGACTGTCGCATGGCCTCTTCCACCGACATGGCTATGGGTTGTACCCACGAGCGGGGCACGAACACGGTGTAGCCACCGATCATGTAGCCCATGGGCAGGTAGACCGCGACGCGGTCGCCACCCATGAGCCCCTGGGGCAGGTCGTCCCACTGCTGGCGGGTGACCAGCCCCACCACTTCCCATTCGCCACCGGGCTGACGCAACACCACCACCTGCTGCGGGCTTTTGGCCGAGCCGGGCGAGAAGTAGTCGGCAAAACTCTTGAGCGACGAGTAGATGCTCTTGACCACCGGCAGGTTGGTGAAGGGCAGCTCGATCAGCGACAGCAGCCGCCCCAGCCAGGGCTGCGAGACGATGACCCCGAGCACGAAGATGGCCGCCACCCCCACCAGCAGGCCCAGGCCCGGCACGTAGAAGTCGCCGATGAAGGGGCGCACCACGCGCAGCGCCAGCGACTCGCTCCAGCTCAGGAAGAGGTAGAGCAGGTAAACCGTGAGGCCCACCGGCAGCACGGTGATCAGGCCTCGGATGAAGTACTGGGACAGGCGTTTCATGCAGCGGGCTTCCTCGCGCGACAATGGTGGTCAACCATTGTGACGGCTGCGCGTCTTGTTTTCCTGCCAAGCGCCCCCATTTACCGCCTATGTCCGATCTGATCGACTTTCTGGGCCGCGTCGTGCGCGGTGCTCTGGGCCTGGCCCTGTGGCTTCTGGCGGCGGCGCTGGGCCTGGGGCTGCTGCTGGTGGCCCTGGTGCTGCTGGCGGTGGGCGCCATCTGGGCGCTTCTGCGGGGCCGTCGGCCCACCCGGCCGGTTTTTGTGGCCCGCATGCAGCGCTTCACACGCACCCGGGTCTGGCCTGGCCAACCCGATACCGCCGAGGTGGTGGATGTCGAAGCGCGCGAAGTGCCCGACCCCCGGCTGAACCGTTAAGCGCCCTTTTTCCTCGCCAGCGCCGCCTCGTAGAGCGTGTTGCGCGGCGCGCCGGTGATCTCGGCGCAGAGTTTCACTGCCGTCTTCAGCGGCAATTCGGCCAGCAGCAGGTCCAGCGCCCGCAACGCCGCCGCCGGCACGGCATCGGCAGGTGCCTGCTCCAGCGGATGCAACACCAGCGCAAACTCGCCACGCGCATGGGTGGGATCGGCTTTCAGCCAATCGGTCAGTTCGGCGCACGCCAGCGTGTGCACCTGCTCGAACTGCTTGGTCAGCTCCCGGCCCACGGTCAGCCGGCGTTCACCCAAAGCAGCCAGGTCCTGCGCCAGCGAAACGATGCGGTGAGGCGCCTCCAGCAGCACGCAGGCGCGCGGCTCGCCCCCCAGCGCCGCCAGTTCGCGCTGGCGTTCGGCGCCTTTGGCCGGCAGAAAACCCTGGAACACGAAACGCCCCTCGCCTTCGGCGACACCCGCCACGCTCAGCAATGCGGTCACGCTGCTGGCCCCGGGTACGGGCACGCAGCGAAAGCCCGCGTCCCACACGCTGGCGCACAGGCGCGCACCAGGGTCGCTGACGCCGGGCGTACCGGCATCGCTCACAAAGGCCACGCGTTCGCCGCGACGCAGGCGTTCGAGCACACCTTCGGCGGCTTCGCGTTCGTTGTGCTGGTGCAGCGCCAGCAGCGGCTTGTGCAGGCCAAAGGCCTGCAGCAGGCCTGCGGTGTGGCGCGTGTCCTCGCAAGCCACCGCGTCCACCAGCCCCAGCACGTGCAACGCGCGCAGGCTCAGGTCGGCGAGGTTGCCGATGGGCGTGGCGACCATGTAGACAGCGGGCGCCGGATAATGCTGGGAGCCGGCTGCGCCCTGTGCGGCGCCGAGTACGGTAGGGGAGGACAAAGACAATGTGGGAACACTCCAGGCAGGCCGGACAACGGGCCGCCAACACCAAGGCCGTGGGCGACGCCGCCGAGGACGCGGCTCTGGCGCACCTGCGGGCAGGCGGGCTGCGACTGGTGCAGCGCAACTTTCGCACGCCAGGCCGGGGCGGTGGCGAGATCGATCTGATTATGCGCGAGCCCGATGGCACGCTGGTCTTCGTCGAGGTGCGCTTGCGCCGCAACCAGCGCCATGGTGGAGCGGCAGGCAGCATCACCACCACCAAGCAGCGGCGGCTGGTGTTTGCGGCCCGGCACTACCTGCTGCGGCTGGCCCAGCTGCCTCCCTGCCGTTTCGACGTGATACTGATTTCACCTGCGCTTTGCGATCCGTCGGGAACCTCAGATGCCCCTGCAGGCATCCAATGGTTGCGCGGCGCGTTCACGGCCGACGGCCATGGCGCGACGCTATGATGCCGGCAACCCGAAACGCGGCACGTCTACAGCCCCTTCCAGCCCCATGCTTTCACAGCGCATACAGCAGCACTTCATCGACGCCGCCGACCTCAATTACCAGTGCGCCCAGACCCTGGCCACACCGGTGGAAGCGGCCGTGCATGCGGTGCTGGCCTGTGTGACCGGCGGTGGCAAGGTGCTGGCCTGCGGGCTCGACAGCTCGGCGGCCACGGCCCGCTCGTTTGCCGACCACTTCGTCACCGGCTTCGAACGCGACCGGCCCGAACTGCCGGCGCTGGCCCTGGCAGCGGACACCGGCTTCGCACGGCAGGTCCGCGCGCTGGGCGGCGCCGGGGACGTGTTGCTGGTGCTGGCCGCCGCTGGCGCGACCGAGCCCGTCACCGACGCCATAACCGCCGCGCACGAGCGCGACATGACGGTGGTGGCCCTGTGTGGCGCGCGCAGCGGGGCCCTGGGCACGCTGCTCAAAGACACCGATGTGCTGGTCAGCGTGCCCCACGAGCGCCTGGCCCGCATCCTGGAGGTGCACCACCTGGTGCTGCACTGCATCTGTGACGGCGTCGATACCCAGCTGCTGGGTGATGGCGCACAACCTGAGGACCCGACATGAACCGACACACCAGCCGACGATTGACCCAACTGACCCTGGCCACACTGGCACTGAGCGGCGCCCTGAGCGCCTGTGCCCCGCTGGTGATCGGCGGCGCGGCAGCCGGCACGGTGCTGGTCGCCACCGACCGACGCACCTCGGGCGCCCAGCTCGAAGACCAGGGCATCGAGCTGCGCGCGGGCAACCGCATCAGCGACCAGCTGGGCAGCCGGGTGCGCGTGAACGTGACCAGCTACAACCGCCGCGTGCTGCTGACCGGCGAGGTCCCCAACGAGCAGGACAAGGCCCGCGTGGAGCAGATCGTGAACGGCGTCGAGAACGTGGCCGCCACCTTCAACGAACTCGACATCGTGGCCAGCCCCTCGCTGAGCCAGCGCTCGGCCGACGCGCTGACCACCGGCCGCGTGAAAGCGTCCATGGTTGACGCCAAGGACCTGTCGGTGAACTCGTTCAAGGTGCTGACCGAGCGTGGCACCACCTACCTCATGGGCCGCGTGACCCAGCGCGAAGCCGACCGCGCCGCCGAAGTGACCCGCACCGTTCCCGGTGTACAGCGTGTGGTGCGCGTGCTCGAGATCATCAGCGACGAAGAGCTCAAGCGCCTGCAGGCACAAACCACAGCCAAATGACTCCCCCACCGGGGACACCGCGGAGCCGGCATTTCCGGTCCGCTGGTGTTGCCCCCTTGAGGGGGTGACGCGCCGCAGGCGCGGCGCGGGCGTGGAACTTACTTCAGCCTTTTAATGAGGCTGGAGGTGTCCCAGCGGTTACCGCCCATACGCTGCACATCGGCGTAGAACTGGTCCACCAGGGCGGTGACCGGCAGGCGCGAGCCGTTGCGCTTGGCCTCGTCGAGTACCAGCCCCAGGTCCTTGCGCATCCAGTCCACGGCAAAGCCGAAGTTGAACTGGTCGGCCACCATGGTCTTGCCACGGTTGTCGAGCTGCCAGCTCTGCGCCGCACCCTTGCCGATCACCTCCAGCACCAGGTTCACATCCAGGCCGGCGTTCTGGCCAAAGGCAATCGCCTCGGACAGCCCCTGAACCAGGCCCGCGATGCAGATCTGGTTGACCATCTTGGTGAGCTGCCCGGCGCCACTCGGCCCCATCAGCGTGAAGGCTCGCGAAAACGCCATCGCCGTCGGCTTGACGCGCTCGAACGCCCCCGCATCGCCACCACACATCACGGTCAGCAGACCGTTCTGCGCACCGGCCTGCCCACCCGAGACCGGTGCGTCGATGAACTGCAGGCCCAGGCCACGTGCCACCGCCTCCAGCTCCCGCGCCACGCTGGCCGATGCGGTGGTGTGGTCCACCAACACCGCGCCCGGCTTCATGCCAGCCAGGGCGCCCTGGTCGCCCAGCACCACGCTGCGCAGGTCATCGTCGTTGCCCACGCAGCAGAACACGATGTCCGCCCCCTGTGCCGCCGCCCGGGGCGTGGGCGCCGCCGCACCGCCGAACTCGGCCACAAAAGCCTCGGCCTTGGCCGCGCTGCGGTTGTAGACCGTCACCTGGTGGCCGGCCTTGACGAGGTGGCCCGCCATGGGAAAGCCCATGACGCCAAGGCCAAGGAAAGCCACGCGCTGCGCGGGAACGGGGTCGTAGGTTTTGGGGTTGATGGTGGTCATGGATAAAAGTCAAACAATCGAGAGATGCTCCGTCCCCGCCGCCAGATCCAGTGTCTTGGCGCGCTCGCTGTTGAGCTTGATCTGCAGGCGCAGGTCGTTGGCCGAGTCGGCGTTGCGCAGGGCTTCTTCGAAGCTGATCTGGTCGGCCTCGAACAGGTCGAACAGGGCCTGATCGAAGGTCTGCATGCCCAGGTTGCGGCTTTTCTTCATCACCTCCTTGATCTCGGTGAGTTCACCCTTGAAGATGAAGTCGGCGATCAGGGGGCTGTTGATCATGATCTCGATGGCGGCGGCGCGGCCCTTGCCATCCTGGCGCGGAATGAGGCGCTGCGAGATGAAGGAGCGCACGTTCATGGACAGGTCCATGAGCAGCTGGGGCCGGCGCTCTTCGGGGAAGAAGTTGATGATGCGGTCCAGTGCCTGGTTGGAGTTGTTGGCGTGCAGCGTGGCCAGGCACAGGTGGCCGGTCTCGGCGAACTGGATGGCGTGCTCCATGGTCTCGCGGTCGCGGATCTCGCCCATCAGGATGACGTCGGGCGCCTGGCGCAGCGTGTTCTTGAGGGCGATTTCCCACTCGTCGGTGTCCACGCCCACCTCGCGCTGGGTGACGATGCAGTTCTTGTGCGGATGGACGAACTCCACCGGGTCTTCCACCGTGATGATGTGGCCGTAGGAGTTTTCATTGCGCCAGTCCACCATGGCCGCAAGCGAGGTGGATTTGCCCGAGCCGGTCGCGCCCACGAAGATGCACAGGCCGCGCTTGGTCATCGCGATATCTTTGAGAACCGGCGGCAGTCCCAGCTTGTCGATGGTGGGGATCTCGGCCGGGATCACCCGCAGCACCAGGCCCACACGGCCCATCTGCACGAAGGCGTTGCAGCGAAAGCGCCCCACGCCGGCCGGTGCGATCGCGAAATTGCATTCCTTGGTGCGCTCGAACTCGGCGGCCTGCTTGTCGTTCATGATGGAACGCGCCAGCGACTGGGTGTGCTGCCCGGTCAGCGGCTGGGGTGACACCTTGGTCACCTTGCCATCGATCTTCATGGCCGGCGGAAACTCGGCCGTGAGGAAGAGGTCACTGCCCTTGCGGCTGATCAGCAGCTTGAGCAGGTCGTTGATGAACTTGGTGGCTTGATCGCGTTCCATGGTCGGTCACCCTGGGAAGTTCTCGGGAATCTTGGCCTTGCCACGTGCTTCGGCCGGGCTGATGACGTTGCGTCGCACCAGGTCGGTGAGGTTCTGGTCCAGGGTCTGCATGCCCACATTGCTGCCGGTCTGGATGGCCGAGTACATCTGCGCCACCTTGGCCTCACGGATCAGGTTGCGGATGGCGCTGGTGCCGATCATGATCTCGTGCGCCGCCACACGGCCCTGCCCGTCCTTGGTCTTGCACAGCGTCTGCGAGATGACGGCCTGCAGCGATTCGGACAGCATGGCGCGGACCATCTCCTTCTCTTCGGCCGGGAAGACGTCGATGATGCGGTCGATGGTCTTGGCGGCACTGGAGGTGTGCAGCGTGCCGAACACCAGGTGGCCGGTTTCCGCGGCCGTCATGGCCAGGCGTATGGTTTCCAGGTCGCGCATCTCGCCCACCAGGATGGCGTCCGGGTCTTCGCGCAGCGCAGAGCGCAGGGCGGCCGAGAACGACAGCGTCATGGGCCCCACCTCGCGCTGGTTGATGAGGCACTTCTTGGACTCGTGCACGAATTCGATCGGGTCCTCCACGGTGAGCACGTGGCCGTACTCGTTTTCGTTGAGGTAGTTGATCATGGCGGCCAGCGTGGTGGACTTGCCCGAGCCGGTGGGCCCGGTCACCAGCACCATGCCGCGCGGCTTGAGCGCCAGATCGGCAAAGATCTTGGGCGCGTTGAGCTGCTCGAGCGTCAGGATCTTGCTCGGGATGGTGCGGAACACCGCCGCCGCGCCGCGGTTCTGGTTGAAGGCGTTGACCCGGAAACGCGCCAGCCCTTCGATCTCGAACGAGAAGTCCACCTCCAGGAACTCTTCGTACACCTTGCGCTGGGTGTCGTTCATGATGTCGTAGATCATGGCGTGGACCTGCTTGTGGTCCATGGGCTCGACGTTGATGCGGCGCACGTCGCCGTGCACCCGTATCATGGGCGGCAGTCCGGCGGAGAGGTGAAGATCGGAGGCTTTGTTCTTGACGCTGAAGGCCAGCAATTGGGTGATGTCCATCCGTAGGGTCCCGTCCTCGACAAAATTGACATTTCCATTATGACGACGATTCCCGACAATCTCCAGCAAGTGCGGGTCCGCCTACAAAAGGCGTGCGAGGCCGTTGGCCGACCGGTGGATGCGGTGCGGCTGCTGGCGGTGAGCAAGACCTTCGGCCCCGAGGCCGTGACAGACGCACATGCCGCTGGCCAGATCGCCTTTGGCGAGAACTACGTGCAAGAGGGCCTGGAGAAGATCGCCACGCTCAAAGGGGTCGCCGGCATCGAGTGGCACCTGATCGGGCCGCTGCAGAGCAACAAGACCCGGCCGGTGGCCGAGCATTTCGACTGGGTGCAGTCGGTCGATCGCCTCAAGATCGCCCAGCGCCTGAGCGACCAGCGCCCCGAGCACCTGGCACCGCTGCAGGTCTGTGTGCAGGTGAATGTGGACGGTGGTGCCACCAAGTCGGGGGTGAGCCCGGCCGAGCTGCCCGAGCTGGCCCATGCCGTGGCACAGCTGCCGCGCCTGCGGCTGCGGGGTCTGATGTGCATCCCCGAGCCCGCGCCCGACTTCGACACCGCCCGCGCGGTGTTCGCCCAGGCCCGCCTGCTCTACGACCGGCTGCGCGCCGACGGGCTGGCGCTGGACACCCTTTCCATGGGCATGAGTGCCGATCTGGAAGCCGCCGTGGCCGGCGGCAGCACGATGGTGCGCGTGGGCACCGCCATTTTTGGCGGTCGGGGCGGACCTACTTGCCGGGTGCCCGGGGCGGTTTGATGGTGCCGCAGTCGGCCGCCAGCCACTTGCCTTGCACATCCATGGTGGTGGTCTGCGGTTTGCCCTGGTGGCTGGCGCGCACCACCATGTTGGCGGTGTAGGCCGAATCGCCCTGGAAGGTGTAGGTGCCCTCGCCGTCCGATGCGGGGTTCTTGCAGACGAACTTCATCTTCATGGTGTTGCCGCTGCGCGAGGTGACGGTGGTGGTGCAGTCGCCCTCGGTCTGGCTGGGCACTTCCTGGCGTGCGGCCATCTCGGGCGTGACACAGATGCGCACCGCCATCGCACCGCCCTTGCCGGGCGCCATGGACACGCCCTGCTTGGCCATCATGTCCTGCATCATCTTGCGCTGCTCGGGCGTCATGGACGCCATCTGCTGCTGCATCTGGGCCATGGCCTGGTCCATCTGCGGGTTGCCGCCCATCTTGTTCTGCATTTCCCAGAGACCGGGCTTCATGGACTGCGCCTGAGCCGCGAGCGCCAGGCCCGCGAACGCCAACACCAGATACCGCTTCATCGTGAGCTCCTGTGATGGAAATGCGGCGATTCTGGCCCGACACGCCTCAAAACGCCAGCCGCGACGAGTGCTTGACCTCCTCCATCACCGCGTAGGTGCGGGTCTCGCGCACGCCGGGCAGCTGCCACAGCACGGTGCCGGCGAACTCGCGGTAGGCCGCCATGTCGGCCACACGGGTCTTGAGCAGGTAGTCAAAGCCGCCGGCCACCATGTGGCACTCCATGATCTCGTCGCGCACCTGCACCGCGGCCTTGAACTGGTCGAACACATTGGGCGTGGTGCGGTCCAGCAGCACCTCCACGAACACCAGCATGCCGCGGCCCAGCCTGAGGGGGTTGAGCCGCGCCTCGTAGCCCAGGATGTAGCCCTCGCGCGTGAGCCGCTGGGTGCGCGCCAGCACCGCCGTGGGCGACAGCCCCACCGCCTCGGCCAGCTTGAGGTTGGAAAGCCGGCCATCGGCCTGCAGCAGGTGCAGGATGCGGCGGTCGGTGCGGTCCAGGGCGTCTTCGGATTCCAAATTTTTCTCTATTTTGTTGCCAATTTTTGGCGAATCATTCGCCACATCTTGGCAGAACATCGCGCAAATTTCCACCCACCGCGAGTTTTCCCATGCGCCTGCCCACGCCTTACCGCCCCGAGACCGACGTACTGTCGCACCGCCTCAAGACCCTTGAACACCACCTGGACTGGGCCGCCGCTGCACGTGTGGCTGCGCCCTGGGTGGCCGCCGTGCGCCAGAACCCGCCGCCGTTCTGGGCCATGGAAAGCCTGCTCAAGGAATACCCCATCTCCAGCGGCGAAGGGCTGGCCCTGATGCGGCTGGCCGAAGCGCTGCTGCGCGTGCCCGACGCCGAGACCGCCATCGCGCTCACCGCCGACCAGCTGGGTCGCGCCGATTTCGAGTCCGGCGGCCACCCCGCCCTCGCCCGGCTCTCGTCCAGCGCCATTGCCCTGTCGAAAAAATTCCTGCCACACGACGGTGCCAGTGGCCTGCTGGGCCGCCTGGGTGCACAGACCGTGGTGGCCGCCACGCTGCGCGCGGTGCAACTGCTGGGCCGTCAGTTCGTGCTGGGCCAGACCATGCCCGAAGCCATGAAAGAGGCGCGCCAGGCACGTGGTGCACAACCTGGCCTCACCTTCAGCTACGACATGCTGGGTGAGGGCGCCCGCACCGCCGAAGACGCCGAGCGCTACCTCGCCAGCTACACCCAGGCCATCCGCCACTTGGCTGAACATTCCCAGGGCGATGAACGCGCCAACGACGGCATCTCCATCAAGCTCAGCGCCCTGCACCCGCGCTATGAGGACGCGCAGCGCGAACGTGTGCTGACCGAGCTGGTGCCACGTGTGTGGAGCCTGTGCGAGCAGGCGGCGCAGGCGCGCATCAACCTCACCATCGACGCCGAGGAGGTCGACCGGCTGGAGCTCTCGCTCGCGGTGTTCGAGGCACTGGTGGCCCGCATCGCGCAGGCCCACCCCACCTGGCAGGGGTTTGGCCTGGCGCTGCAGGCCTACCAGACCCGTGCGCTGGAACTCATAACCCACGTGGCCGGCGTGGCGCGCCACCACGGCGTCAAGCTGATGTGCCGCCTGGTCAAGGGCGCCTACTGGGACGCCGAGATCAAGCGCGCGCAGGAAATGGGCTTGGCCGCCTACCCGGTGTTCACACACAAGCACCACACCGACGTGAGCTACCTGGCCTGCGCCCGCGCGCTGCTGGATGCACACGACGCGATCTACCCCCAGTTCGCCACCCACAACGCCGGCACCATTGCCGCGATACAACAGCTCGCCGCCAAGGCCGGCGCCGCCTACGAAATGCAACGCCTGCACGGCATGGGCGAAGGCGTGTACCGCGAGGTGCTGAAAAACCCTCTGGTGCGCTGCCGCGTCTACGCCCCGGTGGGCGCGCACCGCGACCTGCTGGCCTACCTGGTGCGGCGGTTGCTGGAGAACGGCGCCAACTCGTCCTTCGTGCACCAGCTCGCCGACGAATCGGTGGGCATGGACGAACTGCTGATCTCACCGCTGCGCCTGTCGCCCGTTCCTTCGCTGCCCTTGCCGCCCGCGCTCTATGGCCCGGCACGCGCCAACAGCCAGGGTGTGGACCTCACGGTCGCATCCGAACGCGCGGCGCTGCTGGATGCCCACGGCCGCTGCGTTGTGCCAGCCGTGCCCGAAGCCGATGTGGCCACACTGCCCGCCGCCTTCGGGCGCGCCGCCGCAGCCGGCCGCAGCTGGCGCGACGTGCCCGTGGCCGAACGCGCCAACGTGCTCAGGCGGGCCGCCGATGCGATGGAGGGCCACACCGCCCCCCTGTGCGCGCTGCTCGTGAAAGAGGCCTTCAAGACCTGGGGTGACGCCGTGGCCGAGGTGCGCGAGGCGGTCGACTTCCTGCGCTACTACGCCAACGAGGCCGAACGCGTGATGGCCCCCATCGCCTTGCCCGGACCGACCGGCGAGAGCAACACGCTGCGGCTCACCGCACGCGGCGTGTGGGTGTGCATCAGCCCCTGGAATTTCCCGCTCGCCATCTTCACCGGCCAGGTGGCCGCCGCGCTGGCCACCGGCAACACCGTGCTCGCCAAACCGGCCGAGCAGACGCCCGCCATCGCCCTCGAAGCCGTGCGCCTGCTGCATGCGGCCGGGGTGCCCGCCGATGCGCTGCAGCTGCAACACGGCCCGGGCGACACCGTGGGCGCGGGGCTGGTGGCGCTGCCGGGCGTGGCCGGCGTGGTGTTCACCGGCTCCACCGCCGTGGCCAAACACATACAGCGCGCGCTCGCGGCCAAAGACGGCCCCATCGTGCCGCTGATCGCCGAGACCGGTGGCATCAACGCCATGCTGGTGGACAGCACTGCGCTGCCCGAGCAGGTGGCCGATGCGGTGGTGCAGAGCGCCTTTCGCAGCGCGGGCCAGCGTTGTTCGGCGCTGCGGCTGCTCTGTGTGCACGAAGCCATTGCCGACGGGGTGATCGCCATGGTGGCAGGTGCCGCTCGCGAACTCGTGCTGGGTGATCCGGGGCGGCTCGCCACCGACGTCGGGCCGGTGATCGACCGCGAGGCGTTCGAAAACATCCGGCGCCACGTGCAGCGGCTCGAGGGCTCGGCCCGCGACCACCTGCCGCCCGCTCCTGTGGCCAACACGCCGGCCCACCTGATCGCACCGCGCCTGTTCGAGGTGAACACGGTGGCCGATGTCACACAGGAAATCTTCGGCCCGGTGCTGCACGTGCTGCGCTGGAGCGGCGACCCGCAGGCGGTCATCGACCAGATCAACGCCCTGGGCTACGGATTGACCCTGGGCCTGCAGACCCGCATCGACAGCCGCGCCGAAGCCCTCGCCGCACGCGCCCACGTGGGCAATGTCTACGTCAACCGCAACATCATCGGCGCGGTGGTGGGCGTGCAGCCCTTCGGTGGCGAAGGCCTCTCGGGCACCGGCCCCAAGGCCGGCGGGCCACACTACCTGCTGCGTTTCTGCGCCGAGCAGACTTTGACCGTCAACACCACCGCCGCAGGTGGCAACGTGGCGCTGCTGGCCTGAGCCGCTTCAGCTTCAGCGCAGCGGCGTCGGCAGCGGCAGGCCGCGCTGGCCCATCACGGTGCGCAGGCGATCGGGGTAGTCGGTGATCAGGCCGTCGACCTTCCAGCCCAGCAGCCGGTCCATGTCGGCCGGCTCGTTGACCGTCCAGGGAATGACCTTGAGGCCCAGCGCCTGGGCTTCGCGGGTCGAGGCCTCGGTCAGGTCCTGGAAAAACGGGCTCCAGACCGCGCTGCCCGCCGACTTGACCATGGCGGGCGTGGAGGTGTGGTCGTCGCGTTTCAGGCCACCGGTCCAGTCCGGCGCGGTCACGTTGTTGTTGCGCCCGCGCTCGATGGTGAGCTGCACCGTGACCACATCGGGTGCCAGCGCCCGCACGCGGGGCAATACCCGCCAGTCGAAGCTCTGGATCGTGACCTTGGCACGCAGCTGGTGGCGGTCCACCACGGCCAGCACGGCCCGCACGAAAGTGTCGATGTCGACCGTGTCGTCCGGCCGGTTGGGGAAAGACTTGATCTCGACGTTGAAGCCGGCACCGCTGCCCTTGAAACGCTCGAACACCGCGTCCAGCGTGGGGATGCGCTCGCCATCCATGGCGGTCTGCTGCGCGAAGGTGCCGGCGTAGCCCGAGCCCGGGCGCAGGCGGCCGACGTCGTAGGCCGCCAGATCGGCCGCCTTCATCGAACGCACCAGGGCGCCGGTGCGGCCCAGCCACTGGCCTGTGGCATCGCGCGCGATGTCACCGTTGAGTGCCGGGTCGTGCATCACCACCGGCACGTGGTCGGCGGTCAGTGCCACGTCCAGCTCCAGGGTGTTCACGCCCACGGCCAGGGCGCGGGCGAATCCGCCCAGGGTGTTCTCGGGCGCCAGGCCACGGGCGCCGCGGTGGCCTTGCAGGTCGAAGGCAGAGACGGCGCCACACAGCAGCGCCAGCGAGAGGAGGAAGGTGTGTTTCATGGCCGTCGAGTGTGGTGGCCCCAGACGGGCGGCGTCAACACCAAGGGCGTAGGATGGCGGGTTTTCACACGCCCGACATGAACCCCAACGCCGCCCAACTCTGGCACGCCCCGCGCTGGGCGCTGGCCGTCCTGCTCGCCCTGCTCGGCATGCTCGGGCCGTTTTCCATCGACACCTACATCCCGGCCTATTCGGGCATACAGCAGGCGCTGGGGGCCAACACGGTGCAGATGCAGCAGACGCTGTCGGCCTACCTGTTCGGCTTCGCCTTCATGAACCTGTTCCACGGCGCGCTGGCCGACAGCTTCGGGCGCCGCCCGGTGGTGCTGTGGGGCGTGGCGGCGTTCACCGTGGCCTCGCTGGGCTGCGCGCTGTCGCAGACCGTGGGCCAGCTGATCTTCTTTCGTGCGCTGCAGGGGCTGTCCACCGGCGCGGGCATCGTGGTCTCGCGCGCGGTGATCCGCGACATGTTCCCGCCCGACCAGGCGCAGAAGATGATGAGCCAGGTGACCATCTTCTTCGGCATCGCGCCGGCCATCGCGCCCATCATCGGCGGCTGGCTCTACGTGCACCTGGGCTGGCACAGCATCTTCTGGTTCCTCTGTGGCGTGGGCGTGCTGTTGTGGGTGGCCAACTTCAGGCTGCTGCCCGAGACGCTGCACCCCACGCAGCGTCAGGCTTTCGAGGTGGGCCACCTGATGCGCGGCTACCGCCAGCTCCTGTCGGACCCGCGGTTCATGCTGCTGGCACTGGCCAGCGGGGTGCCGTTCAACGGCATGTTCCTCTACGTGCTGTCGGCCCCGGCCTTCCTGGGCGAACACCTGGGGCTGGCACCCACGCAGTTCTTCTGGTTCTTCGTGTTCAACATCAGCGGCATCATGCTGGGCGCCTGGCGCAGCGGCCGCGTGGCCGGGCGCATTCCCCCGAAGCGCCAGATACGGGACGGCTTCGTGATCATGCTCGGCATGGCGGTGGTCAACCTGGTGGCCAGCCTGCTGCTGGTGCCCCACGTGTCGTGGGCGCTGATCCCCATGTCCATCTTCGCCTACGGCTGGGCCACCATGGTGCCGGTGGTGACCCTGCTGGTGCTGGACCTGCACCCCGAGCGGCGCGGCATGGCGTCGTCGTTGCAGGCCGTCATTGGCGCGGTGGCCAACGGCGTGGTGGCGGGCGCGGTGGCCCCGCTGGTGATGCACTCCGTGGTCTGGCTGGCCACGGCCTGCCTGCTGATGCTCAGCGTGGGCGTGCTGGCCTGGGTGCTGGCCCACCGTCGCTGGCCCGAACTGGGCCGGACCAACTAGGTCGGCAGCGGAATGAACTCGCCGTTGTCGTGGGGCGGCAGCGAGATGACCCCGCTCTGCCAGTCGGCCTTGGCCTGCTCGATGCGCTCCTTGCGCGAGGAGACGAAGTTCCACCAGATGAAGCGGTGACCGAGCGGCTCGCCGCCGAACAGCATCAGCGTGCTGACCTCGGTGGCGCGCAGGGTGTCGGTGGCGTTGTCGAACACCAGCAGGTCACCGGCGTGGTAGGTCTGCCCGGCATGCTCGACAGCGCCGGCCAGCACGTACACCCCCTGCTCTGCGTAGCCACCGGGCAGTGCCGCGGTGGCGCCCTGCTGCCATTCGGTGTGCAGATAGAACAGCGGCGAACGTGTGGCCACCGGGCTGCGCAGGCCATAGGCCTCACCGGCGATCAGGCGCATCCACACGCCGTCGGCCACGGCCTCGGGCAGGGTGTCGGCCGGGTGGTGCACGAAGCTGGGCTCCACCTCTTCGTCGGCCTCGGGCAGACCGACCCAGAACTGCATCAGCTCCAGGCCCCGCCCGGCAAAGGCGCCAAGCGTCTCGAAACGCTCGGAGTGCGAAATGCCGCGCCCGGCTGTCATCCAGTTGACGTCGCCGGGTTTGAGCACCTGGGTCACGCCCAGGCTGTCGCGGTGGGTGACCTCACCCCCGAGCAGGTAACTCACGGTGGACAGGCCGATGTGGGGGTGTGGGCGGACGTCGGCCGCCCGCGCGTGCTCGGGTGCGATGACCACCGGACCGGCGTGGTCCAGGAACACGAAGGGGCCCACGTGGCGCTGCTGGGCCTGGGGCAGCAGGCGACGCACCTTGAGGCCGTGACCCAGATCGGCCTCGCGGCCACGCATGACGAGTTGCAACATGGCTTGTCCTTTCAGGCGGCCACCACCTGGTTGCGGCCTTGCGCCTTCGCGCGGTAAAGCGCCTTGTCGGCGCGGTCGTAGAGGGGCTCCCAGCCGGTGTCGGCCGCCAGGCGTTCGGCCACACCCACGCTGATGGAGGTGTGAAATCCGCCGGATTCGCCCTGGAACACCAGCTCCAGCGTGAGGCGGCGCAGCCGTTCGGCCACCACCACGGCGTCCTGCGCGTTCAGCTCGGGCAGCATGATGCAGAACTCCTCGCCGCCCATGCGGCCGATCAGGTCCTGTGTGCGCAGCACGGCGCGCCACGCGGCACAGCATTCGCGCAGCACCTGGTCGCCCACCAGGTGGCCATGGGTGTCGTTGATCTGCTTGAAGTGGTCCAGGTCGACCACCAGCACGCTGCACGGCCGCTGGCCACGCTGCACCCGGGCGAACTCGCGCCGGGCCTGGTCGATGAAGGCGCGCCGGTTCATGATGTGGGTGAGGTCGTCGACCAGCGCCAGCCGTTGCATGCGCTCCTGTGTGCGCTGCAGCGCGCCCTGGGCACGACCCACCACGGCGGTCAGCAGCAGCACGGTGGCCGACAGCAGCGCGCAGGCCAGGATGAGGCTGTTGCGGCGCTCGTGGTAGGGCGCCAGCACACCGCGCTCTCCACGCGAAACCAGCACGGTCAGCGGGTATTGTTCCAGCCGCTCGAAACTGGCGATGCGGCGCACGCCGTCGGTGCTGCCGCTGTCGGCGGTGAAGGTGGCGCGCAGCTGGCTCTCGGTGAGCATCTGCAGGTTGGCGTTGGGCCGCAGGCTGCGACCGAGGTACTCGGGTTTGAACGGCGCGCGCGAGAGAACCCGGTCATCGCGCCTCAGCAGCACGATGGTGCCATCGGGCTGGGTGCGCAGGGGGTCGTAGGCGAGCGCCAGCATCTCCACGTCCACCGCCGCCACCAGCACCGCCACGCCCGCCGCGGAGCTGGTGGTGCGCCACGACACCGGCAGCTCCCACTTGCCGCTGTGCGGGCTGAGCGCGGGCTGGCCGATGTGAATCGCGCGCGAGATCCGCTCGCCATGCACCTTGACGTAGTCCTGGGCGGCCACGTTCGCCAGCACCCGACCGGTGGGGTTGGGCACATGGCGCAGTTCGCCGGATGCCGACACCGCTCGCAGGTCGAACAGGCCGTCCGACGACTCCCGCAGGTGCTCGACCAGCGCCACGAAGCGCGGGTTGTTGACCGGATCGACCCCTTTGAAATCGGACAGCCAGTGGTCGGTGACGTTGAGCGCCGTCTCCACGGCCTTGAACAGCCCGGCGGTCTGCTCGGCAATGGCGCGGTTGAGCAGCGACAGCTCCTGGGTGCTTTGCTCCAGCAGGCGCTGGCGCTGATGCTCCAGCGAGACGAACAGCCCGCCCCACAGCACCACCAGCAACCCGACCACCAGCAGCCACAAGCCATAGCGCTGGACTTTCAGCGACCGGGCCACGCCGCGGCTGGGTGCCAGGGCAACCTGGGACCGCTGGGGCTGTGGGGGTGTTGAAGTCATGGGTGCGCAGATGGTAACCCGCCCCCCGACGGGGCTGTTCGTGGCACGGGCAAAAGCCTACACTGGCCGGACGTTGCAACCCGGGCCGTTGTCATGTCCACCGCCTTTGCCGTCACCGCTGCTCTGGCCCTTGTGCTGGTGGGCGTGCTGTACGCGGCCTACCGCCGCATTGGCCATTTGCAGGCGCAGAGCGGGCAGCTGCAGACCCGGCTGGACGCTGCACAGGAAGAGCTGGCCCAGCTGGATGAACGCGTCAAACGCCGCACGGGCGAACTCGACCAGGCCTACCGGGAGCTGGTGCAGGTCGACCACAAGGACCGGCTCACCGGTCTGACCAACCGGCGGCACTTCGACGATGTGCTGGCCAACGAATTCACCCGGCTCAAGCGCTCGGGACAACCGCTGACGCTGATGCTGCTGTCCATCGACCACTTCCAGAATTTCAATGACGTACACGGCCTGCCCGCCACCGACAGCATGCTGCAGCGTGTGGGCCAGGCCCTTGCGGCCCGCATGAAACGCGGCAGTGACCAGGCGGCACGGCTGGGTGGCGGCGAACTGGCCTTGCTGCTGCCCGAGACCGATTTCAACGGCGCCAAGGTGGTGGCCGAGCAGGTGCGGCGCATCGTGGAGCAGCTGGGCATCCGGCACCAGGCCTCCAGTGTGGCTCCGGTGGTCACGGTGAGTGTGGGGCTGGCCACGGTGTCCACCACCCACTTGGGCGCGGTTGAAGACCTGGTGCAGCTCGCGCAGGGCGCGGTGGATCGGGCCCGCGCTGCGGGCGGCAACCGCGTGGCTGCCAGCCAGCGCGTGCGGGCCACGCCGGCTCCCTAGAGCAGGTTCACGGGCACCTTCAGGTACGACACCCCGTTGGCCTCGGCTGGTGGCAGAGCGCCCGCGCGGATGTTGACCTGCACCGACGGCAGGATCAGCACCGGCATGTCCAGCGTGGCATCGCGCCGTGTCCGCAGGGCCACGAAACCGTCCTCCGTCACGCCGTCGTGCACATGGATGTTGTGGGCCCGCTGGGCCGCCACCGTCGTTTCCCAGGCGGGCTCCCGACCCTCGGGAGGGTAGTCGTGGCACATGAAGAGCCGCGTGTCGGCGGGCAGGTTCAGCAACCTCTGGATGGAACGGTACAGCGCATGGGCATCGCCCCCCGGGAAATCGCAGCGGGCGGTGCCCACGTCGGGCATGAAGAGCGTGTCGCCCACGAACACGGCGTCACCGATCTGGTAGGCCATGCAGGCCGGGGTATGGCCCGGCGTCGCCAGGGCGCGCGCCTCCAGACGGCCGATGCGAAAGGTCTCACCCTCGGTGAACAGGTGGTCGAACTGGGAGCCGTCGGTGCGGAACTCCGGCTCCAGGTGGAACACCCGCTTGAAAACCTCCTGCACGGTCTTGATGTCACCCCCGATGGCCATGCGCCCTCCCAGCTGCTGGCGCAGGTAAGGCGCGGCCGAGAGGTGGTCGGCATGGGCGTGGGTTTCCAGGATCCATTCGACGCTCAGACCCTGCTCCCGCACGAATGCGACCAGCCGGTCGGCCGATGTGGTGCGCGTGCGGCCCGACCTGGCGTCGTAGTCCAGCACCGGATCCACCACGGCCGCGGCCGAACCGGGCTTTTCGTAGACCACGTAGCTCACCGTCCAGGTGGCGGGATCGAAGAAGGCTTTCACGACAGGTTTCATGTCTGGTTCCCAATGAATTAAGTTTTAAATAGTTTATTGACAGACATAATGTCAGTCAATAGAATATTGTTGAGCTAGATCAAAAGGAGCCCCCCCATGCTGGCCGAACCCGACATCGACCTGGATGCCATGCGCACCGCCGCAGACGGCGCCTGCCGCCTGATGAAAACGCTGTCCAATCCGGACCGCCTGCTGCTGCTGTGCCAGCTGAGCCAGGGCGAGCTGCGCGTGGGCGAACTCGAAGAGCGCCTGGGCATCGTGCAGCCCACGCTGTCGCAGCAGCTTGCCGTGCTGCGCGACGAAGGCCTGGTGGCGACCCGCCGCGAGGGCAAACACATCCACTACCGCATCGACAGCCCGCAGGCGCTCGCGGTGATGGGGGTGCTCTACCAGCAGTTCTGCGTCCCCCCTTCCGTTTCCTCGTTGTCCACCAAGGAGTAACACCATGTCCATCGACTGGACCCATTTCACGCCCTGGTCGTCGCTGGCCGGCGGCATCGTGCTGGGCATCGCCTCGGCCCTGTTCATCCTGCTCAATGGCCGCATCCTCGGCATCAGCGGCATCGTGGGTGGCCTGCTGCGCCCGCGCGCCGGCGACACGGGCTGGCGCCTGGCCTTCGTGCTCGGCATGCTGGTGGCGCCCACGCTGTACGCCGTCTTCGCAGAACCCATCACCGCGCGCATCGACGCGGGATGGGGCACGCTGATCGTGGCCGGCCTGTTGGTGGGTGCGGGCACACGCTACGCCTCCGGCTGCACCAGTGGTCACGGGGTGTGCGGGCTGTCGCGCCTGTCACCACGCTCGCTGGCCGCCACGCTGGCTTTCATGGGTGCCGGCTTCGTCACCGTTTTCCTCGTCCGCCACGCGCTGGCCTGAACCGAAGGGGCTTCACATGCAACGCTTCACTGAATTCTTCGTGGGCCTGATCTTCGGCATCGGCCTCATCCTGGCGGGCATGACCGACCCGGGCAAGGTGATCGGTTTTCTCGACCTGTTCGGCGCCTGGGATCCGTCCCTCGCCCTCGTGATGGGTGGCGCCATTCTGGTCGGCGTGTTCGCCTTCGCGGTGGCCAAACGCCGCACCACCACGTTCCTGGGAGGTGCCTTGCACCTGCCCGACGCGCGCCATGTCGACCGCCGCCTCATCGTGGGCAGTCTGGCCTTCGGCGCGGGCTGGGGCCTGGCAGGCTTTTGTCCCGGGCCAGCCCTGGTTTCGCTTGGGGCCGGCGAAATCAAGGCGGCCGTGTTCGTGCTCGCCATGCTGGCGGGCATGGCCGGTTTC
Source organism: Synechococcus sp. UW140 (assembly GCA_943368755.1). Classification (GTDB taxonomy): domain Bacteria; phylum Pseudomonadota; class Gammaproteobacteria; order Burkholderiales; family Burkholderiaceae_C; genus Hydrogenophaga. Next base: position 37,549 of record CALRLO020000008.1, on the reverse strand, counting down.
GAAATCGCCGAGCGCCTGAAAGCGCCGGCCACCCAGGACGCCTGAGGCAGCCATGACGGGCGTGGTGTCGCGGTGGCTGCCGCCATGGTTGCGGGCGTACCGGCGCCCGCAGTTGTCGGGCGACCTGACCGCTGGCCTGATCGTCACGGTCATGCTCATTCCGCAGAGCCTGGCCTACGCCATGCTGGCGGGGTTGCCCCCGCAGGTGGGGCTGTACGCCAGCATCCTGCCGTTGCTGGCCTATGCCGCGCTCGGCTCCAGCATGACGCTGGCCGTGGGCCCGGTGGCGGTGGCATCGCTGATGACGGCCAGCGCCCTGCAACCATTGGCTGCGGCGGGCTCGCCGGAGTACGTGGCCCTGGCGGTCACGCTGGCTTTGCTGTCGGGGCTGATGCTGCTGGCCTTTGGCCTGTTGCGGCTGGGTTTTCTGGCCCACCTGCTCAGCCACCCGGTCATCAGCGGCTTCATCACCGGTTCGGCGCTGCTGATCGTGATCGGGCAGCTGCGCCACCTGCTGGGCCTGCCGGCCGGGGGTGACAACGCGTTGGCACAGCTCGCCCACCTGCTGCGCGCGCTGCCGCAGGTGCACCCGGCCACGGCGGCGATCGGCCTGGGTTCGGTCGCGCTGCTGCTGCTGGCGCGCCGCACGCTGGGCACCCACCTGCTGGGCAAGCTCGCCCCCATGGCGGTGGTGGTGGCGGGCACGGTCGTGGTCGCCACCTGGCAGCTGGATACGCGAGCCGGTGTTCGCATCGTGGGTGCCGTGCCCGCCGGTCTGCCCGCGCTGCAGTTGCACCTGCCCAGCTGGCACGAGGTGGCCACGCTGGCGCTGCCTGCGCTGCTGATCTCGCTGGTGGGCTTTGTCGAAAGTGTCTCGGTGGCGCCGTCGCTCGCACTCAGGCGGCGCCAGCGCATCACGCCCGACAGGGAGTTGCTGGGGCTTGGCGCCGCCAACCTGGCCAGCGCCCTCTCGGGCGGTTACCCTGTCACGGGCGGGTTTGCGCGGTCGGTGGTGAACTTCGCTGCGGGCGCGCAGACGCCGCTGTCCGGGGTCGTCTCGGCGGGGCTGATGGCGCTGGTGCTGGTCGGTCTCACCGGCTGGTTTCACCACCTGCCCCACGCCGTGCTGGCCGCCACCATCGTGGTTGCCGTCTCTCAGCTGATCGACCTGCAGAAGCTGCGCGAAGCCTGGCGCTACGACCGTGCCGATGCGCTGGCGCTGCTGGCCACCGCGGGCGGGGTGTTGCTGGTGGGGGTGGACGCCGGCATCCTGGCCGGTGTGGCCCTGTCGCTGGCGGTGCTGGTGTGGCGCAGCAGCCAGCCCCACATGGCCGTGATCGGTCGGGTGCCGGGCACCGAACATTTCCGCAACGTGCGCCGCCACCCGGTGCAGACCGTGCCCGGACTGCTGGCCTTGCGCGTGGACGAGAACCTGGTGTTTGCCAACGCCGCCGTGGTCGAGCAGCACATCGAGGCACAACTGCAGGCCGATGCGTCGCTGCGCCGCGTGCTGCTGGTGTGCTCGGGCGTGAACCAGATCGATGCCACGGCGCTGGACATGTTGGGCGACCTGGAACGCCGCCTGGATGAACGGGGTGTGGCGCTGCAGCTGGCCGAAGTCAAGGGGCCGGTGATGGACAGGCTGCGCAAGACCGCCTTCGGGCAGCGCCTGCACAACCGCATTTTCCTGAGCACCCACCAGGCGTTCGCCGCCGCCTGAGCCCCCGGGCAAACCCGCCTGTCCAGACAAGCAACCACGCCTATCATGGGGTCATTGATCCTATTGATAGGTTTTTATGGACAACAACGAACTGCTGACGGAACGGCGCGGCCCCGTGTTGTGGCTGACCATACAGCGCGAGGCGCGCCGCAACGCCATGAGCCCGGCCGTTCTGGCGGGGATCACCGAGCAGCTGCGACACGCGGGCAGCGACCGCTCGCTGCGCGCCATCGTGGTCACGGGCGCGGGTGACAAGGCCTTCTGCGCGGGCGCCGACCTGCAGACCGGCGGCTCCTTCAAGTTCGACTACGCCGAGCCCACCCAGGCCTTTGCCAACCTGCTGCGCCAGGCCCGCGCCTGCCAGGTGCCGCTGATCGCACGGGTGAATGGCGCCTGCATGGCCGGCGGCATGGGGCTGATGGCCGTGTGCGATTTCGCCGTCGCGGCCCGCCATGCCATCTTCGGCCTGCCCGAGGTCAAGGTGGGCGTGTTCCCGGCCCAGGTACTCAGCGTGCTGGGCGATCTGCTGCCGCGGCGCGTGCTCAACGACCTGTGCCTGTGTGGCGAGCCGGTCAGCGCCGAACGCGCGCTGGCACTGGGCCTGATCAACGAAGTGCACGACGACGTCGACACCGCCTTGCAGACCCTGCTGGATCGCCTGCTGGACAAGTCGCCCGCCGCCATCCGACGCGGCCTCTACACACTCAAGCACACCCAGCACATGGGGTTCGAGCAGTCGATGGCCTTCACCGAAAGCCAGATCGGCCTGTTCGCCTTGACCGAGGACGCGGCCGAGGGGCAGGCGGCCTTCCGTGAAAAACGCGCCCCGCAGTGGACCGGCAACTGAGGACCTGACATGAGCGAGAGAACCGTGCGCATCGGCGGCGCCAGCGGCTTCTGGGGCGACAGCGCGGTGGCCGCACCCCAGCTGGTCAACAGCGGCCAGATCGACTACCTGGTGTTCGACTACCTGGCCGAGCTGACCATGTCCATCCTGGCCGGTGCCCGGCTCAAGAAACCCGAGCTGGGCTACGCCACCGATTTCGTGACCGTGGCGATGCGCCAGGTGCTCAGGGACGTGGTGGCGCGAGGCATCCGCGTGGTCAGCAACGCCGGTGGTGTCAACCCGCAAGGCTGCGCCAATGCCCTGGCCGCGCTGGCCGCCGAGCTGGGCGTGGCGGTGAAGATCGCCGTGGTGCTGGGCGACGACGTGATGCCCCATGTGGCCTCGCTGCGCGGCCAGGTGCCCGGCCTGCCGGAGCGGCTGGTGAGCGCCAACGCCTACCTGGGCGCCTTGCCGGTCAAGGCCGCGCTGGACGCTGGCGCCCAGGTCGTCATCACCGGCCGCTGTGTCGACTCGGCGGTGACGCTGGGTGTGCTGATGCACGAGTTCGGCTGGCCCGCCCACGCCTACGACGCACTGGCCGGCGGTTCCCTGGCCGGCCACATCATCGAATGCGGCGCACAAGGCACGGGCGGCCTGCACACCGACTGGGAGCGCGTGCCAGACTGGGCCCACATCGGCTACCCCATCGTCGAGTGCGCGGCCGATGGCAGCTTCACCGTGACCAAACCCGCCGGCACCGGCGGCCTGGTGGTGCCTGCCGTGGTGGCCGAGCAGATGCTCTACGAGATCGGTGACCCGCGCGACTACCGCCTGCCCGACGTGATCTGCGACTTCAGCCGGGTCTCGCTCGCGCAGACCGGTGAACACCGCGTGCGGGTGACGGGAGCACGGGGCCGCGCGCCCACGGCCACCTACAAGGTGAGCGCGACCTACATGGCCGGCTACCGCTGCTCGGGCCAGCTCACCATCGTCGGCATCGATGCGGTGGCCAAGGCGCGCCGCACCGGCGAAGCCATCCTGGAGCGCACTGGCGAGATGCTGGCCGCGCTGGGCCTGCCACCCTATACCGGGCACCACCTGGAGGTGCTGGGCGCCGAGTCGTGCTATGGCCCGCATGCCCGCGCCACCCACACCCGGGAGGCCGTGCTGCGGCTCACCGTCACCCACCCGAAGAAAGAGGCGCTGGAGCTGTTCGCCCGGGAAATCGCACCCGCGGGCACCTCGTGGGCACCCGGCACCACGGGGGCGGGCGGGCGGCCATCGGTGTCACCTTCCATCCGCCAGCACGCCTTCCTGCTGGACAAGGCCCGCCTGACGCCCGAGGTGCACCTGGGTGATGAGGTGCGGGTGGTGGACATTCCCCACGGCAACCCGGCCTCGCCCTTGCCCCCCGAAGTGAGCCACGAGCGCCTCGATGTAGGCCCCGACGCTGTTGAGGTGCCCCTGGTGCGGGTGGCCTGGGCCCGCAGCGGCGACAAGGGTGACACCTCCAACATCGGCGTCATTGCTCGAACGCCCGCACTGGCGCCGCTGCTGCGCGCGCAGCTCACCCCTGAGCGGGTGAAGGCCTGGCTGGAGCACCTGGTGCAGGGGCCTGTCACGCGTTACGAGGTGCCCGGCATCCACGCCTTCAACTTCCTGTGCGAACGCGCCCTGGGCGGCGGCGGCATGGCCTCGCTGCGCAACGACCCGCTGGGCAAGGGCATGGCCCAGCTGCTGCTGGAGCTGCCGGTGCGGGTGCCTGCCGCCTTGCTGCCCGAACATGACGCCTGACACCCCGCGCGAACCCGGCGTGGCGCAGTACCTGCGCCTGGCCAGCGTGCTGCGCCACCGCATCACGCATGGCGAACTGCGTCCGGGCGAGCGCCTGCCCACGGTGGCCACCCTCGCGCAGGAGCTGGGCCTGGCCCGCGTGACGGTGCGCCATGCCTACGGCCTGCTGGCGCGAGAAGGCCTGATCGCCTCCACCCGCGGGCGTGGCAGCTTCGTGAGCGAATCTCCTCCCGCGTCCCCCGTGGTGGACCACGCCGGCGAGGCCGACCTGCGCATCGAGCTGCTGGAACGCCAGACCCGCGTGGCCCTGCCCGAACCACTGCCAGGCCAGGGCAGCGCCCTGGCACGCTACACCCGGTTGCGCAAACGCCACTGGCAGGGTGACGCACCGTTCTGCCTGGCCGAACTCTTCATCGCGAGCGACGTGGAAACCCGGTTTCCACGCGGCGCAGCAGGCCGCGAAAAAGTCATCTGGCTGCTGCAACGCCATGCCCCGGAACGCCTGCACCGCCTGCAGCAGGATCTGCAGGTGCTGGCCGCCGACCAGCCGCTGGCCCAGTCGCTGGGCTGCGGTTTTGCCACACCGGTGGCATTGATGACCCGCCGGGTGCTGGATGCAGACGGGCGCATCGTGATGGCCGGCCGATTCTGGTACCGCGGCGACCGCTTCAGCATGACGCTGGACGTGCCCTTCGGGCTGTGGGCCGGCCACCCGGGTGTGGCCATACCGCTGGCCAGCGACTGAGCGCCGAAAAAGAAAAAGCCCGGCCAGGGCCGGGCTTCGTCGGGGGGTGCGACCCGCAGGCCGCGGCACCCATCAGTTCACGTTGGCGTAGCTGCCGGGGAACAGCTCGGCAAACGTCTGGCCGGTCTGGCCGTCGGCCTGGATCTGGCCGGCGCGGATGGCTTCGCGCACTTCGGCTTTCACGGCGTCGCGGCCCGATTTGGCCACGGCGGTGTTGACATGGCCATAGCTGCCGGGGAACAGTTCGGCGAAGGTCTGGCCGGTCTGGCCGTCGGCAACGATGTCACCGTTGCGGATGGCGCGGGCGGTTTCGGCTTGCACCTGAGCGCGGGTCTTGCCGGCGACGGCCTGTTTGGCGGGGTAGCTGCCGGGGAACAGTTCGGCAAACGTCTGGCCGGTCTGGCCGTCCGCCTGGATGTTGCCGGCGCGGATGGCTTGGGCCAGTTCGGCTTTGACCTGTTCGCGGGTTTTGCCCACGTTGATGTCGGAAGCGAGGGCTTGGCCGGCGGTCAGAGCGGCAACGGCGAGAGCGATGGCGGAAGCGTAAGCGGTTTTCATGATCACAGTCCTTTGAGGTTGAGGTTATCGGACCGGTCGGACGGGTCGTCTTCGGGTCCCTCGGCGCGTCAGGGTTTGGCTCGTCGATGGGATGAACTGTAAAGTTTCCAAATCGATAGATAAACAACCACATCGCTCATGATGTATTTCTAAAATCGAAACAATAAAGGCCTTGGAACGGAGAACATCAGCACCATGGACCGATTGCTTTCAATGCGTGTGTTTGAACGGGTGGTGGACGAAGGCGGCTTTGCGGCCGCTGCGCGAGCGCTGGACCTCTCGGCGCCGGTGGTCACCCGGCTGGTGGCCGATCTGGAAGACCACCTGGGGGCGCGGCTGCTGCAACGCAGCACCCGGCGGCTCGCGCTCACCGAGGCGGGCCAGGCCTACCTGGCCCGGGTGCGCCACATCCTGCAGGACATCGACGAAGCCCACGCCGTCACGAGCGCCCACACCCAGGAACTGGCCGGCACCCTGCGCCTGCATGCGCCACCGGTGCTGGCCACCCATGTGGTGGCCCCCCTGCTGGCGGGCTTTCGCGAGCGCTACCCCAAGATCCGTGTGGAGATCGAGGTCGAATCGCCGCGCGACCCGCCCATCGAAGACTTCGACATCACCCTGATCGGCACGCCCGAAGGCTTTGACGCCGATGTGGTGGCGCGGCTGGTGGGCGGCTCAGAGGCGATCCTGGTTGCCTCCCCGGGCTATGTGAAACGCAAGGGGATGCCACAGACGCCCGAGGAGCTCAAGGACCACGATTGCCTGCTGCTGGACATGCCCCACACCCGCAGCGGCTCATGGCGGCTGTGGCGACAGACCGACCCCGAGCAGCCCGTCGTGGTCGAGCTGCAACCGGTCATGAAAGCCAACCACACCGACACGCTGCTGCGGGCCACGCTGGACGGCGCGGGTATCACCTCGGTGGCGGTGGATATCGTCGCGGCCTACCTGACACACGGCGAGCTGGTGCGGGTGCTGAGCCCCTGGATCACCGGCCGCCTCCAGCTGTATGCGGCCATGCCCAGCCGCAAGTTCATTCCCCAGCGCACCCGGGTGTTCCTCGACTACCTGGTCGAGCAGACACGCGAGCAGAACCGCCAGGCGCTGATGGCCTGCACGGCCTGCTGACGGCCCGGGTGGCACAGCGCTTGCGTGCGGCTCCAGGTCGCCATCGCCCGGAACCACGCGCATGCAACACCCCATACAGACCTACCTGGACGCGCTGCACGCGCGTCTGGGCTCCATGGCGGACGGCCGGCTGGCCGACTACATCCCCGAGCTGACCAAGGTCGACCCGAACGGGCTGGGCATCTGCCTGGTGACCATGGACGGCGTGGCCTATACGGTGGGGGACGCCGAGCTGCCTTTCACCATCCAGTCCATCTCCAAGCCCTTCGTGTTTGGCGCCGCGCTGGCCGACCGGGGCCAGCCGCTGGTCTCGCGCAAGGTCGGGGTGGAACCCAGCGGGGACGCCTTCAACTCCATCAGCCTCGACCCGGTCAGCGGAGCGCCCAAGAACCCCATGATCAACGCCGGGGCCATCGCCACCACCAGCCTGGTGGGTGGCGACACGCCCCAGCAGCAGTGGCACCGCATCCTGGCCGCGCTGTCCGATTTCGTGGGCCGCCCGCTCGACGTGGACGAATCGGTCTACCACTCGGAAAGCGCCACCGGTTTCCGCAACCGGGCCATTGCCTGGATGCTGAAGAACTTCGGCATCATCGACGGCGACCCCATGGCCGCGCTGGAGAACTACTTCCGCCAGTGCTCGGTGCTGGTGAGCTGCCGCGACCTCGCCTACATGGCCGCCACGCTGGCGAACAACGGCGTCAACCCCCTGACGCGCCGGCGCGCACTGCCGGCCGAACATGTGCAGCGGGTGCTCAGCGTGATGTCCACCTGCGGCATGTACGACTACGCGGGCAGCTGGCTCTACGAAGTGGGCATGCCAGCCAAGAGCGGCGTCGGGGGTGGCGTGATCGCGCTGCTGCAGGGGCGCCTGGGGGTGGCGATCTACTCCCCCCGGCTGGACGCCAAGGGCAACAGCGTGCGCGGCATTGCCGCCTGCCAGCAGATCTCGCGCGATTTCCACCTGCACGCCTTCAACCAGGGCGGCGGGCCTCACCACGCGCTGCTGCGTGTCTACAGCGCGGCCGATGCCCCTTCGCGCCGCCAGCCCCATGCGGCGCTGCGCGAGCTGCTGCGCGCACAGGCGCACCGCATCCGGTACCTGAGCCTGCAGGGCCATCTGGCGGTGGACGGCGCCGAATACGTGATCCGGCGCATGCAGACCATGGCCACCGAAGACGCGGTGCACGACTTCATCCTCGACATGCACCAGGTGGAGGGCGTGAGCGACAGCGCCGCACGGCTGCTGGAGGAGGCGCGCCAGGGCTTCGCGGCGGACGGCATTGCCCTGGTGTACTCGCGCATCCAGGGCCGCAGCGGCATCGCCGGGCCGCTGAGCCGGGCTGCGCGGGGCAGCGCCCGCGGTTACCTGAGCTTCGAAGACAACGACCTGGCCGTCGAATGGTGTGAGAACCGGCTGGCCGGCCGGCTGGAAAGCCCCCCCGAAGCCGACAGCCTGCCGCTGGCCAGCGCCTCGCTGCTGCGCCAGCTCGACGCCGTCCAGCTCGCCGAGATCGAGCAACTCGCGGCCACCGAAACCCACGAGGCAGGTGCGCCGCTTCTGACCGCCGGAGCGCCCAGCGACGGGCGCGTGTTCCTGATCGAGGCCGGTCGGGTGAGCGTGCTGGTGCCGCTGCACGGCGGGTCGCACCAGCGCATTGCGTCGCTGGGGCCCGGCATGTCGTTCGGGGAAATGGCGCTGCTGGGGCAAGCGGTACGCAGCGCCTCGGTGTTCGCCGAAACCGCCGTGCGGCTGCGGGTGCTGCGCGTGGCCGATCTGGATGCGCTGGAAGCGCGCCAGCCGGCGGTCAAGATCGCGCTGCTGGAAAACCTCGCCCGCGACCTGGCCGACAAGCTGCGCGGCGCCAACCAGTGGGTGTCTGCGCTGGCCTGAGCCCCGCAGACCCGGTGGCGCTGCGGCGCAGTGTCAGAACGACTCCCAGTCGCCCTCGGCCGAGGCGGCGGCGGCCGGCGGCAGCGCCCGGGCAGCGGGCTTGGCCGCTGGCGCCGCCTGATGGCCGATGGTCGCCTTGGGGGCATGCGCCGGGCGGGGCGATTGCAGCGCACGGGCAACAGGTTTGGCGACCGGTTTGGCAAGGGGCTTGGGAGCCGGCTTGGGGGCGAGCCTGGGCGCCGGTGCCGCAGCGGCCGGGCGTTTGTGCAGGCTGCCCGCGTCGAGCTTGCGGATCTGGCTGTTGCCCAGTTCGCTCTCGTCGAGCCGGAAGGTCTTGACCACCTCGGACAGCTGGGCTGCCTGCTCGCTCATGCTGGAAGCCGCTGCCGCGCTTTGCTCCACCAGCGCGGCGTTCTGCTGCGTCATCTGGTCGAGGTTGGCCACGGCCGCGTTGATCTGGTTCACACCATCGGCCTGCTCGGCAGCGGAACTCGCGATCTCGCCGATGATGTCGCGCACCCGCACCACGTTCTCGACAATCTCCTTCATGGTGTCGCCGGCCTGGCTGACCAGCTGGGTGCCCGCGCCGACGCGGTTGACGCTGTTGTTGATCAGCTCCTTGATCTCCTTGGCCGCCTGCGCGCTGCGCTGCGCCAGGCTGCGCACCTCGCCGGCCACCACGGCGAAACCACGGCCCTGCTCGCCCGCACGGGCGGCCTCGACCGCCGCGTTCAGCGCCAGGATGTTGGTCTGGAAGGCGATGCCATCGATCACGGTGATGATCTCGCCGATCTTGCGCGAGGCATCGTTGATCTCCTGCATGGTGGACACCACCTGACCCACCACCTCGCCACCCCGCTGGGCACTGCCGCCGGCCACGTCGGCGAGCTGGTTGGCCACGCGCGCCGAATCGGCCGACTGCTTGATCGCACCCGACATCTGCTCCATGCTGGCGGCGGTTTCCTCCAGGTTGGAGGCGGTCTGTTCGGTGCGGGCGCTCAGGTCGTGGTTGCCGCTGGCAATCTCGTGCGCGGCTACGGTGATGTTGTCGGTGCCCCGGCGCACGTCGGCCACGACGTGCACCAGCTGTTCGCGCATGTCGGCCAGGGCCTTGCTCATCTGGCCAAACTCGTCGCGGCGTGTGGTGCTCACGCGCGCCGTCAGGTCGCCCGATGCGACACGCTGCGCGAAGGCCACCGCCTCGTTGAGCGGCGTACGGATGTTGCGGATCAGGAACCAGGCCCCGGCGATGATGGCGGCGACCAGTGCCAGGATCATCAGGCCTGCGATCTGGATGTTGGTATTGCGCGCCACGGCAAACCGCGCCTGAGCCTCCTGCAGGATGGTGGCCTGCAACCTGGCAAAGCTGTAGAGGTTGGCCAGGTAGGGCTTGACCGCCGCGCCGAACGGGCCGTTGATGTAGGCCTTGGCGCCGTCGTTGTCACCGCCGTCCTTGATCTTGCGCAGCGCCGCAAGCTCCTCCAGCACCTTGGCGCGCGAGGCCGCGATGCCCGCCAGCGCCTGCTTCTCGGCATCGGACAGGGGCATGCCCTCGATGGATTTCTGCACCTCGTTGATGACTTTCTGCGTCTCGGGCACCAGCGTCTTGTAGAGCGCGTCCACCGCCGGGTCGGCACTCAGCATGGAGGCCTCGAGCCGCGTGACGTTCACCTCCACCATGCCTGCCCAGCGGGTGGCCGCCTCCAGCTTGGAGCTCATCTGAGTGAGGGCCGCCTCCGACTCCTGGGTCAGCCGCCCCGAGCGCACGCTGGTGACCGCCAGCACGGTCGCCAGCGCCACGATGATGGCCACCACCCCAAGCCACAGCTTGGCGCCCACGGTCAGGTTGATTGGTTTCATGAGGAAGCTCGTTGGGGGAACAGAGGGGCCAGAGGAGCGTGTTCCGACGGAACACGCGTTTACGGATTTATACGGGGGCGGGCACAGCAGCGTCAATCGCAGACAGCGCGGTAGCCGGGGAAGGTCAGCTGTGCGGATCCCAGCTGGCGGACGTCTGGCGCAGGTAGGCCACAAAGGCCTGCGCCACCGGAGACAGCTTGCGCCCCTGCGCCCAGAGGATGGACCAGGCCGAAGCGACGGGAAACCGCCGCACGTCGAGGATCTCCAGCCCTTCCCGGTGGGGCTGGGCCGCCAGGGCGTGGCGGGACACCACGCCCAGGCCCATGCCGGCGGCCACCGCCTGCTTGATGGCTTCGTTGCTGCCCAGCTCCAGCCGTATGCGGGGTTGCAGGCCCAGACTCGCGAAATGGGCGTCCACCGACAGCCGCGTGCCCGAGCCGGGCTCACGCAGGATGAAGGCTTCGGCCTGCAGGCGCCGCCAGTTCAAGGCAGCCGTCTGGGCGAAACGGTGGCGACGGGGCGCAATGACGACCAGGGGGTTGGCCAGCAGCGGTTCGGCGTGGTGGGCGATGTCCTGTGGCGGGCGCGACAGGATGTAGACGTCATCCAGGCTGTCGCGCAGGCGGGCCACCACGCCGTCGCGGTTCAGCACCTGCAGCGTGATGTCGATCTCCGGGTAGGACTCGCAGAACTTGCCCAGCATGCGGGGGATGAAGTACTTGGCGGTGCTCGCGATCGACACACGCAGCCGCCCCTGGCGCAAACCCTTCATCGCAGCGATGCGCTGATCCAGCGCATCCACCTCGCCCAGGATGGCGCGGGCCGACTCGAGCACCGCCTCGCCGGCCGCGGTCAGGCGCACCTGACGCCCCACTGGCTCGTGCAGGGGAAGCCCCACCGAATCCGCCAGCTCCTTGAGCTGCATGGACACCGTCGGCTGGGTGACATGGCAGGCACGCGCTGCACCCGTCACGCTGCCCGTCTGGGCCAGGGCCATCAACAGTTGCAGCTGGCGCAAGGTGACATGCATAGAAAGTTGTCGATGGAATGTATAAGAACATTCTATTTTTATTTATGTCTGACCTCACCTAGGATTCGCCCCCATGAATCCGTTGCTCGATCCCGCACTCCTCTTCTTCGTGCTCGGCATGACTGCCGGCCTGCTCCGTTCCAACCTCGAAATACCCGCCCCCCTGTCGCGCTTCCTGTCGCTCTACCTGCTCATGGCGCTGGGTCTCAAGGGCGGTTTTGCGCTGGCGCAATCGGGCCTGACGCCATCGGTGGGCGCCACGCTGGCCTGCGCCGTCCTGCTCGCCTGCGCCATTCCGGCCTTGGCCTGGGTAGTGCTCAAGCGCCTGCTGCCACCCTTTGACGCCGCGGGCGTTGCCGCCACCTATGGCAGCGTCAGCGCCGTGACCTTCATCGCCGCGATGCACGTGCTGGAGCAGCAGGGCACACCGGCGGGGGGCTACATGGCCGCTGCGCTGGCGCTCATGGAATCGCCTGCCATCGTGTTCGGGGTGGCCATGGCCAGTGCGCTGCGCGCCCGGCTGTCGGGCGCAGCGGTGACGGTGCAAGGCAATGGAGCCGCCACGCTGGGCCCGGCGCCTGGCGGCGGGGCCGGCATGGGCGCGGCACTGCGCGAGGCGCTGACCGACGGTAGCACGCTGTTGCTGATGGGTGCACTGGCCATCGGCTGGGCCACTGGCGCCAGCGGTGCGCAGACCATGGGCCTGTTCACCGGCGACCTGTTCAAAGGGCTGCTGGCCTTCTTCCTGCTGGACATGGGTCTGCTGACCTCCCGCCACCTGTCCAGCCTAAGGACGCTGCCACCCGCACTGCTGCTGTTTGGCACCTTGGCCCCTCTGGTGCACGCCTGCCTGACCCTGGGTCTGTCGGTGCTGGTCGGTCTGAACGCCTCGGACGCTGCCGTCCTCATGGTGCTGGCGGCCAGTGCGTCCTATATCGCCGTGCCGGCGGTGTTGCGCCACGCCGTGCCGGAGGCCCGACCCGTGGTGTACATCGGGCTCTCGCTGGGCCTGACCTTTCCGTTCAACCTGATGCTGGGCATACCGCTGTACCTCTGGGCGGCGCAGCAGGTGCTGGCCTGACGCCGCCCCTCGCCCGGCCGGTCAACCCACCTCGCCGGCAAAGATGGCCTGGCTGCGCGTACCAATGGCCTGGCGCTCTTCGGCGCTCAGGCGCTCCAGGTTGCGGATCTGCAGCGCCAGGCGCGGGTGATCCGCGAAGCGCTGCTGGTGCCGCAGCAGGAAATCCCAGTAGAGCGTGGTGAAGGGGCAGGCCCTGTCGCCGGTGCGCTGCGCCGGGTCGTACCGACACCCGCGGCAGTAGTCGCTCATGCGCTCGATGTACTTGCCGCTGGCCACATACGGCTTGCTCGCCATGTGGCCACCATCGGCGTACTGGCTCATGCCCAGCGTGTTGGGCAACTCGACCCACTCGACCGCATCGACGTATACGCTGAGGTACCAGGCATGAACCTGGCGCGGATCCACCCCGTAGAGCAGGGCAAACAGACCGGTCACCATCAGCCGCTGGATGTGGTGGGCGTAGCCGAGCTCGAGTGTCTGCGCCAGCGTCTCGGACAGGCAGCGCATGCGGGTCTGACCCGTCCAGTACCACGGCGGCAGCGCGCGGGTGGCTTGCAGCGCGTTGCGATCGGCGTAGTGGGGCATCTCCATCCAGTAGATGCCGCGCACGTACTCGCGCCAGCCCAGTATCTGGCGGATGAACCCCTCGGCCGACGCCAGTGGCACGCGCGATGCGCGCCACGCGGCCTCGACGACGGCCAGCACCTCGCGCGGGTCAAGCAGCTTGAGGTTGAGCGCGGCCGACAGGTGGGCGTGGTGGAGCCAGGGCTCGCCGCTCCACATCGCGTCCTGCCAGACCCCGAAGTCGGCCAGACGGTCCTCCACGAATTGCCGCAGGGCCACCAGCGCCTGGTCCCGGGTGACGGGCCAGCCGAACGTGTCGATGCGGCCCGGGTGATCGGCGAACCTCGCGCTCACCAGCGCCATCACCTCCCGCGTGGTGGCGTCCGGCTCGAACCGGGTGGGTGGCGGCAGAAAGCCGGGCCCCTGCGTGCCGAAGGAGGACCGGTTGTCGTGGTCGAAGTTCCACTGCCCCCCACAGGGCACGTCGCCGTCCATGAGCACGTTGTGCCGCCGACGCATCTCCCGATAGAAATACTCCATGCGCAGGCTGCGCCGGCCACGTGCGTGGGCCGCAAACTGCTCCCGGGTGCACAGGAAGTGGCGGTCGACCCTCACCTCCAGCCCCAGCGGCTGCGCCGCCGCCTCCAGCTGCTGCAGCACCCGCCAGTCGCCCGGCTCCGTCACCACCACCTTCTGGGGCCTGAGGGCGTGCACGGCCTCGCGCAGCGCGTCGCCGATGCCGGCATCGCCCAGCTCCACGTACTCGAGCGGCACACCCTCGGCGCGCAGGCCGGCAGCGAAATGCCGCATGGCCGACAGGAACAGCACGGTGCGCTGCTTGCTGCTCCAGACGTGGGTGCTCTCCTCGACGGACTCGCACATCCAGACCCGGTCGGTCGCGGGATCGAAACCATCAAACGCGCTGGCGTGGCGATCCAGCTGATCGCCCAGCACCACCAAGAGATGCCGACAGGCACCGCTCATGGGCGAGCCTTGCGGCGGCGACACGCGTCCGAGCAGTACAGCACCTGATCCCAGTTCTTGGCCCATGCGCGCCGCCACGTCATGGGGCGGGCGCAGACCGCGCACAGCTTTTGAGGCAGCGACTGCTTGTTGCCTTTGAAGGAAGGGGGTGGGTTCATTCGAACAGGTCCTTCTGGCCGTGGGCCGGGGTTGTACGGATGCCTCGGCGCGGCGTCGGAACGCCCGCCTTGCGTGAACCGTGTCGCTGCACCACGGCCTGGGCTTCGGCGCGGGCCTGTGGGGTGGCACGGATGGCGTAGAGGTGTTGCCTGGCAAACGCCAGCGCGGCGCGTTCGTCCACGATGGGCCGGGGGTACGCGGGTGTGCCCAGCTCCGGCACCCAGCGCCGCACGAAGTGCCCCTGCGGGTCGTGGTCCGCCGCCTGCTTGGCGGGGGAATAGATCCTCAGGGTGTTGATGCCGGTAGTACCACTTTGCATCTGCATCTGGCTCCAATGGATGCCGGCCTCGAAGTCGAGGAACTGCCGGGCCAGAAACTGGCCGGGTTCGCGCCAGTGCAGCCAGAGGTGGTAGGCCGCAAAACTCACCAGCATGGCCCGCATGCGGAAATTGAGCCAACCGGTTGCCACCAGGCTGCGCATGCAGGCATCCACCATGGGGTAGCCGGTCTGTCCGGCGCACCAGGCCTCGAACCGCTCACGGTCAGACCGGCTCTCGCGCAGGCCGTCGTAGGCGCGGGCAAAGTTGCGCACCTCGATGGCGGGCTCGTCCTCCAGCTTCTGCATGAAGTGGCAGTGCCAGCGCAACCGCCCGCTGAAACCCCGCAAGGCATGGGCCAGCCGCCGGTCGGGCGTGGACGCCATCACGCGCTCGGTGGTCTGGTGCACGCTGCGCACGGAGACCGTTCCGAAGGCCAGGTGCGGGCTCAGGCGGCTGCAGCCCTCTGCGGCGGTCAACGGGCTGGACAAAGCCGTCCGGTAGTCGCGTCCACGGCCGTTGACAAAACTGTCCAGCAGCTGCCACGCCGCGCGCTCACCGGCCGTTGGCAACGGGCGGGCAGCGGGCAAACCCAGATCCGCCAGCGAAGGGATGTCAGACACCGGCACTGGGGCGCCGGGGAAGCCCCGGGGAACGGCCACCTGGGGCGCAGCCATCCGTGCCGTCCAGCGGGCGGCCCAGCCCTTGCGGTCCCGCAGGCGACGCACCACCCCGGTCTGGGGCCATTCGGTCCACTCGACGCCCTGCGAGCGGCACCATGCCGCGACCTGCAGGTCGCGGCCGTAACTCCAGCCAGGGCCGGTCTCCTCGTGGCTGAGCAGGTGGCCGTACGGCCATTCGCGCCGCAGCTCGGCCAGCACCCGCACCGCCTCTCCCACCCGCACCAGCAGGGGCAGGCCACGGGCGGCCAGGCGGGCACGCAGCTCTTCCACGCAGGCCAGCGCAAACGCCAGGTGCTGCGGGTCGAACTCCGGGCTCTGCAGCCATGCAGGTTCGATGATGTACAGCGCGACCGCAGCGTCGTGCTGGCTCGCAGCCGCAAGCGGCGCGTGGTCACGCAACCTCAGATCCCGCTTAAGCCAGACAACCGCAGACATCTCCGAGCACCGAAAACCCTGAAGCGGGCATTGTGGCGCGGGGCGGTTTGTCAGTCCTGCAGGTCGGAAATGGAGAGCCCGTGCGTGACCATCAGCTGCTGGATTTCGCGGATCGCCTGCGCCTTCTCCGCCACCACGTCCCGCTCGGCCGCTGCAAAGAACGCACTCGCACCCCGGATCAGTTCCTGGAAGCGGTCATCGCCCAGCGGGGTGGACGATTTGACCCTCGCGGGCGCGGCTCGGTTTCGCTCGGCAGGACGGCTCTTGCTCGGTGGGTATCGCATGGCGGCTGGAGAGAGGTAACCGGGGTCCGGGGTTTCAACTGTCCCCGTCGTTTGGGCACAAGTTTGTGGATAACTGCAAGGATATCGCCGCGAGGCCGCATGCCGGCTGGGTTGGCAACGATGTGCTCATGGAGTAAGCAGCATGGCCCCGTGCCATCGCCAGCCGACGACCGGGCTCAGGCCTGCGCCAGTCGGGCAGCGGCCTCTCGTTTGCCCAGCCCGCGGATAGCCGCGATGCGCTCGAGCTGCGCCGCGCGCGGCTGCACCTTGCCCGATTCCCACTTGTAGACCGACAGGCCCGAGACACCGAGCAGCTGGGCCATCTGTGCCTGCGACAGCCCGAGCCTGGCGCGCTGGGCGGCGAAGCTCTCGGCGCTGAAACGGATCTTGCGGCCGGCGACGGGTTCTTGTGCAACCTGCGCGGGCATCACGGCCTTGACCACCCTGGTGTTGGCCTTGAGCTGGGAGCGCAGGGTCTTGAGCTCCCGCTTGAGCGAGGCGATCTCGGAGCGGTGGCCGGTGGTGGCTTTCCTGAGGGCCAGCAACTCGTCCTTGAGCTCCTTGCGGGCGACGCGGGCGATTTCCGCCTTAAGGGCGTTGGTCAGTGAGTTCATGCCTTGCATCCTACGCCGGTTGATCGGAAGCCCCTGAAACCGGGGGTGTTGGGGGTACACGCATGGGCTCCCAGTTCATGAGCTCGGCCAGGCGGCGTATGACCCAGTGGGCTTCATCGAATGTGACGACCGCGCCCTCACCGAGCAGGCCCGACAGGCAGCGGCCGAGCACATCGCTTTCGGTGACGTGCAGGGTGTGGAACTGGGCGGATGCTGTCTCCGTCAGCAGCTGCGCCAGGTCTTCGCAGAGTTCGTAGCGCTGGGCAATCTCTGCCATTGCCACACGAGGCTTGAGCTGACCGGGCGCCAGATAGAGCGCGATGAACGACGGCGGAACAAATATCTGGTTTTCGTCGGACATGGCGGTCTCGGCTCGTGGGGCCAGCGCGGGCTCTTGCCGCTGGAGAAAACGACAGTCGGTCCCTGACAGTGGGTGCCCCAAGGTGAGCAGGAGGCCTGGTCGTATGGCCAGGAGTGGCGCGGCTGGCGGGGATCGAACCCACGACCCTCGGCTTCGGAGGCCGATACTCTATCCACTGAGCTACAGCCGCATTTCCTAAAAAGACCCCGACCTGCAGGTTGTGCCTGGCAGCAGCCGTCGAAGGCTCGTCACCTTGTCGACCGAGCTGCTGCGGTGTGCGACAAGGCGCGTATTGTCTCACAGGCCCGGCAGCGCCCTTGGGCCTGGGAGGCGGCTGGCTATAATTCCGGGCTGCCCGCGCTTTGGCTGCGGGCGCCCCACGCCTTTTCATCCGCCCACGCCACAACACAGCCATGAGCGACAACGCCCACGACTCCCACACCGGCCCGATCAAGACGCCCTCGCAACTGCTGTGGGTCTCGTTCTTTGCCTTCGTGCTGCCCGTCTTCATCATCATCGGTCTGGTGTACTTCGTGACCTCGGCGGACAAACCCGCTGCCGGCGCGGTGGACATGGAGCGCGCCACGGCCGCGCGCATCCTGCCCGTGGGCACGGTGGAGCTGCGCGATGCCAACCGCCCTCTCAAGAGCGGCGAAGAGGTCTACACGGCCCAGTGCGTGGCCTGCCACGGTGCCGGCCTGGCCGGTGCACCTAAGTTCGGTGACAGCGGTGCCTGGGCGGCCCGCAACGCGACGGGCTACGAAGCCCTGCTGACCTCGGCCCTCAAGGGCAAGGGTGCGATGGGCGCGCAAGGGGGCGGCGATTTCAGCGACGTCGAGATCGGCCGCGCCGTGGTGCACATGGCCAATGCCGCCGGTGCCAAGTTCGCCGTGCCGCAACCCGCAGCAGCGCCCGCCGCTGCAACGGCAGCCGCCCCTGCAGCCGCGGCAGCAGCACCCACCCCTGTGGCTGCGGCAGCGCCTGCTGCTGCCGCACCGGTGGCAGCCGCTCCGGCGGCCGGCAACGGTGAAGGCCTTTACAAGCAAGCCTGCGCGGTGTGCCACGCCGCCGGTGTGGCCGGTGCGCCCAAGTTTGGCGACAAGGCCGGCTGGTCGGCCCGGGTGGGCCAGGGTGCCGACGCGCTGACCGCCAGCGTGATCAAGGGCAAGGGCGCGATGCCCCCCAAAGGTGGTGCTGCAGCCGCCAGCGACGCCGATATCAAGGCCGCCGTGCAGTTCATGCTGGCCAGCGTCAAGTAAGACCTGCCGCCCCAACCCGACGCCGGCATCAGCCGGCGTTTTTTTATGTCCGCCCGGTGGCCACAGGGCTGGTCACAAAACCCGCACGAGCAGGCAATCCGTCTGACCGCACGTCCTGCGGCACCCAGACACCACGCTCGATGGCGTCGGCGGCCTGAAGCACGTCCTGGCTGTGTATGAGCCCCACGCCCAGGTCGGTGTCCAGGTAGACGCGGCCCAGCTCATCAAGCAGGCAGGCTTTCACCTCGGCGGGCCGTCCCGTGTGGGAAGTCACCCTGTCGCCTGCGGCCAGTCGCCAGACCCAGGGCGTCACCTCCAGCTCCACGTACACCCGCTGCGGTCCGTTCTGGAAGAACCACCGCCCCTGCCCGTCCGGCTCGTAGTTGCGTCCAATGAACTCGATGAGCTTGTCGTGTCGCAGCCAGGATCCCTTGCTGGCCGGTGTGGCCCCAGGACCCGCAAACGGGCCTGCCGCCTGGGCCCGGTCGTCGCGCATGAACCACTGGCCACGTGCGTCCAGCCCGAGCCAGCCGTAGCAATGGGGCACGTTGGGCCACTTGGCCAGCGCGGCCTTGACGATGTCATCCATGCCCCAGCTCCGTGGTGCGGTAGGGGCTGTGCTGCAACAGCCAGCGGCCCACGGCATCCGGCATCGCGCGCACGTGGCCGGGCAAACCGAGTGGCGATACCGAGGCGGGGAAACCGACGTGACCACCGTGTTCGGGCTGCCACAGCGTCACGTGCGAGCCGGCCTGTTCGGGTGTGGGCAGCGAAGCGGCCGGAATGAAAGGGTCGTTGCGGGCGTTCAGCGCCAGGGCAGGCAGGCGGATCTGCGGCAGCAGGGGTTTGGCCGAAGCGCGGCGCCAGTAGTCCTCCGTGTCGCGAAAGCCGTGAAGCGGGGCGGTGAACAGGTTGTCGAAAGTGTAGAGGTCGCGTGCAGCACGCAGTGCATCGGCATCAAACAGGCCCGGGTGCTGCGCCAGCTTGGCCATGGCTTTGGGAACCATGGTCGCCAGGAACATGCGGGTGTAGACCTGCCGGTTGAAACCCCGCCCGATGGCATGACCGCCCGCGGCAAGATCGAGCGGCGAACACACCGAGGCCACGGCGCTTGCGACCTGCGTGGCCGCCTGCCCGAGCTCACCCGCCCAGCGCATCAGCGCGTTGCCACCGAGCGAGATTCCCACCGCCAGCAGCGGGCGTTGGGGCATCTGGGTACGAAAGCGCCGCAGTATCCAGTCGATCTCGACGAAGTCCCCCGAGTGGTATGCACGCGGGGCCAGGTTCAGCTCCCCCGAACAGCCTCGGAAATGTGGGACCGCATAGGCCAGCCCGTGCTCGCGCGCCCAGTCGGCAAAAGCGACGGCGTAGGCGCTCTGCGAGGAGCCCTCCAGACCATGGAACAAGACCAGCAGCGGCGCATGGGCTTCGCTGTCGTGCTGCGCGTGGTCGACGTCGATGAAGTCGCCGTCCGGCGTGGTCCAGCGCTCGCGCCGCCAGCTCGGGGGCGGCCCCCAGCGGCGACGCGCCAGCTTGGCCCCCCAGATGGTCTGCAGGTTGCCCGAGGGCAACCACCAGGGGGCGCGCAACGAAGGGCTGCCGTGGTGGGCCGTGTGGCGCAGGCTCAAGGTGGCCATTTCAATGCAGCAGCGACGGCCCGCTGGCCAGTTCCGGAGGCTCCACCGCCGTGCCGGGGCTGGCATGGTGCGCCACCATGCGCCAGCCCTGTGCGGTCTTGACGAACACGTTGGAGGCGATGACGTAGGCACGGCGCGGGCCGTCGTCGGTCAGCAGCTCGATGCGTTCGATCACGTTGTGCACGCTGCAGCCCGGGCCACTCACGCGGTGCACTTTCTCGGGATGGGCCTGGATGCTGCCGTTGGCGAACATGGCCTCGAACGCCGCCCGGATCGCAGCGGCACCCACCAGCCGCGGCCCGCCGGGGTGCACGCAGTAGATGTCGTCGTCGTCGGCCCAGCAGGCCATCAGGCGCTCGATGTCGGCCGTGTGCAGCGCCTCGTAAAAGGCGGCTTCGATGTCGTCGGCGGAGCCAGGGGGCAACTTGGGTCTGGGCATGGGGCGATTGTCCCTCAAGCCCAAAAGAAAAGCCGCCCGAAGGCGGCTTGTCCAGCGGGGCACGAAGGCCTCACTTCTTCTGGCGGTACTTGCGCAGCGCGGCGATCTGGGCTGCCATCACGGCCAGCTCGGACTGGGCCTTGGCCAGGTCGATATCGCTCTGGGCGTTCTTGACCGCTTCCTCGGCTGCCTTGCGGGCGTCGCTGGCTTTGGCCTCGTCCAGGTCCTTGCCGCGGATGGCGGTGTCGGACAGGACCGTGACGCCGTGCGGCTGCACCTCGAGGATGCCGCCGGCGACGAACACGAACTCCTCGCCGCCGTCTTCCTTCTCAATGCGCACCGCACCGGGGCGGATGCGCGTGATGAGCGGCACGTGGCCGGGCAGGATGCCCAGCTCGCCAGCCTCACCGGGCAGGGCCACAAACTTGGCCTTGCCGCTGAAGATGGACTCTTCGGCGCTCACCACATCGACTTGGATCGTGCTCATGGTGGGTCTCCTTGAAGCGTGGCTCAGGAAGCCAGCTTCTTGGCCTTCTCGAACGCCTCGTCGATGGTGCCGACCATGTAGAAGGCCTGCTCGGGCAGGTGGTCGCATTCACCTGCGGTGATCATCTTGAAGCCGCGGATGGTCTCGGCCAGCGGCACGTATTTGCCGGGCGAGCCGGTGAACACCTCGGCCACGTGGAAAGGCTGCGACAGGAAACGCTGGATCTTGCGGGCGCGGGCCACGGCCAGCTTGTCTTCCGGCGCCAGTTCGTCCATGCCCAGGATGGCGATGATGTCGCGCAGTTCCTTGTAGCGCTGCAGGGTGCCCTGCACGGCGCGGGCCACTTCGTAGTGCTCCTGACCCACCACCAGCGGGTCCAGCTGGCGGCTGGTGGAGTCCAGCGGGTCCACGGCGGGGTAGATACCCAGAGCCGCGATGTCACGCGAGAGCACCACGGTGGAGTCCAGGTGGGCGAAGGTGGTGGCGGGCGACGGGTCGGTCAAGTCGTCAGCCGGCACGTACACGGCCTGGATGGAGGTGATCGACCCCACCTTGGTGGAGGTGATGCGCTCCTGCAGGCGGCCCATCTCTTCGGCCAGCGTCGGCTGGTAGCCCACGGCGGAAGGCATGCGGCCCAGCAGAGCGGACACTTCGGTACCGGCCAGGGTGTAGCGGTAGATGTTGTCCACGAAGAACAGCACGTCACGGCCTTCGTCGCGGAACGACTCGGCGATGGTCAGGCCGGTCAGGGCCACGCGCAGACGGTTGCCCGGGGGCTCGTTCATCTGGCCGTACACCATGGCCACTTTGGATTCGGCCAGGTTGTCCAGCTTCACGACGCCGGAATCGGCCATCTCGTGGTAGAAGTCGTTGCCTTCACGGGTGCGCTCACCGACGCCTGCGAACACGGACAGACCCGAGTGCGCCTTGGCGATGTTGTTGATGAGCTCCATCATGTTCACGGTCTTGCCCACACCGGCGCCGCCGAACAGACCCACCTTGCCGCCTTTGGCGAACGGGCACACCAGGTCGATCACCTTGATGCCGGTTTCCAGCAGCTCTTGCGAGGGGCTGAGTTCGTCGTAGGCCGGTGCCTTGCGGTGGATGGAGGCGGTCAGCTCCTGGCTGACAGGGCCGCGCTCGTCGATGGGCGAACCCAGCACGTCCATGATGCGGCCCAGGGTGGCCTTGCCCACGGGAACGGTGATGGGGGCGTGGGTGTTGGACACCACCATGCCACGGCGCAGGCCGTCGGACGAGCCCAGCGCAATGGTGCGCACCACGCCGTCGCCCAGCTGCTGCTGCACTTCCAGCGTCAGGGTGGAACCATCCATCTTCAGGGCGTCATAGACGCGGGGCATCTGGTCGCGCGGGAACTCAACGTCCACCACGGCGCCGATACACTGAACAATCTTGCCTTGTGCTTGAGCCATTTTGTTTGCTCCAAAAATAATTAAACCGCTGCCGCGCCGGCCACGATCTCGGACAGTTCCTTGGTGATACCAGCCTGTCGAGTCTTGTTGTAGACCAGCTTGAGTTCGTTGATGACGCTGCCCGCGTTGTCGGTGGCGGCCTTCATGGCCACCATGCGCGCGGACTGCTCGGACGCCATGTTCTCAGCCACGGCCTGGTAGACCTGTGCCTCGACGTAGCGCACCAGCAGCTCGTCAATGACGCTCGGCGCGTCGGGTTCGTAGATGTAGTCCCAGTCGTGTCCGCCGGCACCGTCCTGCAGCTGCTGCGCCGACAGCGGCAGCAGTTGCTGCACCACGGCTTCCTGCTTCATGGTGTTGATGAACTTGGTGTACACCACATGCACCGCGTTGACGCGGCCTTCGGTGTACGCGTCCAGCAGCACCTTGACGGGGCCGATGAGCTTGTCCAGGTGAGGGGTGTCACCCAGACCGGTGACGTGCGAGACCACCTTGGCGCCCACGCGGTTCATGAAACCGAGGCCCTTGTTGCCGATGGCGACCACTTCCGCGCCCTGGCCCTTGGCCTGCAAGGCCTTGAGCTCATTGGTCACGGCACGCAACACGTTGGTGTTGAGGCCACCACACAGACCCTTGTCCGTGGTCACGACGATGAACCCGGCCGTGGTGGCCTCGTTCTTCTGCATGAACGCATGGGTGTACTCGGGGTTTGCGCGGCTCAGGTTGCCGGTGATGTGGCGCACCTTGTCCGCGTAAGGCCGGGCCGCACGCATGCGGTCCTGCGCCTTGCGCATCTTGGAGGCGGCGACCATTTCCATGGCTTTGGTGATCTTCTTGGTGTTTTCCA
Organism: Synechococcus sp. UW140; assembly: GCA_943368755.1. GTDB lineage: Bacteria > Pseudomonadota > Gammaproteobacteria > Burkholderiales > Burkholderiaceae_C > Hydrogenophaga. The sequence continues at coordinate 14,410 of CALRLO020000008.1, read as the reverse complement.
CCGATTTGATCTTGCCGCGTATTTCCTTGCCTGCTGCCATAGCTGCTCCTTATCTAGGGTCAGTGGCGATCAGTAGGTGCCGGTCTTCTTGAACTCGGCGATCGCAGCGGTCAGCTGGGCTTCGGCGTCCTTGTCCATGGCCTTGTCGCTCTCCAGCTTGGACAGCAGGGCGGCGTACTTGGTCTTGAGGTGGGCGTGCAGGCCGGCTTCGAAGGCCAGCACTTTCTTGACGTCCACGTCATCCAGGTAACCCTTGTTCACGGCGAACAGGGTGGCGGCCATCAGACCGATGGACAGAGGCGCGTACTGAGCCTGCTTGAGCAGTTCCGTCACGCGGGCACCGCGGTCCAGCTGCTTGCGGGTGGCTTCGTCCAGGTCAGAGGCGAACTGCGCGAAGGCGGCCAGTTCACGGTACTGGGCCAGGTCGGTACGGATACCGCCGGACAGCGACTTGACCAGCTTGGTCTGGGCCGCACCACCGACACGCGACACCGAGATACCCGCGTTGATGGCGGGACGGATGCCGGCGTTGAACAGGTTGGTTTCCAGGAAGATCTGGCCGTCGGTGATCGAGATCACGTTGGTCGGAACGAAGGCGGACACGTCGCCAGCCTGCGTTTCGATGATGGGCAGTGCGGTCAGCGAACCGGTCTTGCCTTTGACTTCACCCTTGGTGAAGGCTTCGACGTAGTCGGCGTTCACGCGGGCAGCGCGCTCCAGCAGGCGGCTGTGCAGGTAGAACACGTCGCCAGGGTAGGCTTCGCGGCCCGGCGGGCGGCGCAGCAGCAGCGAGACCTGGCGGTAGGCCACGGCCTGCTTGGAGAGGTCGTCATAGACGATCAGGGCGTCCTGGCCGCGATCGCGGAAGTACTCGCCCATGGTGCAGCCGGAGTAGGCCGACAGGTACTGCATGGCGGCAGACTCGGAAGCCGAGGCGGCCACGACGATGGTGTACTCCATGGCGCCGGCCTGTTCCAGGGCGCGCACCACGTTCTTGATGGACGACGCCTTCTGGCCGATGGCGACGTACACGCAGGTCATGTTCTGACCCTTCTGGTTGATGATCGCGTCGATCGCCACGGCGGTCTTGCCGGTCTGGCGGTCACCGATGATCAGTTCGCGCTGGCCACGGCCCACAGGCACCATGGAGTCGATGGATTTCAGACCGGTCTGCACCGGCTGGTCCACGGACTGGCGGGCGATCACGCCGGGAGCAACCTTCTCGATCACGTCGGTCATCTTGGCGTTGACCGGACCCTTGCCGTCGATGGGCTGGCCCAGGGCGTTCACCACGCGGCCGACCAGTTCGGGACCCACGGGCACTTCCAGGATGCGGCCCGTGCACTTGACGGTGTCGCCTTCGGAGATGTGCTCGTACTCGCCCAGAATCACGGCGCCAACAGAGTCGCGCTCGAGGTTCAGTGCCAGACCGAAGGAGGGCTGACCATCCTTGGTGGCGGGGAATTCCAGCATCTCGCCCTGCATCACATCGGACAGGCCGTGGATGCGGACGATGCCATCGGTCACCGAAATCACGGTGCCCTGGTTGCGAACATCGGTGGAGGCAGCAAGGCCTTCGATGCGCGACTTGATCAGTTCGGAAATTTCAGCGGGATTGAGTTGCATGGCTCGTTCCTTCTATCTCGTATAGGGTGACGCTCGCGGCGTTGACCTTCGGGCCGTCAGGCCGTCAGGGCCACTTTCATTTGTTGCAGGCGGGCTTTGACGGAGGTGTCCAGCACCTCGTCGCCCACCACCACGCGAATCCCGCCGATGAGCTCGGGTTCGAGCTGCACCTGGACGTTGAGCTTGCGACCGAAACGCTTTTCGAGCGTACGGGCCAGCTCGGCCAGGGCCGATGCATCGATGTCGAAGGCGCTGTAGACGATGGCGTCGGCGCTGCCGGCCTGTGCGTTCTTGAGCGCGTGGAACTGTGCGGCGATCTCGGGCAGTGCGGCCAGACGACCGTTGTCGATCACGGTGCGCAGGAAATTGCGCGCCATGTCGGACAGAGGCTGCTTGGCCACACCGGCGAAGATGTCGAACACCTGCTGAGCCGACGCCTTGGGGTTGTCGGCGTACTGGCGCAGCTGGTCGTTGCCGGCGATCGCGGCGAGCTCATCGAGCCACGCCGCAGCGGCGGGGGCGTCTGCCTTGGCAGCCTGGAACAGGGCCTCGGCGTAGGGGCGGGCAATGGTGGCGAGTTCGGCCATGATCGGAGGTCCTCAGACGGTCGGTTCGGCTCAGAGCTCGGTTTTCAGGCGACCCAGCAGGTCGGCGTGCACGCTGGCATTCACCTCGCGGCGCAGGATCTGCTCGGCGCCTTTGACGGCGAGGGTCGCGACCTCTTCACGCAGCGCCTCGCGCGCCTTGACGATCTGCTGATCGGCTTCCTGGCGGGCGGCGGCCACGATCTTGGCAGCTTCCTCGGTGGCGCGGGCCTTGGCCTCTTCGATCAGGGCCTGGGCACGGCGCTCGGCGTCGGCCAGACGGGTGGCAGATTCGTTGCGCGATTTGCCCAACTCTTCTTCCACGCGCTTGTTGGCCACGGCCAGCTCGGTCTTGGCCTTCTCAGATGCGGCCAGACCTTCGGAAATCTTCTGCGCGCGCTCATCCAGCGCCTTGGCGATCGGGGGCCACACGAATTTCATCGTGAACCACACCAGGATCGCGAAAACAATGGCTTGCGCAAACAGGGTTGCATTGATATTCATCGCAACGCCTTTCTGTCTGTTGACAAGAGTGTTGACGCAATGGCTGCCTGGCGGTCGACCCAGTTCAGGGGGTCAGACCGCGGGCGGCAGCCCAACCGATTACAGCGTGAAGGGGTTGGCGAACGCGAACAGCAGCGCGATGGCCACGCCGATCAGGAAGGCCGCGTCGATCAGACCAGCCAGAATGAACATCTTGGTCTGCAGGTCGTTCATCAGCTCGGGCTGACGGGCCGACGATTCGAGGAATTTGCCGCCCATCAGCGCAATGCCGATGGAAGCGCCGATGGCGCCCAGACCAACGATCAGACCGCAAGCCAGTGCGACAAGACCCAGAACGTTTTCCATGATGACTCCTTTGAGATGAACGGGAAGTTGAGAAAGAAACGAGAGAAAAAACCGATGCGTCGCGGGTTAGTGCGCGCCTTCAGTGCGCATCATGCGCCTGCCCCAGGTAGATGAGGGCCAGCATCATGAAGATGAACGCCTGCAGGGTGATGACCAGGATGTGGAACAGGGTCCACACCGTGCCGGCGATCAGGTGCCCGACGAAGAGCAGGCCGCCGGTGAGCGACAGGGTGGCGAAGCCGCCCAGCAGCGCAATCAGCATGAAGACCAGCTCACCCGCGAACATGTTGCCAAACAACCGCATGCCGTGGGACACCGTCTTGGCCACGAATTCGATCATTTGCATCAGGAAGTTGACGACGCCCAGCAGCAGCGCCCAGACCGGGTTCTTGCTGGTGCCAAAAGGTGCGCACACGAGCTCGTGCGCCCAGCCGCCCAGGCCCTTGATCTTGACGTTGTAGAACAGGCACAGCAGCAGCACCGAGACCGACAGGCCCAGCGTGGTGGACAGGTCGGCCGTGGGCACGACGCGCAGGTAATCCTTGAAACCCAGGGCCGGGCCGGCGCTGTGCCACAGCAGCGGCAGCGCGTCGACTGGCAGCATGTCCATGAAGTTCATCATGAAGATCCAGACGAACACCGTCAGGGCCAGCGGGGCCACCAGCTTGCGGCTGTTGGCGTTGTGGATCACGGACTTGGCCTGGTTCTCGACCATCTCGACCAAGATCTCGACCGCCGCCTGGAAACGGCCCGGCACGCCGGCATGGGCCTTGCGTGCGGCCAGCCACAAGACGAACACGGTCAGCAGACCCAGCACCGAGCTGACCACCACCGAGTCGATGTTGATGACCGAGAAATCGACAATCGATTCCTGTTTCTTGTTGGTCAGGTGAACCAGGTGGTGGCGGATGTATTCGCCGGGAGTGGGTCCAGTACCTTCTGCAGCCATGTCAGTTACACCAATCTCACAGTTTCGTTTGTGGGCGACGGGCCCGGAACCAGAGCTCCAGCCAGTACGCCTTGAGAACCACCACCAGGCCGGCCACCAGGGCCAGCCAGCTCAGGTCAGCGACGATGCGCGGAGCCGACCACAACATGGCCAGCGCCAGCAGCAACTTGACGCCTTCCCACAAAAAAAAGCCCGCCAGCGAAGCCTTGGCCACACCTGCGAACAGCCGGGACACCGCACTCGACGTCATGCCCCAGACCATCACGGCCGTGGGCAGGATCACCGCCGCCGCGCCGTACAGCACCGAAGCCACCACCGCCCAGCGGGCGCTGAAGACCCAGGCCAACCCGGCCGCCAGCACCGCCAGCAGCACCTGCCAGCCCAGCACCGCCCAGGGCGAATACCGCGGCTGGCCGGCGCGCCACTGCTGCGCTTCCTCACGCGTCAGCGGCTTGAAATCCTCTTCCTGCGCCCCATCTGTCCAGTCAGATGCCGCCGCGGGAGCGTCTTGAACGATTTTTGTCATCGCCAATGTCGTTACAAAGACAACCCGGTTACAGATTTCCGACTGGCACCCAGGCCAGCAAAGCCGCCCATTATACGTAGAAACCCCATGGCCCAGTCAATGCCGCCGCGCTGACCGGCACCGTCATTGACGCATGGGGATAATCCGGGCATGAACATGCCGCCTGTCTCGACCACCACCCTGCCCGACCACCTCTGCTACATCAACGGCGAGTACGTCGCGCTCAAGGACGCCCGCATCAGCGTGATGGACCGCGGCTTCATCTTCGGTGACGGGGTCTATGAGGTACTCCCCGCCTATGGCGGGCGGGTGTTCCGGCTGGAGCAACACCTCGCGCGGCTGGACCGCTCGCTGGCCGAACTGCGCATCGCCAACCCGTTGCCCCGCGCCGACTGGCTGGCCATTGCCCAACGGCTGATGGCCGCTCACGCCGCGCAGACGGGTGCGGTCGATCAGCTGATCTACATCCAGGTCACCCGTGGCGTGGCCCTGCGCGACCACGTGATGACCGAAGGCGTCGCACCCAGCGTGTTCGTGATGTGCAGCACCATGAAGCCCCCGACCGAAGCGCAGCGCCGCGAGGGCGTGGCCTGCGTCACGGCCGACGATTTCCGCTGGGAGAAAGCCCATATCAAGAGCACCAGCCTGCTGGGCGCGGTGTTCGCCCGCCAGATCAGCGCCGATGCCGGCGCGCTGGAGACCGTGATGTTCCGCGACGGTTTCCTCAGCGAAGCGGCAGCCAGCAACGTCTGGCTGGTCAAGAACGGCGTGCTCGTCGGCCCACCCAAGAACAACCTGGTGCTCGAGGGCATCCGTTTTGGCCTGCTCGAGGAGATCTGCCAGGCAGCCGGCATCCCGTTCGAGCTGCGCCCGATCCGCCGCGAGGAGGTGCTGGCCGCCGACGAGCTGCTGCTGTCGTCCGCCACCAAGGAGGTGCTCGCCATCACCCGTCTGGACGGCCAGCCGGTGGGCAGCGGCGTTCCGGGGCCGATCTACCAGCGCCTGCACCAGGCCTACCAGCAAGCCAAGGCCAGCCAACCGGTCTGACACCATGCGCGACATCCCCCCCGAACAATCGCTGATCGAGTACCCGAGCGACTTCCCCATCAAGGTGATGGGCGCCCATGTCGAAGGCTTCGTCGAGGCGATCGCCACCGTCGCCCAGGGCTTCGATCCCGGCTTCGACCCGGCCACGATCGAACACCGCCCCAGCAAAGGCGGCAACTACCTGGGCCTGACCATCACGGTGCGCGTGACCAGCCGCGAGCAGCTCGACGAGCTCTACCGCACGCTGTCCAGCCACCCGATGGTCAAAATCGTGTTATGAGGCCCCCACGCTCCGCCCCTGCACGGGTCGCTGCCCCCCGAGGGGGCTGGCCCCGCCTTGGGGCGGCCCTGCGGCGGTGCCGGCAATGCTGATCCGCCACCTCGGCCGGGTGGATTACCGCCCCACCTACGAGGCCATGGTGGCCTTCACCGGAGCGCGCACGCCCGACACCCCCGACGAGCTCTGGCTTTGCGAGCACCCGCCCGTGTTCACCCAGGGCCTGGCCGGCCAGGCGGACCACCTGCTGGCGCCGGGCGACATCGAGGTGGTGCCGACCAACCGGGGCGGCCAGGTCACCTACCACGGCCCGGGCCAGGTCGTGGCCTACCCGCTGATCGATCTGAAACGCGCCGGCTACTTCGTCAAGGAATACGTCTACCGCCTGGAAGAAGCGGTCATCCGCACCCTGGGGCATTTCGGCATCACCGGCCACCGGGTGGCGGGCGCACCGGGCATCTACGTGCGCCTGGACGACCCATCGAGCCACCTTGCGCTGACCGGCCCCACCCCCGGCGGCGACCCTTTTCGGGGCCTGGGCAAGATCAGCGCCCTGGGCATCAAGGTCAGCCGCCACAGCACCTACCACGGCGTCGCGCTCAACGTCGCGATGGACCTTCAACCCTTCGAGCGCATCAACCCCTGCGGCTACGCGGGCCTGCGCACCGTGGACCTTTCTACAATGGGAACCCGCGCCGACCCGGCCGATGTGGCCACCGTACTGGCCGAGAACCTGCAGGCGCTGCTCGCGCCCTGACCGACCATGAACACACCCGCCACCGCGCCAACCGCCTACGACCCCAACGCCAAGCAGAAGTCGGCCGCCAAGGTTTCGCGCATCCCCATCAAGGTCGTGCAGGCCGAGGCGCTCAAGAAGCCCGAGTGGATCCGCGTCAAGGCCGGCAGCCCCACCACCCGCTTCTACGAGATCAAGGACATCCTGCGCACCAACAAGCTGGTGACGGTGTGCGAGGAGGCCAGCTGCCCCAACATCGGCGAATGTTTTGGCAAGGGCACGGCCACCTTTATGATCATGGGTGACAAGTGCACCCGCCGCTGCCCCTTCTGCGACGTCGGGCATGGTCGCCCTGACCCGCTGGACGCCGACGAGCCCGCCAACCTGGCCAAGACCATCGCTGCCCTCCAGCTGAAGTACGTGGTGATCACCAGCGTGGACCGCGACGACTTGCGCGACGGTGGCGCCGGTCACTTCGTGGAATGCATCCGCCAGACCCGCGAACAATCACCGCTGACCCAGATCGAGGTGCTGGTGCCCGACTTCCGCGGCCGCGACGACCGTGCGCTGGAGATTCTCAAGGCCGCGCCGCCCGACGTGATGAACCACAACCTGGAAACCGTGCCGCGCCTCTACAAGGAAGCGCGTCCGGGCTCCGACTACCAGTTCAGCCTGAACCTGCTCAAGAAGTTCAAGGCGCTGTTCCCGCACGTGCCCACCAAAAGCGGCCTGATGGTGGGACTGGGTGAAACCGATGAGGAAATCCTGGAGGTGATGCGCGACATGCGGGCGCACAACATCGACATGCTGACCATCGGCCAGTACCTGGCGCCCAGCGGCCACCACCTGCCCGTGCGCCGGTATGTGCACCCGGACACCTTCAAGATGTTCGAGGCCAAGGCCTACGAGATGGGCTTCAGCCACGCAGCTGTGGGCGCGATGGTGCGCAGCAGCTACCACGCGGACCAGCAGGCCCACGCGGCCGGCGTCTGAGCTTCGGCCTCAGGGCTCCAACAAAAAACCGCGCCGAGGCGCGGTTTTTTGTTGGCAGAGCGGGTCCTTACTTGGACACCACCTCGATCTCGACGCGGCGGTTCTTGGCACGGCCTTCAGCGGTCTTGTTGTCCGCCACCGGCTGGCTTTCGCCCTTGCCTTCGGTGCGCACCCGCGCCGCATCCACGCCCTGGTTCACCAGGTACGCCTTGACGGCTTCGGCACGGGCCACGGACAGGCGCTGGTTGTAGGCATCGCTGCCCACCGAATCGGTGTGGCCAACGGCGATCACGACATCGAGGTTGACACCCTTGATCTTCTTGACCAGGTCGTCAAGACCAGGACGGCCTTCGGCCTTGATGTTGGACTTGCCGAAGTCGAACAGCGCATCGGCCGAGAAAGTGACCTTGCTGGTGGCAGGCGCAGGAGCCGGCGCCGGGGCGGCAGCTGGAGCGGGCGCGGCGCGCGGGCGCTGGGGCGCATCGGCCACGGCCTTGGCCTTGTCGATCATCAGCAGCTCGGGCGCGTCGAACGGGCACAGTTCCTTGGGATCCAGGCCTTCACGTTCCTGTCCAGCGTCCTTGGCGGTGGGCATGTCGGGGCGGGCCACCGACAGGGCCGGCATCAGCTTGCCCATGGAGGCCAGCGTGCGTGCCTGGGCGATGAACTGGTTGTAGTAGGCGTTCGTGTAGGCGCGGCCCGCTTCGAAGTACTCGTTCTGGGTGTCCAGCAGGTCCAGCAGGGTGCGCTGACCGATGTCGAACTGCTGGCGGTAGGCTTCCTTGGCCTTCTCGGTCGACAGCAGGTGCTGGTTCAGGTAGCCGAGCTGCTCGGTCAGACGCTGGACGTCGTTGTAGGCAATGGCCAGGGTCTGGCGAACGTCGCGGCAGGCTTTTTCCTGCAGATCACGCGATTCGCTGTGGAACTCGACCGCCTGCAACTCGCGGGCACGGTCCGAGCCGCCACGGTACAGGTTGTAGTTCAGGATCAGCTGGACAGCGGCATCCTTGGAGGTGCCGGCCACGCCGTCCAGGTTCTTGTCCCAGGACTGGCGGATGCGGAAATCGACGCGCGGCATGTAGGGTGCCTTGCGGGTCTCGATGCCCAGCTTGGCCGCCTGCACGTTTTCGTAGGCGGCGTTGATGGTGGGGCTGTTGGGCAGGCCCTCATCCATGGCGGCCTTGGCCGTGGCGGGGATGCCGGCGAGCTTGGTGGTCTCGGGCACCGGGGCCACACGGGCCGGCGGCTTTTCACCCATCACACGCAGGTAGCGAGCGCTCACGTCGTGGAGGTTCGCCAGTTCGGTCAGCAGGTTGGACTCGGCCAGGGCCAGACGGCCGTTGGCCTGCTCCAGGTCGACGCGGCGGCTTACACCGGCCTCGGAACGCTCGGACAGCTGCTGCGAGGTCAGCTTGTGCTCGACGTAGTTCTGCTTGGCCTGCTCGACCAGCTCGGAGTAGCGGGCAACATCCGCATAGGCGCGGACCGCTTCCAGTGCGGTGTTCTCGGAGGCCTCGACCAGCTCGTAGTAACGAACCAGCTTGGCATGGCCCAGGCGCTTGACCTCGTTGCTGGTGAAGAAGCCGTCAAACAGCATCTGGTTGAGCTGGATATTGACGTTGTTGTGGTTGTAGTCGATATCCGCCTGGTTCGGACGGGTGCGCCACTCGCGACCCGTGCTGGCCTGAAGGTCCACCTGGGGCAGGAAACCGCCGCGGGCGACCTTGCGCTCCTCTTCGGAGCCTTTGAAGGCATGCCACCGGGCCTGCACTTCAGGGTTGGACACCACGGCCTTGCGAGCCGCCTCTACCATGGGAGCAGGCAGCGCTTGGGCCTGGGCCAGAGAGCCCGTGGCCACCAGCACAGCGGTCCCTACCGCGGTCAGTGCTGTTCTTTTCATCGGAAAACCTCCAAGGTTGTTTGTGCACGCCAACGTGCGCCGTTTCTAAAAAAGCGAACACGGGTTATAAGTCATTTGTGTCAATTTACAAACTCAAACATTGTTGCGACTTTCTCGTCACGGGCCCCGGTCCCCGTAACATCGTTGGCGCGGCAACCACAATCTCCCCCTGAAGGCCTTATACGCTCGCGGTATGAAACCGTAAACCAAGTAACCCCCTTTGTCGTGACCACCCTCACCCTCTGGCAGCACCTGCGCCGCCTCCGCCCCCAGCACATGGCACTGTCCATGGGTGCTGCCGTGCTGGTGGTGCTGGGGGCGTTGCATGCGCAAACCAACCTGGACCGCACCCAGCAGCTGGCCATGGAGCGCTACGGGCAGCGCGCGGCGGACTCCGTCGCGGCCTGGCGGCGCATGATGGACGAGGCCCGTGGGCTGACCGAGCCCGAGAAGCTGTCCATGGTCAACAACTTCTTCAACCGCAGGGTGTTGTTTCGGGACGACATCGTGCATTGGAAACAGGCAGACTACTGGGCCACCCCTCTGGAGTTCATGGGCACGGGCGCCGGCGACTGCGAGGACTACTCCATATCCAAGTACATGACGCTGCAGATGCTGGGCGTTTCGCCCGACAAGCTGCGCATGATCTACGTCCGGGCCAAGCTGGGCAACGAGGTGGTTGCTCACATGGTGCTGGGCTATTACGACACCCCCACGGCCGAGCCCATGATCCTGGACAACCTGATCGGCAACATCCGACCCGCTGCGACCCGCACCGACCTGGCGCCGGTCTTCAGCTTCAACGGCGGCGGGCTGTGGGTGGCCGGCGCCACCGCGTCGTCGGGCGATCCGACGGCCCGTCTGTCGCGCTGGCGCGATGTGCTCGACCGCATGAAACAGGAAGGCCTGTGAAAACATTGACCCACGCGACCGTTTCGCTCCTTTTCCGAACCCTTACCTGCTGAGAAGCCGCCATGTCACTCGTCAAGCAACTCTGGATCGCCATCGCCCTGGTCATGACCATGGCCTTTGGTGGCAGCCTGGTCGTCAGCGTGCTGTCGGCCCGGCACTACCTGGAGCAACAGCTGCAGGTGAAAAACATCGACAACGCCACATCGCTGGCGCTGTCGCTCACGCAGATGGACAAGGACCCGGTGACGGTGGAGCTGCAGGTGGCTGCGCAGTTCGACGCCGGCCACTACCGCTTCATCCGCATCACCTCGCCCACCGGGCAGACCATCGTGGAGAAGGTCTATCAAGGCCAGCTCGAAGGTGCGCCGGCCTGGTTCGCGAAACTGATCCCGATACACGCGGATCCTGGCCAGGCCCTGATCCAGGACGGCTGGGCCCAGTACGGCACCATCTCGCTGGCCAGCCACGACCAGTACGTCTACAAGAGCCTGTGGGAGGGCACGCTGGAGCTGCTGATGTGGTTCGTGCTGGGCAGCCTGGCCTCCGGCATCCTGGGCACGCTCGCCATCCGCATCATCACCCGCCCGCTCAACGACGTCGTGGGCCAGGCCCAGGCCATCGCCGAGCGCCGCTTCACCACGGTGAGTGAGCCGCGCACGCCCGAACTGCGCGCGGTAACCCGCGCCATGAACGACATGGTCGGCCGCCTCAAGGCCATGTTCGCCGAAGAGTCCGCACGCCTGGAGAACCTGCGCCAGAAGGTCAACCGCGACGCTGTCACGGGTCTGGCCAGCCGCGACTATTTCATGTCGCACCTGCGCGAAATCGTCAACGGCGAGCAGTTCGGCTCGGTGGGCAGCCTGGTGATGGTGCGCCTGCTTTACCTCAACGAGCTCAACGCCAAGCTGGGCCGTCAGCGTGCGGACGAACTGCTCAAGTCGCTCGGCAAGGTGCTCTACGACAGCGGCAATGGCCGCATCGGCCAGCGCGCCGGTCGCGTCAAGGGCGGTGAATTCGCGGTGGTCTGCCCCACCTTCGAGTCGCCTGCGGCTGCGGCGCAGGACATCCACGAACGCCTCACCCGCGACTGGTTGCCCCACTGGAACGAGCACTTCCCCGACCTGTTCCACGTGGCTGCCGTGCGCTACACCCGCGACCAAAACCTGGGCGACCTGATGACCCGCGTCGACGAGGCGCTGGCCCAGGCCCAGGCCAAGGGTCCCAACAGCTGGCACGCGGTCGAGGACGGCAAGTCCACCCGCCTGTCGGTGCCGGCCGAACAGTGGCGCACCCTGCTGACCGAAGCGGTCCAGGGCGGACAGATCAGCCTGGCCTTCTACCCGGTGGTGGCCGGTGGCGATGGTCTGGCCCTGCACCAGGAAGGCGTGATCCGCCTGCGCACCGATGCCTCCGGCATGCTGTCGGCCGGCGACTTCATGCCCATGGCGGCCAACCTCAACCTCACCGCGCCCATCGATCTGGGCGTGGTCAAGCTGGCCATCGAGCACCTGCGTTCGGGTACCGGCGACATCGCGGTCAACCTGTCGGCCGAGACCATCGCCGACTTCGGTTTCCGCAGCCAGCTCACCGAACTGCTCCAGGGCTACCCGGACATCTGCAAGCGCCTGCTGTTCGAAGTGCCGGAATACGGCGTGTTCCGCCAGTTCGACGCCTTCCGCGAACTGGCCCGCACCCTCAAGAGCCTGGGCTGCCGCGTAGGCATCGAGTACTTCGGCCAGCGTTTTGCCGAAAGCGACAAGCTCGCCGGCCTGGGGCTGGACTACATCAAGGTGCACCCGAGCTACGTGCGCGGCATCAGCACCAACGAGGGCAACCAGGAATTCCTCAAGGGCCTGTGCAGCATGGCCCACGCGCTGGGCATCGTGGTCATCGCACTGGGGGTCGAATCCCGCGCCGACCTGCCGCTGCTGGCGCAGCTGGGCTTTGACGGGGCGACGGGGCCGGGCGTCCAATAATTGGCGCCAAAAATTGGCATTGACAATTTTTTGTCAATGCCGCACATCACCTAAAACCCGCCGCTTGTCAACTTTTTCTGTATCATCGTTAACAATCCTGTAGCCCCGTTTTGACACGGGGCTGACCTGTTGTTTGTGGTGTACGGAAGGGCGGGGCGGATGACGAGGCAGCCGGCGCGTGGCTTGACGCTAATCGAACTCATGGTCACGGTTGCCATCGCCGCGATCATGATGACGATTGCCGCGCCTTCGCTGCAGGCTTTTGTACGCAGCACCCAGCTGCGCACGGCGGCCAACGACCTCGCTGCGGTCTTGGCGTTTGCCCGATCGGAGTCGATCAAACGCGGTTGGCCGGTGACGGTTTGCAAATCGTCCACCACCACCAGCGCAACACCGTCGTGCAGCACCACGGCCAACTGGCAGGACGGCTGGCTGGTGTTTGTGGACCACAACCAGAACGGCACGCTGGACACCACGGCCAGCGCCAGCTTCCCGGCCGATACCGCCTTGCGGGTGGGCACGACGGGCCACCCGGCCATGACCTTGGGTGGCGGCACGGATTTCGCTCAATACCTCACGTTCAGGTCCAGCGGCTTCCCGCTGGGCAGCAACGCCACCGAGGCCGGCAGGTTCACGTTCTGCCTGTCTCCTCAAAGCCGCATCCTCGACGTCAGCAAGACCGGCCGCATCCAGATCACCAGCGGGAGCTGCACTTGAAACCCATGCCACTGCGCCAACAAGGCTTCTCCATGATCGAAGTGCTCGTCACCATCGTGGTGGTGTCCTTCGGCATGCTGGGCTTTGCCGGCCTGCTCAACGAGTCCATCGTGTCCAACCGCCAGGCGCACATGCGCAGCCAGGCCACGCTGCTGGCCCACGACATCATCGAGCGCATGCGCGTCAACCGCCCAGCCGCGGTGTCGGGTCAGTACTCCATCGCCCTGGCCACGTCACCCGCTTCAGGCACGCTGGCCGGCAACGACCTGGTCGAGTGGAAGGGCCTGCTGGCCAGCTACCTGCCGGCCGGCGACGGCTCGGTTGTGGCAGATGGTGCCGGCAACGTGACGGTGGTGGTGACCTGGGACGACGATGGCGATGGTGCCGCCACCACGTTCTCCACCCAGAGCAACATCTGAGCCCCATGCGGACCCGCAGCCCACACCCCATCCGCGCACGCCGCCAGCTCGGCCTGAGCCTGATCGAGCTGATGGTGTCACTGACCATCGGCCTGGTGGTGGTCATCACCATCGGCTACGTCTACCTGGGCGCCACACGGGTGTTCCAGTCGCTGGACGCGGCCTCGCGCATACAGGACAACGTGCGCTACGCCTTCGAGCGCATCAGCTACGACGTGCGCATGGCCGGCTTCACCGGCTGCAGCTGGCGCACCCGTGCCAACGTGCTCAACCCGCCAGCCGGCTGGACACAAGGCCTGTTCGATGGCGCCGTAGTGGGCTACGAGTCGGGCACCTCCACCTACCCGTCGGATGTGACCGGCGTGCTGCGCGGGGACGCCCTGACGCTGGTGCGCGCCAACAACGCACGCGAGTACATCGTGCAAAGCCACAACCCGACGGCCGCCCAGCTGCAGCTCACCGCCACCCACGACCTCAAGCAGGGTGAGCTGCTGGTCATCACGGACTGCTCGCACGCCGCGCTGTTCCAGATGACGAACGTGAACAACAACAACACCATAGACACCGTGGTGCACAACACCGGCAACACCACCACGCCGGGCAACTGCACCAAGGGTTTTGGTCTGCCAGTGGATTGCACCAACCCCAATGGCACCCCCTACACCTTCCCCGCCGGCTCGCGCATCTTCCGCCTCAGTGCCTTCACCTACTACATCGGCACCAACGCCGCCGGCGAACCCGCCCTGTTCCGTCGCGCGCTGGGCCTGAGCGGCACCAGCGCTGCAACCACTGCCGAAGAGGTGATCGATGGCATTGAGGACATGCAGATCCTGATGGGCGTGGACACCTCTGCCACGGCCGATGGCGTGGTCGACACCTACGTCACCGCTGACCAGGTG
>CALRLO020000007.1:0-99442 GCA_943368755.1 Synechococcus sp. UW140 | reverse complement strand
ATCGAACCTGTAACAATTATTTCGATTTCCCCCGACGTGTCCAGCCGCGCGGGGGGGTCATCCGCCAGATGGTGTGCCGGCCCTACCAGTGCTGCAGCTGCCGTGCGATGGCCGCAGCCGTCTCTTGTGGGTGCTCCATGGGGAAGAGGTGGCTGCCTGGGAGCATCTGCATCGTGGCCCGGCCCTGGGGCCCAATCACCCGCAGCGTCATGGCCATGCCCACCTGCTGCATTTCCTGAGACGCTGTTCCGCCTATGAAGCCCACCGGGCACTGCAGCGGGTGGCGGCGCAGCAGCCGGTCCAGGTTGTGGGGCAGCGTGTTGTAGATGCGGGTCTCGATCTCGCGGTCGAAGCTCAGCACGCGCTGGCCATCTTCGTCGTGGGTGCCGTGTGCGATGTAATCGCGAAGGGCCTGCGGGTCCCAGGCGGCGAAGGCTTTCTTGTGCACGAAATGTTCATGGGCGGCGTCGGCATCGGGCCAGTGGCGGCGGCGCTGGCGGCTGACACGGCCAGGCGAGACCGAGCCCACCAGCTGCGTGCGCTTGATCAGCTCCAGCGTGCGGGCGCGCCAGCCACCCAGCAGCGGGGAATCGAGCAGCAGCACGCCACGCACGCCGTGACCACCGAGCTGCGGGTGGCGTGCCGCGCACATCAGGCTCAGGAACCCCCCCAGAGAGTGGCCAACCAGAAAGGCCGGTTCACCCTGGCGCTCGATCTCGGTGCCGGCGAAATCGGCCAGCTGTTGCACGAGGTGGGGCCAGTTGCTCGTGACGGGGTAGCGCGGGTCGTGGCCAAATTTCTCCACCGCCTTGACGGTGTAGCCACGGGCGCGCAGCGAGCGGAACAGGGTGTTGTAGGTGCCGGCGGGAAAGCTGTTGCCGTGAGAGAAGATGATCAGGGACATCCGCTAAATCAATTTCTCTTTGGCGTTGCGGATCTTCTTCATCGGCGCGTGGCGCTCGGTCTGGCAGACCAGCGGCACCTCGGTGTGGCTGCCGTCCCAGGTCGGGTCTTCGATTTCGTCGAACACCTCGCGCAGCTTCTGCCCCCAGGTACCGCGCAGCATCTGGAAGTAGGGGTTGTGCTCGTCGATGCAGCTGATGCGGTCGCTCTGCAGGCGGTTGGCTTCGTAGACCACCAGGTCCAGCGGCAGGCCCACCGAGAGGTTGGACTTGAGGGTGGAGTCCATGGACACCAGCACGCACTTGGCGGCTTCGTCCAGCGGGGTGTGGGGGGTGATCACCCGGTCCAGCACGGGTTTGCCGTACTTGGATTCACCGATCTGGAAGAAGGCCGTCTCGGCGGTGGCCTCGATGAAGTTGCCGGCCGAGTAGACCTGGAACAGCCGCATGCCTTCGCCCTTGACCTGGCCGCCGAAGATCATGGAGACGTTGAAATCGACACCGGCGCGCTTGAGCGATTCGCCATCGCGCTCGTAGACGTGGCGCACCGCAGAGCCCAGCACGCGTGCGGCGTCGAACATGCTCCTGGCGTTCCAGATGGTGATGGGCTCGTCGCTGTCCGGGTCCTTGATCTGCTCGATCTGCAGGATTTCGCGCACCGACTGCGAGATGCTCAGGTTGCCGGCCGACAGCAGCACCATGAAGCGGTCGCCCGGCTTCTCGTAGACGATCATCTTGCGGAAGGTGCTGATCTGGTCGAGGCCCGCGTTGGTGCGGGAGTCGGACAGGAACACCAGCCCTGCATTGAGTTTGACGGCGACGCAATAAGTCATTGGAGGCTCAGTTTTTTGAGGTTGTAGAGCTGCTCTAGGGCTTCCCTGGGTGTCAGTGTATCGGGGTCCAGCCGCGCCAGGGCCTGGTCCACGGCGCTGGGTTCCGGCGCTTCGCTGGGTGGCGGCGGGGCGAACAGGTCCACCTGCGTCTGCGCCTCCTGGCTGTGCGCCTCCAGCGCGGCGAGCGCGTGGCGGGCATGCTGCACCACGGCGCTGGGCACGCCCGCCAGGCGGGCGACCTGTATGCCGTAGCTGCGGCTGGCCGGGCCGGGTTCGATGCGGTGCAGGAACACGATGTCGTGCGCACCCGATTCGACCGCGCTCACGTGCACATTCTGCGCCGCGTGGTGGCTGGCAGGGAACTCGGTCAGCTCGAAGTAGTGGGTCGCGAACAGCGTGAAGGCCTTGACCTTGTCGTGCAGGTGGGCGGCGATGCCGCCGGCCAGGGCGAGGCCGTCGAAAGTGGAGGTGCCGCGCCCGATCTCGTCCATGAGCACCAGGCTGTGCGGCGTGGCGTTGTGCAGGATCTGCGCCGCCTCGGTCATCTCCAGCATGAAGGTGGACTGGGCGTTGGCCAGGTCGTCGGCTGCGCCGATGCGGGTGTGGATGGCGTCCAGCGGACCCAGGCGGCAGCTGTCCGCCGGCACGTAGCTGCCCATGCTGGCCAGCAGCGCAATCACGGCGACCTGACGCATGTAGGTGCTCTTGCCGCCCATGTTGGGCCCGGTGATGACCTGCATGCGCGCCTTGGGGCCGAGTACCGTGTCGTTGGCAATGAAGCTGCCGCCGCCGGTTTCGTTGAGCCGGGCTTCCACCACCGGGTGGCGCCCGCCGCGGATCTCAATGCACGGCTGGTCGACGAACTGCGGCTCGTTCCAGTTCAGTGTGAGCGAGCGTTCGGCCAGGGCACACAGTGCGTCCAGTGCGGCCAGCGCGCGGGCCAGCGCATCCAGCACGGGCAGGTGGGGCACGAGCGCATCCAGCAGCTGTTCGTACAGCCACTTTTCACGGGCCAGCGCACGCTCCTGCGCGGAGAGCGCCTTGTCCTCGAAGGCCTTGAGCTCGGGCGTGATGAAGCGCTCGGCGTTCTTGAGCGTCTGGCGCCGGCGGTAGTCGTCGGGCACCTTGTCGAGCTGACCTTGCGTGACCTCGATGTAGAAGCCGTGCACCTTGTTGAACTGCACCCGCAGGTTGGCTATTGCCGTGCGGGCGCGCTCGCGCGCCTCGAGGTCGAGCAGGAAGCTGTCGCAGTTGGTCTGTATGGCGCGCAGCTCGTCCAGGTCGGCGTCGAAGCCGTCGTTGATGACGCCGCCGTCGCGCACCAGCGCGGCCGGTTCCGGCAGCAGGGCGCGGCCCAGCAGCGTGGCGCAGTCAGGTGGCGGGGCGAGATCGCGCGCCAGCTGCTGCAGCAGGCCGTTCGGGTGCACGGCCAGGCCGTTGGCCAATGCATCGGACAGGGCAGCGCACCGCTCCAGCGTCTGGCCCAGCGCCACCAGTTCGCGCGGGCGCACCTGGCGCAGCGCGATGCGCGCGGTGATGCGTTCGGCGTCGGCTATGCCCTTGAGCCCCTCGCGCAGGTGTTCGCCCCAGTGCTGCGTCCGCAGGCGGGTGATGGCGGCCAGACGCTCGCGTGCCGCCTGGCGGTCGCGTTGCGGCTCCAGCAGCCAGTGGCGCAGCAGCCGGCTGCCCATGCCACTGCGGCAGGTGTCCAGCAGCGAGAACAGCGTGGGCGAGGTCTCGCCGCGCAGGGTGTGGGTCAGCTCCAGGTTGCGCCGTGTCACGGCGGGCAGGTCGATCAGCGCCTGTGGCTTGGCCACGCGCAGCTCGCGCACATGGGTGAGGGCGCGGCCCTGGGTGTGTTCGGCGAAGTCCAGCAGCGCCGAGGCGGCGGCATGGGCCAGCGGCAGGTCCTGTGCGTCCCAGGCGGCCAGCGAGGCGGCCTGCAACTGCGCGCGCAGCCGGCGTTCGCCCAGGGCGCCATCAAAAGCCCAGGCCGGGCGCACCGTGAGGCTGGTGCGGGCGCCGGTCGGTGTGGCACCGGCCAGCGCCTGCAGCCGGGTTTCCAGCGAGGGCGGGGCGTCGGCGCTGTAGAGGATTTCGCTGGGCGCCAGCCGCTGCAGCCAGGCGCCGAGCTCGTCCGCTTCGCATTGGCCCAGGTGCAGCACGCTCTGTGTGACGCTGAGCCAGGCGAGTCCCCAGGTGGTGCGTGGCCCGGGGTGCAGGGCCAGCAGCAGGGACTCGCTCTTTTCATTCAGCAGTTCGGCATCGGTCAGCGTGCCGGGTGTCACCACCCGCACCACCTTGCGCTCCACCGGGCCCTTGCTGGCGCCCACCTCGCCCACCTGCTCGCACACCGCCACCGATTCGCCCAGCTTGATGAGCCGGGCCAGGTAGGTCTCCACAGAGTGGAAGGGGACACCGGCCATCACCACCGGCTGGCCGGCCGACTGGCCGCGCCGGGTCAGTGTCAGATCCAGCAGTCGGGAGGCCTTCTCGGCGTCGTCGTAGAACAGCTCATAGAAGTCGCCCATGCGGTAGAACACCAGCGTGCCCGGGAACTCCGCCTTGATGGACAGGTACTGCTGCATCATGGGCGTGTGGGCGGCGGCGGGGGCGGTGTCGGGCTTCAAGGCGGGGACCGGTGGAGGGCAGGGAAGGCAGGTGAGTGCGGATGATACGCAACGCCCACCGCGTCCAGACCGGTCTTTGGGGGCGTGCCAGCGGCGCAAGCCCGCGTCAAGCTGCGATACTTTCTGTCATGCCCGTTACCGCCCTGCTGATCGTCCACCAGCCCGTGCACCTGGCCGCCATGCGTCAGGCCCTGCACGACATGGACGCCGGCTGGCAGGTGCAGGTGGCGCAGTCCGCCGAGGCGGCGCGCATCTGGCTGCGGGAACGTCCGGCCGATCTCGTGGTGGCCGTGCCCGATCTGCCGTCGGGCGGGCTGCTGGGCCTGGGGCTGGACTGGTCGGCCTGGCCGTCGCTGATCTGCGTGCCCCCCGGGCGGGAGGCCGAGGCCGCCCAGGCGCTGCGCCAGGGGTTCAGCGACTACCTTGTCCTCGACAACGCCCAGGGCTGGCGTCACACTTTTCCCGAGCAGGTGCGCGCCATGCTCACCAAGGCCGAGATGCAGCGCAGCCTGGCCGAGAGTGCACAGCGCCTGGCCATGACGCTGGATGCGGTGGACATGGGCCTGTGGGACCGCGACCTGCGCACCGGCGACGGCACCATGGACACCCACTGGTTGGCCATGCTGGGCTACCAGCCGGGTGAAGTGGCCGGTGACATGCAGACCCGCCAGGCCCTCACGCACCCGGACGACCTGCTGCGCGTGGCCCATGCCCGCCAGCTGGCCCTCAAGGGCGACACCGAAATCTTCGAGGCCGATTTCCGCATGCGCCACAAAGACGGCCACTGGGTCTGGATCAACACCCGTGGCCGTGTGGTGGAGCGCGCGGCCGACGGCACGCCCTTGCGCATGATGGGTACCCACACCGACATCAGCGCACGCAAGAACGCCGAGATCGACTTCGCGCGCCAGCACCGGCTTCTGCAGGCCATCAGCCGAGTGCAGAACGAGTTCATCGTCCGCCGCGATGCCCGCCAGGCCTTCGACGCGCTGCTGCACGAACTGATCGACGTCACCGAAAGCGGCTTCGGTCTGGTCGGCGAGGTGGTGCGTGAGCCGGGTCGCGACGTGTACCTCCTGATCCGGGCGATGACCGACATTTCGTGGGATGACGCTTCGCGTGAGCGCTTTGCCGCCATGGAAGGTGGCGGCATGGTGTTCGACAACCTGGATGGGCTGGTGGGTGCCACGCTCAAGACCGGCCAGCCCGTGATTTCCAACGACCCCGCCAACGACCCGCGCCGGGGCGGCACACCGCACGGGCATCCGCCCATGTACGCCTACCTGGGGTTGCCCGTTACGGTGGAGGGGCGGCTGGTGGGCCACATCGGCCTGGCCAATGCGCCGGAAGGCTACAGCGAGGCCGATGTGGCCTTTCTGGAGCCGCTGCTCAGCGCCGTGGGCCAGATGTTCCGTGCCCGCGAACTCGACCGCGAACGCCACCAGGCCCTGGAGGCGCTGGAGGTGACGCAGGACAGCATCGCGCAGGGCATCCTGCGCATCGGCCCCGATGGCCGTGTCAGCACCTACAACCGCCGTCTGCTGGACCTGCTCAACCTGCCTGCCGACCTGTTGGCCGAACGGCCCGAGTTCCATGCTCTGGTGGCCTACCAGAAGGCCCATGGCGAGTTCGGCGAGAGCTTCGAGCTGGTGGACAACAAGGGGCGCGACTATGTGAGCAACATGGCGCTGCTCGACAGCAGCGACCCGCGCATGGTGCCGCCCGACACCTACTGGCGCCGCACCGCCCGCGGCACCGTGCTGGAGGTGCGCACCCGGCAGCTGCCCGATGGGGGCATGGTGCGCACTTTTGCCGACGTGACCGAGTACCTCAATGTCCAGGAAGGCCTGCGCAAGAGCCAGACCGAGGTGCTCGAGGCGCGCAACCGGCTGCAGGCCGTGCTCGACGCCATACCCGATCCGCTGTTCGAGATGAACGACGAGGGGCGTTACCTCTACATCTACTGCAACTCCCCCGAACTGCTGGTGCTGCCACAGGCCGAACTGCTGGGGCGGCGGTTCGACGAGGTGCTGCCGCCCGAGGCGGCCCAGGTGGCCCGCGAGGCCCTGGACGAGGCCCGGCGCGACGGGGTCTCCATCGGCCGTCAGTACTGCCTGACCCTGGATGACAACGAGCACTGGTTCGAGCTGTCGGTCACCCGCAAGCGCCCGGTGGCCGGCGAAGCCGACCGCTACGTGGTGCTGGCGCACAACATCACCGGCCGCAAGCAGGCCGAGCGCGAGATCGAGCGCCTGGCCTTCCACGACGTGCTCACCGGCCTGCCCAACCGCCGCCTGCTGCTAGACCGTCTGGCCATGGCGCTGGCTGCCAGCACCCGGGCGCACCAGCACGGCGCGCTGCTGTTCATCGACCTCGACAACTTCAAGGACCTCAACGACACCCTGGGGCACGACCGCGGCGACCTGCTGCTGCAGCAGGTGGCCGAGCGGCTGCGCGAGGCGGTGCGCGAGACCGATACCGTGGCCCGACTCGGCGGCGATGAATTCGTGGTGATGCTCGAAGGCCTGGACGGTCACGAAGCCGAAGCCGCCGTGCAGGCCGAGGCCGTCGCCCGCAAGCTGCTGGCCGTGCTGAACCAGCCCTACCGCCTCACCGACAAGCTGCACAACAGCACGCCCAGCATGGGGGTGGCGCTGTTCGGCCACCCGGGTGACACGGTGGATGAACTGCTCAAGCGCGCCGACCTGGCCATGTACCGCGCCAAGATCGAAGGCCGCAACACCCTGCGCTTTTTCGACCCCGAGATGCAGGCGGCGGTGCTGGCACGGGCCTCGCTGGAGGCCGACCTGCGCCTGGGCCTGCAGCGCGACGAGCTGGAGCTGCATTTCCAGCCCGTGGTCGATGTGACCGGCGCGCTGACGGGCGCCGAAGCCCTGGTGCGCTGGCGGCACCCGCAACGCGGCATGGTCTCGCCAGGCGAGTTCATTCCGGTGGCCGAGCAGAGCGGCCTCATCGTCCCCTTGGGGCAGTGGGTGCTGAGCCGGGCCTGCGAGCACCTGATCGCGTGGCGCGACGACCCACGCCTGGTGGGTCTGAGCCTGTCGGTCAACGTCAGTGCGCGCGAATTCCTGCACCCCGACTTCGTGCGCCAGGTGACCGACCTGCTGCACCGCAGCGGCGTCGATCCGGCAAGGCTCAAGCTGGAGCTGACCGAGAGCATGTTCCTGCACGACACCGACGACATCATCGAGCGCATGAACACGCTGCGGGGTCATGGCGTGCACTTCTCGCTCGACGATTTCGGTACCGGCTATTCGTCCCTGAGCTACCTCAAGCGCCTGCCGCTGGACCAGCTCAAGATCGACCAGTCCTTCGTGCGCGACGTGCTGGACGACCCGGACGACGCGGCCATCGTGCGCGCCATTCTCACACTGGCCCAGAGCCTGGAGCTGGATGTGGTGGCCGAGGGCGTTGAGACCGAAGGTCAGCGCGATTTCCTCGCGCTCTCAGGCTGCACCGCCTTCCAGGGTTACTGGTTCGGGCGGCCCAGTCCGGACATCAAGGGTTTCCTGCCCGCCCGGGCCTGAGGCTCAATCGCCTTCGGGGGTGCTGTCGGGGCTGGTGGAGGGGTTCTCGTCGGCCGCTTCGTTGCCGGCCGCCTTCAGCGTCTGGCGCACGCCGGCCTTGTCGCCGGCACTGGCGAACTTGCTGTATTTGCCCATCACGCCCACCAGCTGGCCATAGATGCGCGGGTTGGCGGCCAGGCATTCCTTGTGCTCGAGGAAGTCGGCTTCGCCGGTGAAGTTGCCCACCAGGCCACCGGCCTCGGTCACCAGCAGCGAGCCTGCCGCCACGTCCCAGGGGCTCAGACCCATCTCGAAGAAGCCATCGGAGAAGCCGGCGGCCACGTAGGCCAGGTCCAGTGCGGCCGCACCCGGGCGACGCAGGCCGGCGCACAGCGGCATCACATCGCCAAACATGGCCAGGTAGGTCTTGAAGGCATCACCGGGGCGGAAAGGGAAACCGGTGGAGATCAGGCAGTCGCGCAGCACGGTGCGCTTGGCCACGCGGATGCGGCGGTCGTTGAGGTAGGCGCCGCGCCCGCGCGTGGCGCAGAACAGGTCGTTGCGGGTGGGGTCGTAGACCACGGCCTGCTCGATGCGGCCCTTGACCATGAGCGCGATGCTCACGCAGTAGACCGGGAAGCCATGGATGAAGTTGGTCGTGCCGTCCAGCGGATCGATGATCCACACGAAATCCTTGTCGCGGCCCTTGCCGTCGCGACGGCCGGACTCTTCGGCCCAGATGCCGTGGTCGGGGTAGGCGGTCAGCAGGGTATCGATGATGGCGTTTTCAGCGGCCTGGTCGATTTCGGTGACGAAATCGTTGGTCTGCTTGACCGAGACGCGGACGGATTCCACGTCCAGCGCGGCGCGGTTGATGATGGTGCCAGCGGTACGTGCGGCCTTGATGGCCACATTGAGCATGGGGTGCAGGTTGGACGACATGACTTGTTCAAGAACGACAAAAGCCGCACAGGGGCGGCAAACAGGCCGCTCGATGGCGGCGACAATCGCGGTATTTTACCGCCACCCATGAAAACGCGCTTCATTCTCATCCAGACCAGCCACGCCGGCAACGTCGGCGCGGTGGCGCGTGCGATGAAGGTCATGGGTTTCGACGACCTGGTGCTGGTGGCTCCGCGCTGGCCGGACGTGCTCACCCGCGACGAGACCGTGCAGCGTGCCAGCGGCGCCACCGACGTGCTGCAGCGCGCCCGCGTGGTGGCCACGCTGGACGAGGCACTCGACGGCATGACCCACCTGTGCGCCACCGCCATGACGCCGCGCGACTTCGGTCCGCCCACGCGCACGCCGCGTGAACACCTCGCTGCGCTGGCCGCGCCCGGAGCCCCCGCGCAGGGCGGCGTGGCCTTCCTGTTCGGTGCCGAGCGCTTTGGCATGCGCAACGAGGATGTCTACCGCTGCCATGTGGCGCTGAGCATTCCCACCGCCCCCGATTACGGCTCGCTCAATCTGGCCGCGGCGGTGCAGCTGATGGCCTACGAGTGGCGCCAGGCCCTTGGCGGGTTCGCCTTGGGTACCTCAGGCGCCGTGGAGTCGCCGCCGGCCGATGCCGCCGCCGTGGCCGGCCTGCTGGCCCACTGGGAGCAGGCGCTGGTGGATGTGGGTTTCCTGGATCCGGCCGCGCCCAAGAAGCTGATGCCGCGCCTGAACCGCCTGTTCAACCGCGCGCAACCGAGTGCCGAGGAAATCCACATCCTGCGAGGTGTTGCAAGGGCCATGCAGCAGGCAGCCCTGCGCGAACCACGCTAGACTGCCCGCCATGTTTGCCCGCCTGCGTTCCGACATCCAGTGCATCCTCGAGCGTGACCCCGCCGCGCGCAGCACCTGGGAGGTCATCACCTGTTACCCCGGTCTGCATGCCGTCTGGCTCCACCGCCCGGCGCACTGGTGCTGGACCCATGGCTTCAAGTGGCTGGGCCGCTTCATCTCCAACTTCAGCCGCTGGCTCACCGGCATCGAGATCCACCCTGGCGCCAGGATCGGCGAGCGCGTGTTCTTCGACCACGCCATGGGCGTGGTGGTGGGCGAGACCGCTGAAATCGGCGATGGCTGCACCATCTACCAGGGCGTCACGCTGGGGGGTACCTCGCTCTACAAGGGCACCAAACGCCACCCCACGCTGGGCCGTGACGTGGTGGTGAGTGCCGGCGCCAAGGTGCTGGGTGGCTTCACCGTGGGTGATGGCGCCAAGATCGGCAGCAACGCGGTGGTGATCAAGCCGGTGCCCGCAGGTGCCACGGCGGTGGGCATTCCGGCGCGCATCATCCCCAGCAAGACCGGTGAAAGCGCCGATGTCACCACCGAAGTGAGCCCGAAGTTCAGCGCCTACGGCATTACGCAGGACGACGATCCGCTCTCCCAGGCCATGCGCAGCCTGATCGACAACGCAGCCGGCCAGGAGCACCAGATCGCGCTGCTGTGGCAGGCCATCGAGCAGCTCTCGGAGAACGCCAAGTCGGGCGACTGTGTGCCACAGGACGCGGCGCGCAAGGAATGCTTCGAGGCCGAGAAACTCAACCAGCTTGTCGGGAAATAAGGAACACCCCCGCGTCGCGCCTAAGGGCGCGCCACCCCCTCAAGGGGGCGGCATCTGCGGACCGGCGAAGCCGGCTCCGCGATACCCTGGGCTATCCCGCCGGGCGCCGGATCCGAACTGTCTTGAACCGGGGATGCCGCGGAGCTGGCTTTGCCAGGCCGCTGGCATCGCCCCCTTGAGGGGGTGGCGCGCCCTTAGGCGCGACGCGGGGGTGTTCAATGATGATGGCCGTGCGCGCCGTGCGCATGGCCGTGCTGAATCTCTTCTGCCGAAGCGGCACGCACCTCCAGCACCTTGAGGGTGAAGGTCAGATCCTGGCCGGCCAGCGGGTGGTTGCCGTCCAGCATCACCGTGTCGCCCTTGATCTTGGTCACGGTGAAGATCTGGCGCCGCCCCTGGTCGTCGTGACCTTCAAGCTGGCCACCGACCTTCACGCCGGGCGGGAAATCCTTCTTGGGAATGGAAGTGACCAGGCTTTCGTCGCGCTCGCCGAAGGTCAGCGAGGGCTGCAGCTTCACGGTGGTGGTGAAGCCCGCGGCCTGGCCTTCCAGTGCCATCTCGATACCGGGCAGCGTGTTGCCATAGCCGCCGTGCAGGTAGGCCCGCGCTTCCTTGCCGTCCTCCAGCACCTTGCCCTTGGCATCGACGGCGCGGAAGGTGAGGGTGACGACGGTGTCCTTGGTGATCTTCATGGCAATGCTCTGCAGGGTTTATCGGGTGCGGATGGCGGACTTGGGGCGAAAGGCCTGGCAGACGGTGGGGTCCGTTTCGAGGTACGGGCCGCCGATCAGGTCGATGCAGTAGGGCACGGCCGCGAAGATGCCATGGACCTTCTGCGTGCCGTCCGGGTTTTTCAGACCCTCCAGCGTCTCGGCAATCGCCTTGGGCTGGCCGGGCAGGTTGATGATCAGGCTGCGGTCGCGGATCACCGCCACCTGGCGCGAGAGGATGGCCGTGGGCACGAAGGCCAGCGAGACCTGGCGCATCTGCTCGCCAAAGCCCGGCATCTCCTTGTGTGCCACCGCCAGCGTGGCCTCAGGCGTCACGTCGCGCGGAGCGGGCCCCGTGCCACCGGTGGTCAGCACGAGCGAGCAGCCAGCGTCCACCAGCTCGATGAGTGTGGCGCTGATGCCGGCCTGCTCGTCGGGGATCAGACGGGGCTCGAACGCGATGGGGTTCTTCAGCGCCCGCGTCAGCCAGTCCTGCAGCGCGGGCAGGCCCTTGTCTTCGTAGACGCCGGTGCTGGCGCGGTCGCTCACGGAGACGATGCCGATGCGCACCGGCTCAAAGCCTGGCTCAGTCATCGCTGTCTGCCTGGGTGGCCTGGAGCTCGCTCTTCACGAGCTGGAAGATGTCGCGGTAGGCGCGGCCATGGCGTTGGGCCTCACCGGGGCGCTCGGCCGGTGCGGCCTGAGCGTCCTTGCGGGCCTGGCGGATCAGGGCGCGCAGCTGCTGCACGTCGGTGCCGGTGTGGTGGGCCAGCCAGTCGGTCAGCGCGCCGTCGTCGGCGATCAGGCGGTCACGCCAGCTCTCCGCGAGGTGCAGGGCCTGGGTTTCGCGCGCCGAGGGCTGGCGCTGCTCTTCCAGTGCGGCCTCGGCGGCGGCCAGCGTGTCCTCGTCGAGCTGACGCATCAGCTTGCCGATGAACTGCATGTGGCGCCGGCGCCCCTCGAAGTTGGTGATGCGCTTGGCCTCGGCCAGCGCGTCGAGCAGCTTGTCAGACAGGTTCACCCGCGCCAGCAGATCGGCGCGCAGGGTGACCAGCGCTTCGCCCAGCTGCTGCAGGCGTTCGCTTTCCTTCTTGAGATCGGTTTTGCTGTGTTCGACGGAGCCCTTGAGCTCGCGTTTGAGCTCGAGATCGAGCTCGCTGCCTTCGGCCACGAAGTGGCCGCGCACGAAATAGCCTTTGGTCGGTTTGCGGGACATGGGCTGGGTATCATAGCTGCGCCATGAAAAACACCCCATCCAGCCGCCCCGAGCAGGGCTTTCAGTATGCCCGCACACAATTCGAGGAATGGGTCGATCTGGCCTTGTCCCACGCCAGGTCCCTGGGCGTGGCGGACGCTGGCGCCGAGATTTCCGAAGGTGCCGGCCTGAGCGTGTCGGTGCGCAAGGGCGCGCTGGAGAACGTGGAGCGCAACCGCGACAAGTCGCTCGGCGTCACGGTCTACCTGGGGCAGCGCCGCGGCAACGCATCCACCTCCGATTTTTCGGCTGCGGCCATCCGCCAGACGGTGCAGGCTGCCTATGACATCGCCCGTTTCACCGCCGAAGACCCGGTGGCCGGCCTGCCCGACGCGCAGGATGTCGCCACCGACGTGCCCGAGCTGGACCTGTTCCACCCCTGGGCGCTGACGGCCGACGAGGCGCTGCGCCTGTCGCTGGAATGCGAGGCCGCCGCCTTTGCCACCAGCAGGAAGATCACCAACAGCGAAGGCGCGGGCGTCTCGGCCCAGCAGTCGCACTTTTTCACCGCCCACATGCGTGGGGGTGAGCGCAACCGGCCAGGCATCTTCAGCGGCGGGTACGCCAGCTCGCGCCACAGCCTGTCGGTGGCGCCCATCGCGGGCAAGGGCGATGGCATGCAGCGCGATGCCTGGTACAGCTCCATGCGCGCCGCCGACGAACTGGCCAGTCCGCAAGCCGTGGGCCGCTACGCCGCCGAGCGCGCACTCTCGCGCCTGGGCTCGCGCAAGATCGCCACCACCGAGTGCCCGGTGCTGTTCGAGTCGCCCCTGGCGGCGGGCCTGCTCGGCGCCTACGTGCAGGCCACCAGCGGTGGCGCGCTCTACCGCAAGACCACCTTTCTGAACGACAGCCTGGGCCAGCGCGTGCTGGCCTCCCACATCGACGTGCTGGAAGACCCGCACACCCGGCGGGGCAAGGGCAGCGCGCCCTTCGATGACGAAGGCGTTCGCACCACGGCCCGGCGGGTGGTGGACGCTGGCGTGACACAGGGCTATTTCCTCAGCACCTATTCGGCGCGCAAGCTGGGCATGCGCACCACCGGCAACGCCGGCGGGTCGCACAACCTGGTGCTGACCAGCCGCCTGACGAAGCCGGGTGACGACCTCGACGCCATGCTCAGGAAGCTGGGCCGCGGCCTGTTTGTGACCGAACTCATGGGCCAGGGCGTGAACTACGTGACTGGCGACTACTCGCGCGGTGCGGCCGGCTTCTGGGTGGAAAACGGGCGCATCGCCTACCCGGTGGAGGAAATCACGATTGCCGGCAACATGAAGGACATGTTCCGGCAGATCGTGGCGGTGGGGGCGGACGCCTACACCTTTGGCTCGAAAACCGTCGGATCCATCCTGATCGAGCGCATGCCGGTCGCGGGGAACTGATGTTCCCCCCCGAGTCGCTGGCGCTTGGCGCTGCAGCGTGCTGGGCGGCCGCCAGCCTGTTTTCGGCCTCAGCCTCGGCGCACATGGGCGCCATCGCGTTCTCGCGCTGGCGCATGGGCTTTGCAGCCGCGATTCTCTGGGGTCTGGCGCTTTACAGCGGCGGCTGGCAGGGCCTGAGCGGCGAGGCGCTGGGCCTGCTGGCCCTGTCGGGACTGATTGGCATCTTCATTGGCGACACCGCGCTGTTCGCGTGCATGAACCGCCTGGGCCCACGCCGCACCGGCGTGCTGTTCGCCACCCATGCGCTGTTCTCCGCCGGCTTCGCCTGGGTGTTCCTGGGCGAATCACAGACCGGCTGGACGCTGCTGGGTTGTGGCCTGCTGGTGGCGGGGGTGATGACCGCCATCGTGCTGGGCCGGCGTGGCGACGAGTTGCACCACTGGGAACAGACCCGGGGCCGGCTCGCGGTGGGGGTGGTGCTGGGGCTGCTGTCGGCGCTGTGCCAGTCGGTCGCCACGCTGATGCTCAAGCCCCTGATGGCCTCGGGGGTGGATGCGGTGGCCGCATCGGCGGTGCGCATGACGGCGGCGTTTGCGCTGCACGGCGGGCTGCTGGCCGCAGGCCTGTCCATGGCCCGCATGCGCTCGCCGGCGCGCGGCCGCGACCTGCTCAACACCTTCTTCAGCGCCGCCGTGGCCATGGCGCTGGGCATGACGCTGATCCTGCAGGCCATGCGCGAGGGCGACGCCGGCCTGGTGGCGGTGCTGTCATCCGTGTCGCCGGTGCTGCTGCTGCCGCTGCTTTGGCTGGTCTACAAACGCCGACCGGCAATGGGCGCCTGGCTGGGGGCCGGATTGGCGGTGCTGGGCACCGCGCTGATTCTCGGGTAGGCCTGGCCCCGCTCAGGCAGCTTGCCACGCCTGGGCAAAGCGCCTGAAGTTCTGGCCTTCGAGCCTCATGTGCGCGCGCACGGCGTCAAACTCCCGCCGGTTGAGCCAGGCGCCCAAGGGTCCAGTGCGCACCACGATTTCGGCAACGAAATGGTAGCAACCGTCGCGTACCGGTTCGATGCGGAACACCATGCGGGGCAGAAACAAGGCCAGCAGCCAGAAGGTGGGCCGGAACTCGATGTGGCGGTCGGGCTCGATGCGGGTGAATTCGACCGATTTCCTGAGCAGCTTGCCGGCGATCACTTCCTCGAAATAGAAGCGGTTGCCTGGCGCAACACCCTGACCGTGTTCCCAGCGGAACACCTTGTGGTCCGGGTGCCAGGCAAGGTAGCGGGCCTGGTCCATGCCGTGAAAGAACGCGAAAAACGCATCTTCAGGTGCTTGCACCTCGGTGCTTTCGCGCAGGACCATGGTGGCGTCAGCCGGCGAGTGCGGCCTTGACGGCGGCGCTGACCAGGCCCATGTCGGCCTTGCCAGCCAGGCGGGTTTTCACCGCGCCCATGACCTTGCCCATGTCGCCCGGGCCTTTGGCACCCAGCTCGGCGACGATCGCCTTCACTTCGGCCGCCACCTCGTCGGCCGACAGGCGCGCTGGCAGGTAGGTTTCCAGCACGGCCAGTTCGGCCTGTTCCTGGTCCACCAGGTCCTGGCGGGCCGCCTGCTGGAAGGCGGCGATGGAGTCCTTGCGCTGCTTGACCAGCTTGTCCACCACGGCGATTACGGCAGGGTCGTCGAGCTCGATGCGTTCGTCGACTTCCTTTTGCTTGATGGCAGCCTGCAGCAGGCGGATGGTGTCACGGCGCTGGTTGTCCTTGGACAGCATGGCGGCCTTGAGGTCCTGGGCGATGCGTTCCTTGATGGTCATGGCGGGTCCTTGAAGAGGCAAATGAAAAAGCCCGCGAGAGCGTCCTCTGGCGGGCTTGGGGTGCGCGACCGGGAAGCTCAGTACAGCTTCTTGGGCAGCTGCATGCTGCGCACGCGCTTGTAGTGGCGCTTGACGGCGGCAGCCTTCTTGCGCTTGCGCTCGGCGGTGGGCTTCTCGTAGAACTCGCGGGCACGCAGGTCGGTCAGCAGGCCCAGTTTTTCGATGGTGCGCTTGAAGCGGCGCAGTGCCACGTCGAACGGCTCGTTGTCTTTAACGCGGATGGTGGTCATTAGCTAATGGTTTCCGAAATGTGCGCCGGGTAGATCAAGTCCGGCACGGTGAAATCCCGTCTGAATAAGGGTGTTTGGCCGACGGGTTAGGCCAGAAAAGCCTGAAATTATAGCGTTTTTGCACGCTCTGCCAAGCCGGTCGCTGCGGCAAAGGCGCTGGCCCAGGCCCACTGGAAGTTGTAGCCGCCCAGCCAGCCGGTCACGTCCACCACCTCGCCTATGAAATACAGCCCTGGCTGGGTCGATTCCAGGGTCTGGGACGACAGTGCCCGGGTGTCCACCCCTCCGGCCATGACCTCGGCCTTGCGGTAGCCCTCGGTGCCGGTAGGCGCCAGGCTCCAGCGGTGCAGCGATTCGGCCAGGCGGGCGAGCGCTTTGTCGGGCACCTCGGGCATGGCGCGTTGCCACTGGGGGGCCTGCGCCGCCCAGGTGTCGGCGAGCCGGGCGGGGAAGAAGCCGGCCAGCTCGTTGGCCAGCAGGCGGCGGCTGCGGGCTTTGAGCTCGGGCAGGGCCTGGTCCAGGCGCTGGCCGGGCAGCAGGTCCACCCGCAGTGGCTGGCCATCGTGCCAGTAGCTGGAAATCTGCAAGATGGCGGGGCCCGACAGTCCCCGGTGGGTAAACAGCAGGTCCTCGTCGAAGGCCATGCGCGACTTCTTGTCACCTGTTTCCACACGGACGGGCAGGGACAGGCCGGCCAGTTCGGCAAACGGAGCCCAGGCAGTGGCGTCAAACGTGAGCGGCACCAGGGCTGGACGCGTGGGTACCACCGCCAGCCCGAACTGGCGTGCCAGGCGCAGACCCCAGTCGGTCGCGCCGATCTGGGGGATGGGCAGGCCGCCGGTCGCCACCACGAGCGAGGGGGCGCTCACCGTGCCCTGGTCGGTGCCCAGCGTGTAGCCACCGCTGCCGTGGCTCACTTCGCGCACTGCGCAGGGCTGCCAGCGCGTCACGCCACCGGCCTCGCATTCGCGCAGCAGCACGTCGATCAGGTCCTGCGCCGAGCGGTCGCAGAAGAGCTGGCCCCTGTGCTTTTCATGGAAGGCCACGCCGTGGCGGGTGAGGAGCGCGCAGAAATCGGCCGGGGTGTAGCGCGACAGCGCCGAGCGGCAGAAGTTGGGGTTGTCGCTGATGAAGTGTTTGTGCGGCGCGCGCGGGTCGAGGTCGCGGTTGGTGAAGTTGGCGCGGCCACCACCCGAGATGCGGATCTTTTCCGCCACCTTGGGCGCGTGGTCGATCAGCAGCACCTTGAGGCCACGCTGGCCGGCCACCCCGGCACAGAACAGACCGGCGGCGCCGGCTCCCACCACCACGACGTCGAAAGATTGCATGGGCGGCAGTGTAGCCAGCGCCCGGGGCGATGCGGATCAGGCCGCCCGGCTGGGTTCGAACACGTCTTGCCCGCGCCCGGCCGCCTTGCCACGGTACAGGCCCTGGTCGGCGCGTTGCCACAGGCTGTCGGTGGTGTCGCTGGGATGGGCCTGCGCGATGCCGGTGGAAAAGCCGATGGTCACCCCCGCTGGCAGGCTGTGCGGGGGCAGCGCCGCAAAGGCGGCCCGCAGTTCGTTGAGCACCCGCTGCGCGCCCTCGGGGCCGGTGTCGGTGAGCACCAGCAGGAACTCCTCGCCGCCGATGCGCCCGATGGCGTCGCGCTGGCGAACGGTCTGCATCAGGCGGTTGGCGAAGCTCACCAGCACCTGGTCTCCGACTGCGTGCCCGTGGCGGTCGTTGATGGCCTTGAACTCGTCGAGGTCGAGCAGCACCACGGTCAGTGGCTGGCCGCTGGTGCGTGACTCGGCCAGCAGCCGGTCGAGACGGTCGAACACGTAGCGGCGGTTGGGCAACTGGGTCAGCGGATCGGTGATGGATGCCAACAGTGCGGCATCACGGGTGCGGCGCAGATCGGCTTCGGTGGACTTGAGGCTGGTGACGTCGGTGGTGACACACAGCTGCCAGCCGTCTGGCCGTGTCTCTTCGGACACCCGCAGCCAGCGCCCATCGGCAAAGTCGGACTCGAAACGGCGCAGCGGCTGCTTGCGATAGCGTTTGCGAACGTCCACCAGCCAGGCGTTGATGTCGTCGGTGTCGATCAGCAGCCCATTGCGGCTGCGGTGGGCCTCGCGCATCACCTGCTCCCAGGTGGGTGATGCCTCGGCCCTGTCCCAATACAGGCTGCGGTAACTCGGGTTGGCGTAGGCGAGCCGTTCGGCCGGGTCGAACAAGGCCACGGCCACCTGAGACTGGTCCAGCAGTTCGAGCAGGCGCGAGCCAATCTCCTTGGCCGGTGCCAGCCGCTCGGTGCCCTGCGTCAGCGCTTCACGGACGGCGGGTGTGGCGGATGTGTCCGCCGGTGCGCCGGACCGCGCCTGGCGCAACCACGCGGTGGCGTGCGCATCGGACAACGGACGGGCGTAAAGGTAGCCCTGTCCCTTGTCGCATTGCAGCGCGGCCAGCAGGTGGGCCTGACCCGGGGTCTCCACACCTTCTGCCACGGTGCGCATGCCCAGCGTGCGGGCCACCCGCACCGTGGCCTGCACCAGCACGCGGTGGTACTCGCTGGTTTCCAGCTGGCTGACGAAGGAGCGGTCGATCTTGACCACATCGACAGGCAGCTGGTGCAGGCTGGCCAGAGACGAATAGCCGGTGCCGAAATCGTCCAGCGCGAGGATCAGGCCGAGCGACTTGAGCTCGCGCAGCCGCATCTGCACGTGTTCGTCCTGGGCCGCGAGCGTCTCGGTCACTTCCAGCTGCAGGTGCTGCGGGGCCATGCCGGTGTCGCGCAGCACCTGGGCCACCTGGTCGACCAGTGTGGCGTCGCTCAGCTGGGCTCGAGACAGGTTGACCGACATCAGGTCAGGGGCGCTCGTGCCCAGTTCGTTCTGCCAGCGCACAAACTGCTCGCAGGCCTCCCGCAGCACAAAGGCCGACAGGGGGCCGATGAGGCCGCTGTCTTCCGCAATGGGAACGAACTGCGCCGGTGACACCAGTCCGCGCACCGGGTGGTTCCAGCGCACGAGCGCTTCCATGCCTCTGGGCAGCTGTGTGCTGAGGTTCACGATGGGCTGGTACACCACGAACAGCTGCCCCGTCTGAAGGGCCTGGCGCAGGTCGTCTTCGACCACGCCGCGCCACCAGGCGCGCTCTTTCATGTCGGGCGTGAACACGCGCAGGCAGGCTCCGCCCGCCAGCTTGGCCTCGCGCATCGCGAGGCTGGCATCCTGGAGCACGGCGTCACCCTGCTGGTAGCTGCTGTTGCCCAGCACCACCCCCACGCTGACGGACGCGTACACCTGCTCGTTGCCGATGGAATAGGGCTTGCCCAGCGCCTCCACCAGCCTGGCGCCCAGCACACGGGCATTCTTGGCGTCCTGCGGCCCTTCCGTGACGACCAGAAACTCGTCGCTGTTCAGGCGCACAGGCGTGCGCTGACCGCCTCCGGTGGTCGCCGTGTCGCCCAGGCGCAGCAGGCCGCCCAGGCGGGCTGCAATCTGCCGCAGAAGCTCGTCGCCACCGGCCTGTCCCATGGTCACGTTGATGCGGCTGAACCGGTCGACGTTGATGAAAAACACCACAAAGGCCGGCTCGGGCGCGCGCAGCAGGGTTTCGATGCGCTCGACGGCCACCGTGCGGTTGGGCAGGGCGGTCAGCGCATCCACCCGTGACGCGTCCCGCAGGCTGGATGCGAGGCGCTGGCGCTCCTCCAGCTCCACGCGCGAGACATCGGTGAGACTGGCCATGAGCTTGTCCGGCCCCATGCGGAGCAGGCGCAGGCCGAGCGTGGTCGGGGCCTCGGCGCGGGAGGGTCTGCGGTTGACCGGGAGGTGCAGCCGCAGCCCATCGCAGATAGGGTTGGTCATGTCCCCCCCGCTGTCGCGCACCAGGTCCCGGAGCTGGGGTGCCGCCGTGGCCAGCACGTCGAAAAGGTTGACCAGCTCGCCGTGCGGCGCCAGCGGCATCAGCAACTGTGCGGCCATGGGGTTGATCAGGGTGATCTCCCCACCGGATGTGCATTGGATCAGCCCCACCGGTGCCTGGTAGAGGAACTGGATCAGCGCCTCGTGCTCTTGTTCGACGCTGGGGTTCATGGGGGTATCGGGCCTGTGTCGGCGGTCAGTTGGATCGGTCAACCAGAATGAAGCGCTGGCCCATGCCGGGCTGGTACAGCAGCCGCAGCCTCACCTTGACGGGACGCATGCGCAGCGTCAGCACGTAGGGAATGGTGTCGTCCAGCGGCAGCTGGTCCGCTTCGGCGTCTTCGAACCGCTGGGCGACCATGAAGTTGTTCATGCAGGGCGCCACCACCGTGAACAGGGGCTGTCCGACCACCTTGTTGCGGTCGAGTGCAGCCGCAACGGATTCGAAACGGTTGTAGCGCTGAACCAGTCCCCGGCTGTCCAGGCCGATGACGCCGAAGTCCAGTTCATCGAGCAGGTCATCGGGGGTTTCGTGCAGGGCCGACAGTATGTCGGGGTCATCAAATGCCAATCGGGCGCTTGAACGCATGGAGCAGTCCTCGTGCGAGCTGGGATTTGTGGAGTGGGCCGCAGCCCTCGAGGGCGTGCAAGCCGGTGCAAACCATTATAGAAACGGGGCCCGAGCCTGTGCCTCCTGCGGGGGCATTGCCTGCAGGGTGTGCGTGGCGCGCTGCGGCGCCGGGTCGGCCTCAGGCCGCGCGCTGATGTGCCGACGGCACGCGGGTCGACTGCGCAACCTGTGCCACGCCCAGCAGCACATCGCCCACCACGATCACGGCCGGGCTGCCCAACTGCTGCGCGTGCAGCGTGTGCACCAGCTCACCCAGGGTGCACAAGGCGTGGCGCTGCTGCGGCAGGCTGGCGTGCTGAACCACGGCCACCGGTGTGTCGGCGTCCAGGCCCTGCAGCAGGCCGTCCTGGATGGCCTGTGCGCCGCTCACGCCCATGTAGATGACGAGGGTGAGCCGGGCCTGTGCAGCGGTGGCGGCCAGCGCGGCCCAGTCGGTGCCCGCATCGCCCGGTTTGGCGTGGCCGGTGACGAAGACGACGCCGTGGGCGTGGTCGCGGTGGGTGAGGGGCACACCGAGCGAGGTGACCGCCGCGAGGCCGGCGGTGATACCGTTGACCACCTCGACCCTGAGGCCCTGGGCCTGCAGGTGCTCCACCTCTTCGCCGCCACGGCCAAAAATGAACGGGTCGCCCCCTTTGAGGCGCACCACGGTCTCGCCTTCGTGGGCGGCCATGACCATGAGTTTTTCGATGAAGGCCTGCGGCGTGCTCTGGCAGCCGCCGCGTTTGCCGACGTGCACGCTGCGCGCGGCGGGGCTGGCGTGCTCGAGCGCGGCGTCGTTCACCAGGTCGTCCACCAGCAGCACGGTGGCGCGCTGGATGGCCTTGACGGCTTTGATGGTGAGCAGGTCGGGGTCACCAGGGCCGGCGCCTACCAGCGTGACGGTGGGGGTGAGCGTCGGTTTCATGTCAGGGCTTCCGTGGTCTGCAGTTGCGCATGCAGGTGCAAGATGTGTTCCACCTGCGCGGCGATGGGCGCGGGGACCGGTAGCCGGCCGGCCAGCACGTCTTCGGTGTAGCGTGCGGTGGCATCGGCGTCCGGGGTGGGCAGTTCGGGCAGCCGCTCCAGCGGTCCCAGCTGCTGGGTCTGCAATGTGACCCGTCGGCCGCCTGCGAAGCCGTCGATCTGCGGCGCACGGCGCGGGTCGGCCACGGGCTCGCCCTCGGTGCCGCGCAGCAGCAGCGCATCGGCTCGGGTCAGCTCGAAGGTCTGGGCCATCGAGACCGCGTATTCGGGGTGGGTGTAGCTGCCCACCACCAGTGCGCGGCCGGCGGTGGGATTGAGCAGCTTGACCAGGCTGTGGGCCGGGTTGCGCAGCCCCACCACGCGCCGCACGTCCAGCAGGCGCTGCAGCGCGGGGTTGAGGGCGGCGGTGTCCAGCAGCGTGACCTGGCCTGCACGCACCGGCGTGGTCGGGGTGGCGGGCGCCAGGCCCAGCGCGGCGAACACCGTGGGCGCGTGCACCCGCACCGATTCGGTGGCGGTGCCGTGCACCAGCACGGGCAGACCGCGGCGCGCCAGCAGCAGCGCCAGCAACGGGGTGAGCACCGGCAGCTTGCGCGCGCCGTTGTAGCTGGGCAGCACCACGGGAGGGGCGTCGGGGCAGGACAGGGGAGCTAGGCGCGCGCGCGTGGCGTCCAGGAACCCGGCCATCTCCTCGGGTGTTTCGCCCTTGATGCGCATGGCCAGGCAAAAGCCGCCGATTTCGAGGTCGGTCACCCGGCCGTCCAGGATCTGGCCCATCAGGTCGGTGGCCTGCGCACGGCTGAGCGCCCGCGCGCCTTCCTTGCCACGGCCGATGTCCTTGATGTACTGGCTGATGCCCATGGCCGGATTGTCGGGAAAATTTGATGACTTCGGGTTATATGGCCACTGTCGCAGGGGCCGCTGCGGGTGTGGTCCGCACCAGGCGCCGCAGTTCGGGCACGCAGGAGCCGCAGTTGGTGCCGCAGCGCAGGCTGTGCTGCAGCACAGCCAGGCGCTGTTCCTCGCTGCCGGCGCAGCCCTTGAGCGCCGACACGATGGTGTCCTCGCGCACGTTGAAGCAGGTGCAGACCTGGCGGCCCTGGGGCGCGATGTCCACCGGCGCCCGGGCACCGGGCATCAGCAGCAGGCGGCCAAAGCCGCCAGCGGGCAGTTCGTCCTGCAGCAGCGGGCGTATCCAGCGTTCGGCCCGGGTGTCGCCGCCCAGCAGGAAGCCCCGCAGGCGTGCCGCTTCTCCCTGTCCGCCCACCCGAACGGTGCGGCGCTGCCCGAGGCGGCGGTCGGCGTAGCGCAGGGCTTCGGGGGTGTTCAGGTCCAGCAGGGCTTCGATGCGTTCGATCAGCGCCGGATCGGGGGCTTCGTAGGCCGCTGCGCGCAACAGCACGCCGGTGTGTTCGCGGCCAAACGGCACGCAGGCGGCGAAGTCGAACGACGGCATCAGCGCGCGCAACTCGCGCTGGCGCAGCAGGGCCTGGTCGCCGGGCAGCCAGGCCATGGCCAGCAGGGTCCAGGGCAACTCGGCCTTGAGCACCTTGACCGAAGCGTGTTTGAGTTCGGGCTGTTTGGACAGGGCGCAGAAGGCCGGGTTGGTCAGCGCATTGACGCCGGCCGCCGCCTCGCCACTGCCGCTGCGCCCGCTCAGGAATTCGGAGCCCCAGTGCATGGCGAGGAAGACCTGGGTCAGGCCCAGGTTGGCATCGGCTTGCACCGGCAGCACGATGGCACCGCGCGGGCTGGTGACGTGCACCAGATCGCCTGCGGCGAGGCCACGCCGTGCCATGTCCTGCGGGTGCATCTGCAGCGCGGGCTCGGCCACGTGGCCGAACAGCCGGCCCAGCGTGCCGGTACGGGTCATGCCGTGCCACTGGTCGCGCAGGCGGCCGGTGGTGAGCGAGAACGGGAAGCGCGGTTCGCGGGGCTCGGCCACCGGCTGCCAGGGCAGGGCGCTGAAACGCGCGCGGCCGTCGGAGGTGGGGAACACGCCGTCGGTGTACAGGCGGCTCTGCCCTTGTGATTCACCCTCGCGCAACGGCCATTGCTGCGGGCCGTCGGACTCCAGCCGTGCGTAGCTCAGGCCGGTGATGTCGAGGTCGCGCCCACGGGTGCTCTCGCGGTGTTCGTTCCAGAGCGCTTCAGGGCACTCGTAGGGAAACAGACCGGGGCGACCGAGGCGGTGTTCGAGCCGGCGTGCCAGGTCGACCACGATGCGCCAGTCGTGCCGCGCTTCGCCGGGGGCGGGCACCGCAGGGCGCACGCGGCTGATGCGGCGTTCGCTGTTGGTGACGGTGCCGTCTTTCTCGCCCCAGGTGGTGGCGGGCAGCAGCAGGTCGGCGTAGTCGCAGGTGGCGGCGCTGGCATAGGCCTCCTGCACCACCACGAACTCGGCGCGCTGCAGCGCGCGGCGCACCGTGGCCTGGTCGGGCATGGACTGCGCCGGGTTGGTGCAGGCGATCCACAGTGCCTTGATCTCGCCGTCGGCGGCGGCCTGGAACATTTCCACGGCGGTCTTGCCGGGCCTGGCGGGCACATCGGCCAGACCCCACAGCGCGGCCACTTCGGCACGGTGGGCAGGGTTGGCGAGGTCGCGGTGGGCCGAAAGCAGGTTGGCCAGGCCGCCCACCTCGCGCCCGCCCATGGCGTTGGGCTGACCGGTGAGGGAGAACGGGCCCGCGCCGGGTCTGCCGATCTGCCCGGTGGCGAGGTGCAGGTTGATCAGCGAGGCGTTCTTGGCGGTGCCGCTGCTGCTCTGGTTGAGACCCTGGCAGTAGAGGCTGAGGGTGGCCGGCGAGGTCGAGAACCAGCGCGCGGCGGTGAGCAGGTCTTCGCGCGGCAGGCCACACACCTCGGACACACGTTCGGGCGTGCATTCACGCGCCAGCGCCTTGAGATCTTCAAAGCCGCTGGTGTGCGCAGCGATGTAGGCGCTGTCGACCCAACCTTCCCACAACATGATGTGCAGCAGGCCGTGGAACAGCATCACATCGCTGCCGGGCTGCAGCGGCAGGAACAGGTCGGCGATTTCAGCGGTGTCGGTGCGGCGCGGGTCGGCCACGATGACCTTCATGCCGGGCCGTCGTGCGCGGGCTTCCTCGATGCGCCGAAAAAGGACCGGGTGGGCAAAGGCCGTGTTGCTGCCGACGATGAACAGGCAGTCGGCGTGGTCCAGGTCTTCGTAGCAGGCCGGCGGGGCATCGGCCCCCAGCGTGAGCTTGTAGCCGGCGACCGCGCTGCTCATGCACAGGCGCGAGTTGGTGTCGATGTTGTTGGTGCCGATCAGCCCCTTGGCGAGCTTGTTGAAGGCGTAGTAGTCCTCGGTCAGCAACTGGCCGCTGATGTAGAAACCCACCGCGTCCGGCCCGTGGGTGGCCACGGTGTCGGCCAGGCGAGTCGCGGCCAGGTCCAGCGCGGCGTCCCAGCCCAGGGGCGCGGGCGCCAGGCCGCGTGCCAGGCGGCGCTGGGGCACCAGCAGGCGGGTCTGCGCGGCCCGTTCGGGTGCTGCGGTCAGGTGCAGGGTCGAGCCCTTGGTGCACAGGCGACCGAAGTTGGCCGGGTGGTCGGGGTCACCGCGCACGCCCGTGATGTGGGTGCCCTGCGACTCGATGATCACCCCGCAGCCCACGCCGCAGTAAGGGCAGGTGCTGCGGGTTTCCATCGCGTTCATGCGCAGGTGGTGCGGCGGGCAGGTCCCGCCACCGGCCGCACCAGGTCGGTGGCGTGGCCATTGAGCTCATCGGCGTCGAGGTACACCGTGCCGTCTTCCACCTTCACCGCGAACTTCGGCGTGCAGCCTTCGTCAGGTGCGGCGGCCTGGCCGTCGCACAGGCCTATGGTCCAGTTGTGCAGCGGGCAGGCCACGCTGGTGCCGAACACGATGCCCTGGCTCAGCGGGCCGCCCTTGTGGGGGCAGCGGTCCAGCAGAGCGAAGACCTGGTGGCTGTCGTTGCGGAACACGGCCACGTCCAGGCCGCTGGCGCGGGCAACCCGGCGCGAACCGAGCACGGGAATTTCATCGACGGTGCAGATGGCGATCCAGCGGTTCATGCGCTCACCCCCTCGGCACGGGCCACCGCGATGGGCACGAACTGGCGCGTGTCCACTTCGGCTTTGTCGAACTCGAACCAGGGGTCGGGTTCGCCATCGAGCGCGAACTGCAGCTGTTCCCACAGCGCCTTGCGGCCTTCGGCATCGTCGAGAATCTTTTTCTTCACGTAGTCCAGGCCCACGCGGTTGATGTAGTGCACGGTGCGCTCCAGGTACCAGCCTTCGAGGCGGTAGAGCTGCATGAAGGCGCCGGTGTATTCCATCACCTCCTCGGCCGTCTTGAGCTTGGTGAAGAAGTGCGCCACCTCGGTCTTGATGCCGCCGTTGCCACCCACGTACATCTCCCAGCCGCTGTCCACGCCGATGATGCCGACGTCCTTGATGCCGGCCTCGGCGCAGTTGCGCGGGCAGCCGCTGACGGCGAACTTCACCTTGTGCGGCGCGTACATGCGCCACATGGCTTTTTCCAGGTCCTTGCCCATCTGGGTGCTGTCCTGCGTGCCCATGCGGCACCACTCGCTGCCCACGCAGGTCTTCACCGTTCGCAGGGCTTTCGCGTAGGCGTGGCCGCTGGGCATGCCGATGTCGCGCCAGACCGCCTGCAGGTCTTCCTTCTTCACGCCCAGCAGGTCGATGCGCTGGCCGCCGGTGACCTTGACGGTGGGGATCTGGTACTTGTCCACCACGTCGGCGATGCGGCGCAGCTCATCGGCGGTGGTCTCGCCGCCCCACATGCGCGGGATCACGCTGTAGGTGCCATCCTTCTGGATGTTGGCGTGGCTGCGTTCGTTGATGAAGCGGCTCTGCGGGTCGTCCTTGGCCTCCTTGGGCCAGGTGCTGATCAGGTAGTAGTTGACCGCCGGGCGGCAGGTGGCGCAGCCGTTGGGGGTTTTCCAGTCCAGCGACCGGAACACCTCGGCAATGGAGAGCAGCCTGGCATCGCGGATGGCGTCGCGCACCGCCTGATGCCCGTGGCTGGTGCAGCCGCACATGGGTTTGAGCTTGGGCGTGGCGGAGTAGTCGCCGCCAGCGGTGAACATCAGGATCTGTTCGACCAGCCCGGTGCACGAGCCACAGCTGGCGCTGGCCTTGGTGTGCTTGCGCACCTCCTCGATGGTGAACAGCCCCTTGTCCTTGATGGCCTTGCAGATGGTGCCCTTGTTGACGCCGTTGCAGCCGCAGACCTCGGCTTCGTCGGGCATGGTGGCGGCCTTGCTGTGACCCTCGTGACCCACATCGCCGATGTTGGATTCACCGAACATCAGCTTGTCGCGGATGTCGGCCACGCTGCGGCCCTCGCGCAGCAGCTTGAAGTACCAGCTGCCGTCCACCGTGTCGCCGTACAGGCAGGCGCCCACCAGCTTCTCGTCCTTGATGACCAGCTTCTTGTAGACACCGCCGGCCGGGTCGCTCATCACGATTTCTTCGGTGCCGTCGCCGCCCATGAAGTTGCCGGCCGAGAACAGGTCGATGCCGGTGACCTTGAGCTTGGTGGAGGTGAGCGAGCCGCTGTAGCGGCCGATGCCGAACTCGGCCAGGTGGGTGGCCAGCACCTTGCCCTGTTCGAACAGCGGCGCCACCAGGCCGTAGGCAATGCCACGGTGCGCGGCACATTCGCCCACAGCATAGATGCGCGGATCGGTCACGGTCTGCAGCGTGTCGCTGACCACGATGCCGCGGTTGACGTGCAAGCGCATCTGCTCGGCCAGCTCGGTGTTGGGGCGTATGCCTACGGCCATCACCACGAGGTCGGCGGGCACTTCCGTGCCGTCCTTGAACCTGACGGCCTGGACCCGGCCGCTGTCGCCGGCCACCAGCTCCTGCGTCTGCGCGCCGATCAGGAAATTCATGCCGCGCTGCTCCAGCGACTGCTGCAGCAGCTTGCCGGCCACGTCGTCGAGCTGGCGCTCCATCAGCCACGGGGCCACATGCACCACGCTGACCGACATGCCGCGTTTCATCAGGCCGTTGGCCGCTTCCAGGCCCAGCAGGCCGCCGCCGATGACCACCGCGTGCTTGAAAGTGGCTGCGGCGTCGATCATGGCCTGCGTGTCGGCGATGTCGCGGTAGGCCAGCACGCCATCGAGCTCCTTGCCGGGGATGGGCAGGATGAACGGGTTGGAGCCGGTTGCCATGATCAGGCGGTCGTAGGGGGCACTGACCGTCTCGCCCTGGGTATTGGTGGCGTGCACCACGCGGCGCACGCGGTCGACTCCGGTGACCTTGCAGCCGGCGTGCAGGGTGATGCCGTTGTCGCTGTACCAGGCCCAGTCGTTGAGGACGATCTCCTCCAGCGTCTGTTCACCGGCGAGCACCGGTGACAGCAGGATGCGGTTGTAGTTGGGGTGCGGCTCGGCGCCGAAGACGGTGATGTCGTAGAGATCGGGGGCGATCTTGAGCAGTTCCTCCAGCGTGCGCACGCCGGCCATGCCGTTGCCCACCATCACCAGCTTCTGCCGTGTCATGGCCTTGTGTTCGCTCATGTCCATGTCAGTCTCCTCGGGTGGGCGTCATGCCACTTTCTCCACATGCGCCTGGCGCGTGTAGAGGAAGTCGATCACGGCCTTGCGGCAGTGCAGGTAGGTGGCGTCCTCGGCCAGCTGGACACGCTGGCGCGGGCGCGGCAGGTCCACCTTCAGGATCTCGCCGATGGTGGCGGCCGGGCCGTTGGTCATCATCACGATCCTGTCGGACAGCAGCACCGCCTCGTCCACGTCGTGTGTGACCATGACCACGGTGGCCTGGGTCTTGGCAACGATGTCGAGCAGCTCGTCCTGCAGCTTGGCGCGGGTCAGCGCGTCCAGGGCGCCGAAGGGCTCGTCCATCAGCAGGACCTTGGGTTCCATGGACAGCGCACGCGCAATGCCCACGCGCTGCTTCATGCCGCCCGAGATTTCGCCCGGGCGTTTCTGGGCCGCGTGGCCCAGGCCCACCAGCTCCAGCGCGGCGTCGGTGCGGGCGCGCAACTGGGCGCGGTTCTCGGTGGCGCCGAACACGCGCTCCACCGCAAGGTAGACGTTCTCGAAGCAGGTGAGCCAGGGCAGCAGCGAGTGGTTCTGGAACACCACCGCGCGTTCGGGGCCGGGGCCGGCGATCTCGCGGTTGGCACACAGCAGCGTGCCGGCGGTGGGCGTGGTCAGGC
The DNA here is from genome assembly GCA_943368755.1 of Synechococcus sp. UW140. Taxonomy (GTDB): domain Bacteria; phylum Pseudomonadota; class Gammaproteobacteria; order Burkholderiales; family Burkholderiaceae_C; genus Hydrogenophaga. The sequence goes on along the minus strand of CALRLO020000007.1, from coordinate 70,832 downwards.
CTGCGATCAGGTTGAGCAGGGTGGATTTGCCGCAGCCCGAGTGCCCGATCAGCGCGACGAACTCGCCCTTGGCCACGGTCAGGCCGATGTCGCGCAGCGCGGGGAACAGGCCCTTCTTGGTCCGAAAAGTCTGCTCGACGCCCTGGATCTCGATGTACTTGTCCGTGCTCATGATTTCACGTCCTCGTAGGTGAAGGCGGTGGCCAGCTTGATGAGCGCGAATTCCAGCACCAGGCCGACGAGGCCAATGGTGAAGATCGCGATGATGATGTGGGCGACGTTGAGGTTGTTCCACTCGTCCCAGACCCAGAAGCCGATGCCCACGCCACCGGTGAGCATCTCGGCCGCGACGATCACCAGCCACGCGGTGCCCACCGCCAGGCGCACGCCGGTGAGCATGTAGGGCAGCACGGCGGGGAACAGGATCTTGGTGACGATCTTCCATTCCGAGAGGTTGAGCACCCGGGCCACGTTCATGTAGTCCTGGGGCACCCGCTGCACGCCCACGGCGGTGTTGATGATCATGGGCCAGATGGAGCAGATGAAGATGGTCCAGATGGCGGCCGGGTTGGCGCCCTTGAACACCAGCAGGCCGATGGGCAGCCAGGCCAGCGGCGAGACCGGGCGCAGCAGGCTGATCAGCGGGTTGAACATGCGGCTGAGAAAGTTGAAGCGCCCGATCATGAAACCGACCGGAATGCCCACCAGCGCGGCCATGCCGAAGCCCAGGCCCACGCGCTGCAGCGACGACAGCACGTTCCAGCCAATGCCCTGGTCGTTGGGGCCGTTGCGGTAGAACGGGTCGCTGAACAGCTTGACGGCCGCGTCCCAGGTCTGCAGCGGCGACGGGATGCCGCTGTTGGCCGACTGGGCGACCAGTTGCCAGAGCAGCACCAGCAGGCCCAGGCCCAGTATGGGGGGCACCACGCGCAGCCACAGGCCCTTCCAGTCGAATGGCATGCGCGGGGCGGCGGTGACGGGCGGGGCTGCAACCGCAGGGGCTGCAGCCAATTTGCGTGCCACGGGTGTGGCGTCGGACTCGATGGTCACGGCTGCGGAGGCGGGCGTGTGGAAAACGGCGCTGACCATGGTGGGTTCCTCAGACATTGACCTTGAAGCCATCGGCATAGGCCTTGGGGTTCTTGCCGTCCCAGACCACGCCGTCGATCAGCTTGCTGCTGCGCATCACGTCCTTGGGTACGCTGGCCTTGGCAGCGGCCGCACCCTGCTTGTAGAGCTCGATCTGGTTGATCTGCCTGGCCACGGCCAGGTAGTCGGGGTGGTCCTTCATCAGGCCCCAGCGCTTGTGCTGGGTGAGGAACCACATGCCGTCCGACAGGTAGGGCATGTTGACGTAGCCGTCGTTGTAGAACTTCATGTGGTTGGGGTCGTCCCAGGTCTTGCCCAGGCCGTTCTGGTAGCGGCCCAGGATGCGCTGGTTGATCGCGTCCACGCTGGTGTTCACGTAGGCGCGGTCGGCCACGGTCTCGGCCATCTTGAGCTTGTTCTGCAGGCCGGCGTCAATCCACTTGCTGGCCTCCAGGATGGCGGCAATCACGGCGCGGCAGGTGTTGGGGTACTTCTGCGCAAACTCGCCGGTGGTGCCCAGGGCCTTCTCGGGGTGGTCTTTCCAGATGTCCTGCGTGGTGACGGCGGTGATGCCGATGTTGTCCATGATGGCGCGGTGGTTCCAGGGCTCGCCCACGCAGAATCCGTCCATGTTGCCCACGCGCATGTTGGCCACCATCTGCGGCGGCGGCACGGTGATGATCTTGGAGTCCTTCATCGGGTTGATGCCCGCCGAGGCCAGCCAGTAGTACAGCCACATGGCGTGGGTGCCGGTGGGGAAGGTCTGGGCGAAGGTGTACTCGCGTTTTTCGGTGGCCATCAGCTTGGCTAGGCTGGGCGCATCCACCGCGCCCTTGTCGGCCAGCTTCTTGGACAGGGTGATGGCCTGGCCGTTGTGGTTCAGGTTCATCAGGATGGCCATGTCCTTCTTGGGGCCGGCCGTGCCCAGGTGCACGCCGTAGATCAGGCCCCACAGCACGTGGGCCATGTCCAGCTCGCCATTGACCAGCTTGTCGCGCACGCCGGGCCAGCTGGCTTCCTTGGTGGGGATGATCTTGACGCCGTATTTCTGGTCGATGCCCAGCACCGAGGCCATGACCACGCTGGCGCAGTCCGTCAGCGGGATGAAGCCGATCTTCACTTCCTTCTTCTCCGGGGCGTCCGAGCCAGCAGCCCAGACCCCGTGGTGGCCCAGGGTGGAGAACAGGGCGGTGCCGGCGGCGGCGGTCTTGATGAAGTCGCGCCGTGTGCCGTTTGTGGCGGCGGCGGCGGGGCTGGGGTTCGTGGGGGTCATGCTCAACTCCTGGCGTGGAAAAACAAAAACGGCGGCCACTCCGCTGTCGCGCCAAGCGCGAACCGGGAATGGACGCCGTTGTCCTGTGTCGGTCAGACGAGAACCGGTCACCGCCCTTGGCGACTGGTCTGGACATCACCAAGCAGGTAGCGTGCCAGGGCTGTCTTCCCAGTGGCGAGGGTGATTCAGGGGGGATAGGGGCACCAGCAAGCCGGTGCAGATGCACCCTCATGGTGCGCTGCAGCATGCTGGTGCGTCAGGTGCGGGGCGGCAGCACGGCGGCCATGGACAGCAGGGCCTCGGCCACATCCACCAGCCGGCGGTTCTGGTTCATGGCCATGGTGCGCAGGGTCTTGTGGGCCTCGTCCTCGCTCAGTTGCCTGTGGGCCATGAGCAGACCCTTGGCGCGCTCGATCAGCTTGCGCTCGTTGAGGCTGGCACGTGCCGTGTCGAGTTCGTCGGCCATGGTCTGCAGCCGTCGGGCCTGGGCCTGCACGAGCTCCAGGATGGAGCCCTCCAGCCGCGGGCCCATGCCGTGCTGGTTGGCGGGAGGCGCCTCGGGTGCGTCGAAAAACGCCGTGCTGCCGGTGCCGGTGTCGAGCTGGCCGCTGATGTCCAGGTGGTCCTGCAGCTCGGCACGCGCGGCGGCGGTGCGGCGCTCGCACAGGGCCAGCAGCTCCTCGGCGAGTTGGTCCTCTATCTGTTTCATGGCGTCCATGCGGACGGTGCAGTGCTCGAACCACGGCAGGCTCAGCGCCGTGTCAAGGGTGTCCCCGTCGGCACTGCCGGCAACCAGGCGGCGCATGCGCTCCAGCTCGGCCGCCATGTCGGGCGCGAGGTTCTGGCGCAGCTGTGCAGCGCTGGCGGGGCCGGCGAAATCGGCGAACACCTGCAGACAGCGCTCCTGAGATTCGATCAGGTGCAGCAGGCGCTGGCGCCGCATCCCGTCGGCGCGGCCTGCCGAGAACAGGGCGGCGCCACAGGCCCGCTCCTGGCCCGCGAACTCCTTGCCCTGCATGAGGTTGAACAGGGCCACCAGCAGACGCGAGACTTCGGGGTCGCTGGCGCGGTCGGCGGCCTCGAACACCACCGCCAACCATGCCGATACCAGACGGATGTAGGCGTTGGTGGCCCGCTCAGTGTCCCAGGCCAGGGCGTCGATGCGAGCGCGCAGCGTCGGCAGCGCGTCCAGTCCCTGGAAGGCGTAGGCCAGGCGGCTGAACAGGCGCGAGCCCTGAGGCACACCCTCGGGGCGCGCATCCAGGCTGTCGAAGGCGGTGCGCAGTTCGGCCAGCACCCGGTCGGTTTCGGCCAGCTGCACCGAACGGGCACCGGCAAACCGCGCGCCGCCCGAGCCCAGGTAGAGGTTGCTCACCCCACGTTCGCGCTGCAGCTCGTGGATCAGCCTGGCGCACACCCGCACCAGCACGGCGGTCTGGGCAAGGTGTTGCAGGTCATCGATCTCGCAGCGGCGCGCGGCGGTCAGGAAACGGAGGCTGGAGGGCATGGTCGGGCTCCCCTGAGCAACAAGCGTGCCGCTTACACTCCCCCTCCTATGAAAGTGCTGGGTATCGAATCCTCCTGCGACGAGACCGGCGTGGCCCTGGTGGACGCCGGTGGCGGCGCCACGCCGCGCCTGCTGGGCCATGCCTTGCACAGCCAGATTGCGATGCACCAGGCCTATGGCGGCGTGGTGCCCGAGCTGGCCAGCCGCGACCACATCCGCCGCGTGGTGCCGCTCACGCGCGAGGTGCTGGCCCAGGCAGGTACCGACCTGGCCGATGTGGACCTGGTAGCTTTCACGCGTGGACCGGGCCTGGCCGGCGCGCTGCTGGTGGGCGCGGGTGTGGCCTGCGCCATGGGCGCGGCGCTGGGCAAGCCGGTGCTGGGCGTGCACCACCTGGAAGGTCACCTGCTGTCGCCTTTTCTGAGCGAAGACCCGCCCGAATTCCCTTTCGTCGCACTCCTGGTCTCGGGCGGGCACACCCAGCTGATGCGGGTGGACGGGGTGGGGCGGTACGAGCTGCTGGGCGAAACCATAGACGACGCGGCCGGTGAAGCTTTTGACAAGTCGGCCAAACTGCTGGGCCTGGGTTATCCGGGCGGGCCGGCTCTGGCGCGGCTGGCCGAATCGGGCAACCCGCAGGCCTTCAAGCTGCCGCGCCCGCTGCAGCACAGCGGCGATCTCGATTTCTCCTTCGCAGGTCTCAAGACGGCCGTGCTGACCACCGTCAAGAAGCAGTCGCCGCTGAGCGAGGCGGTGCGCGCCGACATCGCCGCATCCACCCAGGCGGCCATCGTGGAGGTGCTGGTGAAGAAGTCCATGGCTGCGTTGACACAGACCGGCCTGGGCCGTCTGGTCGTGGCCGGTGGCGTGGGCGCCAACCGCGCGCTGCGCGAGCAGCTCGATGCCGGCTGCGCTCGGCGCGGCGTGCGCGTGCATTACCCCGAGCTGCACCTGTGCACCGACAACGGCGCCATGATCGCCCTGGCTGCTGGCATGCGACTGCAGGCCGGCTTGGCTCAGTTCGATCATCTGTATCACTTTGATGTCAGGCCGCGCTGGCCCCTTGCCGACTTGGCCTAAACTTCGCCTTTGTGTCGCCTAGGTGACATGAGTAGCATATTTAATTCTTAAGGTGAACATGAGACAACTCCTCCCGGGCCTTCGCCGGCTGGGCCAGATCGCCGCTGTCGCGCTGGCTGCCGTTTCCTTTCCTGCCCTGGCGCAGCCCGCTGCACAGCCGGTCCGTATTGCCATGGTCGAGGTGTTCTCCGGCCCGCTGGCCAACACCGGCGAGTCGGTGTTCCGCAACCTGGCCTGGGCCGTGGAACGCGTCAACGCCCGTGGCGGGGTGAAGCTGCCGGGTGGCAACCGCCCGCTGGCGCTGGTGCGGTACGACAGCAAGGGGCAGAACGAGGAGGCGCTGTCGGCGCTGCGCGCCGCCGTCGATGCCGGCATCTCCGTGGTGGTCCAGGGCAACTCCTCAGCCACCGCTGCCGCGCTGATCGATGCCATCAACAAGCACAACGAGCGCGAGCCGCAGCGTCAGGTGGTGTTCCTCAACTACTCTGCTGTCGACCCCATCCTCACCAACGAGAAGTGCAGCTACTGGCACTTCCGCTTCGATGCCCACGCCGACATGCGCATGAACGCGCTCATGGGCATGGTCAAGGACGACAAGGCGCTCAGGAACATCTACCTGATCGGTCAGGACTACAGCTTCGGTCAGGCCGTGCTGAAGGAAGCGCGCCGCCAGCTGGCGGCCCAGCGCCCGGACGTGAAGATCGTTGGTGACGAGCTGCACCCCATGGCCCGCGTAAAGGATTTCCTGCCCTACGCCACCAAGATCAAGGCCAGCGGCGCGCAGGCTGTGCTGACCGGCAACTGGGGCAACGACCTGACGCTGCTGGTCAAGGCTGCGCGCGAGGTGGGTTTCGAGGGCTCGTTCTACACCTTCTACGGCAACGCGCTGGGTGCTCCGGCCGCCATCGGTGACGCGGGTATCGGCAAGGTGATCGCGGTGGCCGACTGGCTGCCCAACGTGCCCACGCGCGAGTCCGAAGCGTTCTACCAGTCGTTCCGCCAGCGTTTCCCCAAGCCCGAAGACGACTACGTGCACATGCGCATGCAGCTGCTGGTTGAATCGCTGGCGCAGGCCATCGAGCGCGCGGGCAGCACCGAGGCCAAGGCGCTGGCTGCCGCGCTGGAAAAAACCGAAGTGAGCTTCGCCGGCCAGAGTGCCCGCATGCGTGCCACCGACCACCAGTTCCAGCAGCCGCTGGTGGTGGCGGTGATGGACAGGCAGGGCGCGCCAGGCGTGAAGTTCGACGTCGAAGGTTCGGGCTATGGTTTCCGAGTGGTGCGCCAGATCCGTGCCGAGCAGGCAGAGATGCCCCACACCTGCAACATGGCGCGCCCATGAGAGACCTGATCGCCAGCCTGGAGGGGTCGCGCATCCGCGAGGTGGCCAATGAGGGCCTGGGCCGCGCCGACGTGCTCAAGTTCTGGTTTGGCGAGAGCGACGAGGTCACGCCTGCCTTCATCCGCGAGGCCGCCGCCGTCTCGCTGCGCGAGGGCGATACGTTCTACTCGCACAACCTCGGCATGCCCGAGCTGCGCGAGGCGCTGGCGGGCTACACCGCGCGGCTGCACCCGTCGCACCCGGCCGAACACTGGTTTGGCCGCCTGGCGGTCACCTCGGGCGGTGTCAACGCCCTGATGCTGGCCAACCAGACCGTGCTCGATGCGGGTGACGAGGTGGTGGCCGTGGTGCCGGTCTGGCCCAACCTGGTGGCGCAACCCGCCATCATGGGTGCCCACGTTCGGCGCGTGCCGCTGTACGTGGATGGGCAGGGCGCCTGGCGGCTCGACCTTGACCGTCTGCTGGACGCCATCACCCCGGCCACCCGGCTGCTGGTGGTCAACGCCCCCAACAACCCCACCGGCTGGACGCTTTCGGCCGACGAGCAGCGCGCCATTCTGGCCCACTGCCGGCGCACCGGCACCTGGATTCTGGCCGACGAGGTGTACGAGCGGCTGTACTACGCCAGGTCACCCAACGGCTGTGCGCCGAGCTTCCTGGACATCGCCGAGCCGGACGACCGCCTGATCGTCGCCCACAGCGTCTCCAAGAGTTTTCTCATGACCGGCTGGCGCCTGGGCTGGCTGGTGCTGCCGCCGGCGCTCACCGAAGCGGTGGGCAAGCTGATCGAATTCAACACCTCGTGTGCACCGGTATTTGTGCAGCGCGCCGCCACGCTGGCGCTGCAGCGCACCGACGACGTGACGCCCGCACTGGTGGACCGGCTGAAAACCTGCCGCGACACACTGGTACCGGCCTTGCAGGCCCTGCCGGGCATTTCGGTGGCCGAGCCATTGGGCGGCATGTACGCCTTTTTCCGTATCGCGGGACGCGACGACTGCCTGGATACCGCCAAGCGGCTGGTGCGCGAAGCCGGTCTGGGCCTGGCCCCCGGCAGCGCCTTCGGGTCTGACGCGGCTGGCTGGCTGCGCTGGTGTTTCGCCAGCCGGGACCCCCAGCGTCTGCTGCAGGGGGTCGACCGCCTGGGCCGCTGGTTGCGGCTATAATACCCGGTTGCTGTCCCATTTTGGGGCGCATCCACGCCCGCCGCGGCCAGGCAAACGGCTGCAGCGGGACGCACGTCACCTCCAAGGAAGAACCATGATTGCCCAATCCGTCAAAGCCGAAGTCATTGCGGCCAATGCCCGCGCCGCCAACGACACCGGCAGCCCCGAAGTGCAGGTCGCCATCCTGACCGCACGCATCAACGAACTGACCCCCCACTTCAAGCAGCACGCCAAGGACCACCATGGCCGCCGCGGCCTGCTGAAGATGGTGAGCCGCCGTCGCAAGCTGCTGGACTACCTCAAGTCCAAGGATTCCGACCGCTACGTCGCCCTGATCGCCAAACTGGGCCTGCGCAAGTAAGCAGGCGCGGTTTCATGCGACAAAACGCCTGGGTTGGTTCGCTGGCTCAGGCGTTTTTCGCTTGAATTCTTCGGAGAAAGCCACACGCAGAGCGAAGCTGTGTCATTCCAACGGGTCTGGACCGACCCAGTGCCGCTGGAATGGCATCGTGTTCTGCAAAGGGTGACTCCGGGCTTCGGGCGCTGCCTCAGGCGCCCCGTTTTCGAGAAATGCCACAGGAGATAACCATGAGCATGTTCAACAAAGTCACCAAAACCTTCCAGTGGGGCCAACACACGGTCCGCATGGAAACCGGCGAGATTGCCCGCCAGTCCAGCGGCGCCGTGCTGCTCGACATGGACGGCACCGTGGTGCTGGCCACCGTGGTCGCCAAGACCGAAGCCAAGGCCGGCCAGGACTTCTTTCCGCTGACCGTCGACTACATCGAGAAAACCTACGCCGCCGGCAAGATCCCTGGCAGCTTCTTCAAGCGCGAAGGCCGCCCCAGCGAACTCGAGACGCTGACCAGCCGCCTGATCGACCGTCCCATCCGTCCGCTGTTTCCCGAAGGCTTCTTCAACGAAGTCCAGGTGGTCGTGCACACCGTGTCGCTGAACCCCGAAGTGGATGCCGACATCGCCGCCCTGATCGCCACCAGCGCCGCGCTGGCCGTCTCCGGCATCCCGTTCAACGGCCCGATCGGTGCCGCACGCGTGGGCTACATCAACGGCCAGTACGTGCTCAACCCCGGTCAGACCGAGCGCCAGAACTCCCAGCTCGACCTCGTGGTCGCGGGCACCCAGGCAGCCGTGCTGATGGTGGAATCCGAAGCCGACCAGCTCAGCGAGGAAGTGATGCTGGGTGGCGTGGTGTTCGGTCACGAGCAGGGCGCCATCGCCATCGCCGCCATCAACGAACTGGTGCGTGAAGCCGGCAAGCCCGAATGGAACTGGCAAGCCCCTGCCAAGGACGAGGCCCTGATCGCCAAGGTCGACGCCCTGGGCAAGGCCAAGCTCGAAGCCGCCTACCAGATCCGCAACAAGCAGGCCCGCACCCAGGCCTGCCGCGCCGCCTATGCCGACGTGATGGCTGGCCTGAAGGCCGACGGCGTCGAGTTCGACAGCGTGGCGGTTGAAGGCCTGCTGTTCGAGATCGAGGCCAAGATCGTGCGTGGCCAGATCCTGGCCGGTGAGCCGCGTATCGACGGCCGCGACACCCGCACCGTGCGTGCCATCGAGATCCGCAATGGCGTGCTGCCGCGCACCCACGGCTCCGCCCTGTTCACCCGTGGCGAAACCCAGGCCCTGGTGGTCGCCACCCTGGGCACCGACCGCGACGCCCAGCGCATCGATGCGCTGGCCGGCGAGTTCGAAGACCGCTTCATGCTGCACTACAACATGCCTCCCTTCGCCACTGGCGAGACGGGCCGCGTGGGCAGCCCCAAGCGCCGTGAGATCGGTCATGGCCGCCTGGCCAAGCGTGCCCTGGTGGCCGCTCTGCCGAGCAAGGAAGAGTTCCCCTACACCATCCGCGTGGTGTCCGAGATCACCGAGTCCAACGGTTCCTCGTCCATGGCCTCCGTCTGCGGCGGCTGCCTGGCCTTGATGGACGCAGGCGTCCCCATGAAGGCCCACGTGGCCGGCATCGCCATGGGCCTGATCAAGGACGGCAACCGCTTTGCCGTGCTGACCGACATCCTGGGTGATGAAGATCACCTGGGCGACATGGACTTCAAGGTGGCGGGCACCACCAACGGCGTGACCGCCCTGCAGATGGACATCAAGATCCAGGGCATCACCAAGGAAATCATGCAGGTGGCGCTGGCCCAGGCCAAGGAAGCCCGCATGCACATCCTGGGCAAGATGCAGGACGCCATGGGCGAAGCCAAGACCGAAGTCTCCAACTTCGCGCCCAAGCTGTTCACCATGAAGATCAACCCCGAGAAGATCCGTGACGTGATCGGCAAGGGCGGCGCCGTCATCCGCGCGCTGACCGAAGAGACCGGCTGCCAGATCAACATCGAGGAAGACGGCACCATCACCATCGCCGCCACCGATTCGACCAAGGCCGACGAGGCCAAGCGCCGCATCGAAGCGATCACGGCCGAAGCCGAAATCGGCAAGGTCTACGAAGGCCCGATCACCAAGATCCTGGACTTCGGCGCGCTGGTCAACATCCTGCCCGGCAAGGACGGCCTGCTGCACATCAGCCAGATTGCGCACGAGCGCGTCGAGAAGGTCACCGACTACCTGCAGGAAGGCCAGATCGTCAAGGTCAAGGTGCTCGAGACCGACGAGAAGGGCCGCATCAAGCTGTCCATGAAGGCGCTGGCCGACCGTCCGGAGCGCGCCGAGCGCCCGGCCCGTGCCGAGCGTGCCGAGCAGGCGCCCGCCGAAGGCGACGCCATGGCCCAGCAACAGCAGCAGCAACAGTAAGCGCGCCGCGATGAAAGCCGTCGAGATCAGCCAGTTCGGTCCTCCGGAAGGCCTGCGCCTGTGCGATCGCCCCAGCCCGCAAGCGGGGCAGGGCGAGGTGCTGGTGCGGGTGGCCGCGTCGGGCGTGAACCGGCCCGACGTGCTGCAGCGCATGGGCAATTACGCGCCGCCCGCCGGCGCATCCGACCTGCCGGGCCTCGAGGTGGCGGGCGTCATCGAGTCCGGTGACGCCGCCGCGCTGGCGCAGGCCGGCCTCAAGGTGGGCGACCGCGTCTGCGCGCTCGTGGCCGGTGGAGGTTACGCTGAACATTGCGTGGTGCCCGTGGGCCAGTGCCTGCCGGTGCCGGCCGGACTGTCGGACATCGAGGCCGCCTCGTTGCCTGAGACCTTCTTCACGGTCTGGAGCAACGTTTTCGACCGCGGCCGCCTGCAGGCGGGCGAGACCCTGCTGGTGCAGGGCGGCTCCAGTGGCATCGGTGTGACTGCGATCCAGATGGCCAAAGCCCTGGGTGCGCGCGTCATCGTGACCGTGGGCAGCGACGACAAGGCGCAAGCCTGTCTGGCGCTGGGCGCCGACCACGCCATCAACTACAAGACCCAGGACTTCGTGCGCGAAGTGGCCGACCTCACCGGTGGCCGCGGTGCCGATGTGATCCTGGACATGGTGGCTGGCGCCTACGTGGCCCGCGAGATCGACTGCCTGGCCGATGACGGCCGGCTGGTCATCATCGCGGTGCAGGGCGGCGTCAAGGCCGAGTTCAATGCGGGTGCGGTGCTGCGCCGTCGCCTGACCATCACCGGCTCCACGCTGCGCCCGCGCCCGGTGGCTTTCAAGTCGGCCATCGCCACGTCGCTGCGCGACAAGGTCTGGCCGCTGATCGCATCCGGCGCCATCAAACCTGTGGTGCACCGCGTGTTCCCGGCCGCCGAGGCAGCACAGGCGCATGCGCTGATGGAGTCCAACCAGCACATCGGCAAGATCGTGCTGTCGTGGGTCTGAGGATTTGCAGATGAACAAGCTCATCGTTGGCAACTGGAAAATGAACGGCGGCCTGGCCGCCAACGAAACCCTGCTCAAGGCGTTGCTCGCCGGCCTCACGCCCGCCGATACCCCGGTATCCGTCGGTGTATGCGCCAGCGCGCCCTACCTGACCCAGCTCCAGACGCTGTTGCAAGGCAGTGCGGTGGCCTGGGGTGCGCAGGACGTGTCCGCGCACGAGGCGGGGGCCTATACCGGTGAGGTGTCGGCTGCCATGTTGCGCGACTTCGGCTGCCGCTATGTGCTGGTGGGGCATTCCGAACGCCGCCAGTACCACGGCGAGACCGACGAGCTGGTGGCGGCCAAGGCCCAGCGTGCGCTGGCCGCTGGCATCACGCCCATCGTCTGCGTCGGCGAGACGCTGGCCCAGCGTGACGCGGGCGAAACCGACGCCGTGGTCAAACGCCAGCTGGCCGCCGTGATCCATGCCGTGGGCCATTGCAGCAGCGAGATCGTGATCGCCTATGAGCCTGTCTGGGCCATTGGCACGGGGCGCACCGCGACACCCGAGCAGGCGCAGGCCGTGCACCAGGTGCTGCGCGCGCAGGTGGCAGCGGCCACGGCGCATGCCGAGCAGCGCGTGCACATCCTCTACGGGGGCAGCATGAACGCGGCCAACGCCGCGAGCCTGCTGGCCCAGCCCGACATCGACGGCGGCCTGATCGGCGGCGCGTCGCTCAAGGCGCCCGACTTCCTCCAGATCATCCAGGCAGCCCGCCGCTGAGCGGCTGCCTCACGTTTTACTTTCGGAGTCTTCATGAACGTTCTGTTGACCATTCTGCTGGCGGTGCAATTGCTGAGCGCCCTGGGCATGATCGGCCTGATCCTGATGCAGCACGGCAAGGGTGCCGATGCCGGTGCCGCCTTTGGCGGCGGCGGTGGCGGTTCCGCCAGCCTGTTTGGCGCGTCGGGCAGCGCCAACTTCCTGTCCCGCAGCACGGCGGTGCTGGCGACGCTGTTCCTGGCCTGCACGCTGGGCCTGGCCTACTTCGGTCACCAGCGCGCGCCGGCCACCGGCAGCAGCGTGCTGGACAGCGCACCCGTACCGGTGGAGGCACCTGCTGGCACGCCTGCGGCACCGGCTGCTGCGCCCGCTGCCGCCCCTGGCACACCGCAGATCCCGGCCCAGTAAAAGGTGAACCGGCCGTGGGGGCGGACCAGGGGTGAAATTCCCGTTCCGCTCCCAAAAACCCGCCCGGTTTCAGGGTAAACTCTTAGGGTTGTCTGTCGGGCTCACTGGTCCCGCCAATCCCTCGCGGGAAGACCGACAACCGACACATGCCGACGTGGTGAAATTGGTAGACACGCTATCTTGAGGGGGTAGTGGCGAAAGCTGTGCGAGTTCGAGTCTCGCCGTCGGCACCAATTCAGAACAATCAGGGCGCCACCACGGTGCCTGCGGTGCCAGCAACATGAACCTCGAGCAATACCTCCCTGTCCTGTTGTTTATCCTGGTGGGCATCGCGGTGGGGGTTCTGCCGCAGGTGCTGGGCTACATCCTGGGCCCCAACCGTCCCGATCCCGAGAAGAACTCGCCCTACGAGTGTGGCTTCGAGGCTTTCGAGGATGCGCGCATGAAGTTCGACGTGCGCTACTACCTGGTTGCCATCCTCTTCATCCTGTTCGATCTCGAGATCGCCTTCCTTTTCCCCTGGGCCGTGGCTCTGGGTGACATCGGTGCGGTCGGTTTCTGGTCGGTCATGGTATTTCTGGCCATTCTGGTCGTGGGTTTCATCTACGAGTGGAAAAAGGGCGCCCTGGATTGGGAATGACCGGTCGCATTCACGGGAACACAAGACATGATTGAAGGCGTACTCAAAGAAGGTTTTGTCACCACCAGCTACGACGCGGTGGTGAACTGGGCCAAGACCGGCTCCCTCTGGCCCATGACCTTTGGTCTGGCCTGCTGCGCGGTCGAAATGATGCATGCAGCTGCTGCGCGCTATGACATCGGCCGCTTCGGCTCCGAGGTTTTTCGCGCCAGCCCGCGCCAGTCCGACCTGATGATCGTGGCCGGCACGCTGTGCAACAAGATGGCGCCCGCGCTGCGCAAGGTCTACGACCAGATGTCCGAGCCGCGCTGGGTGCTCTCCATGGGCTCCTGCGCCAATGGCGGTGGCTACTACCACTACAGCTACTCCGTGGTGCGCGGCTGCGACCGCATCGTGCCCGTTGACGTCTATGTGCCCGGCTGCCCGCCGACGGCCGAGGCGCTGCTGTACGGCATCATCCAGCTGCAGCAGAAGATCCGCCGCACCAACACCATCGCACGGGTCTGAAGGGACACACGCATGAGCGAAACCGCCATCCGCCCCGAGGCGCTGCAGGCTGTCATCAGTGCCGCACTCGGTGACAAGGCCAAGACCGTCACCGTTGCGCTGGGTGAAGTCACCGTGCAGGTGACGCCCGACAGCTACCTCGATGCCATGAAGACCCTGCGTGACGCGGCCGACTGCCGCTTCGAGCAGCTGATCGACCTGTGCGGTCTGGACTACTCGGCCTACCGCGACGGTCAGTGGGACGGCGCCGATGGTCCGCGCTTCTGCGTGGTCTCGCACCTCCTTTCGGTCAGTCTCAACCAGCGCGTGCGCGTCAAGGTGTTCTGCTCCGACAACGACTTTCCCGTACTGGCCTCGGTCAACGACATCTGGGCAAGCGCCAACTGGTTCGAGCGCGAGGCGTTCGATCTGTACGGCATCGTGTTCGAGGGCCACCCCGACCTGCGCCGCATCCTCACCGACTACGGGTTTGTGGGTCACCCCTTCCGCAAGGACTTCCCGGTGTCGGGTCACGTGGAAATGCGCTACGACGCGCAGGCGCAGCGCGTGATCTATGAACCCGTGAGCATCGAGCCGCGCGAGATCACGCCCCGCGTCATCCGCGAAGACAACTACGGTGCGGGGCTGTAAACCATGGCCGAAATCAAGAACTACACCCTGAACTTTGGCCCGCAGCACCCAGCTGCGCACGGCGTGTTGCGCCTGGTGCTCGAGCTCGATGGCGAGGTCGTGCAGCGCGCTGACCCGCACATCGGCCTGCTGCACCGCGCCACCGAGAAGCTGGCCGAAAGCAAGACCTTCATCCAGTCGCTGCCCTACATGGACCGTCTCGATTACGTGTCCATGATGAGCAATGAGCACGCCTACTGCCTTGCCATCGAAAAACTGCTGGGCATCGATGTGCCGCTGCGCGCGCAGTACATCCGCGTGATGTTCAGCGAGATCACCCGCTTGCTCAACCACCTGATGTGGCTGGGCTCGCACGGCAACGACTGCGGCAGCTCCACCATCCTGATCTACGCCTTCCGCGAGCGCGAGGACCTGTTCGACATGTACGAGGCGGTTTCGGGCGCGCGCATGCACGCGGCCTACTTCCGCCCGGGCGGTGTCTACCGCGACCTGCCGGAAACCATGCCCCAGTACAAGGTCAGCAAGATCAAGAACGCCAAGGCACTGGCCCGCATGAACGAAAACCGGCAGGGTTCGCTGCTGGACTTCATCGACGACTTCACCCAGCGTTTCCCGACCTATCTGGCCGAGTACCACACGCTGCTGACCGACAACCGCATCTGGAAACAGCGTACGGTCAACGTCGGTGTCATGGCGCCTGAGCGCGCGCTCAATCTGGGTCTGACCGGCCCCATGCTGCGTGGCTCCGGCATCGCCTGGGACCTGCGCAAGAAGCAGCCCTACGAGGTCTACGACCGCATGGATTTCGATATCCCCGTGGGCAAGACGGGCGACAGCTACGACCGCTACCTCGTGCGCATGGAGGAGATGGCCCAGTCCAACCGCATCATCAAGCAGTGTGTGGACTGGCTGCGCAAGAACCCGGGCCCTGTCATCACGGACAACCACAAGGTGGCACCGCCCGCACGCGAATCCATGAAGGCCAACATGGAAGAGCTGATCCACCACTTCAAGCTCTTCACCGAAGGTTTCCATGTGCCCGAGGGCGAGGCCTACGCGGCCGTCGAACACCCGAAGGGCGAGTTCGGCATCTACCTGGTGAGCGATGGTGCCAACAAGCCCTACCGTCTCAAGATCCGCCCGCCGGGCTTTGTGCACCTGGCTGCACTGGATGAACTCGCGCGTGGCCACATGCTGGCCGACGCCGTGGCCATCATCGGCACACTGGACATCGTTTTTGGGGAAATCGACCGATGATTTCTGACAGCACCCGCGCGCGCTTCGATCGCGAAGTCGCCAAATACCCGCCGGAGCAGGCGCAGTCGGCCGTGATGGCCTGCCTGTCCATCGTGCAGCAGGAGCAGGGCTTCGTGAGTGCCGAGAGCGAGCGCGACATCGCCGAGTACCTCGGCATGGCGCCCATCGCCGTGCACGAGGTCACGACCTTCTACAACATGTACAACCAGCGGCCGACGGGCAAATTCAAGCTCAACGTCTGCACCAACCTGCCCTGCCAGCTGCGAGATGGCCAGAAGGCGTTGCAGTACCTCGAAGGCAAGCTGGGCGTTCACATGGGTGAAACCACGCCCGATGGCCTGTTCACCCTGCAGCAGAGCGAGTGCCTGGGTGCGTGTGCCGACGCACCGGTGATGCTGGTGAACGACCGCCACATGTGCAGCTTCATGAGCAACGACAAGCTCGACCAGCTGATTGCCGGTCTGAAGGGGGCCCAGTGATGAACGCCAACCAGGTGCTTTCGCAGTTCCAGGCCACCGGTGTCCAGACCTGCTTCCACGACCGCCACATCAATCCCCAGATCTATGCTGGTCTTGATGGCAGCAACTGGAGCCTCAAGGACTACGAGGCGCGCGGCGGCTACCAGGCGCTGCGCAAGATCCTCGGCAAGGACGGTGCCACCCCCGACCCCGAGACCGGCGCTGTTGGTCTCACCCAAGACCAGGTCATTGCCACCGTCAAGGAATCGGCCCTGCGTGGCCGTGGTGGTGCGGGTTTCCCCACCGGCCTGAAGTGGAGCTTCATGCCGCGCCAGTTCCCTGGGCAGAAGTACCTGGTGTGCAACTCCGACGAGGGCGAGCCCGGTACCTGCAAGGACCGTGACATCCTCATGTACAACCCGCACATCGTCATCGAAGGCATGGCGATCGCGGCGTACGCCATGGGCATCTCGGTGGGCTACAACTACATCCACGGCGAGATCTTCCAGGTCTATGAGCGTTTCGAGGCCGCGCTCGAAGAGGCGCGTGCTGCCGGTTACCTGGGTGACCACATCATGGGCAGCGGCTTCAGCTTCCAGCTGCACGGCCACCATGGTTTTGGTGCCTACATCTGCGGCGAGGAAACCGCGCTGCTCGAATCGCTGGAAGGCAAGAAGGGCCAGCCGCGTTTCAAGCCGCCGTTCCCGGCCAGCTTCGGTCTGTACGGCAAGCCGACCACCATCAACAACACCGAGACCTTTGCGGCGGTGCCCTGGATCATCCGCAACGGCGGCCAGGCCTACCTCGAATGTGGCAAGCCCAACAACGGCGGCACCAAGATCTTCTCGGTCAGCGGTGACGTCGAGCGCCCAGGCAACTACGAAATTCCGCTGGGTACGCCCTTCAGCAAGCTGCTTGAACTCGCGGGCGGCGTGCGCAAGGGCCGCCAGCTCAAGGCCGTGATTCCGGGCGGATCGTCCGCTCCGGTGCTGCCCGCGCACATCATGATGGAATGCACGATGGACTACGACTCCATCGCCAAGGCCGGCTCCATGCTGGGCTCGGGCGCCGTCATCGTGATGGACGACAGCCGCGACATGGTGGAGAGCCTGCTGCGCCTGTCCTACTTCTACATGCACGAGTCCTGCGGACAGTGCACGCCCTGTCGCGAAGGCACCGGCTGGCTGTGGCGCCTGGTGGACCGCATCCACCGTGGCGAAGGCAAGCCGGCCGACATGGCCTTGCTCGACAACGTGGCCGAAAACATCATGGGTCGCACCATCTGCGCATTGGGCGATGCTGCCGCGATGCCGGTGCGCGCGATGGTCAAGCACTTCCGTCCTGAGTTCGAACACCTGATCGAACACAAGACGTCCATGGTCAAGGCCACGGCCTGAGCCCACGGGAATACAACATGGTTGAAATCGAACTCGACGGCAAGAAGGTGGAAGTGCCCCCGGGCAGCATGGTCATGCATGCGGCCGAAAAGGCGGGCACCTACATCCCCCACTTCTGCTACCACAAGAAACTCTCGATCGCGGCCAACTGCCGCATGTGTCTGGTCGATGTGGAGAAGGCGCCCAAGCCCATGCCGGCCTGCGCCACGCCCGTGACCCAGGGCATGATCGTGCGCACCAAGAGCGACAAGGCCATCAAGGCCCAGCAGTCGGTCATGGAGTTCCTGCTGATCAACCACCCGCTGGACTGCCCCATCTGCGACCAGGGCGGCGAATGCCAGCTGCAGGACCTGGCCGTCGGTTACGGCGGTTCCGCCTCGCGTTACGACGACGAAAAGCGCGTGGTGTTCCACAAGGACGTGGGTCCGCTGATTTCCATGGAGGAGATGAGCCGCTGCATCCACTGCACCCGCTGCGTGCGTTTCGGCCAGGAAGTGGCCGGCGTCATGGAGCTCGGCATGAGCCACCGCGGCGAGCATTCCGAGATCGAGACCTTCGTCGGCGAGTCGGTCGATTCCGAGCTTTCGGGCAACATGATCGACATCTGCCCCGTGGGCGCGCTCACCAGCAAGCCGTTCCGCTACAGCGCCCGCACCTGGGAGCTGTCGCGCCGCAAGTCGGTCAGCCCGCACGACTCCACCGGCGCCAATCTGATCGTGCAGGTCAAGAACCACCAGGTGCTGCGCGTGGTGCCGCTGGAAAACGACGCCGTCAACGAATGCTGGATCGCCGACCGTGACCGCTTCAGCTACGAAGCCCTGAATGGCCCCGAGCGCCTGACACAGCCCATGCTCAAGCAGGGCGGCGAGTGGAAAGCGGTTGACTGGCAGACCGCACTGGAATACGTCGCCAACGGCCTGCGGCAGATCAAGGACCAGAATGGCGCCGGCGCCATCGGCCTGCTGGCCAGCCCGCACAGCACCGTGGAAGAGTTGGCGCTGGCCGGCGCGCTGGTGCGTGGCCTGGGCAGCCAGAACATCGACCACCGCCTGCGCCACGCCGACTTTGGCAACAGCACGGGCGTGCGCTGGCTGGGCGCGCCCATCGCTTCGCTTTCCACCCTGCAGCGCGTGCTCGTGGTGGGCTCCAACCTGCGCAAGGACCACCCGCTGTTCGCACAGCGCATCCGTCAGGCGGCGCGCAAAGGCGCGCAGGTGAATGCCCTGGATGCCCAGGTGCGCGACTGGGCGCTGCCGGTAGCGAACACCCTCGTCAGCGAAAGCAGCTCCTGGGTGGCAGCGCTGGCCCAGGTGGCAGCCGCCGTGGCCGCCGAAAAGGGCGTTGCTTCGCCCTGGAATGTGACGTCCTCCGACACCGCCAAGGCCATCGCCAAGTCCCTGCTGGGCGGCGAGCGCAAGGCCGTGCTGCTGGGCAATGGCGCTGCACACCACGCCTTCGCCGCCAGCCTGCTGGCTGTGGCGCAGTGGATCGGTGAGCAGACCGGCGCCAGCGTGGGCTACCTCACCGAAGCCGCGAACACCGTGGGCGCCCAGTGGGTGAACGCGCTGCCGGGGCAGGGCGGCCAGAACGCCGGCCAGATGTTGACCGGTGGTGTGAAGGCCGCCATCCTGCTCAACACCGAACCGGCGTTTGACAGCGCCTATGGCGTCCAGGGCCTCGACAGGGCCGAAATGGTCGTGAGCCTGAGCCCCTTCAAGGCCAACATGGACGTCGCCGATGTGCTGCTGCCCATCGCGCCCTGGACCGAAACGCCCGGCAGCTTCGTCAACGCCGAAGGCCGCCTGCAGAGCTTCTACGCCGTGGTGCGGCCGCTGGGTGATACCCGGCCGGCCTGGAAGGTGCTGCGCGTGCTGGGCAACCTGCTGGGCCTCGCGGGCTTCGAGGCCGAGACCGCGCAGGATGTGCTGGCCCACGTGCTGGCTGCCAAAGGTCTCGCGGGGCAGGTGGCGCCGCTGCAGATTCCGGCCGAGCAGTTCAGCAACGCCACCACCGTGGCGGCCGACCTGTCGCCGGTGCAAGGTGCGCCCATCGTGGCATCCATCTACCAGCTGGACGGCACGGTGCGCCGTGCGCCGTCGCTGCAACTCACCGCCGATGCCCGTGCGGCCCAGGAGGTGTCGGCATGATCGACGCGATGTACAACGGCGGTCTGAACCTGATCGCCGCCGCCTGGTGGACCGGTGCCGTGTGGCCCGTGCTCTGGGCCCTGATCAAGATCGTGGCCGTGCTCGCGCCGCTGATGGGCGCCGTGGCCTACCTGACGCTGTGGGAGCGCAAGCTGCTGGGCTGGATCCAGGTGCGCCATGGTCCCAACCGGGTGGGGCCGCTCGGCCTGTTGCAGCCGATTGCCGATGCACTCAAGCTGCTGACCAAGGAGCTGATCCAGCCGACCGCTGCCAACAAGGGGCTGTTCCGTCTGGGCCCCATCATGGCCATCATGCCGGCGCTGGCCGCCTGGGTGGCCATCCCGTTCGGCCCCGATGCCGTGCTGGCCAACATCAACGCCGGTCTTCTGCTCATCATGGCCATCACCTCCATCGAGGTGTACGGCGTGATCATCGCGGGCTGGGCGTCCAACTCCAAGTACGCGTTCCTGGGCGCGCTGCGTGCCTCGGCCCAGATGGTGAGCTACGAGATTGCCATGGGCTTTTGCCTCGTGGTCGTCATCATGGTCTCGGGCAGCCTGCACCTGGGCGAGATCGTTGCCTCGCAAGGCCGGGGCATGGGTGCCGACGCGGGCCTGGACTTCCTGTCCTGGAACTGGTTGCCGCTGCTGCCCATCTTCCTTGTCTACCTGATTTCCGGTGTTGCCGAAACCAACCGCCACCCCTTCGACGTGGTGGAAGGCGAAGCCGAGATCGTGGCTGGCCACATGGTCGAGTACTCGGGCATGGGCTTTGCCATCTTCTTCCTGGCCGAATACGCCAGCATGTGGCTGGTCTCCATCCTGGCCGCGCTGATGTTCCTGGGTGGCTGGCTGCCGCCGGTCGGCTTCCTCGACTTCATCCCGGGCTGGATCTGGCTGGGCCTCAAGACCTGCTTCGTGGTGTCGCTGTTCATCTGGATCCGCGCCACCTTCCCGCGCTTCCGCTACGACCAGATCATGCGTCTGGGCTGGAAGATCTTCATTCCCGTCACCCTGGTCTGGCTCGTCATCGTCGGCGGCTGGATGCAGACGCCGTGGAACATCTGGAAATAAGGGAGCACCGACATGAGCACTGCTTCCATCAAGGATTTTTTCAACAGCTTCATGCTGGTGGAGCTGTTCAAGGGCATGGCCCTGACCGGCAAGTACATGTTCCGTCGCAAGGTGACGGTGCAGTTTCCCGAGGAGAAGACGCCGCTGTCGCCGCGTTTCCGCGGCCTGCACGCCCAGCGCCGGTACGAGAACGGTGAAGAACGCTGCATCGCCTGCAAGCTGTGCGAGGCCGTGTGCCCCGCGATGGCCATCACCATCGAGAGCGATCAGCGCACCGACGGCACCCGCCGCACCACGCGCTACGACATCGATCTGACCAAATGCATCTTCTGCGGCTTCTGCGAGGAAGCCTGCCCGGTGGACGCGATCGTCGAGACGCACATCTTCGAATACCACGGCGAAAAGCGCGGCGACCTGTACTTCACAAAGGACATGCTGCTGGCCGTGGGCGACCGCTACGAAACCGAGATCGCCGCCGCCAAGGCCGCGGACGCTCCCTACCGCTGAAGCGGCACAAAGACGCACGCCATGGACTTCACAACCGGCTTCTTCTACGTTTTCTCGGCGGTGCTGCTGTTTGCAGCGTTCCGGGTCATCACCGCACGCAACCCCGTGCACGCGGTGCTCTACCTCATGCTGGCTTTCTCTCAGGCCGCCGCCATCTGGCTGCTGCTCAAAGCCGAGTTCCTGGCCATCACGCTGGTGCTGGTCTACCTGGGCGCCGTGATGGTGCTGTTCCTGTTCGTGGTGATGATGCTGGACATCAACATCGAAGGGCTGCGCCAGGGCTTCTGGAAGAACTTCCCGCTGGCAGCGGGCATTGGTGGCCTGATCGCGATCGAGATGGGAGTGGTGCTCACGGGTGGTTTTGGCAGCGTCACGCTGTCGCCCGAGGCTGCTGCCGTTGCCGCCGAGGCCAACAACACCAAGGAGCTGGGCAAGCTGCTGTACTCGGCCTACATCTACCCGGTCGAGATTGCTGCGGTCATCCTGGTGGTGGCCATCATCGCGGCCATCGCGCTGACGCTGCGCCAGCGCAAGGACAGCAAGTTCGTGGACCCGGCCGACCAGATCCGTGTCAAGGCGCGTGACCGCCTGGCCGTGGTGAAGCTGGCGCCGACCCAGGCCGCACCGGAGCCCCAACCGGCCTCCGAGGAGAAATCCGCATGACGCTCACCCTCGCACATTTCCTCACGTTGGGTGCCATTCTGTTCACCCTGTCGGTGATCGGCATCTTTCTGAACCGCAAGAACCTGATCGTGCTGCTGATGGCCATCGAACTGATGCTGCTGTCGGTCAACATGAACTTCGTCGCGTTCTCGCACTACCTGGGCGACATGCACGGCCAGGTGTTCGTGTTCTTCATCCTGACCGTCGCGGCCGCCGAATCGGCGATCGGCCTGGCCATCCTGGTGCTGTTGTTCCGCAACAAGTCCTCGATCCGCGTCGACGAGCTCAACACCCTGAAGGGCTAACAAGAATGAGTCAGACCCTTTCGGCCTCCACCTTGCTGGCGGTGCCGCTGGCCCCCCTGGTGGGCTCCGCTCTGGCCGGCATCCTGGGCACCACCTTCGGTGGCAACGTCATCGGCCGCCGCGCCTCGCACTCGCTGACCATCCTGGGCGTGTTCATTGCCTTTGTGCTGTCGGCCTGCACGCTGTGGTCCGTGGTCGCGGACGGTGCCCGCTTCAACCAGACCATCTACGAATGGATGGTGATCGGCGGTCTCAAGATGGAGATCGGCTTCCTGATCGACGGCCTGACCGCCATGATGATGGTGGTCGTGACCTTCGTCTCGCTGATGGTGCACATCTACACCATGGGCTACATGGCGGAGGATGATGGCTACAACCGTTTCTTCGCCTACATCTCGCTGTTCACCTTCTCCATGCTCATGCTGGTCATGAGCAACAACCTGCTGCAGCTGTTCTTCGGCTGGGAGGCGGTGGGTCTGGTGTCCTACCTGCTGATCGGCTTCTGGTTCAAGAAGCCCACGGCCATCTTCGCCAACATGAAGGCCTTCCTGGTCAACCGTGTGGGCGACTTCGGTTTCATCCTCGGCATCGGCCTGATTGCCGCTTACACCGGTACGCTGAACTACTCCGAGATCTTCGCCAAGGCGCAGGAGCTGGGTGCCATAGAGTTCCCCTGGTACATATTCGGCCAGGACGCGATGCTGATCACCGTGATCTGCATCTGCCTGTTCATCGGTGCCATGGGCAAGTCGGCCCAGTTCCCGCTGCACGTGTGGCTGCCCGACTCCATGGAAGGTCCGACCCCGATCTCCGCGCTGATCCACGCCGCCACGATGGTGACGGCCGGCATCTTCATGGTCGCGCGCATGTCGCCGCTGTACGAACTGTCGGACACCGCGCTCAACTTCATCCTCGTGATCGGTTCCATCACGGCGCTGTTCATGGGTTTCCTGGGCATCATCCAGAACGACATCAAGCGCGTGGTGGCCTATTCCACGCTGTCGCAGCTGGGCTACATGACCGTGGCGCTCGGTGCGTCGGCCTATTCGGTGGCCGTGTTCCACCTGATGACGCACGCGTTCTTCAAGGCGCTGCTGTTCCTGGGTGCGGGCTCGGTCATCATGGGCGCGCACCACAACCAGGACATCCGCTGGATGGGCGGCATGCGCAAGTACATGCCCATCACCTGGATCACCTCGCTGCTGGGCTCGCTGGCACTGATCGGCACGCCGCTGTTCTCGGGGTTCTACTCCAAGGACAGCATCATCATCGCAACCTTCGCGAGCGACCTGCCCGCGGCCGGTTTCGCACGGTTCGCCGTCATGGCGGGCGTGTTCGTCACGGCGTTCTATTCGTTCCGCATGTACTTCCTGGTCTTCCACGGCAAGGAGCGTTTCGACCAGAACCCGGATGCACACCACGACGACCACCACGCACACGATGACCACGGTCATGGTCACGATCACAAGCCGCACGAGTCGCCCTGGGTGGTCACGCTGCCGCTGGTGCTGCTGGCCATTCCATCTGTGGTCATCGGCTACCTGACGATAGGCCCGATGCTGTTCGGTGACTTCTTCAAGGACGCCATCCTCGTCAACGGCTCCCTGCACCCGGCCATGGCCGAGCTGGCCGAAGAATTCCACGGCCCCATCGCCATGGCCATCCATGGCCTGCAGACTGCGCCGTTCTGGCTGGCGCTGGCGGGTGTCGCCCTGTCGTACTACATGTACATGGTCAACCCGGCGCTGCCGGCGGCCATCAAGGCCCGCGTGATGCCCATCTACACGCTGCTCGACAACAAGTACTACATGGACTGGATCAACGAGAACATCATCGCCCGCGCCGCGCGGGGCATCGGTGTGGGTCTCTGGAAGGGCGGCGACCAGGGCGTGATCGAAACCGGCGTGGTCAATGCCAGCTGGAAGATCGTGGGCTGGGTCTCGGCGCTGGTGCGCCGTGTGCAGAGTGGCTACATCTACCACTACGCCATGGCCATGATCATCGGCGTGTTCCTGCTCATGACGTATTTCGTCTGGCTCGCCAAATAAGGAGAAGAACAACATGGGTTTGCTGAGCCTTGCGATCTGGACGCCCGTCTTTTTCGGGGTTGTCCTGCTGGCTTTCGGTCGCGACGAGCATGCCAACGTGGTCCGCTGGATCGCGCTGGCCGGCGCGATCGCCGGCCTGTTTGTCACGGTGCCCCTGGTCACCGGGTTCGAGCTGGGCACCGCCAGCATGCAGTTTGTCGAGAAGGCGGCGTGGATAGACGCCTTCCACATCCACTACCACCTGGGCGTGGACGGCATTTCGCTGTGGCTGATCCCGCTGACGGCTTTCATCACGGTCATCGTGGTTATTGCCGGCTGGGAGGTCATCACCGAGCGCGTGAACCAGTACATGGGCGCATTCCTGATCCTGTCGGGTCTGATGATCGGTGTGTTCTCATCGCTGGACGCGATGCTGTTCTACGTCTTCTTCGAAGCGACACTGATCCCGATGTACCTGATCATCGGCATCTGGGGTGGCCCGAACAAGATCTACGCCGCGTTCAAGTTCTTCCTGTACACGCTGATGGGCTCGCTGCTGATGCTGGTGGCCCTGATCTACCTGTACCACCAGTCGGGCGGCAGTTTCGATCTCGCCACCTGGCACAAGCTGCCGCTGGGCGGCACCGCACAGACGCTGCTCTTCTTTGCCTTCTTCGCGGCCTTTGCCGTCAAGGTGCCGATGTGGCCGGTGCACACCTGGCTGCCCGATGTGCACGTGGAAGCTCCCACCGGCGGTTCTGCCGTGCTGGCAGCCATCATGCTGAAGCTGGGTGCCTACGGTTTCCTGCGGTTTTCCATGCCGATTGCGCCCGACGCCTCGCACGAGTGGGCCTGGCTGATGATCGCGCTGTCGCTGATCGCCGTGGTTTATGTGGGTCTGGTGGCCATGGTGCAGCAGGACATGAAGAAGCTGGTGGCCTACTCGTCGGTGGCGCACATGGGTTTCGTCACGCTGGGCTTCTTCATCTTCAACGACCTCGGCATGGCCGGCGGCATCGTGCAGATGGTCTCGCACGGCTTCGTCTCGGCTGCCATGTTCCTGTCCATCGGCGTGCTGTACGACCGCGTGCACTCGCGTGAAATCGCCGATTACGGCGGTGTGGTCAACACCATGCCCAACTTCACCGCCTTTGCGCTGCTGTTTGCCATGGCCAACGCCGGTCTGCCCGGCACGGCCGGTTTCGTGGGCGAGTGGATGGTGATCCTCGCGGCGGTCAAGGCCAACTTCTGGGTCGGCATGCTGGCGGCCACGGCGCTGATCTTCGGTGCAGCCTATACCCTGTGGATGTTCAAACGCGTCTACCTGGGCGAGCCGGGCAACGACCACGTCAAGGCCCTCACCGACATCGGCGCGCGCGAATTCCTGGTCATGGCCCTGCTGGCCGTGGCGGTGCTCTACATGGGCATTCACCCCAAACCCTTCACCGATGTGATGGATGCTTCCGTGGCCGAGTTGCTGCGTCATGTGGCCATCTCGAAACTGAACTGACACTGGACCCGCGATGATCGACTCCACAAGCTGGGTGGGCGCTGGCCCCGAAATCCTGCTGCTGGTCATGGCCTGCGTCATCACGCTGGCCGACCTCGCGGTCAAGACACCGCGCCGTACCGGCACCTATGTGCTGACCCTGGCCACGCTGGCCGTGGTGGCGCTGATGCAGTTCAACTACGCCCTGGCGGGTGCCACCGTTCCGCTGTTCGGCGGAATGGTCGTGAGCGACCCGCTGGGCCACTGGCTCAAGGGCTTCGCATCGCTGGCCGTGCTGGTCACGCTGGTGTATGGCCGTCCTTACGCCGGCGACCGCGACATGCTGCGCGGCGGCGAGCTGTTCAGCCTGTCGTTGTTCGCGCTGCTGGGCATGTTCGTGATGATCTCGGGTCACAACTTCCTGGTCATCTACCTTGGCCTGGAACTGCTCACGCTTTCCAGCTACGCGCTGGTGGCTCTCAAGCGCGACGACGGCGTGGCCACCGAGGCCGCCATGAAGTATTTCGTGCTGGGCGCACTGGCCAGCGGCTTCCTGCTGTACGGCCTGTCCATGCTCTACGGTGCCACCGGTTCGCTGGACATCAACCAGGTGTTCGACGCCATCGCGGCCGGCAAGGCCAGCCACCAGATCCTGGTGTTCGGTGTGGTGTTCGTGGTCGCCGGTCTGGCTTTCAAGCTCGGCGTCGTGCCTTTCCACATGTGGATTCCGGACGTCTACCACGGCGCCCCCACGGCGATCACGCTGATGATCGGTGGCGCCCCCAAGCTTGCGGCTTTCGCCATCGTGATCCGCCTGCTCGTCGAGGGCCTGCTGCCGCTCGCGGTGGACTGGCAGCAGATGCTGGCCGTGCTGGCCGTGACCTCGCTGCTGGTGGGCAACCTGGCCGCCATCGCGCAGACCAACCTCAAACGCATGCTGGCCTTCTCCACCATCGCGCAGATGGGCTTCATGCTGCTGGGCCTGTTGGCCGGTGTGGTGGGCGGTGATGCCGGCAACGCGTCCAACGCCTACGGCGCGACCATGTTCTATGTCATCACCTATGTGCTGACGACCCTGGCCACCTTTGGCGTCATCCTGCTGCTGTCGCGCCAGGGTTTCGAGTCCGAGGAGATTGCCGACCTGGCTGGCCTGAACCAGCGCAGCCCGCTGTACGCCGGCGTCATGGCGGCCTGCATGCTGTCGCTGGCCGGTGTGCCGCCGCTGGTGGGTTTCTACGCCAAGCTGGTGGTGCTGCAGGCGCTGCTGGGCACCGGGCAAGCCATCTACATCGGTGTAGCGGTGTTCGCGGTGCTGATGTCGCTGATCGGCGCGTTCTATTACATCCGTCTCATCAAGGTCATGTACTTCGATGCGCCGGTGCAGACGGCTGCCATCGAGGCGCCCGGCGACGTGCGCGCCGTACTGTCGGTGAATGGCGCTCTGGTGTTGTTGCTGGGTCTGCTGCCGGGCGGCCTGATGGCGCTGTGCGCCCAGGCGATCGCGGTACTGCTCGCCTGAAAGAAATGATGCCCCCACGCTCATCGCCGCGCGGATCGCTGCCCCCCAAAGGGGGCGGCTCAATGCCTTCGGGCGGTCGGGCGGCACTGACCCCATGTCGCTGAGCGGATCCATCTGGCTGGTGGTGGCGGCGGCGCTGCTGGCGGCCAACCTGCCGTTCATCAACGAGCGCTGGCTGGCCATCTGGCCACGCCGTCAGCCCAAGACCCTGTGGCACCGTCTGCTCGAGCTGGTGCTGATGTACCTCGCGGTCGGAGCACTGGGCTTCGGGCTGGAGCACCGTGCCGGCCAGATCGCCCCGCAGGGCTGGGAGTTCTACGCCATCACGGGCGCGCTGTTCCTGACCTTTGCGTTTCCCGGTTTCGTCTGGCGCTACCTGCTCAAGCACCGCTGAGGCCATGGCGGCGGACGACAGCCACCTGCGCGAGACCTCGCTGCACAGCGAGACGGTGATGCGGGGGCATTTCCTGCATATCCGCCGCGACACCGTTCGCCTGCCCGATGGACAGCCTGCCACGCGCGAATACGTGGTGCACCCTGGGGCGGTGATGGTGATTCCGCTGCTGGACGATGGCCGCGTGCTGCTGGAGCGGCAGTTCCGTTTCCCCATGGATCGGGCCATGGTCGAGTTTCCTGCGGGCAAGCTCGATGCCGGCGAGGGTGCGCTGGTGTGCGCCCGGCGTGAGCTGCGGGAAGAAACCGGTTACCACGCCCATGAGTGGGCCCGTGCTGGCGTGCTGCACCCGACCATCTCCTATTCCAACGAGTTCATCGACATCTGGTTCGCACGTGGGCTGGTGGCGGGCGAGCGTGCGCTTGATCAGGGTGAGTTCCTGGATCTGCTGACGGCCACGCCGCAGGAGCTGCTGGGCTGGTGCCGCGATGGCACGGTGACCGACGCCAAGACCCTGACCGGCGCGTTATGGCTGCAGAACGTCCTGAGCGGCGCGTGGTCATTGGACTGGCAGGTCGTGGCCTGAGTCCGGCCACGGAGATAATCCGCCCATGAAGGTTCTGAATCTGCGCTGCAGCCACGAGCACGGCTTTGAAGGCTGGTTCGGCTCCGAGGCCGAGTTCCGGGACCAGCTCGCGCGTGGCCTGGTCACCTGCCCTTTGTGCGGCGACGCCGCCATAGAGAAAATGCCGAGTGCGCCGCGCCTGAATCTGGGTGCCGAGCAGCCGGCCATGCCCCAACCTCCGAAGCCGCAGAACGACGAGCGGGCCCGTATCTGGGCCGCGATGCGCCAGGTGATGGCCCATGCGGAGGACGTGGGCGAACGTTTCGCCGACGAGGCCCGCCGCATGCACCATGGCGAGACCGAGCACCGCCAGATCCGCGGCCAGGCCAGCGTGGCCGATGCGCTGGAGCTGCTAGAGGAAGGCGTCCCAGTGCTGCCGCTGCCGGACGCCCTCAAGGAAACCCTGCAGTAAATCTCACGACCGCCCGCCGCGGCGGAGCGTGGGGGCTTACGGATACAGACCCCTGAGATCGCGCGCATGCAGGATGCGCTTGCAGGCCACGATGAAGGTGGCGGTGCGCAGGCTGACCTTGTTCTCCTCGGCCACCTGCCAGACGGCGCTGAAAGCCTCGGTCATGATCTTCACCAGGCGGGCGTTGATCTCGTCCTCGCTCCAGAAGAAGCTGGAGAAATCCTGCACCCACTCGAAGTAGCTCACCGTCACGCCACCGGCGTTGGCGATCACGTCGGGCAACACCAGCACGTTGCGGGCATGCAGGATGTCGTCGGCCTGCGGCGTGGTCGGACCGTTGGCACCCTCGATCACCATGCGTGCCTGGATGCGGCCAGCGTTCTTCTCGGTGATCTGGCCCTCCAGCGCGGCCGGGATCAGGATGTCGCAAGGCACGTCCCAGAAAGCGTCGTTGGCGATCACCTCGGCCTGTGCAAAGCCGGCGACACTGCCGTGGTGGGCCACATGCGCCATCAGCGCGGGCACGTCCAGACCCGCTTCGCGGTAGAGTGTGCCGCCGTGGTCCTGCACCGCCACCACGCGGGCGCCTGCCTCGGCAAACAGCTTGGCTGCGACGCCACCCACGTTGCCGAAGCCCTGCACGGCCACGCGTGAGCCCTTGACCTCCAGGCCGATGCGGCGCGCCGCTTCGGCGCCCACCGTGTACACGCCACGGCCGGTCGCCTCATGGCGACCCAGCGAGCCGCCCAGGTCCACGGGTTTGCCGGTGACCACGCCCGTTGCAGTGGCGCCTTCGTTCATCGAGTAGGTGTCCATCATCCAGGCCATCACCTGGGCATTGGTGTTGACGTCGGGCGCCGGGATGTCCTTGGACGGGCCGATGATGATGCCGATCTCGCTGGTGTAGCGGCGCGTCAGGCGCTCCAGCTCGCCCATGGAGAGGGTCTTGGGGTCGACGCGTATGCCGCCCTTGGCGCCGCCATAGGGCACGTTCACGGCTGCGTTCTTGATGGACATCCAGGCCGAGAGCGCCATCACCTCCGACAGCGTCACGTCCTGGTGGAAACGCACGCCGCCCTTGCCCGGGCCGCGCGAGGTGTTGTGCTGCACGCGGTAGCCCTCGAAGTGGGCCACGGTGCCGTCGTCGAGGTGGATGGGCACATCCACGATGAGGGCGCGCTTGGGGCGCTTGAGCGTCTCTACCCAGCGGGCCAGGTTGCCCAGATAGGGCGTGACACGGTCGACCTGCTGAAGGTAGATGCCCCAGGGGCCGAGGTGGTCGGCCTGGAGGTAGGAGGGCAGGGCGTGGGCCATGGGCGCCACGGGCGAAGGGGATGACATGGATGGCTCCTGTGGTTCAGGTGTCTCTTGAACACCGTGGGTGCCACTGTAGGCCTGGGCGCAACGGCTGTCCAAGGCCGCTTTGCCATCTGGTCATGCAAAAAAATTATGAATCAGACATGGAATTGCAGGGCTGCCAGGCTGGCGTACAGACCACCTCGCGCCACCAGCTCCGCGTGGGTGCCTTGTTCCACCAGGCGGCCCTGGTCCAGCACGAGGATGCGGTCTGCCTTCTGCACCGTGGCCAGCCGGTGGGCGATCACCAGCGTGGTGCGTCCACGCATGGCGCTGGCAAGGGCCGCCTGCACCGCCTGCTCGCTCTGGGCATCCAGTGCGCTGGTGGCCTCGTCAAGCAGCAGCAGAGGCGCGTTCTTGAGCATGGCGCGCGCGATGGCGATGCGCTGGCGTTGCCCACCTGAGAGCCGCACGCCACGCTCGCCCAGGAAACTCTGGTAACCCTCGGGCAGTTCGCGGATGAAGCTGTCGGCGTGGGCCGCCGCTGCGGCGGCCATCACCTCATCGTCGCTGGCCTCAGGCCGGCCGTAGCGGATGTTGTCCATGGCGCTGGCCGAGAAGATCACCGGCTCCTGCGGCACGATGGCAATGCGCCCGCGCAGATCGGCCAGGGCGAGCTGCTGCAGCGGCACCCCGTCCAGCCTGATGGTGCCGCTGTGCGGGTCGTGGAACCGCAGCAGCAGCTGGAACACGGTGGTCTTGCCGGCGCCGCTGGGGCCCACCAGCGCCACGGTTTCGCCCGGGCGGATGTCCAGGTCCAGGGCCTGCAGCGCCGCGCGGTCGGGGCGTGAGGGGTAGTGGAAATCGAGCCTTTCGAAGCGCAGCGCGCTGCCGCCTGAAACCGCCGGCAGCGGCAAGGCGCGGGCTGGATCCTGCACAGGGGATTGGGCGGCCAGGAGCTCCATCAGGCGCTCTGTGGCGCCGGCAGCCCGCAGCCAGTCGCCATAGACCTCGCCCAGCACGGCCACGGCACCGGCCAGCATCACCACGTAGAACACCGCCTGCCCCAGTTGCCCCGGCGTCATCTGCCCGGCCAGCACCGCCTGGGTGCCCTGGTACAGGCCCCACAGCAGCAGCGCGGCATTGGCAATGATGACGAAGGCCACCAGCGTGGCGCGCGCCCGGCTGCGGCGCACGGCGGTGGCAAAGGCGCCGTCGTTGGCGTGGCGAAAGCGCTCGGCTTCACGCGCTTCGGCCACATGGCTTTGCACCACCGGCACGGCACCCAGCACCTCGGCGGCGATGGCGCTGGTGTCGGCCATGCGGTCCTGGCTGCTGCGCGATAGCTTGCGCACCCGGCGGCCGAACCACATGGTGGGCAACACCACCAGCAGCACCACCAGCACGACCTGCAGCATCACGTAGGGGTGGCTCCAGATCAGCATGGCCAGCGCTCCCAGGCCCATGATGGCGTTGCGCAGGCCCAGCGACAGTGACGAGCCGACCAGGGTCTGTATCACCGTGGTGTCTGTACCCAGGCGCGAGAGCACCTCGCCGATCTGGGTGCGCTCGAAGAACGCGGGACTCTGGCGCAGCACATGGGCGTACACCGCCTGGCGCAGGTCGGCCATGATGCGCTCGCCCAGCCAGCTGACCAGGTAGAAGCGCGAAGCAGAGAACACACCCAGCGCCGCGGCGATGCCGAACAGCAGCAGGAAATGTTCACCCAGCAGGCGTTGCGCCAGCTGGTCGGTGGAGGGGACCAGACCCTGGTCGATGAGCCGACGCAGGGCCAGCGGGAAGACCAGGGTGGTGATGGCCGCCGCCAGCAGAAAGAAGCCTGCCAGGGCGATGCGGGCGCGGTGAGGGCGCAGAAAAGGCAGCAGACCCGACAGCGCGCGGGCCTTGGGGGCGTGGTCCATGCCCCCAGTATGGCCCAGCGCGCCGGAGCGGCCTCAGGGGGTGGTTTTGGCCGGTTTTTTCTCGACCACCGGTTGGACGGTGGGCGGCGTCGCGGCGGTTTTGGTCGGGGCTTTGGCCGCAGGCGCCGCAGCGGGCGCTTCAAACGGGGCGCCGTTGACGCGCAACCCCTGAGCGGACAACCGGGATGCCCTGGTCGGCCCGATGCCGCTGACGCGGCCGATCAGGTCGTCCCAGTCCTTGAAGGCGCCCGACTTGCGCGCATCAAGGATCTTGCCCGAGGTCCCCGGGCCAATGCCCTTGATGCTGTCCAGGTCTGCCGGGGTGGCGGAATTGACGTCGACGGCGGCCATGGCCAGTGCGCTGAAAAGGGCCAGGCCGGATGCCAGCAGCTTTTTCCACATGGAAGTTTCTCCCTGTATTGGTTTGATTGGCAGAATTGCCACTTTCAATGTACGGTGCCCCGACGCCGGCAGCGCATTGGGAAGCGGTGGAAAATGGCATCGGTTGTTGGTACTCGCCGACAACTTTGTCCGCGTCTTGAAGAAGTTTGATCTTGAGCCCGCCTGCGCCCACCTTTGATCCCCGCACCGTGCCCGTCGTGGCTGTGGATGCCCATCTGCCCGCCGTGGCGCGGGCCCGTCTGGCGTCCGACGCGCTGCGCGAGCGTTTTCGCAGCCCTCCTGTCTGGCAGCCGGAGTTCCGTCGAGAGCCGCGTTTCACCGACCGTTCGCCCGCGCAGGCCGCGGTCCTGGTGCCCCTGGTGCAGCGCGAACGGCCCACGCTGCTGCTGACCCAGCGCACCGCCCACCTCTCCACCCACTCGGGTCAGGTGGCGTTTCCAGGTGGCAAGGTCGATGCGGACGACGCCGATGTGGTGGCGGCCGCGCTGCGCGAGGCACACGAGGAGATTGGCCTGTCACGCGACCATGTGGAAGTGCTCGGCACTCTGCCGACCTACGTGACGGGCACTGCTTTTGTCATCACCCCGGTGGTGGCGCTGGTCCAGCCCGGCTTTACGCTGGTGCCCAACCCGGATGAGGTCCAGGAGGCGTTCGAGGTGCCGCTGGACTGGATCATGGACCCGGCCCACCACCGCCGACACGCCTTCAACTGGGACGGCGTGGCCCGCGAGTGGTATTCCATGCCCTATGACGATGGCGGGCGCGAGCGCTTCATCTGGGGCGCCACGGCGGGCATGCTGCGCAACTTCTACCGCATGCTGAGCGCCTGAGCGCGGTTGACTGCTCCCCGGGCCTGCAAACCGTCAAGGGCGTGGCTTTTGGGTGCCGTTATCATGCGGGGCCATGGGATTTTTTGCCATCCTCATCGCCCTGCTGATCGAGCAGGCCCGGCCATTGGGGCACGACAACCCGGTGCACGTGGGCATGCGCGACTGGGCCCGATGGGTGCGGGGCAGCCTGGATGCCGGCGCGCAGTCGCAGGGCTGGGTCGCCTGGGCGCTGGCCGTGCTGGGGCCGGCCCTTTTCACGGCGCTCATGCATTGGGGGCTGGACGGACTGCTGGGCGCTTGGGCTGCCTTCGTCTGGACGGTGGTGATCCTCTACTTCTGTGTCGGCTTTCGGCAGTTCAGCCACCACTTCACCGACATCCGCGACGCACTGGAGGCCGGTGACGAGGCCGGTGCACGCGCTGCGCTGGCCCGCTGGCAGCGGGTCGATGTGCAACACCTGGCGCGCGACGAACTGCTGCGCCACGTGATCGAGCATTCGGTGCTGGCGGCCCACCGCCACGTGTTCGGGGTCATCTTGTGTTACCTCGTGTTCGCATGGCTGGGCCTGGGGCCCGCCGGCGCCGTGGCCTACCGCCTGGCCGAGTACCTGTCTCGCAACTGGCGCGAGCGTCCGGATGGCACGCCCAGCGTGGCCCTGCGGCGTGCCGCCGAGCGCGCCTGGCTGCTGATCGACCACATCCCGGCTCGTGTCACCGCGCTGGGTTTTGCGGTGGTGGGCAACTTCGAAGATGCGGTGGCCAACTGGCGCCAGGACGCGTCGCGGTTCACCCAGCCCAACGACGGTGTGCTGCTGGCAGCTGCCTCGGGGGCCATCAATGTGCGGCTGGGCGGTCAGCCCCTGGGCGAGGTGGTGGCCCTGGTGGGCGAAGGTGGTACGCCGCAGACCGACGGCCGCGTGCCGCAGCTGGCTCATCTGGGCAGCGTGGTCGGCCTGATCTGGCGCAGCGTGGTGCTGTGGATGCTGCTGCTCGCGCTGATGATGCTCGCGCGGTTCTCGTGACGCCCTAGTACTTCGGGCGCGACAGCTCCTCCAGGATGTCCTGGTAGATGCGGTAGCGCTGGGCACTGATACGGGGCAGTGCCTCGCGTCCTACAGCCTCCCGCACCGCACAGCCCGGTTCGTGGGTGTGGCTGCAGTTGTGGAAGCGGCAGGTGCCGAGCAGTGGCTGGAAATCCCGCATCAGCGCGGCCAGTCGGGCAGCCTCGATGTGGTGCAGGCCGAACTCCTGAAATCCGGGCGAGTCGATGAGGGCGCTGTCATGGGTGCCGCCCATCCAGTACCAGGTGGTGCTTGTGGTGGTGTGTTTGCCCGAATTGAGCGCCCGCGAAACCTCTCCGGTCTGGGCGCCCGCGTCGGGCACCAGGCGGTTGATCAGCGAGCTCTTGCCCGCGCCCGATGGGCCCAGCACCAGCGTGGCGCGACCCCGCAGGCGGTTCTGGAGGGCATCGACCAGCGCCTCCCCACCCGGTTTGAGCGACAGTGGCAGCACCGCATGGCCCGCCTCGCGGTAAGGCTCAAGCCGTGCCCAGGCGCGGTCAAAAGCGTCACCCAGGTCGCGCTTGTTGAGTACGATCAGTGCGTCCAGGCGCTGCTCCTCAGCGGCAATCAAGGCGCGGCTCAGCTGGTGTTCCGAGAACTCGGGGTCTGCGGCGACCAGCACCAGCACCTGGTCCAGGTTGGCCGCGAAGGACTTTGTGCGGATCTCGTCCTGGCGGTAGAAGAGGTTGCGGCGTTCATGCACACGCTCCACCGTGCCCTCGTCCTGAGAGGGCGCCCAGTCCACCCGGTCACCCACCACCACCGCGCTTTTCTTGCCGCGGGGATGGCAGATGCGGCGGTCGCCGTCGCTCGATTCCACCAGGCAGTGCCGGCCGAAGGCCGCCACCACCAGGCCGGTGCGCGGCGCTGCGCTCAAGCGACCAGCGCGTCCACGCGCGCGGCACAGTCGAAATCGCTCTCCGAGATGCCGTTCACATCGTGCGTGTTGAAACGCACGGTGCAATGCGCGTAGCTCACCTGCAGGTCGGGGTGGTGGTCTTCGCGGTGGGCGATGTGGGCCAGCGCGTTCACGAAGGCCATGGTCCTGTAGTAGTCCGCAAAGCGGTAGGTCTTCTCGATGGAGCCGTCGATCAGCTTCCAGCCTTGCGGCGCGTCGCCGTTGAGGGTGGTCAGGCGGGTGACGATCTCGGTGGCGCTCAGGGCGCGGCGGTGGGCGTGGGCGGGGTTCATTCGGGGGCCTTCAGACGGGGGCGGTCATGCGCGCCAGCCGTTCGCTGGCGGGCGGGTGGGAGTAGTAGAAACGTGCGAACAGCGGATCGGGCGTCAGGGTGCTGGCGTTGTCCTGGTAGAGCTTGAGCAGGGCGCTGGCCAGATCGGCGCCGCTGGTCTGGGCCACGGCGTAGGCGTCGGCCTCGAACTCGTGGCGGCGCGAGAGCTGGGCCATCAGCGGCGAGAGAAAAAAGGTGAAGGGTGGCAGGGCCAGCGCGAACAGCAGCAGCGCCACGGCATCGTTGGGTGCATCGAGCGACGGTGTGACGCCCAGGCCGGTATAGAAGCCCACCTGGGCACTGAGCCAGCCCAGCAGTGCGAAACCCAGCAGGCTGATGGCAAACATCGTGACGATGCGCTTCTGGATGTGACGGTGGCGGTAGTGCCCCAGTTCGTGGGCCAGCACGGCGTCCACTTCGGGTGGGTCCAGCTGGGCCAGCAGGGTATCGAAGAAGACCACGCGTTTGGCCGCGCCAAAGCCGGTGAAGTAGGCGTTGGCGTGCGCGCTGCGGCGGCTGCCGTCCATCACGAACAGGCCCTTGGCGGCAAAACCACAGCGTTGCATCAGGGCCTGCACGCGGGACTTGAGGGTTTCGTCTTCCAGCGGTTTGAACTCGTTGAACAGCGGCGCGATCACGGTGGGGTAGAGCACCAGCATCAGCAGGTTGAAGGCCATCCAGACGCCCCAGGCCCAGAGCCACCAGAGGGCGCCGGCTCCCGCCATGAGCCAGAGGATCAGTGCCGCGATGGGCAGGCCCATGGCCGCTGCGACCAGCGTGGATTTCGCCAGGTCGGCGACCCACAGGCGTGGCGTGGTCTTGTTGAAGCCAAAGCGTTCCTCAAGCCGGAAGGTCGCGTACCAGGCCAGTGGCAATTCGACCAGCCCACCGATCAGCGCAAAGCCAGCCAGCAGGGCCAGCTGCTGCAGCAGGCCGCCACCCAGCCAGAGCAGCAGCGCCTGGTTCAGCAGGTCCAGGCCCCCGAGCAGCGTCCAGCCCAGCACCACGGCCGTGCCCAGGGCGATCTCGATGACGCCCAGGCGGTGCTTGGCGATGGTGTAGTCGGCCGCCTTCTGGTGTGCGGCCAGTGGTACGGTGGCGGCGAAGGCGGCCGGAACGGCGTGGCGGTGCCGAGCCACATGACGCACCTGACGCAACGACAGCCACAGCCGCACCACGGCCTGCAGCAGCACGGCGGTGGCAAAAGCGGCGGTGACCAGGGGCGAAATGGGTTCCATGGGCGGGAAGTCTAGCGAATGAGCCGCTGGACGCCTGCCCGAATCGGCGAAAATCCCCTCATGAACATGTCAACCGCCCCCGGGCAGCCCGAAACCGCCGCTGCCGCACCCGAACTCAAGAAAAGCGATCAGAACCTGGTGTGGCTGGACTGCGAGATGAGCGGTCTGGACCCCGAGGCGGAACGTCTGCTTGAAATTGCCGTGGTGATCACAGGGCCCAACCTCGAACCGCGCGTCGAAGGGCCGGTGCTGGTGATCCACCAGAGCGATGCGGTGCTGGACGCCATGGACGCCTGGAACAAGGGCACGCATGGCCGCAGCGGTCTGATCGACAAGGTGAAAGCCAGCACGCTGACCGAGGCGCAGGCCGAGGCGCAGCTGCTGGAGTTCATTGGGCGCTATGTGCCCAATGGCAAGTCACCCATGTGTGGCAACACCATCGGGCAAGACCGCCGTTTCCTGGTCAGGTACATGCCCAAGCTCGAGGCCTACCTGCACTACCGCAACCTGGATGTGAGCACGCTCAAGGAGCTGGCCAAACGCTGGCGGCCCGAGGTCTACACGTCGTTCAAGAAACGCCAGCTGCACACGGCGCTGGCGGATGTGCACGAGTCCATCGACGAGCTCGTGCACTACCGCGAGCATTTCCTCAGAACAACTGCAGGCTGACCCAGTAGCCGATGGCTGCGACGAACGCCGAGGCGGGGATGGTCAGAATCCACGCCCAGACGATGTTGCCAGCCACTCCCCAGCGCACCGCGCTGGCGCGCTGCACCGAGCCCACACCGACGATGGCGCCGGTGATGGTGTGGGTGGTGGACACCGGAATGCCCAGGCCGGTGGCCAGGAAGAGCGTCAACGCACCGCCGGTTTCGGCGCAGAAGCCGCCCACCGGTTTGAGCTTGGTGATCTTCTGACCCATGGTCTTGACGATGCGCCAGCCCCCGAACATGGTGCCGATGCCAATGGCCGCGTAGCACGAGATGATGACCCAGTAGGGCGGGGCGGCATCGGTGGTGCTGGCGTAGCCGGTTGCGATCAGCAGCATCCAGATGATGCCGATGGTCTTCTGCGCGTCGTTGCCGCCGTGCCCCAGGCTGTAGGCGCCGGCAGAGACCAGCTGCAGCCGTCGGAACCAGCGGTCCACCCGGGATGGCGTGGTGCGCCGGCAGATCCAGGCCACCAGCACCATCATCAGCGAACCCAGCACAAAGCCCAGGAAGGGCGACACGAAGATGAAGGCCACGGTGCGGACGATGCCGGTGGCCATCAGCGCGCCGGCGCCGGCCTTGGCAATCACCGCGCCCACGATGCCGCCGATGAGCGCGTGCGACGAGCTGCTGGGGATGCCGTAGTACCAGGTGATCAGGTTCCAGGTGATGGCGCCCGTGAGCGCGCCGAACACCACGTGCACATCCACCACCCCGGGGTCGGTGATGCCTTTGCCCACCGTCGCCGCCACGCTCAGGTGGAACACGAAGATGGCAATGAAGTTGAAGAAGGCCGCGAACAGCACGGCCTGACCGGGGCGCAGCACGCCGGTGGACACCACGGTGGCGATGGAGTTCGCCGCGTCGTGGAAGCCGTTCATGAAATCGAACACCAGGGCCAGCACCACCAGCATGGCAATGACCCAGAAGGCCGTCTGCATCGTCGTCATGACGGACGCCTTTCGATCAGGAGTTTTCGAGGACGATGCCCTCGATCTGGTTGGCGACGTCCTCGCACTTGTCGGTGATGGTTTCCAGCAGCTCGTAGATGGCCTTGAGCTTGATTACCTCGCGCACATCGGGCTCCTCGCGGAAGAGCTTGCTCATGGCAGCGCGCATCACGCGGTCGGCATCGGATTCGAGGCGGTCGATCTCCTCGCAGGTCTTGAGTGCGGCTTCGGCGGTGCGCGGATCGGAGATTTCCGACAGCAGCTTGACGGCGCTCTGCAGGCGTTCACAGCATTTGACGCTCAGATCGGTCAGGCGCGTGATCTCCTCGGTCATGGTGCGCACGTCGTACAGCGCCATGGTCTCTGCGGAGTCCTGGATCAGGTCGGCCACGTCGTCCATGGTGTTGATCAGCGAGTGGATCTGTTCGCGGTCGATGGGCGTGATGAAGGTCTTGTGGATCAGCCGGTTGACCTCCTGCGTCACGCGGTCGGCCGAGCGCTCGGCGTTGTCCACATCCTGGTTGTACTTGTCCCGTAGGTGCGGGTCGTTGTAGTTGGCCACCAGCTGGGAGAAGGCATGCGCCGCGCGCACGATGTGCTCGGCATGCTGGTTGAAGAGTTCGAAAAAATTGCCCTCGCGGGGCAACAGCTTGCCAAACAACATGGCCGCTCCTGGTGGGAAAAATGGGGGTCCGTCTGGATGACGAACGCGTGACAGTCCGGTGAATTCTACCGGGCTGCGCCCACCGCTGGTCGAAAAGACTAGGGTTAACCCGAAATGTATGCCACAATAGCGGGCTTCGTGGGCAGAGCTCACGATTTTTTGCATCTGCCTCACACTCTCGACCCGGACAACCCGTTGATCCCTCAACGGCTCCGGGCACAGCGCAACCTCCGGGTGGCGTCCACCGTTTGATGGTCGATGTTTTCGCAACCATCAATGGACTGGACACCATGAGCGACGCTTTCGACGCTCGCGGCGATATTTCGCCCGAGCCTATTCTTTCCGACATCTCCTCCGACACCACCGCTGCAGCCGAACCCAACGGTTTCGAGCGCCTGGGCCTGGCGCCTGAGCTGGTGCGTGCCGTGGCCGATCTCGGCTTCGTGCAGCCCACGGCCGTGCAGGCCGCGACCATTCCGCTGGCCATGGGCAACGGTGCCCAGGGTGCCGGCAACGCCTTCACCGACCTGATGGTCTCCAGCCAGACGGGCAGCGGCAAGACCGCCGCCTTCCTGCTGCCGGTGCTTCACACCCTGGTGCAGCAGCTGGCTGCGGCCGAAGAGCAGGCCCGTGCCGAGCGCGAGCGCCTGACAGCCGAGGCGCTGGCCCGCGGCGAAGCGCCGCCAAAAAGCGCCAAGCGCAAGAACCCGGCCGATCCGCGCAACTTCAAGGCCGCCGTGCCTGGTGCGCTGATCCTGTGCCCGACGCGTGAACTCGCCCAGCAGGTGGCGCACGACGCCATCGGCCTGGTGGGTCATTGCCGCGGCCTGCGCATCGCCAACGTGGTGGGTGGCATGCCTTACCAGCTGCAGATCGCCAAGCTGCAGAACGCCAACCTCGTGGTGGCCACGCCGGGGCGCCTGCTCGACCTGCAGCGCTCGATGCAGATCAAGCTCGACCAGGTGCAGTTCCTGGTGGTGGACGAAGCCGACCGCATGCTGGACCTGGGCTTCTCCGATGACCTCGCCGAGGTCAACCAGCTCACGATCCAGCGTCGCCAGACCATGATGTTCAGCGCCACTTTCGCGCCGCGCATCCAGCAGCTGGCTTCGCGCGTGATGCGCCAGCCGCAGAAGGTGGAAATTGCCAGCCCGCAGGAAAAGCACGCCAACATCACGCAAAAGCTGTTCTGGGCCGACAACGCCCAGCACAAGCGCGCGCTGCTGGACCACTGGCTGCGTGATGCCAGCATCGACCAGGCCATCGTGTTCGCCAGCACCCAGATCGAGTGCGACGGCCTCGCCAACGACCTGCAGCAGGCCGGCTTCTCGGCCGTGGCCTTGCACGGCGCCCTGAGCCAGGGTCTGCGCAACCGCCGTCTGATGGCGCTGCGCAACGGTCAGGTGCAGATCCTGGTGGCCACCGACGTGGCTGCCCGTGGCATCGACGTGCCCACCATCACCCACGTCTTCAACTTCGGCCTGCCCATGAAGGCCGAGGACTACACCCACCGCATCGGCCGCACCGGCCGTGCGGGCCGCGATGGCCTGGCCGTGACCATGGCCGAGTTCCGTGACCGTCGCAAGATCGGCGACATCGAGGCCTACACCCAGCAGCGCCTCAAGGCCGAGGTGATCCCCGGCCTGGAGCCCAAGGAGCGTTTCCCCAGCTTCGACCGTCCGGCCCCCGGCCGTGGCCGTGGCGGTGACCGTTTCGGCGACCGCCGTCCGCCGTCGGGTGGTCAGGGCCGTCCGGGTGGTCCGGGGCGTGGTTTCTCCTCGTTCGGTCGCACCGACAACCGCGCACCGACCGCTGGCGCACCCCGTGGCCGTGATTTTGGTGGGCGCGATGCCGGCCGTGACCCTGGCCGTGAAGGCGGGCGTGACGCAGGCCGTTTTGCCGGCCGCGACGGTGGCAGCCGTGACGGTGGCCGCGAAGCCGGTCGTGGTGGCTTTGGTGGCCGCAACGACAACGGCGGCCGCCGCTTCTCCCGCTGATCGGGCGCTGAGCCTCAGCGTGGCGCGGCTTCGGCCGCGTCGTGTGTACGCAGCCAGGCCTCGAGGGCCTGCGCTGTCATGGGCCGGGCGATGTGGTAGCCCTGCACCTCGGTGCAGCCACGTGCTCGCAGCAGCGCCAGCTGGTCCGCGTTCTCCACACCTTCTGCAATGGTGCGCAGGCCCAGGCTCTGCGCCAGGTTGATGATGGCCCCGACGATCAGCGCATCCTCGGGGTCGTTGCACATGTCCCGTACGAAAGTCTGGTCGATCTTGAGCTTGTAGACGCGAAAGCGCTTGAGGTAGCTCAG
This sequence comes from Synechococcus sp. UW140, assembly GCA_943368755.1. Classification (GTDB taxonomy): domain Bacteria; phylum Pseudomonadota; class Gammaproteobacteria; order Burkholderiales; family Burkholderiaceae_C; genus Hydrogenophaga. The sequence goes on along the minus strand of CALRLO020000007.1, from coordinate 29,776 downwards.
CGACGAGTAGCCCGTGCCGAAATCGTCCACCGACATCAGGATGCCGCGCTCGTGCAGGCGGTTCATGATGGCCACTGCGCCTTGCGGGTCGTGCATGGCCACGCTCTCTGTCAGTTCCAGCTCCAGCTGGTCGGGGGCCAGCCCCGCCTCCAGCAGGATGTCCATCACCAGCTCAGGCAGGCGTGGCAGGCGAAACTGCACCGCCGACAGGTTGACCGCCATCACCATGGGCTGAAGTCCCGCGTCTTGCCAGGCACGCAGCTGGCGCGCCGCCGTGCGCAGCACCCACTCACCCATCTGCAGGATCTGGCCGCTGCTTTCAGCCACCGGGATGAACTCCGCCGGAGATACCGGGCCCCATTCGGGGTGGTTCCAGCGCAGCAGCGCCTCCACCCCGATCACGCGACCGGTCTCCAGCGAGAGCTGAGGCTGGTAGTGCAGCTGCAGCTGGTCGCGTTCCATGGCGCGGCGCAGTGCGTTGTCCAGCTGAAGGGTGCGGATGGAGTTCGCCTGCATCTCCGCCGTGAAGAAGCTGTAGCCGTTGCGCCCGTCCTGTTTGGCGCGGTACATGGCCGTGTCGGCACAGCGGTAGAGGCTCTGGTAGTCCTCGCCATCGTCGGGGAACATCGCGATGCCGATGGAGGGCGTGATGCTCAGTTCGTGCTGTTCCAGCAGGTAGGGCTCGGCGATGCGGGCCAGCAGCTTGCGGGCGATGTGCGCTGCACCCTGTGCATGGGTGTCGGGCAGCACGGCCACGAACTCGTCGCCGCCCAGGCGGGCGACGGTGTCCTGGGAGCGCACCAGGCCCGACAGGCGGCGTGCCACCTCCACCAGCAGCAGGTCGCCCAGGTGGTGTCCCAGCGAGTCGTTGATGTTCTTGAAGTGGTCGAGGTCAAGGAACAGCAGGGCCAGCGGCTGGCCGTGGCGCCGCGCCTGGTTGAGGTCGTGGTCCACCCGGTCGCGCAGCAGCGTGCGGTTGGCCAGTCCCGTGAGGGCGTCGTAGTGCGCCAGGGTCCGTATTTGCGCCTCGTGGGCCTTGCGCTGGCTGGTGTCGCTGAAGATGGCGATGTAGTGGCGGGTCTGCCCGCTGGGGTCGCGCACCCGGGTGATGGACAGCCATTCGGGGTAGACCTGCCCGTCCTTGCGGCGGTTCCATATCTCGCCCTGCCACTGGCCACTGGTGTCCAGCTCCTGCCACATGCGCTGGTAGAACTCGCGCCCGTGGTGGCCCGAAGCCAGCAGGGCGGGGGTCTGGCCCGCCACCTCGTCGACCCCGTAGCCGGTGATGGTGGTGAAGGCCGGGTTGATCTTGACGATGCGCAGGTCGGCATCGGTGACCATGAAGCCTTCGCTGCTCTGCTCGAACACGGCCGCGGCGAGCTGCAGTTCGGCATCGGCCCGTTTGCGCTCGATGGCCAGCGCGGTGAAGTGCGCGGCTTCCTCGATCAGCAGCAGTTCGTCGGCCGAGGGGCTGGCGGGCTGGCGGTGGTAGACCGCGAAGGAGCCGAGCACGCGGCTGTCGTGCCCCACGATGGGGTGCGACCAGCACGAGGCCAGATTGGCTGCCAGGGCCATTTCCCGGTGCTTGTCCCAGTTGGGGTCGGTGGTGATGTCTTCCGAGATCACGGTTCGGCCCAGGTAGGCCGCAGCACCGCAGGCGCCTTCGCGTGGGCCTATGGGGTGGCCGTCGAGGGCGCGCAGGTAGGACTGCGGCAGGCTGGGGCCTGCGCCATGGCGCAGGTGCAGGCGGTCTTCATCGAGCAGCAGGATGGAGCACAGGCTCTCGGGCATGGCGCTCTCGAGCTTGAGCACCGTCTGCTCCAGGATGTCGGGCAGGGCCAGATCCTGGGTCAGCAGGCCCAGCAGGAAGGTGCGCAGCCGCTCGCGCCGCTGCGCCTTGCGGGTCTCGGTCAGGTCGGTGTGGGTGCCCGACATCCGCACCGCCTGGCCGTTGGCATCGTAGGTGATGAAGGCGCGAGCCATCACCGGGAAATAGCTGCCGTTGCCGCGGCGCAGCCGGAACTCGCTGGTGTAGGTGGTCTCGTGTGCGGCCAGCACCTGCTGGAAACGCTGGCGTATCGCGGCGGCATCGTCGGGGTGGGAGTGACGCGGCCAGAAGTCGGACGCCACACCCGGGTCTTCGGGTGGTGCATCCACCATTTCCCACCATTGCGGCGAGAGGTAGATCTCCTGGGTCACCAGGTTCCAGTCCCAGGGGGCATCGCGCGAGGCCATCATGGCCAGCGTCAGGCGTTCTTCCGAGGCCTGCAGCCGCTGGCGTGCGGCCTGAATCTCGGCGGTGCGCTCGCTCACCAGCCCTTCCAGGTGCTGGCGGTGCAGGTACAGCGTGGCCCAGAGCTTGGCCGGGTAGGCCATCAGCAGGCTCAGCAGCAGCGCCAGGGCGGCATACAGGCTGATTCGCTCAGATGTCACCCAGCCATCCACCGGCGCCAGGCTCAGCGTCCAGCTGGCATTGGCGATGTTCAGGATCTTGTCCACGGTGGGCACCCCCTGCAGGCGGGTGGAGGCCGCTATGACCTCGCGCTCGCCGGTGCGTGGGTGAACCCGCCACAGTTCGTAGGCGTAGCCCAGCCCCGTCAGGGTCTCGAGGCCCGCAGCGTCAAGTGCTTCGGGGAATCGGATGGTGGCGTTGGCGAATCCCCAGAATTCGCGCGCGCCGGACTCATTGGCGAGGAAGATGGGCAGACGCCCCACCACGCCCCGGCCACCTTGCACCAGGTCCAGCGGACCGGCCAGGGTCAGGTTCCCGCTGTCGCGCGCCAGAAAGGCCTCAGGGCTTTGAATGGGGTCCTGCAACTGGTTGAAACCGATGGAGCGCGCATTGGCCTCGCGCGGCGCGGCGTAGCGGATCACGCCTCCGGGTGACAGCGCGAGCGATGCTATGCCGGGGTAGAACGGCAGGATTTCCTCGGCCACCTGGTGAAAATCCCTGACCTCGCCGCCGTCCTTGCGCACCACGGCCGCCAGCAGGTAGGTGGTCGAGAGCAACCGGTCCAGCCGGCTGCGAACCGACTGGGCCTGGTCGGTGGCCAGGCTCATCAGCGTGGTCCGCAGGTTGTCCTGCCGCCGTACCTCCATCTGCCACAGCACCAGCGACATCAGCAGAAGGCTCGCGCAGAAGGCCGCGAACGCCACCAGCCAGGACCGGCGCATCAGGTGGAGCAGCAGCTGGCTCATGGTGTGGGCGCCGTGGCTTCTCGGCTCAGGCGAGGCTGTTGCGCCGCGCGAGCTCGACGAACAGCGCGCTGTGGTCCAGATCGGCCAGGCCGCTCTCGACCGCTTGGGCGTACAGGTGCTCGAACAGGCTGGCGATCGGGGCTTCAAAGCCCAGTTCGGCGGCCGTGCCGACGGCGTTGCGCAGGTCCTTGAGCTGCACCGTCATGGCGGCACGCTTGGCGAAATCGCGCTCCACCATGCGCTGGCCGTGCAGCTGCAGGATGCGGCTGTCGGCGAAACCGCCCATCAGCGCTTCGCGCACCTTGGCCATGTCGGCTCCACCCTTGGTGGCCAGCAACAGGGCCTCGGCCACCGCGCCTATGGTGATGCCCACGATCATCTGGTTGGCCAGCTTGGCCAGCTGTCCTGCGCCATGCGGGCCCACATGGGTCACCCGGCCCAGCACCTGCAGCACCGGCAGGGCGCGCGCCACATCGTCCGCGTCGCCACCGGCCATGATGGTCAAGGTGCCGGCTTCGGCGCCCACGGTGCCACCCGATACCGGCGCATCCACATGGTGCACACCCAGGGTTTCCAGGTGGGCCGCGTGGGCCCTGGCCTCGGCCGGCTTGATGGACGACATGTCCACCACCAGCGAGCCACGCACGAGCGCGCCCTTCACGCCGGGGTCGTGCAACACCTCGCCCACGGCGCTGCCGTCGGTCAGCAGTGTGATGACCACGTCGGCGCCAGCCACGGCGGCTGCGGGGCTGTCGGCCACCGTGGCGCCATGGGGCTGAAGCCGTTCGGCCTTGTCGCGTGTGCGGTTCCAGGCGCTCACCGCAAAGCCGGCCTCGCACAGGCGGCGTGCCATCGGAAAGCCCATGAGACCGATGCCCAGAACGGCGACTCGCAAGCGTGTGTGGGTGTGGTTCGTGGTGGTGTTCACGGATTCATTGTAGGAACCCTGGGCAGGCACGGCACAATGCCCGGCAAATCGATGCGCAAGGAGACCGCATGAAAAAGCCCGACGGCGCCTGGCTGGACCGCATGTACAACAACCGTGCACTGGTGCCCGACCATGTGCGCCACCTGACCCGGTGGGCCGCAGACTCGGCCCGCGTACGTGCCAGCGAACGCTGCGAGCTGGACCTGGCCTACGGTGACGGGCCCATGGAGACGCTGGACCTGTTCCCCGCCGCGGACAGGGGTCCGGCACCTGTGCTGGTGTTCCTGCACGGGGGCTACTGGCGGGCGCTGGACAAGTCGGACCATTCGTTCCTGGCGCCGGCCTTCACCCGACGGGGCGTCTGTGTGGTGGTGCCCAACTACACCTTGTGCCCGGCCACGACCATCCCCGGCATCGCGCTGCAGATGGTGCAGGCGCTGGCATGGACCTGGCGGCATGTGGCGCGTTTTGGCGGGGATCCCTCGCGCATCACCGTGGCGGGGCACTCCGCGGGTGGTCACCTGGCGGCGCTGATGCTGGCCTGCCGCTGGCCGCAGGTGGGGCGCGATTTGCCCGCCGCGCTGGTGCGTAACGCGCTGTCGATCTCCGGGCTGTACGAGCTGGAACCCCTGCGCCATGCTCCCTTCCTGCAAGACCTGCGCCTGACCGAGGCCGATGCACTACGTGCCAGCCCGGCGCTCATGCCGGCGCCGGCCGGGGGCATGCTCTACAGCGTTGCCGGGGGGGATGAAAGCCCGGAATTTCTGCGCCACAATGCGCTGATCCAGCAGGCCTGGGGCCGCCAGCGCGTGCCCATTTGCGAGAACTTGCCGGGGCTGAACCACTTCAGCGTGCTTGAAGCCCTGGCCGATCCGGCGCACCGCCTGAACCGCTTGACGCTCGAGTTGCTGGCCTGAGCGCCCGGCTGCCCCACGACAACGAAGGAGACAACACCATGGCATCCCTGTTTCGCGACGGTACCGAGCTGATGGTCCAGTACGCCCACTACCACCGCGACCGGCGCAACATCCTGAGCCACTTCGTCGGCATCCCGATGATCGTGTTCGCCATTGGCGTGCTGCTGTCGCGGCCCAGTTTCGGGCCCGGGCTCACGCCGGCCATGCTGGTGTGGGTGCTGGGCACCGTGTGGTACCTCAGCCGCAACCTGGGCCTCACGGGCTGGGCCACGGTCTTGGTGAACGGTCTGCTGTTCGCGCTCGCGCACGCCGTTCCGGCCGAAAGCACGGCAGCCTGGCTGACATGGGGCTTGGGCGCCTTCGTGCTGGGTTGGGTGATCCAGTTCGTGGGCCACTACTGGGAAGGCCGCAAACCCGCTTTTGCCGACGACCTGGTGGGTTTGCTGGTCGGCCCGGCCTTTGTGGTGGCCGAGTGGCTGTTCGCCATCGGCCTGGCCAAGGACATGGAGGCTGCAATCCTGCAACAAGCGGGGCCGGTTCGCACCGGCCACGCCCAGAGCCTCACATGAACAGGTGCTCGCCGGCGTTGTCGCCGCCCAGGATCACGTAGTTCACCTTGCGGATGTCCTGCAGGCGCTCGCCGCCAGCGTAGCTGATGGAGCTCTGCAGGTCTTCCTGCATCTCGCGCAGCGTGTCGGCCAGAGCGCCCTTGATCGGCTCCAGGATGCGCTTGCCTTCCACGTGCTTGTACTCGCCCTTGTTGAAGTCCGAGGCGCTGCCGTAGTACTCCTTGTAGCGCTTGCCGTCCACTTCAACGGTCTGGCCGGGGGATTCCTCGTGGCCGGCGAACAGCGAGCCGATCATCACCATGGCCGCGCCGAAGCGCACGCTCTTGGCGATGTCGCCGTGGTGGCGGATGCCTCCGTCGGCAATGATGGGCTTGGTGGCCACGCGTGCGCACCACTTGAGCGCCGACAGCTGCCAGCCGCCCGTGCCGAAACCGGTCTTGAGCTTGGTGATGCAGACCTTGCCCGGGCCCACGCCCACCTTGGTGGCGTCTGCACCCCAGTTCTCCAGGTCGATAACGGCCTCGGGCGTGGCCACGTTGCCCGCGATCACGAAGCTGCCCGGCAGCTTGCTCTTGATGTTCTCGATCATGCGTCGCACGCTGTCGGCATGGCCGTGTGCGATGTCGATGGTGATGTAGTCGGGTACCAGGCCCTGGGCCACGAACTGGTCGACCGTGTCGTAATCGGCCTGTTTCACGCCCAGCGAGATCGAGGTGATCACGCCCTTGGCCGCGAAGTCCTTGACGAACTTCACGTTGTCCAGGTCGAAGCGGTGCATCACGTAGAAGTAGCCGTTGCGCGCCAGGTTCTCGCAGATGGTCTCGTCCACCACGGTTTTCATGTTGGCGGGCACCACCGGCAGGCGGAAGGTGTGCTTGCCCAGCGTCACACTGGTGTCGCAGGCCGAGCGGCTTTCCACGCGGCATTTGCGCGGCAGCAGCAGGACGTTGTCGTAGTCAAAGATTTCCATAGCGCTTCAGCTCCAGAACGTACATAAGAAGGAGGAGGGCGCTTGGCAGGAAACCGGTTTCCCGCCCTGTGCGGGCGAAAAAAAACCGGGTTCCCAAAAACTTGGGCCCGGTGACTGATTCTACCCGTGGCGCGCTGAGCCGGTCATACCGCAGCCCGGATGAGGGGTATACGGCCCTGGCCGCTTCCTACAATCGGGCCATGTCCCTGATTCCCGAAACGCCCGCCACCTCGCCGCTGCTGCACAACCTCAACCCCGAGCAGCACCAGGCCGTCACGCTGCCGGCCGAGCACGCACTGATCCTCGCCGGCGCCGGCTCCGGCAAGACCCGGGTGCTGACCACCCGCATCGCCTGGCTGCTGCAGAACGGTCATGTGGGTCCAGGCGGCATCCTGGCCGTGACCTTCACCAACAAGGCCGCCAAGGAAATGCTCACGCGCCTGACGGCCATGCTGCCGCTCAACGTGCGCGGCATGTGGATAGGCACCTTCCACGGCCTGTGCAACCGGCTGCTGCGCGCCCACTGGAAGCTGGCCAGCCTGCCGCAGACCTTCCAGATCCTGGACACCCAGGACCAGCTCAGTGCCATCAAGCGCCTGTGCAAGCAGTTCGGCGTGGACGAAGACCGTTTCCCGCCCAAACAGCTGCAGTGGTTCATCGCCGGCGCCAAGGAAGAGGGCCAGCGCCCGCGCGATGTCCCGGCCCGTGACGAGGAAACGCGCAAGAAGGTCGAGCTCTACCAGCTGTACGAGGAGCAGTGCCAGCGCGAAGGCGTGGTCGACTTTGGCGAGCTGATGCTGCGCAGCTACGAACTGCTGCGCGACAACGACGCACTGCGCGAGCACTACCAGCGCCGTTTTCGCCACATCCTGGTCGACGAGTTCCAGGACACCAACCGCCTGCAGTACGCCTGGCTCAAGCAGCTGGCTGGCCACGAGGACAACGGCCGTTTCGTCTCGGGCGGCAACGCCGTGCTGGCGGTGGGCGACGACGACCAGAGCATCTACGCCTTTCGCGGCGCGCGCGTGGGCAACATGGCCGATTTCGTGCGCGAATTCGGCGTGCGCCACCAGATCAAGCTGGAGGAGAACTACCGCAGCTACGGCCACATCCTGGATGCGGCCAACCACCTGATCTCGCAGAACACCCAGCGCCTGGGCAAGAACCTGCGCACCACGCAAGGGCCGGGCGAGCCGGTGCGCGTGATGGAGACTGCCACCGACTTCGAGGAGGCTCAGTGGCTGGTGGACGAGATGCGCCAGCTGGTGAAGAACGACGGCTACCCGCGCCAGGAAATCGCCGTGCTCTACCGCAGCAACGCGCAGAGCCGGGTGGTGGAGACCGCACTGTTCAACGCCGCCATACCTTACCGGGTCTACGGTGGCCTGCGCTTCTTTGAGCGCGCCGAGATCAAGCACGCACTGGCCTACCTGCGCCTGCTGGAGAACCCGAACGACGACACCAGTTTCCTGCGGGTGGCCAACTTCCCGCCGCGCGGCATAGGCGCACGTTCGATGGAGCAGCTGCAGGATGCTGCGCGCGAGCGGGGCGCCTCGTTGCATGCGAGCGTGGCCGCCCTGCCCGGTGCCGCCGGTGCCAAGCTGGCCGGCTTCGTGGCCAAACTCGATGTGCTGCGCGAGCAGACCGAGGGCTGCACCCTGCGCGAGATCGTGGAACTGGTGCTGCAGCACAGCGGCCTGGTTGAGCATTACAAGGCCGACCGAGACGGCGCCGACCGGGTGGAGAACCTGGAGGAACTCGTCAACGCCGCCGAGAGCTTCGTGACGCAGGAAGGTTTTGGCCGCGACGCCGTCGCCCTGCCGGTGGATGAGACCGGTGCGGTGCTGACACAAAGCCCGGTGAGCCAGGGACTGGACCCCAGCCAGCCGGTGCTGGACACGGGCGAGGTCATCAGCCCCGATGGCGAGACGCTGAGCCCGCTGGTGGCCTTCCTGACCCATGCCGCGCTCGAGGCAGGCGACAACCAGGCGCAGGCCGGGCAAGAGGCGGTGCAACTGATGACGGTGCACGCGGCCAAGGGGCTGGAGTTCGATGCGGTGTTCATCACCGGCCTGGAAGAAGGCCTGTTTCCGCACGAGAACTCGCTGTCCGACCGCGCCGGACTGGAAGAGGAGCGCCGCCTGATGTACGTGGCCATCACCCGTGCACGCAAGCGCCTGTACCTGAGCCATTCGCAGACCCGGCTGCTGCACGGCCAGACGCGCTACAACCTGCGCAGCCGCTTCTTTGACGAACTGCCTGAGGACAGCCTCAAGTGGCTGGTGCCCAAGCTGCCCGCCGCGCAGGCGGGCTGGGGGGGCGGTGGCTCACGGTCGTCCGGTTCTTCGTACACGGCGGGCAAGGCGCCCTGGCTGGCTCCCGCACCCCCACCTCCGCCGCGTGCCGACAACGGCACCGGGCTGCGCGCCGGTCAGGCGGTGTTCCACAACAAGTTTGGTGAAGGCAAGGTGCTGACCATCGAAGGGCAGGGCACCGATGCCCGTGCCCAGGTGAGCTTCGCGCGGCACGGCGTGAAGTGGCTGGCGTTGTCGGTCGCGAAACTGACACCGATCGAGTGAAGTGGCCCCCACGCTCCGCCGCTGCGCGGGTCGCTGCCCCCCGCGGGAGGCTGGGTCGGCTTGGGGCGACCCGGCGCCGACCCGGTCTTTCAGGTGGACGCTTCGTCTGCGATGAAGCTGTCGCGGAAGGTGAAGTAGATGGATGCGAAGAACAGGGAGGCCAGAAACAGCGCCAGTGGGAACATGGCGATGCCCAGGACCTGGGGGCTGCCGAACAGCGAGGCGGCCAGCGTCACCACCAGGCCGGTGAACAGGAAGATGACCAGCCAGCCCAGGCCATAGACCACCATGGCGGCCTTGTTGCGCCAGCAGGCGGTGACGCTGAAGAACAGGCTCTTGACCGGTGACACGCCATGCCAGTGCACCAGTGCCGGTGCGTGCCAGAACAGCATGGACACCGGCAGGTAGAGCGCCAGCGTGGCCAGGTAGTGGGCGCGGAAGGCGTCGGACTGGATCAGCTCGGGGGTCAGTTCGCCGTTGCCGGTCGGGGGAGGCGCCACCACACCGGCTACCAGAGAGACCGCGAGGCAGGCTGCCACATACAAGGCGCCCAGCACCAGCATGCTGCGCATCCGTTCCCGCCCGGCGCGAAAGGCGCTCAGCAGCAGCGTGGGCATGGGAAACTTGCCGCGTGTGGCTTCCTGGGTGGCCGTCATCAGCCCCAGCGTGAGGGCGGGAACCAGCGCCAGTGCCAGAAACGGGCCGACCAGGGGCAGGGCGGACAGCAGGGTGGCGGCCGCCAGGTACATGAAGAACAGGCCCGACAGCGCCAGCGGCTGGCGCATGAAGATGGACACGCCCTGGCGGACCCACGCCAGGCCGGTGCGGGCGGGCACGAGGTTGAGCTTCATGCGGCCACCTGCAGGGGCAATGGGGTCTGGGAGCCGGGAGGGGTGGACACCTGCAACGGACGGCCCACCCGTTCGCGCAGCACACGCTCGAAATGTGTGGGGTCGTGGGGCTTGAGCATGCTGGCCTCGCGCGGCAGGTGGAAATCCCACAGCCGCGAGATCCAGAAGCGCAGCGCACCCGCCCGCAGCATGGCCGGTAGCAGTCGGCGCTCGGCGGCGGTGAGGGGGCGCACGGCCTGGTAGGCATCGAGCAGGGCGCTGGCCCGTGCGGGGTCGTGGGCGCCGGTGGGCAGATCGATGCACCAGTCGTTCAGGCACACGGCCAGATCGAACAGCCAGGTGTCGTTGCCTGCGAAATAGAAGTCGAACAGACCGCTGAGCCGGCCTTGCTCGAACATGGCGTTGTCGCGGAACAGGTCGGCGTGCACCGGCCCGCGGGGCAGGGCTGCATAAGCGCTGCCAGCGGCCACATGGTTCTGGAAAGCCAGTTCGCTGCGCAGCAGGCTGGCCTGTTCGGGTGTCAGGTGGGGCAGTACCACCGGCACGGTCTCGTTCCACCAGGCCAGGCCACGCAGGTTGGGCTGCTGCCGCTCGTAATCGCGCCCGGCCAGGTGCAGGCGGGCGAGCATGGCGCCAAGTTGCGCGCAGTGGTCGGCGCCCGGTGCCAGCTCGCTGTGGCCGGGCAGCCGGTTGACCAGCGCTGCCGGCTTGCCGCAGACGGTGTGAAGGATCTCACCCTTGGCATCGCTCTGTGGATCGGGCACCGGTATGCCATGGGCCGCCAGATGGCGCATCAGGTGCAGGTAGTAGGGAAGCTGTTCGTGGGTCAGCCTCTCGAAGAGCGTGAGCACGTATTCGTGGCGCTCGCCGCCGTGTTCGGCACTCAGGAAATAGTTGGTGTTCTCAATGCCACCCTGGATGCCCTTGAGGCCGACCAGCTGGCCCAGGCCCAGACGCGAGAGAAACTCGGCGGCCTGGGGTTCGCCGACCTCGGTGAAAACCGCCATGTCAGAAGTTGAAGACGCGCCAGCTGCTGCGGCCGGCGCCGCCTGCCCGCGAGCCCAGGCCTGCATCGGGCGCCTGGTTCACGGTGCCCGGGGTCACCTGATAGCCAGGCACCGCGCCACGCGTTTCCACGTCGATGCGGCGGGTTTCGCCACCCACCCGCAGTTCCTCCACGCGGCTGCCGCTGTCCATGTGGACCAGGCGCTCGGTGCGCTGCTCCACGGACTTGGGCGACTCGGCCGGAGTCGGGGCCGTGGCCGGCGTCTGGGCCGAGGCGGCGCCAGCCAGCACGAGCAGGAGGGGGGCGATGGGCTTGAACATGCCCACATTTTAGGCCCGACAATGGCGGCATGAGTGCAAGCCCCAAAACCCTGGTGCTGGTCGACGGCTCCAGTTACCTTTACCGTGCGTTTTTTGCGGGTGGTGACAGCATGTCCACCACACTGCCCGATGGCACGGTGCAGAAGACCGGCGCCATCCGCATCCTGATCAACATGGTTCAGGCCCTGCGCAAGGAGTACCCGGCCGACTACATCGCCTGCGTCTTTGATGCCAAGGGCCCGACCTTCCGCGACGCCATCTACCCCGAATACAAGGCCCACCGCGACCCGATGCCGGACGACCTGCGCAGCCAGATCGCGCCCATCCACGAGGTGGTGCGCCACCTGGGCTGGACGGTGCTGGACGTGCCCGGCGTCGAGGCCGACGACGTGATCGGCACGCTGGCCGTGACCGCGGCCAACCAGGGTGTGCGGGTGATCATCTCCAGCGGCGACAAGGACCTGACGCAACTCGTCAACGAGCACATTTCCATCATCGACACCATGTCGGGCAAGACGCGCGACCTCGCCGGTGTGGAGGCCGAGTTCGGCGTACCGGCCAGGCTGATGCTGGACTACCAGACACTGGTGGGCGACGCGGTGGACAACGTACCCGGCGTGCCCAAGGTGGGCCCCAAGACCGCCGTGAAATGGTTGCAGGAGTACGGCTCGCTGCAGGGCGTGGTGGACAACGCCGCGAACATCAAGGGCGTGGTCGGCGAGAACCTGCGCAAGACCCTGGACTGGCTGCCCACCGGGCGCAGCCTGCTGACCATCAAGACCGACTGCGACCTGACCGGCTGGGTGGACGGCCTGCCGGCACTCGATGCGCTGGCCGCACGCCCCCACGACACCGCGACGCTGCGCGAGTTCTACGTCAGGTACGGCTTCAAGGGGTTGGCCAAGGCGCTGGGTGAGGGGGATGCCCCACCGGCTGCCGCGCCGGTGTCGGCTGCTCCCCCCGTGGCGCCGGGACTGTTCGACGAACCCACGCCCGTGGCGCCCAGTCGCACCCGCACGCTCGCCTACGACACCATCCTGACCTGGGATGACTTCAATGCCTGGCTGGCCAAGCTGCAGGCCGCCGAGCTGGTGGCTCTGGACACCGAGACCACCTCCATCGACGAGATGGTGGCCGAGATCGTCGGCATCTCCTTCAGCGTGGCACCCGGCGCGGCAGCCTACATCCCGCTCACCCACCGCTACCCCGACGCGCCCGAGCAGCTGCCGCGCGATGAGGTGCTGGCCAGACTCAAGCCGTGGCTGGAGAACCCGCGCGCCCTGAAGCTCGGCCAGCACGTCAAGTACGACCGCCATGTGTTTGCCAACCACGGCATCGAGGTGCAGGGCTACGCCCACGACACCATGCTGCAGAGCTACGTGCTCGAGGCCCACATGCCCCACGGGCTGGAAAGCCTGGCCCAGCGTCACCTGGGCCGCAGCGGCATCAGCTACGAGGATCTCTGCGGCAAGGGCGTCAACCAGATCGGTTTCGAGCAGGTGGACATCGCGCGGGCGGCCGAGTACTCCTGCGAGGACTCGGACCAGACCCTGGACGTGCACCTCGCGCTGTGGCCACAGATCGAGGCGGACGACAAGCTGCGCTTCATTTACGAGCTGGAAATCGCCAGCAGCGAAACGCTCTACCGTGTCGAGCGCAACGGCGTCCTGATCGACGCGCCCACGCTGGCCAGGCAGAGCCACGAGCTGGGCCAGCGCATCCTGCAGCTGGAGGCCGAGGCCTACGAGATTGCGGGCCAGCCCTTCAACCTGGCCAGCCCCAAGCAGCTGGGCGAAATCTTCTTCGACAAGCTGGGCATGCCGGTGGTGAAAAAGACCGCCACCGGGGCCCGCAGCACCGACGAGGAGGTGCTGGAAAAACTGGCCGAAGACTACCCGCTGCCGGCCAAGCTGCTCGAGCACCGCAGCCTGTCCAAGCTCAAGGGCACCTACACCGACAAACTCGCACAGCTGGCGCTGCCGCGCACCGGCCGCGTCCACACGCATTACGCCCAGGCGGTGGCGGTCACGGGGCGCCTGTCGAGCAACGACCCCAACCTGCAGAACATCCCCATCCGCACCGCCGAGGGCCGGCGCGTGCGCGAGGCCTTTGTGGCTGCACCGGGCCATGTGATTGCGAGCGCCGACTACAGCCAGATCGAGCTGCGCATCATGGCCCACATCAGCAACGATGCCGCCTTGCTCAAGGCCTTCCACGACGGACTGGACGTGCACCGCGCCACGGCGGCCGAGGTGTTCGGTGTCGCGGTCGATGAGGTCAGCAGCGAGCAGCGCCGCTACGCCAAGGTCATCAACTTCGGCCTGATCTACGGCATGAGTGCTTTCGGTCTGGCCCGCAACCTCGGCATCGACAACACCGCGGCCAAGAACTACATCACGCGCTACTTCGACCGCTACCCCGGCGTGAAGCAATACATGGAATCCACGCGCGAGACTGCCCGCAAGCAGGGCTACGTGGAAACGGTGTTCGGGCGCCGCCTGCAGCTGGCCGGCATCCAGACCGCCAAGGGCGCTCAGCTGGCGGGCCTGGAGCGCGCCGCCATCAATGCACCGATGCAGGGCACGGCGGCCGATCTCATCAAGCTGAGCATGAACGCCGTCCAGCGTGCCCTGGACGAGCAGCGGCCCCAGGTGAAGATGGTCATGCAGGTGCACGACGAACTGGTGTTCGAACTGCCCGAGGCCGAGGTGGACTGGGTGCGAATGGAAATCCCGCGGCTGATGGCTGGCGTGGCCGAACTCAGGGTGCCTTTGGTCGCCGAAGTGGGTGTCGGCCCCAACTGGGAACAGGCCCACTGAACTGAGGCCCCCACGCTTCCCCACTGCGTGTGGGTCGCTGCCCCCCGTGGGGGCTACCCCGCCTTGGGGCGGCCCTGCGGCGGGGTGTTCGCGTGGAACTCACATCGCGCTGCTGCCCAGCAACCCGTTGGACCGCGCCTCGGCCGCACCCCAGTGGACGGTACTGCGGCAGTCGGCCACCGCCAGTCGCTGGAACAGCGCGCTGGCAGGCTCGGGTGGCAGCATGGCGCGCAGGTAGCGCGTGAGCGTGAGCGCCTGCGCTCGGCTGAGCTCGGTTTCGCAGCGGCGGTTGCGGCCCGGGTCTTCATCGGGCGGCACCTGCGAAAAGCCGATGCGCGCACCCGGCTCCAGCTGGCGTTCCACGCCGCCCACCCACACCAGCCAGCACGGCGTCAGACAGGCGCTCCCGGCGGCCACTCGGCTGCGGAAGTCACGGTTTCGCAGCATGGACCCGACGGTGATCGCGCTGCCCACCTCACCGTGGTTCACGGCCAGCACCACGGTCTTGTCGCGGCAGGGGCTTTTGTCCAGTTCGGCAAAGGCCTGGTGCAAGCGGGTGCTGGTGTTGCCGTTGACCTCGCCTTCCACACGGATCTGGCAACTGGCCCCCGAGCGGCTCACGACCAGGCTGCCGCCGTTGTAGGGCAGGCGGGTGCCGCCGGTGGCCTGCGGCGCCGAGGCACCGCTGGTGCTGCCAGGCGAGCCGAGGTCCACAGCGGTGCCGCAGGCCGCAAGGGTCAGGACGAGCGCCAAGGCCGTCCAGCGGCGGGGCGAAAGGGATTCATGCATGATGTCCGGGCCTGCTCGATGAGGCGGCCAGTTTAGCAAGCCACCCCCACCGGAGACACACCATGCTCAACGACGATCTGCACCGCGACGGCCATGCGCTGCTCGCGGCCACTTCCGATACCCCGCCACCGTCACGCCGCCACGCCCTCAAGGCCGCGCTTGGCGTCGGTTATGCCGCAGCAGCCTGGCCGGTGCTGGCCCAGAACGCCATCCGCACGCCCTCAGATGGTCTCACCGTGGGCGAGGTCACGGTGGACGTGAACGGATTCGCCATGCCGGTCTACCGCGCCGCGCCAGCCGGGCGCACCGGTCTGCCGGTGGTGCTGGTGCTGTCCGAGATCTTCGGCGTGCACGAGTACATCGCCGACACCGCACGCCGATTTGCCAGGGCGGGGTATTTCGCGCTGGCGCCCGAGCTCTTCATGCGCCAGGGCGATCCGCAGAGCTACAGCGAGATGGCCAAACTGATGTCCGAGGTGATCGGCAAGGTGCCCGACACCCAGGTCATGGGCGATCTCGACGCCTGCCTGAAGTGGGCCGCCGCCAACGGTGGCGACGTGAGCCGTGCTGCCGTCACCGGTTTTTGCTGGGGTGGACGCCAGACCTGGCTGTATGCCGCCCACCAGAGCGGCCTGAAGGCGGCAGTTGCCTGGTACGGCCGGCTGGTGGGTGACGCCACGCCGCTGGCACCGCGCCACCCGGTGGACATGGCCGCCCAGCTCAAGGCGCCGGTGCTGGGGCTGTACGGCAGCGCCGACACCGGCATACCCCTTGACACGGTTGATAAGATGAAAACAGCTCTGGCAAACGGCTCACCCGCTGCCAAGGCCTCCCGTTTTGTGGTCTACCCGGACGCGCCCCACGCCTTCCATGCCGACTACCGTCCCACTTTCCGCCAGGCGGCGGCTGAGGACGGCTGGCGTCAGGCGCTGGCCTGGTTCAGGCAGCACGGCGCGGCCTGATGGCCCGGAGCGGGACAGCAAGCCGCCCTCGGGTGGCTTTTTTTGCGCACGCATCGCGCAGGGAATCAGGACGGACGTATGAATGTTGAAGTGGTGGCCATCGTGATCGGCACCTTGCTCGCGGGCATTGGCAGCGTGTGGCTGGCCGCGGTGCTGAGTTTTGCCATGCTGGGGCGTTTCACCCAGCACATGCTGAGCCTGGCGGCCGGTGCGCTGCTGGCCACGGCCTTCATGCACCTGCTGCCCGAGGCGTTCAACAGCGATGCCGGTGCCCAGGAGCTGTTCGCGCTGCTGCTCGCGGGGCTGGTGTTCTTCTTCCTGCTCGACAAGGCCGAACTGTGGCACCACGGGCACGAGCATGGACAGGAGCACGACCACGATCACGGACATGAACATGGGCATGCACATGCACATGCACATGCGCACCACCACCACAGCCACGGAACGCCCCGCAGCGGCGGCTGGACGGTTCTGGCCGGTGACAGCGTGCACGCGTTCGGCGACGGCATCCTGATCGCATCGGCCTTCATGGCCGACATGCGCCTGGGCGTGGTGGCTGCGCTGGCGGTGCTGGCGCACGAGGTGCCTCACCACATGGGCGACCTCGTGGTGCTGCGGCAGACCTCGGGCACACAGCGCGCGGCACTGGTCAAGGTGTCGCTGGCCGGCACCGTCACGGTGGCTGGCGGGCTCATGGGCTATGGCCTGCTGTCGCAGTTGCAGGAATGGTTGCCGTACTTCCTGGTCGCGGCGTCCAGCAGCTTTGTCTACGTGGCGCTGGCCGATCTGATCCCGCAGTTGCAGAAGAAGCTGGGATTGCGCGAAACCGTGACCCAGGTCACCTGGCTGCTGGGCGGCATCGCACTGGTCACACTGGTGAGCGGCCTGGCTCACCGGCACTGAGCCGGCGTCCGCTCAGCCGCGCGCGACCGGCAGGCCCGGCGTGTTGCTCCACTCGCTCCAGCTGCCGCCAAACAGGGTGGCACGGCCCAGCCCGGCGATTTCCATGGCCAGCACATTCGGGGTGGCAGTGACCCCGCTGCCGCAGTGGTGCACCACGGTCTGCGGGTCACGTGCCCCCAGCAGGGCTTCGAATTCGCGCCGCAGCTGATCGGCCGGTTTGAAGCGGCCATCCGGTCCGAAGTTGTCAGAAAACGGCCGGTTCAGGGCACCGGGGATATGCCCCGCGATCGGGTCCAGCGGCTCGACCTCGCCCCGGAACCGGGGGGCCGCGCGGGCGTCGATGACGGTGGCCGTGCCCAGCTGGTGCGCAACCGCCTGGGCGCCCACCAGCCGGGCGGCGGGCTCGCGCAGGACAAACGCCTGTGCCACGGGTGGCTGGGTGGCCGCACCGGTTTCGGTGGCGCCGCCCGCGGCCAACCACGCCGACCAGCCGCCATCGAGCACGGCCACGGCCTCGTGGCCGCACCACTTCAGCATCCACCACAGGCGGCCGCACTGGCTGGAGCCCTGCCGGTCGTAGACCACCACCTGGGTGTTCGGGCCCACGCCCATGCGGCCCAGCCAGGCTGCGAACTTCTCGCGCGAGGGCAGCGGGTGACGGCCGCCCGATGCGGCATCGGCCGCGCCGGTCTTGTCGCTCAGGTCGTGGTCCAGGTGCGCATGGCGCGCGCCGGGAATGTGCCCTTCGGCAAACTGGGCCGCACCGGCGTCGGGCTTCATGAGTTCGAAGCTGCAGTCGAACACCGCCACAGGCTGCCCGCTGCCCAGCAGGTGCTGCAGTTCGGTGGCGGCAATGAGTGTGGTGAAGGTCATGCGTGTTCCTCGGCGGGGGCGTTGGGGACGGCGCGCTCGCGCAGCGCGGTGGCGGCGATGCCGCAGGCGATGATCAGGCCCATGCCCAGCCAGCCCAGCGGCGTGATGTGGTCGCCGAAGATGGCCAGGCTGTAGATGGCCGAGAACACGATGCCTGAGTACTGCAGGTTGGCCACCACCAGCGTGGAGCCGCGTGTGTAGGCGCGTGTCATGCACAGCTGGCCGAACACGGCCAGCAGGCCAATGGGTAGCAGCCACAGGCTGTGCAGGCCGGCCAGCGGGCTGTAGCCCAGGGGCAGGGTGCCGATGGCGCCCACCACCACGGCGGCCAGCGAGAAGTAGAACACCGTGCGAACCTCCGGCTCGCCCACCCGCGCGAGCGCCGCCACCTGCAGGTAGGCGAGCGCAGCTGTCAGGCCCGAAAGCACGCCTACCATGGCGGGCACGGCCATTTCGGGTGTGAAGGATGGCTGCAGCACCAGCGCCACCCCGGCAAACCCCCCCAGCACGGCGAGGAACAGCGGGGTCTGCTGCCGCAGCGGTTCGGTGCGCCTCTGAAGCAGCAGGGCGCCCCCGATCAGGAAGGCTCCGATCCAGACACTGCTCATGTAGTTGAGCGTCATGGCAGTGGCCAGCGGCAGGTAGGCGATGGCGTAGAACCACGACACCAGCGAGATGACGCCCACCACGCTGCGCCAGAGGTGCATCATGGGCACGTCCGTGCGCAGGCTGATGCCACGCACACGCGCCATCCCGGCCAGGAACACGAGCCCGATCAGGCCGCGGTAGGCCACCAGTTCAAAGCTGTTGAAGTGGGCAGATGCAAACTTGATGCACACCCCCATGGTCGCAAAGAACAGCGCCGCCAGCAGCATCCACAGGGCTTGCATGGGTCAGCGCATCTGCCTGCGGTACCACTCGTGAAAGTGCTGCATCCCGTCTTCCATCGGGCTCTGGTAGGGGCCGGCTTCGCTGACGCCGCGCTGGAACAGGGCCTTGCGGCCCGCATCCATGCGCTCGGCAATCTCGTCGTCTTCCACGCAGGTTTCCATGTACGCCGCACGCTGGGCCTCGATGAAATCGCGCTCGAAGGCGGCGATGTCTTCGGGGTAGTAGAACTCCACGGTGTTGAGCGTCTTGTCCACGCTGATGGGATGCAGCGTGGAGACCGTCAGCACGTGCGGGTACCACTCCACCATGATGTGTGGGTAATAGGTCAGCCAGATCGCGCCGTGTTCGGGCAGTTCGCCATTGCGGTACTGCATGAGCTGCTGGTGCCAGCGTTCGTACACCGGGCTGCCGGGCTGGCTCAGGTTCTGTGCCCCCACGGTCTGCACCGAGTACTCGGGCTTGAGTTCCCAGCGCAGGTCTTCGCAGGTCACGAAGTTGCCCAGGCCCGGGTGGAAGGGGCCCACGTGGTAGTCCTCCAGGTAGACCTCGATGAAGGTCTTCCAGTTGTAGTGGCACATGTGCTGTTCCACATGGTCCAGCACCATGCCGTCGAAGTTCAGCGCCGCACGCGGACCCATGCCGGCCAGGTCGGCGGCGATGTCGCGGCCGTTGTCCTCGAACAGCAGACCGTTCCACTCACGCAGCGGGTAACGCTGCAGGCTCAGGCAGGGGTCCTGCGGGAAATGGGGTGCCCCCAGCAGGGTGCCCAGCGGGGCCTTGGCCTCGCCGCCGCCGCTGTAGGTCCAGCGGTGCAACGGGCAGACGATCTGGCCGCCGGCACTGCCACTGCGCTGTTCGCCCAGGTTGCCCCGGCCCTTGAGCATCACCGCCTGGCGGTGGCGGCAGACGTTGGAGACGAGCTCGATGCCGTTGACGGTATGGACCAGCGCGCGGCCTTCGCCCTCCTGGGGCAGGGCGTGGTAGTCGCCGGCGTTCGGAACGGAAAGTTGGTGCCCCACATAGCGGGGCCCGCGCTGAAAGATGGTCTCCAGTTCGCGCTGGAAGAGCGCCTCATCGAAATAACTGGAAACAGGTAATTGGCTTGTGGCCTGCTGTAGCTGAAGACTCAAATCAGACATGGCGGTCCTGACCTAAAGACTCCCCCTATGAAGGGGCAGGGTAAGCGCTAGTCGTACATCGATTTTGCGCGGGGAGGGTGAATGGGGACCCGGGCTCCTGAAAGCTGGTGGGGGAAAGGGGCCGAATTGTACCCGTGGGGTTGATGCGGCTGCCGCCAGGGTGCCGGCACCGATAAAATGCCCTTTTTGTCACCGGGCCCTCCGCAGCCCTGCCATGCCCAAGACCCCCACGCCCGACCCCGCCCTGCCCGACACCTACGAAGCCGCGCTGCACGAACTGGAGCAGCTGGTGACCGCACTGGATGCCGGTCAGCTCCCGCTGGACAGCCTGCTGACGCATTACCGGCGCGGTGCCGAGCTGCTGAAGTACTGCCGCGACCGGCTGGAGGCGGTCGAGCAGCAGATCCGCGTGCTGGAGCAGGGTGAAGCCCAACCATGGAAACCGAACTGATGGCCCCCGTGCTGGATCTGGCGGCCTGGAGCCGCGAGCGCCTGGTGCGCGTGGAGCGCGCCCTGGAGCAGTGGGTGGGGCTGGACTCGCCAGCCGGCCTGGGCGAGGCCATGCGCTATGCGGTGCTCGATGGCGGCAAGCGGCTGCGCCCCCTGCTGGTGCTGGCGGCGGCCGAAGCGGTGGGTGGCCAGCCGGTGCCGGCGTTGCGCGCCGCTTGTGCGGTTGAACTCATCCATGCCTATTCCCTGGTGCACGACGACATGCCCTGCATGGACAACGATGTGCTGCGCCGGGGCAAGCCCACGGTGCATGTGCAGTTCGGCGAGGCCCAGGCCCTGCTGGCCGGCGATGCGCTGCAGGCCCTGGCCTTCGAGCTGCTGCTGCCCGACGATGGCAGCGTGGACGACGCCACCGGCGCACGCCTGTGCCGTCTGCTGGCGCTGGCCGCCGGTGCCCACGGCATGGCCGGCGGCCAGGCGATCGATCTCGCCAGCGTGGGCGTGAGGCTGGACCAGACCCAGCTCGAAGACATGCACCGGCGCAAGACCGGCGCGCTGCTCAAGGGCAGCGTGATGATGGGCGCGGCCACCGGAATGCCCACGGCGCAGGCGCTGCAAGCGCTCGCCGACTACGGCGCCGCGCTGGGCCTGGCCTTCCAGGTCGTGGACGACATCCTCGACGTGGTGGCCGATTCGGCCACACTGGGCAAGACGGCGGGCAAGGACGCCGCCGCCGACAAACCGACCTTCGTGTCCCTGCTCGGGCTGGATGCAGCCCGAACCTACGCCGACGCGCTGATGCAGCGTGCCCTTGAGGCCTTGGACCGCAGTGGTCTGGCCGACACCACCGCCCTGGCCGCGCTGGCGCGCCAGGTGGTCACGCGTTCACATTGAACCGGATACCGAGATCGCCACGCATGAGCGGACTGCTTTCCACCATCGATTCCCCTGCCGACCTGCGCCTTCTGGGCCGTGCCCAGCTCAAGCCGCTGGCCGACGAGTTGCGCCAGTTCGTGCTCGACAGCGTTTCGCGCACTGGCGGCCATCTGAGCTCCAACCTCGGCACCGTCGAGCTCACGGTGGCGCTGCATTACGTGTTCGACACCCCACGTGACCGCATCGTGTGGGACGTGGGCCACCAGACCTACCCGCACAAGATACTCACCGGTCGCCGCGACCGCATGTCCACGCTGCGCCAGCAGGGTGGCATCAGCGGTTTTCCAATGCGTGCCGAGAGCGAATACGACACCTTCGGCACCGCACATTCGTCCACCAGCATCTCGGCTGCGCTGGGCATGGCTGTGGCCGCGCGCCAGAAGGGCGAGGACCGGCACGCCATTGCGGTGATCGGCGACGGCGCCATGACCGCCGGCATGGCCTTCGAGGCGCTCAACAACGCGGGTGTCGAGAACTGCAAGCTGCTGGTGATCCTCAACGACAACGACATGTCGATCTCGCCCCCGGTGGGCGCGCTCAACCGCTACCTGGCCCAGCTCATGAGTGGCCAGTTCTACGCCGCGGCCAAGCAGGTGGGCAAGCAGGTGCTCAAGGCCGCGCCGCCGCTGTTCGAGTTGGCCAAGCGCCTCGAAGAGGGTGCCAAGGGCATGGTGGTGCCGGCCACGCTGTTCGAGAAGTTCGGCTTCAACTACATCGGCCCCATCGACGGCCACGACCTCGACTCCCTGATTCCCACGCTGGAGAACATCCGCCAGCTCGACGGCCCGCAGTTCCTGCATGTGGTCACGAAAAAGGGCCAAGGCTACAAGCTGGCCGAGGCCGACCCCGTGGCCTATCACGGCCCGGGCAAGTTCGATCCTGCCGTGGGACTGGTGCCGCCGGCACAACCGCCCAAAACCACCTTCACCCAGGTGTTCGGCCAATGGCTGTGCGACATGGCCGAGGCCGATCCGCGTCTGGTCGGCGTCACGCCAGCGATGCGCGAGGGCTCGGGCATGGTGGAGTTCCACAAGCGGTATCCCGGTCGCTACTACGACGTCGGCATTGCCGAGCAGCATGCCGTCACCTTTGCCGGTGGCCTGGCCTGCGAGGGGCTCAAGCCCGTGGTGGCGATCTACTCCACCTTCCTGCAGCGCGCCTACGACCAGATGATCCACGATGTGGCGCTTCAGAACCTGCCGGTGGTGTTCGCACTCGACCGCGCCGGCCTGGTCGGCGCCGATGGTGCCACCCACGCCGGGGCCTACGACATCCCGTTCATCCGCTGCATTCCCAACATGGCCCTGGCCTGCCCGGCCGACGAGGGCGAGTGCCGCCAGCTGCTGAGCTCCGCCTTCCAGCAGAACCACCCGGTGGCGGTGCGCTACCCGCGTGGCGCCGGTGTGGGCGCAGCGGTCCCGGCCGGGCTGGAGCCGCTGCCCTACGGCAAGGGCGAGGTGCGGCGCAGCGGCCAGGGCACCGCCATCCTGGCCTTCGGCACTTTGCTGTACCCGTCGTTGGCCGCCGGCGAAAAGCTGGATGCGACGGTGGCCAACATGCGCTGGGCCAAACCGCTGGACGAGGAGCTGGTGCTGCGTCTGGCGCGCAGGCATGAGCGGCTGGTCACGGTGGAAGAGGGCGCCACGGCCGGTGGCGCGGGCAGTGCCGTGGTGGAACTGCTCAACGCCCACGGTCTGAGCTGCACCGTGCTGCAGCTGGGCCTGCCGGACCGTTTCATCGAGCATGGCGACCCGGGGCGCCTGCTGGCTGGCCTGGGGCTGGATGCCGCCGGCATCGAAGCGGCCATCCTCCAGCGGTGGCCAGAGCCCGGCCAGGAGCCTGCATCGCTGAAGGTCGTGCGCTGACGCGCCACTGACGGCTCCGGGGCTTGAAAAATTTTCAAGCCTGTGTGATGAACTTTTGTCGGCGGCAAGGGAAAACCCCCGGCATTGGTGTCGGGGGGCATTTCTACAATCCCGCCACGTTCGCTCTTCGAACTGTCCGAAGCCGAACGGACACGCTAGACGCAGTCCTCACATTTTTCTAATCCGGAGACCAACCCAATGGATCGTCGTTCCCTCATCAAGCAAGCTGGCGTGGCCGGGGTGCTGGCAGCAGGTGCCGCCCCTGCCGTGATCGCGCAGGCCCCTGCGGTCCGCTGGCGCCTGGCATCGAGTTTCCCCAAGGCGCTGGACACGATCTACGGCGCCGCCGAGGTGTTTGCCAAGCACGTCACCGCCATGTCGGGCGGCAAGTTCGTGGTGACCACCCACCCCGCCGGTGAACTGGTGCCCGCTTTCGGCGTGGTCGATGCCGTTCAGCAAGGCACCGTCGAGGCCGCCCACACCGCTCCTTACTACTTCTTCGGCAAGGATGACACCTTTGCCCTGGACTGCGCCATCCCCTTCGGTCTGAACAGCCGCCAGATGACGGCCTGGATGTACGAAGGCAACGGCATGAAGCTGTTCCGCGAGTTCTACGCCGAGTACAACATCGTCAACTTCCCCATGGGCAACACCGGCGCCCAGATGGGCGGCTGGTACCGCAAGGAAATCAAGACCCTGAACGACATCAAGGGTCTGAAGATGCGCATCGGCGGCTTCGCCGGCAAGGTGCTCACGCAGATGGGCGGCGTGCCGCAGAACATCCCCGGTGGCGAGATCTACCAGGCGCTGGAAAAAGGCACCATCGACGCCACCGAATGGGTGGGTCCGTATGACGACCAGAAGCTGGGCTTCAACAAGGTCGCCAAGAACTACTACTACCCCGGCTGGTGGGAAGGCGGCCCGCAGCTGTCGCTGTACATCAACACCGCAGCCTTCAACGCGCTGTCGGCCGAGAACAAGGCCATCGTGGAGGCGGCTGCGGCGATTGCCCACACCACCATGCAGGCCCGCTACGACGCCCTGAACCCCGCTGCCCTCAAGCAGCTGGTGGCTGCCGGCACCAAGCTCCAGGCCTTCCCTAAGCCGGTGATGGATGCCGCCTTCAAGGCCTCCATGGCGCTGTACGCTGACATCAGCGCCAAGAACCCGAAGTGGAAGAAGATCTACACCGACTACGCCAACTTCCGGCGCGAGCAGAACCTGTGGTTCCGCTTCACCGAAGCGCGTTTCGACAGCTACATGCAAGGCGCGAAACTCTGATTCCGCTGGTGCGACAATCACCGGCAAGCCCCGCTACGGCGGGGCTTTTTTTGGTATGCGGATCTGACTGATTTCTTACAGATTTTTTCCCCTTGACTGTCCTGCCGGTTGGTGGCGACGGTGTTCCCCCGGAGGCCCCATGCCTGCCCTGATGACCTTTTCCCGCTTCATAGACGCCCTCAACGAGTGGATTGGCCGCCTGGCCATGTGGCTGATCCTCGCTGCCACCCTCATCAGCGCCGGCAACGCGTTGGTGCGCAAGATCTTCCATGTCAGCTCCAACGGCATGCTCGAAATCCAGTGGTACCTGTTTGCCGCTGTCTTCATGCTGGGCGGTGGCTACGCCTTCCTGCGCAATGCCCACGTGCGCATCGACTTTGTGGCAGGCAAGCTCAGTCCGCGCACCCGCAACTGGATCGACGTGGTCGGAATCGTCGTGTTCCTGCTGCCGCTGTGCTACATGATGGCGCGCCTCGGGTGGCCCACCTTCCAGCAGGCGCTGGCCACGGGCGAGATGTCTTCCAATGCCGGTGGTCTGATCCGCTGGCCGGTCTACGGGCTCATCCCGCTGGGTTTCTTCATCCTGTTCTTCCAGGGTTTGTCAGAGCTCATCAAGCGCCTGAACTTCCTGTTTGCGGGTGGTCCCGACGTGTTGGCCCACGAGGGTCCTTCCGAAGAGGAACTGCTGGCTGAAGAGCTGAAACAACAAGAAGCGATGCGCGCCCAGGGAGCCCAATGATCATGGTCGAATTTTTTACCGCCAATTTCGTGCCCGTGATGTTCACGGGTCTGCTGGTTTTCCTGTTGACGGGCTTTCCGGTGGCGTTTGCCTTGGCCGCCACGGGCCTGTTCTTCGGCCTGATCGGCATGGAGATCGGCCTGTTTCCGCCTACGCTGTTCCAGGCCTTGCCGCTGCGGGTGTTCGGCATCATGCAGAACGACACGCTGCTGGCCATCCCGTTCTTCACCTTCATGGGCATCATCCTTGAGCGCAGCCGCATGGCCGAGGACCTGCTCGAGACCGTGGCCCAGGTGTTTGGCCCGGTGCGTGGCGGTCTGGCGGTGGCGGTGATCCTGGTGGGTGCGCTGCTGGCGGCCACCACCGGGGTGGTGGCGGCGGCCGTGATCTCCATGGGCCTGATCTCGCTGCCCATCATGCTGCGCTACGGCTACAACCGCACCATTGCAACCGGCACCATCACGGCATCGGGCACGTTGGCCCAGGCCATTCCGCCTTCACTGGTCCTGATCGTGCTGGCCGACCAGCTGGGCCGCTCGGTGGGCGACATGTACGCTGGCGCCCTGATTCCCGGCCTGCTCCTGGTGGGTCTGTACCTGCTGTTCATCTTTGCGGTGGCCATCCTCAAACCTTCGTGGGTGCCGGCCTTGCCGCTGTCGGCGCGCATCTACACCGAACCCAACGGCAACAGCGGGCACAAGTCGCTGCTGCTGCTGCTGGTGCTCTGCGGGGTGGTGTCCTACGTCTGGGGCATCAACCACCAGTCCATCATCAATCCGCTGATTGAGCGTGAAATCGATGCGCCCGGCGACGAGATCGTGATCATGTCGATCACCGTGGGTTCGCTGCTGGCGCTCGGTCTGGCGCTGCTCAACCGCCTGTTCCGCCTGGGCCTGCTGTCGCGCCTGGCTGAGCAGGTCACGTTCGTGCTGATCCCGCCCCTGGTGCTGATCTTCCTGGTGCTGGGCACGATCTTCCTGGGCATTGCAACGCCCACCGAAGGCGGTGCCATGGGCGCACTGGGCGCCCTGATCATGGCGATGTCGCGCAAGCGCCTGAACCTGGGCGTGATGAAGCAGGCCCTGGAGAGCACCACCAAGCTGGCCATCTTCGTGCTCTTCATCCTGATCGGCTCGACGGTGTTCAGCTTCACCTTCAACGCCGCCGATGGCCACATCTGGGTGGAACACCTGTTCGACAAGCTGCCAGGCGGCGAGATCGGCTTCCTGGTGGTGGTGAACGTGCTCATCTTCATCCTGGGCATGTTCATCGACTTCTTCGAGATCGCCTTCATCGTGATCCCGTTGCTGGCGCCGGTGGCCGAGAAGATGGGCATCGACCTGATCTGGTTCGGCGTGATCATCGCCATGAACCTGCAGACGTCGTTTCTGACGCCGCCGTTCGGCTTTGCGCTGTTCTACCTGCGCAGCGTGGCCGCACGTACCGACTACACCGATGCGGTGACCAAGCAGCGCATCCCGGCCGTCACGACTGCACAGATCTACAAGGGTTCCATCGCGTTCATCATCCTGCAGCTCATGATGGTGGTGGCGATCGTGATGTACCCGGGCATGGTGACCGGCAACCTCAAGGCGGCTGTCCAGGTGGACGATGCGGCTGTCTCCGACATGCTGAACAACATGCCCGGCATGGAGCAGGAAGAAGGCGCCGAGCCCGAGGCGGAGGCCGAGGAGGGTGCCGAGCCACAACCGGAGGCCGAGGAAGGCGCAGAGGCCGAGACGGACCCGGCGAAGGCGCTGCAGGACGCGTTAAAGTCCGAGGGGAAAAAGTAAGGATCCCTGTGGAACTCGACGTCAAGGTGCTCGATGCACGCCTGGCGGACCAGTTGCCCGCCTACGCCACGCCCGGCAGCGCCGGGCTGGATCTGCGGGCCTGCCTGGACGCCCCCCTGGAACTGGCACCCAACGCCTGGCAGCTGGTGCCTACCGGCCTGGCCATTCACCTCAAAGACCCGGGCTACGCGGCACTGATCCTGCCGCGCTCCGGCCTGGGGCACAAACACGGCATCGTTCTGGGCAACCTGGTCGGGCTGATCGACAGCGACTACCAGGGCCAGCTCATGGTGAGCGCCTGGAACCGCAGCGACGTGGCCTATACCCTGCAGCCCATGGAGCGGCTCGCGCAACTGGTGATCGTTCCAGTGGTGCAGGCCCGTTTCAACGTGGTGGCCGAATTCGACGCCGTCACCGAGCGCGGCGCCGGAGGCTACGGCTCCACCGGAAAGGGCTGAGCCCCGCCGCACCAGGCCCGGTCAGTGCACCGGGCCGCCGCCGCCCTGCAGGCGGAAGAATCCCAGTCCCAGCGTGCCCTGGCCAATTTCCTCCTCGGTGGCTTCGCGCACGGCGTGCACCTTCAGCGCCAGGCGCAGGGCGATACCGGCCAGCGGGTGG
Organism: Synechococcus sp. UW140; assembly: GCA_943368755.1. GTDB lineage: Bacteria > Pseudomonadota > Gammaproteobacteria > Burkholderiales > Burkholderiaceae_C > Hydrogenophaga. The sequence continues at coordinate 2,380 of CALRLO020000007.1, read as the reverse complement.
TTGCCATCCAGCACGATGTGGTCCGGGTAGATCTCGCTGACAAAGTACAGGCGGTCACGCGGCGCGTCGGGGTTGCAGCCGGGGGGCAGGCCTTCAAACACCATGCCTTCCTCGATGGGGCCGGCGAAACGCTCGCGCGGCTCCAGGAACAGCAGCGCGTCGTTGAAGTCGCCGAACGCCTGTTCAGGCTCCAGATGCATGTCCAGCTTGTCGCCGGGTTCGTGGCCTTGCAGGGCCTCCTCGATCTTGGCCAGCAGGTCGTCGCCGCCGAGCAGGAACTCGGTCGGTTCATCGAGTTCGTCGAGCACGTCGCCCAGGGTGTCTTTGAGTGTCCAGGTCAGTGAGACGACACATTGTTCGGTGATTTTCATCGGACAATTGTCCCATGCCTGCCCTTTCTCCGGCCTTTGCCGCTCCCGATCCCGACAGCCCCCTGCCCCTGCTGGGCGGTCTGTCCCCCGCCACCTTCATGAAGCGCCACTGGCAGAAAAAGCCGCTGCTGATCCGCCAGGCCATTCCCGGTTTCGTGCCGCCGCTGGACCGCCGTGCACTGTTCCAGCTGGCCACCAGCGAGGCGGTCGAATCCCGTCTGGTGACCCAGGCTGCGCGCGGCTGGCAGCTGCGCCATGGCCCGTTTGCGACCCTGCCGCCGCTCAAGCGCGCGCAGTGGACGCTGCTGGTGCAAGGCGTGGACCTGCACGATGATGCGGCCCACGCCCTGATGCAACGGTTCCGTTTTGTGCCCGACGCACGGCTGGACGATCTGATGGTGTCCTGGGCCAGCGACGGTGGTGGCGTCGGCCCGCACTTCGACAGCTACGACGTGTTCCTGCTGCAGGCCACCGGTCGCCGGCGCTGGCGCATTGGCCGCCAGCGCGACCTGAGCTTGCGCGAAGACGTACCGCTCAAGATCCTGAGCCACTTCGAGCCTGAGCAGGAATGGGTGCTCGAGCCCGGCGACATGCTGTATCTGCCACCGCGCTGGGCCCACGACGGCATTGCGGAGGGCGGAGACTGCATGACCTGCTCCATCGGTTTTCGCTCGCCTCAGCGGGGCGGGCTGGCGGCCGAGCTGCTGCAGCGCCTGGCCGACGAGCACGAGGACACGGCGCTCTACCGCGACCCTGGGCAGGGCGCTACCGCTGCGCCGGCTGCCATGCCGCCAGCGTTGGGCGTTTTTGCCGCCGAAGCGATGCAGCGCCTGATGAGCGACCAGCGGCTGCTGGACTGCGTGCTGGGCGAGGTGCTCACTGAGCCCAAACCCCGGGTCTGGTTCGACGAGCCCGCGCAGGCCTGGAGCGAGGGAGCGGTTCGGCTGGACCGCCGCACGCGCATGCTGTACGACGCCAGCCATGTGTTCATCAACGGCGAGAGTCTGCGCGCCGCCGGGGCCGATGCCCGGCTCATGCGACGCCTGGCCGACGACCGCGCACTGAGCGCTCACAGCGTGCGCCGAGCGAGCGCCGGTGCCCGCGCCGTGCTGGCACAGTGGCACGAGGCGGGATGGCTGCATCGGGCAGAGGACTGATGGACGAGCCGATCGGCACCTGGCCCCAGGGGCGTTTCGACAGCCGGAGGGCCTGGGCCGACCTGTTGCTCCATATGCTGGAGCTGGCGGTGCGCGACAAGGTGCGCCAACTGGTCTGGTGCGACCCCGATTTCAGCGACTGGCCACTCGGTGAACGCGCCTTCGATGAGCGCCTGAACGCCTGGGCACAAGCCGGTGGGCATTTGAAGCTGCTGGCGCTGGACTACCGTCCGGTGGTGCAGCAGCACGCGCGTTTCGTGCGGTGGCGCACCACCTGGTCGCACCGGGTGGATGCGCGGCAGGCGCCGCGGGCGCTCGAAGAGGGGTTTCCTGCTCTGGCCTGCCACAGTGGCTGGGGTGCACAGCGCACGGCCACTTCGCCCCCGGTGGTACTGGCTTTCACGGATCCAGCCCGCGTCCAGGGGCTGTTTGCCCAATGGCAGGCGCTGTGGGAGCGGTCGGGCGCAGGCTTTGCGGCCACTACGCTGGGCTTGTGACCTGCCGCTGATCAGATAAAAATAGTTACTAGGGCTACCCCTCTTGACAAAATTTCATGGTGATTTCTCGTATGATCGCGCCCGGCCCTGGTGCGAATGCGTCAGGGCTTTTGGCATCTTGATCCATTGACCTTCTTTTGAGGCCCGGTACCGGGCTTTCAGACACCATGAAAAAATCGCTCGTTCTCGCTACCCTGCTGACCGCCGTTGCTCTGGCCGCCTGCGGCAAAAAAGAAGAAGCCGCTCCCGCACCGGCTCCCGCCGTCGAAGCGCCTGCTGCTGCTCCGGCCGCTGCACCGGCTGCCCCCGCCGCTGACGCACCCGCCGCTGCTCCGGCCGCTCCCGCTGCCGACGC
>CALRLO020000006.1:0-105134 GCA_943368755.1 Synechococcus sp. UW140 | reverse complement strand
TCGATCTGGTCGTAGGCCTTGGCCTGACCGCCAAACTTGGAGGCCAGCACCGTCGTGATCGCCGCCGTCAGCGTCGTCTTGCCGTGGTCAACGTGGCCGATCGTGCCCACGTTCACGTGCGGTTTCGTCCGCTCGAATTTCTCTTTTGCCATTTTTCAGCTCCGCTTGAAAGAATTTGCCGAAACTACAGAAACACCAGGATTGTTTGGTGCCCATGGCGGGAATCGGACCCGCGACCTCTCCCTTACCAAGGGAGTGCTCTACCACTGAGCCACATGGGCCTGGACAGCCTGAACAGCTGCACAGTCAAAACTCAACTCAAAGACAGTCACACATTGGCACTGGAGCGGGAGACGGGAATCGAACCCGCGTCATCAGCTTGGAAGGCTGGGGTTCTACCATTGAACTACTCCCGCCCGGAACCCGTTACCAATGCTCGAATACCAATATGTCACTGTGGTGGAGGAGGCTGGATTCGAACCAGCGTAGGCGTAAGCCAACAGATTTACAGTCTGCCCCCTTTAGCCACTCGGGCACCCCTCCACAGCGAGCCATCGATTATGCCATGGTTTTTCGGCTTTTTGGAGCCCAGGCAACCGCCGGGCCGCCCAGGCCGGTCAAAAAATCATTCACCGCCCCGAAATGCCCACACCCGATGAAGGGCTGAGGCCCGCGCAGGGCCGACAGGGGCGAAGGGTGGTTGGCTTTGAACACGACGTGAACACGGGTGTCTATTGCCGGCTCGAAGGCCTGGGCATGTCCACCCCAGAGCACGAAGGCCTTGGGACGCCTGTCGAGCGACAGCGTGTCGACGATGGCGGCCGTGAGCGTCTCCCAGCCCCGTTTGGCGTGCGCGCCCGCTTCGCCCTGCTCCACGGTCAGGCTGGTGTTGAGCAGCAGCACGCCCTGCTCGGCCCAGTTCACCAACGAGCCGCTTGCGGGCGGAACATAGGTCTCACCTGCTTCGCGCGCGAGCTCCTTGAAGATGTTGCGCAGCGACGGCGGCAGCGCCACGCCGGGCGCCACTGAAAACGCCAGGCCTTCGGCCTGACCGGGACCGTGGTAGGGGTCCTGGCCCAGGATCACGACGCGCACGCGCGACAGCGGCGTGAGCGCCAAGGCACGCAGTGGCTGTGGCGGGTAGACCACCGCACCCGCCGCCAGCCGAGTCTGCAGGAAAGCCAGCAGGGAGCGGCCTGTGTTTGAGGCCCAGAAAGACGCCAGCACGGTTTCCCACTCGGGGTGGGCCGGCCACAACGCCGGATCGGCCGAAAGCAGGCGGTCGGGCACCTCGTCCCAGACCAGAGGGGTTTGCTCCATGGGACTCAGAAGAACAGCCGCTCCAGGGCTTCGCCGGGATCGTCGGCGCGCATGAAAGCCTCGCCGACCAGAAAGGCGTTGACGCCCGCCTCGCGCATGCGCGTCACGTCCTCTCGTACCAATATCCCCGATTCGGTGACCAGCAGGCGGTCGGCTGGCACATCGGGCAGCATGTCCAGCGTGGTCTGCAGGCTGACCTCGAAGCTGCGCAGGTTGCGGTTGTTGATGCCGACCAGCGGCGTCTTGAGCTTCAGGGCGCGCTGCAGCTCCTCACGGTCGTGCACCTCCACCAGCACCGCCATGTTCAGTCCGAGCGCAACGGCTTCCAGCTCGGCCATCCTGGCATCGTCCAGGCAGGCCGCAATGAGCAGGATGCAGTCCGCGCCCATGGCCCGGGCCTCGTAGACCTGGTAGGCATCGACCATGAAATCCTTGCGCAGCACCGGCAGGTCGCAGCTGGCACGGGCCTGCTTGAGGTAGTCCGCACTGCCCTGAAAAAACTCGCGGTCGGTCAAGACCGACAGGCACGCAGCGCCCGCCGCGGCATAACTTTGCGCGATATCGGCCGGAATGAAGTCTTCACGCAGCACGCCCTTCGACGGGCTGGCCTTCTTGATCTCGGCAATCACGGCGGGCTGCCCGGCGGCCAGCTTGGCACGCAGCACCCCCACGAAATCGCGCGTGAGCACGCGGCGCTCGGCGTCTTCGCGCACCAGGGCCAAGGGCTTCTTCTTTTGCGCGGCGGCGATTTCCTCGTGCTTGACCGCGACGATGCGTTGCAGGATGTCGCTCATGCAGCCCCCAGTTTCTGTGTGGCTGCCACGAAGGCATCGAAACGCTGGCGCGCAGCGCCCGATTCGATCGCGACACGCGCCCTGGCAATGCCGTCGGCCATGCTGGTGGCCACGTTGGCGGCATAGAGCGCCACACCGGCATTGAGGGTGACGATGTCGCGCGCCGCGCCGGGCCGGTTGTCCAGCACCGACAGCAGCATGGCCTTGGACTGCTCGGGCGTCTCGACCCGCAGCGCACGGTTGCTGGCCATGGTCAGGCCGAAGTCTTCGGGGTGGATCTCGTACTCCGAGATCTCGCCGTTCTTCAGTTCGCCCACCAGGGTGGCCGCCCCGAGGGAAACCTCGTCCATGCCGTCACGGCCATAAACCACCACCGCGTGTTCGGCACCCAGGCGCTGCAGCGCGCGCACCTGTATGCCCACGAGGTCGGGGTGGAACACACCCATCAGGATGTTGGGTGCGCTGGCCGGGTTGGTCAGCGGCCCCAGGATGTTGAAGATGGTCTTGATGCCCAGCTCCTTGCGCACCGGGGCCACGTTCTTCATGGCCGGGTGGTGGTTGGGCGCAAACATGAAACCTATGCCGACCTCGGCGATGCAGCGGGCAATGGCGTCGGGGGCCAGATTGATGTTGGCGCCCAGGCTCTCCAGCACGTCGGCGCTGCCACTTTTGCTGCTGACGCTGCGTCCGCCGTGCTTGCTGACCTTGGCACCCGCTGCAGCCGCCACGAAGATGGAGCAGGTGGAAATGTTGAAGGTGTGCGAACCATCGCCACCCGTGCCCACGATGTCCACCAGGTGGGTCTTGTCGGCCACGTTGACCTTGGTCGAGAACTCGCGCATCACCTGCGCCGCTGCCGTGATCTCGCCTATGGTCTCCTTCTTGACGCGCAGGCCGGTGATGAGCGCCGCCATCATGACGGGAGAGCACTCTCCGCTCATGATGAGGCGCACGATCTTGAGCATCTCGTCGTGGAAGATCTCGCGGTGCTCGATGGTGCGCTGCAGCGCCTCTTGTGGGGTGATGGGCATGGAAGTCTCCTCAGGGTTTGTCGGTCAGGGCCAGTTTCAATCCGAAGCCGATGAACAGCGCGCCGGCGGCGCGGTCCATCCAGTGCATGCCACGCTGAACCGCACCCACGCGGCGCGAGGCCCACGCCGCCGCCAGCGCCCAGCCGCTGTTCACGGGAATGGCGTTGACATTGAAAAGCACACCCAGCGCCAGGAAAACCCAGCTCGGGTGGGCGGTGCCGGGCGTGATGAACTGGGGCACGAATGCCAGGAAGAACAGCGCCACCTTGGGGTTGAGCACGTTGGTCCAGAAGCCGCCCAGAAACACGCGTTGCAGATCGGCCGGCTCCCAGCTTGTGCCGGCCGGGGCCACCTCGGCCAGCGGGCTAGCGCCCGCACGCGACAACAGCAGCTTGGTGCCCAGGTAGAACAGGTAGGCCGCGCCCACCCACTTGAGCACCGTGAACGCGGTGGCCGAGGCCGCGAGCAGCGCGCCCACGCCCAGCGCCGCACCCACGATGTGCACGAAGCAGCCCGCTGTGATGCCCAGACCGGCAACGATGCCGGCGCGGGCGCCGCTGCGCAGCGCGTTCGTCACGATGTAGAGCACATCCGGCCCGGGCGTGAGGTTGAGCAGCCAGCCCGCAGCGATGAACATCAGCAGTTGGGAGGTGTCCGGCATGGCCTCTCCGGTTCAGTAGACGCCGGTGCGGCCAGCCGCATCCCGTGCCACGCCATCGGGCGATTCGGCAAAGAACTGGCGGGTGGCGGCAATCGCGTGATCAATGCCCGCTGCGTCCACATCGAGGTGGGTCACGAAACGCAGACCGATCAGACCAGTGGCAAACACGCCGTGGCCTTGCAGCCAGTCCAGCAGCGCCGGGCCACGGCCATCCGCCACATCGATAAACACGATGTTGGTCCGGGCCGAACGCACGCTCAGACCATCGATGCCCGACAGGCCGGTGGCCAGGCGTTGCGCCAGTGCGTGATCATCGGCCAACCGGTCCACATGGTGGTCCAGCGCGTATGCCGCAGCAGCCGCCAGCAGGCCCGCCTGTCGCAGACCGCCACCGGCCATCTTGCGAACACGGCGTGCGCGTTCGATCAGTTCGCGCGAACCACACAGGGCCGAGCCCACGGGCGCGCCCAACCCCTTGCTGAAGCAGACCGACAGGCTGTCGAAGTGGTCAGCGATCTCGCGCACCCGCGCCAACGCACCCTGCCCGGGTTTTGCGGTGGCGACTGCGGCGTTGAACACGCGCGCGCCATCGAGGTGGGTGGCCAGGCCTTTGGCGCGGGCCAGTGCCGTGGCGCCCGCCAGATAGTCGTCCGGCATGGGGTGGCCGTTCCAGGTGTTCTCCAGGCACAGCAGCCGGGTGCGCGCAAAGTGCGGGTCATCGGGCTTGATGGCGGCGGCGATGTCCTCAAGCGACAGGCGCCCTGCCGCGTCCTGCACCAGGGGTTGCGGCTGCACACTGCCAAATACCGCCGCCCCGCCACCCTCGTAGCGGTAGGTGTGGGCCAGCTGACCGACGATGTACTCGTCGCCCCGACCGCAATGCGCCAGGATGCCGCAGAGGTTGCTCTGCGTGCCCGAGGGCATGAACAGCGCCGCTTCCTTGCCGGTGATGGCCGCGATCTGCTCCTGCAGGGCATTCACCGTGGGGTCGTCGCCGAACACATCGTCGCCCAGCGGGGCCGCCACCATGGCGGCACGCATCGCCGCCGTGGGCTGGGTCACCGTATCGCTTCGCAGGTCTACGCGCATCGTGTCATCGCTCCAGAAAGTTCTTCAGCATGGCGTGGCCGTGCTCGGTCAGTATGGATTCGGGGTGGAACTGCACGCCCTCGATATCGAGTTCGGTGTGGCGCACACCCATGATCTCGCCGTCGTCGGTCCAGGCCGTGACCTTGAGCACCTCGGGACAGGCGTCGCGCCGGATCGCCAACGAGTGATAGCGGTTCACGGTGAATTGTCGCGGCAGCTCCCGAAACACGCCTTCCTGGGTGGTGGAGATCACGCTGGTCTTGCCGTGCATCAGCTGCTGCGCACGGACGATCTCGCCCCCGAAGGCGGCACCGATGCTCTGGTGGCCCAGGCACACCCCCAGAATGGGCAGCTGGCCAGCGAAGTGCCGTATCGCCGCCACCGAGATGCCGGCCTCGGCCGGCGAGCACGGGCCTGGGGATACCACCAGCCGGTCGGGCCGGCGCCCGGCAATGCCCTCGAGCGTGATCTCGTCGTTGCGAAACACCTCCACGTCAGCACCCAGCTCACCGAAGTACTGGACGATGTTGTAGGTGAACGAGTCGTAGTTGTCGATCATCAACAGTTTCATTCCAGGCCCTCCTCGACCAGCTCGGCCGCGCGCAGCAGCGCCCGCGCCTTGTGTTCGGTCTCCTTCCACTCCAGTTCGGGCACCGAGTCGGCCACCACGCCGGCCGCCGCCTGCACATACAGCATCTGGTCTTTCACGATGCCGGTGCGGATGGCAATGGCCACGTCCATGTCGCCGGCGTAGCTGAGGTAGCCGCAGGCGCCTCCATAAAGACCGCGCTTGCTGGGCTCCAGCTGGTCGATCAGCTCCATGGCGTGAACCTTGGGTGCGCCGGTCAGCGTGCCGGCAGGGAACGTGGCCTTGAGCACATCCACCGCCGTCATGCCGTCTTTGAGGATGCCCTCGACGTTGCTCACGATGTGCATCACGTGGCTGTAGCGCTCCACCGCAAAAGCCTCGGTGACCTTGACCGTGCCAGTCTTGGCGATGCGCCCGATATCGTTGCGCGCCAGATCGATCAGCATCACGTGTTCGGCTCGCTCCTTGGGGTCGGCCACCAGCTCGTGTTCGGTGGCCTTGTCCAGTTCGGGTGTGGCGCCACGCGGGCGTGTGCCGGCCAGTGGGCGAATCGTCACCTTCTGCCCCTCGGGGGTCTGCTCCTGGCGCACCAGAATCTCAGGCGACGCGCCCACCACATGGAAGTCCCCGAAGTTGTAGAAGTACATGTAGGGGCTGGGGTTGAGCGAGCGCAGCGCGCGGTACAGGCTCAACGGCGACTCGGTGTAGCGCTTCCTGATCCGCTGGCCCACCTGCACCTGCATGAAGTCGCCGGCAGCAATGAGCTCCTTCGCGCGCTCGACAGCCTTGAGGTAGTCGGCCTTGGCAAATTCGCGTTCGGCAGGGTAGCCCTGCGTGGCCTTGACCTGCGGCGCGCTGACCGAGTACTTGAGCTGGTCCTTGAGTTCACGCAGGCGCTTCTTGGCGCTCGTGTAGGCCTCAGGTTGCCCTGGGTCCGCGTAGACGATCAGATAGAGCTTGCCCGAGAGGTTGTCGATAACGGCCAGCTCCTCGCACTGCAGCAGCAGGATGTCGGGACAACCCAGCGTGTCCGGCGGGCAGGTGTTTTCGAGCTTCTTCTCGATGTGGCGCACTGTGTCGTAGCCGAAGTAGCCGGCCAGTCCGCCACAAAAGCGTGGCAAGCCCGGGCGCAGTGCCACCTTGAAACGCTGCTGGTAGGTCGCAACGAACGCCAGTGGGTTGCCCGTGTGGGTTTCAACCACCTGACCCTGGGTCACGACCTCGGTTACGGCGTCGGCGCCAAAACCACGCGACCGCAGCAGCGTACGCGCCGGCAGGCCAATGAAGCTGTAGCGGCCAAAACGCTCGCCGCCCACCACGGATTCAAGCAGGAAGCTGTACTTGCCACCGTCCTTGGAAAAGGCCAGCTTGAGGTAGAGAGAGAGCGGGGTTTCGAGGTCTGCAAAGGCCTCGGCGATAAGCGGAATGCGGTTGTAGCCCTGTTGGGCCAGGCTCTTGAATTCGAGTTCGGTGATCACGGGCGGGACTCCTGCAGCGCCGTGCCCTGCGCTGCAGGGCGGTTCATCCAATGTCGGGCCCGGAACCGGGCCCCTTGAGGGGGTCGAGCCGGCGCGGCCAGGCGCGCACGGCGTTTACGCAGCGTTTATGGCTTACGCCAAGGCCAGGCTCCCCGGCTCCCTTGGGAGGCCAGGCCGGCTTCGAAGCGGCTGCGCAGGATGAACATGGGCCGGACTATAGCAGACGCCAAAATGCACGAGGAACTATCATGGCGGGTTGCCTTTTTGCCCCGCCATGAGCCAGCTTCCCCCCTCCGACTCCGTGTCAGCCGCCCAGGGCGCCTACCTGCGTGACGCCCTGCGCCAGCACCGCATCAGCGTGCGCGGCGCCCGCACCCACAACCTCAAGAACGTCGACCTCGACATCCCCCGCGACCAGCTGGTGGTGATCACCGGGCTGTCGGGTTCGGGCAAGTCCAGTCTGGCGTTCGACACGCTCTACGCCGAGGGCCAACGCCGCTACGTGGAGAGCCTCTCGGCCTACGCGCGCCAGTTCCTGCAGCTGATGGACAAACCGGACGTGGATCTGATCGAGGGCCTGTCGCCGGCCATCTCCATCGAGCAGAAGGCCACCAGCCACAACCCGCGCTCGACCGTCGGCACCGTGACCGAGATCCACGACTACCTGCGCCTGCTGTTCGCGCGCGCGGGCACGCCGCACTGCCCCGACCACGGCCTGCCGCTGCAGGCCCAGACCGTGAGCCAGATGGTGGACGCCGCGCTGGCCCTGCCGGAAGACACCAAGCTCATGATCCTGTCGCCCATTGCGCGCGAGAAGAAGGGTGAGTTCACCGAAACCTTCGCCGACCTGCAGGCCCAGGGCTACGTGCGCTTCCGGCTCAACGGTGAGGTGGTGGAGTATGCAGACCTGCCTGCCCTCAAGAAGACCGAAAAACACAACATCGACGTGGTGATCGACCGCCTCAAGGTCAAGGCCGGCATGCAGCAGCGCCTGGCAGAGAGCTTCGAGGCCGCGCTGCGCCTGGCCGATGGCAAGGCCATCGCGCTGGAGATGGACAGCGGCGTGGAGCACCTGTTCTCAGCCCGCTTCTCCTGCCCGCTGTGCACCTACGCGCTGGGCGAGCTGGAGCCGCGGCTGTTCTCGTTCAACTCGCCGCAGGGCGCCTGCCCACGCTGCGACGGCCTGGGGCAGACCGAGTTCTTCGATCCCGAACGGGTGGTGGCCTTTCCCACGCTGAGCCTGTCCAGCGGCGCCATCAAAGGCTGGGACCGCCGCAACGGCTACTACTTCGCGCTGCTGGAAAGCCTGGCCACGCACTACCGGTTCGACATCGACACACCATTCGAGAACCTGCCCGAGGCCGTGCGGCAAGTGCTGCTCTACGGCTCGGGCGACGAAGACATCAAGTTCAGCTACGTGCTCGATTCGGGTGCCTCGGCTGGCAAGAAGGTCAACAAGAAGCACCCGTTCGAAGGCATCGTTCGCAACTTCGAGCGCCGCTACCGCGAGACCGATTCGGCCATGGTTCGCGAGGAGCTCTCACGCTACCGTGCCACCCAGCCCTGCCCCGATTGCCAGGGCAGCCGGCTGCGGCGCGAGGCGCGTCACGTCTTCATTGGCGAAGGCGAGCTGCAACGACCCATATACGCCATCAGCCATGTCACGCTCGGCGAGGCATTGGACTATTTCCAACGGCTCAAGCTCAGTGGCGCCAAAGCCGAGATCGCCGACAAGGTGGTGCGCGAGATCGGTCTGCGCCTGAAGTTCCTCAATGACGTCGGCCTGAACTACCTGAGCCTGGACCGCAGCGCCGAGACGCTTTCGGGTGGCGAAGCCCAGCGCATCCGCCTGGCCAGCCAGATCGGCAGCGGGCTCACGGGCGTGATGTACGTGCTGGACGAACCCAGCATCGGCCTGCACCAGCGCGACAACGACCGCCTGATCGGCACGCTGCAACACCTGCGCGACCTGGGCAACAGCGTGCTGGTGGTAGAACACGACGAAGACATGATCCGCGCCGCCGACCATGTGATCGACCTCGGCCCCGGCGCCGGCGTGCACGGTGGTCGTGTGATGGCGCAGGGCACCTGTGAGGAGGTTGTGGCCACGCCTGGCTCACTGACCGGCGACTACCTGTCCGGTCGCCGCCGCATCGCCGTGCCCGCCGAACGGCGTGTAGCCACCGAATGGCTGAGCGTGAAAGGGGCGCGGGGCAACAACCTGAAAGCCGTGGACGCGGATTTTCCGGTCGGCCTGCTGACCTGTGTCACCGGCGTCTCGGGCTCGGGCAAGTCGACGCTGGTCAACGACACGCTGCATGCCGCGGCCGCCCGTCACATCTTCCGCGCCCACGAGGAGCCGGCCCCGCACGACGCGATCGAAGGCCTGGAGTTCTTCGACAAGGTCATCAATGTGGACCAGTCGCCCATCGGTCGCACACCACGCAGCAACCCGGCCACCTACACAGGTCTCTTCACCGGCATCCGCGAGCTGATGGCCGAGGTGCCCACCGCGCGCGAACGCGGCTACGGCCCAGGGCGCTTCAGTTTCAATGTGGCCGGTGGCCGCTGCGAGGCCTGCCAGGGCGACGGCGTGGTCAAGGTGGAGATGCACTTCCTGCCCGATGTCTACGTGCCCTGCGAGGTCTGTCACGGCCAGCGCTACAACCGCGAGACGCTGGAGGTGCTCTACAAGGGCCGCAACATCGCCCAGATCCTGGCCCTCACGGTGGAGCAGGCGGCCGAGTTTTTCAGTGCCGTGCCCACACTGGCGCGCAAGCTGCAGACCCTGCTGGACGTCGGCCTGTCCTACATCCAGCTGGGCCAGGCGGCCACCACGCTCTCGGGTGGCGAGGCGCAACGCGTCAAGCTTGCGCTGGAGCTGTCCAAACGCGACACCGGCCGCACGCTCTACATCCTGGATGAACCCACCACCGGCCTGCATTTCGCCGACATCGAGCTCCTGCTCAAGGTGCTGCACCAGCTGCGCGATGCAGGCAACACCATCGTGGTGATCGAACACAACCTCGATGTCATCAAGACCGCCGACTGGCTGATCGACATGGGCCCAGAAGGCGGGTCGGGCGGGGGCACCGTGGTGGGCACGGGCACACCCGAACAGCTGGCCGCCCAGGCGGCCAGCCACACCGGGCGGTACCTGGCCCGGCTGCTCTGAACGCTCAGAGGCGCGACAGGTCTTCGATCGCGTCCACCACCATGCTGGTGCCCACTGCGATCATGAGGATGTCGGCCGCCACGCGCACGTACTTGTAGCCCGCCGGCGGCATGCCCAGGCGCACGACCACGTCGTTGGGCACCGGGTAGTACACCACGTCACCCGGCAGGCGGGAGCCCACGCGCCACTTCTTGGCCTGGCCCGGCGGCATGCAGCCGTTGTTCTTCTTGGCCAGGCCCGGAGGGCAGTTGCCAGAGCGGAATTGCGAGCCGTAGTAGTCGCGGGCCACCTGGCGCTGGCTGTCACCGAAGTAGGACCCGATCTGGATGCTCACCGAAGGACCGGACGAGGGGCGCGCCTGCGGCCGGTCGTCCTGCCGGTCTCCACGCCGCTCATGTTTGTCCTGCTTTTCGTGCTTCTGGTGTTTGCCGCCGCCCTTGCCTTCCTCCACCCAGTCGGGCTTGCCAGCCCAGGCAGGCGCTGCGGCGAGTGTGACCCCGACCAGCAGGCTGGCGACGGCGGTCAGGAATCGGTTCGTGGGTTTCATGGGGTGTCCTCCTGATTGATGTGGCGCGATGCTAACTCCGCGATTTGAGCCGCACATGAAACCTTGTAAGAACTTGCTACCAGCGTCAAGCAGGCCTGGACACAAGGTCGAAATGTTCGACGTGCGGCGGCTGCGCAAAAAAGCCACCCACGGTGCCACGCCACTGCGTGAAACGGTCCGACTGGCGGAAATCCACCGTGTGGTTTTCCAGTGTGGCCCAGCGGATCATCAGCACATAGCGTTCGGGCGATTCGATGCCGCGCTGCAACTGGTGGTCAATGAAACCTGGCGATGGGCTCACGGCTTCGGCAATACCACGCGCCACGGCGGCCTCGAAAGTGGCCTGCTGGCCAGGGGCGATGCGGATGTCGGCAATTTCCAGAATCATGGTGGGGTCTCCTGCAGATACCCGCACAATACACCGATGTCGCACACCCCCGTCTCCTCACCGCCCTTCGTCGCCCCTCTGTCCTTCACCGACGCCGACGCGGCACTGGCCCAGGTCCGCCGGCTATACGACCAGTCGGTGGCCCATCTGCGCGACTCGCTCGCCGCCTTCGTCAAGGCGCCCGCACCCGAAACGCGGCGCGTGCGGGCGTGCTACCCCTTTGTCCGGCTGCGCACCCACAGCACCTCGCGCACACCCGGCGCTGACAAGCACCTGTCCTACGGTTTCGTGAGCGGCCCCGGCGTGTTCGAAACCACGCTGACCCGGCCCGACCTCTACAGCGACTACTACCGCGAGCAGTTCGCGCTGCTGCTGCGCAACCACGGCGTGGAGCTGGAAGTCGGCATGAGCGACCAGCCCATCCCCGTGCACTTCTCGCTGGCCGAGAACGACCACGTGGAAGGCGAGATGACGGCTGCCAAACGGGCCTTGCTGCGCGACGTGTTCGACCTGCCCGACCTCGGCGCCATGGACGACGGCATTGCCAACGGCACCTACCAGCCCGCAGCGGGCGAGCCCGAGCCGCTGTCGCTGTTCACCGCGCCGCGCGTGGACTACTCGCTGCACCGGCTGCGCCACTACACCGGCACCGTACCCGAACACTTCCAGAACTTCGTCCTGTTCACCAACTACCAGTTCTACATCGACGAGTTCATCAAGCTGGGCCAGGCCGCCGTGGCCGACCCCGACAGCGAATACGAGGCCTTTGTCGAGCCGGGCAACGTGGTCACGCGCCGCGCCGGGCTGCCAGCCCTGCCCGGTGACGACCTGGGCAAGGCTCCGCCGCGACTGCCCCAGATGCCGGCCTATCATCTGGTGCGAGGCGACCGCGCCGGCATCACCATGGTCAACATCGGTGTCGGCCCGGCCAACGCCAAGACCATCACCGACCACATCGCCGTGCTGCGACCCCACGCCTGGCTGATGCTGGGCCACTGCGCCGGCCTGCGCAACAGCCAGGAGCTGGGTGACTACGTGCTGGCCCATGCCTACGTGCGCGAGGACCACGTCCTCGACGAGGAGTTGCCGCTGTGGGTACCCATCCCCGCGCTGGCCGAGATCCAGCTGGCGCTCGAGGCCGCCGTGGCCGACGTGACCGGCCTCAAGGGCGGTGAGCTCAAGCGCGTGCTGCGCACCGGCACCGTGGCCAGCACCGACAACCGCAACTGGGAACTGCTGCCCGACAACATGCCCCAGCGCCGCTTCTCGCAGTCGCGCGCGGTGGCGCTGGACATGGAATCGGCCACCATCTCGGCCAACGGTTTCCGTTTTCGCGTGCCCTACGGCACCCTGCTGTGTGTGAGCGACAAGCCGCTGCACGGCGAGATCAAGCTGCCCGGCATGGCCAACCACTTCTACCGCGAACGTGTGGACCAGCACCTGCGCATCGGCATCCGCGCCATCGAGCTGTTGCGCCGCAACGGGCTGGATGCTCTGCACAGCCGCAAGCTGCGCAGCTTTGCGGAGGTGGCGTTCCAGTAAGACCGGCTCAGGGCCTGTCGGCCATCGCCTCGCCGAGACGCACCGCGCGGGCTGGCGCCCACGCCGGGTTGAACTTCAGGGTGCGCGGCGGAAACAGCAGCACCACGGTGGAGCCCAGCAGGAAACGCCCCATTTCCTCGCCCTGCTGCAGTTCGATGGCCTGTTCGTCGTAGCGCCATTCGCGCACCTCGCCCGGGCGCGGCGGGTTGACCACGCCGTGCCACACGGTGGCCATGCTGCCAACGATGGTGGCACCCACCAGCACCAGCACGAATGGGCCATGCGGCGAATCGAACTCGCAGACCACGCGCTCGTTGCGCGCAAACAGCCCCGGCACGCCCTGCGCCGTGGCGGGGTTGACCGAGAACAGGTCGCCCGGCACGTGCACCATGCGGCGCAGCCGCCCGGTGCAGGGCATGTGGATGCGGTGGTAGTCGCGCGGGCTCAGGTAGATGGTGGCGAAGTGCCCGCCCTGGTAGCGCGCCGCCATGTCGGCGTCGCCGCCGACAAGCGCCTGCGTGGTGTAGTGATGGCCCTTGGCCTGGAAGATGCGGTCGCCTTCGATCGCGCCGAACTGGCTGATCGCTCCGTCCACGGGGCAGACCCAGCGCGCGGGCGCCAGCGGGCGTACGCCGGGCTTGAGCGCGCGGGTGAAGAATTCGTTGAACGTGGGGTAGTTCGCCACCACCGGGTCGGCCGCTTCGTTCATGTCCACCCGGTAGCGGGCAATGAAGCGACGGATGATCGCGTGCGTGATGCGCCCGCCCTGCCAGCCCGCGATACGGCCCGCCAGCCGGGTCAACGCCAGCTTGGGCAACAGGTACTGCGACCAGACTTGAAGCACATCTTCTCCCGGATTTCATGAAAGCGCCGATTCTAGGCCGACCACAGTGGGCACAGACAACGGGCAGAATGGCACCCCATGACCGAGCACCTGCTGCAGATCCGGCACCTGACCAAGCGCTACGGCGACGCCACCGTGGTGGACGACCTGTCCTTCCACATCGCCCCGGGCGAATGCCTGGGCGTGATCGGCCCCAACGGCGCCGGCAAGACCACCACCATCCGCATGGCGCTGGGGCTGACCGCTCCCGATGCCGGCGAGATCCGCATCCTGAACGGGCAGATGCCCCGCGACTCGCTGGCCATCAAGGCGCGACTGGGCGTGGTCAGCCAGTTCGACAGCCTGGACCCCGACTTCAGCTGCGCCGAGAACCTGCTGGTGTTCGGCCGCTACTTCGGCATGAACGCCGCGCGGATCCGCGAACGCATCCCGCGCCTGCTGGAGTTTGCAGCCCTGTCGCACAAGGCCGACGCCAAACCGGGCGAGCTATCGGGTGGCATGCGCAGGCGCCTCTCGCTGGCCCGTGCCCTGGTGAACGACCCGGAGCTGCTGCTGCTGGACGAACCCACCACAGGCCTGGACCCGCAGGCCCGCCACCTGATGTGGGAGCGGCTGCAGATGCTGCTGCAACAGGGCAAGAGCATCCTGCTGACCACGCACTTCATGGACGAGGCCGAGCGCCTGTGCAGCCGGCTGCTGGTGATAGACCATGGCCGCAAGATCGCCGAAGGCAAGCCACGCGAGCTGATCGCCCAGCACCTGGAACCTGACGTGGTGGAGGTGTATGGCGTGGGCGCACTGGCGCTGCACGACCGCGACGAACACGCGCCGCTGCGCGCACTGGCACGGCGTGTGGAAGTCAGTGGCGAGACCGTGTTTTTCTACACCGCCGACGCCAAACCGCTGCTGGACGCGCTGGGCGCGATGCCAGGTCTGCGCACCCTGCACCGCCCGGCCAACCTCGAAGACCTGTTTCTCAAACTCACCGGCCGCCAGATCCGAGAGGACGGCTGACACCATGAGCACCTCGACCTTGCCTTCTCCGTGGGCGCCCCCACACCTGTCGGCCCGCTGGTGGCCGGTGTTCCTGCGCAACCTGCTGGTTTGGCGCAAGCTCGCCATTCCCAGCCTGGTGGGCAACATCGCCGAGCCGCTGATGTGGCTGGTGGCTTTTGGCTATGGCATGGGCGCACTGGTGGGGCAGGTCCGCCTGGGCGACGAAACCGTGCCCTACATCCTCTTCCTCGCCAGCGGCAGCATCTGCATGAGTGCGATGAACGCAGCCAGCTTCGAAGCGCTGTACTCGGCCTTTTCGCGCATGCATGTGCAAAAGACCTGGGACGGCATCATGAACGCGCCCGTGAGCCTGGACGACGTGCTGCTGGCCGAGATGCTGTGGGCGGCGTTCAAGGCGCTTTTCACCGTGACGGCCATCCTGGGCGTGATGCTGGCCCTGGGCATCAGCCACAGCCCCAAACTGCTGCTGGCCTGGCCCATCCTGCTGGGCGCGGGCATCGTGTTCAGCTGCATCGCGCTGATCTTCAACGCGCTGGCCAAGGGCTACGACTTCTTCACCTACTACTTCACGCTGTTCCTCACGCCCATGATGTTTCTCTCGGGCGTGTTCTTCCCGCGTGACCAGCTGCCGGCGGCGGTACGCGTGGTGTCAGACTGGCTGCCGCTGACCAATGCGGTGGAGCTGGTGCGCCCGCTGTTCATGGACCGCTGGCCTGAGAACGCCTGGCAGCACACGCTGGTGCTCGTGGCCTACGCGGTCATCTCGTTCTGGATCGCGATGGCGCTCACCCGCAAGCGCTTCGCCAGGTAAGACCTACCGCAGCGGCGCCCCCATGCGCAGCGCCTCGACGCTGGCGCGCACCACCCCCTCCACGGTGCCCGACTGCGCATACTGCCGCCGCAGGTAGCTGGCGTGGTTGCCGTCGCGGCCAGCGGCGCGCTCGATCTCGTCCATGGCCGCACGCGAATTCAACGCCACCGCGTGGGGTTCGAGCCGGCGCAGCGTGGCCAATACGTCTTCGCGGATGGAGATCTGCTCGCGCGTCTTGGGGTTGACCATCATGCCGTCCAGCCCGAAACGGCAGGCCTGGAAACGGTTGTAGGTGTAGACGAGGTAGTCGTCCTCTTCGGGCGGCTCCTCCTGTCGCTCCAGCAGGTGGCGGCACAGGGCCTGCAGGTAGCAGGCCAGGCCCGCCGCTCGTTCCACCGTCAGCGGCGTGTCGCACACACGCAGCTCGATGGTGCCGTACTCGGGCTTGGGCCGGATGTCCCAGTAGAAGTCCTTCATGGACTTGACCACGCCGGTGGACTCCATCTTGGTGAAGTACACCGTGGAGAACTCCTCCCAGCTCAGCGTGAACGGTGCCCGCCCACTCAAGGGGAACGCAAACACCGAGTTCAGCCGGGCGGAATCGAACAGCGTGTCCACGCCCTGGAAGTAAGGCGACGAGGCCGACAGCGCGATGAAGTGCGGCACGTAGCGGTTGAGCGAGTGCAGCAGGAACAGCGCCTCGTCGGGCGATGCGCAGCCGATGTGCACGTGCTGGCCGAACACCGTGAACTGCTTGGCCAGGTAGCCATACAGGCTGGAGAGCTCCTGAAACCGTGGCTTGGAGAAGATGCGCTGCTCAAACCAGCGCTGGAAGGGGTGTGTGCCCCCTCCCGCGATCTCGATGTTGAGCCGGTCGCAGGCCACCACCAGGGTGTCACGGATCTCGCGCAGTTGCGCGAGCAAGGCGCCGTGTTCGGTCTGGATACCGGTGGCGATCTCGATCATGCTCTGCGTCATCTCGGGCGTGACCACACCCGGAAACGGTTTGCGCGAGAGCAGCTCCAGCAGATCGTTGGCGCTGCTGGAGAGGTCGAAGTCGTAGCTGTTGACGAGCTGCATTTCCAGCTCGACGCCCATGGTCAGCGAGGCGGAGGATTTGAAGGTTTCAAGTGGCATGGCTTACCCCAGTTTCTCGTGGGCCACATGGGTTTCCCGAGAGGCCATCAGCGCGCGCTGCGTGATCAGCGGACCCAGCAGCTCCAGCACCAGCATCAGGCCGGTCAGGGCGGCCAGCGCCTGCACGGCGGGTTCGAACCCGTACATGCGGCTTTGCTCCAGCAGCAAGATGGCAAAGGCCGACATGGGGGTGAGCGACAGCCCCACCATCAGCCCCTTGCGCGCCGTGATGCCAGAGAACCGGGCCACGCCCAGGTTGCAGACCACCTTGCTGGTGGTGCGCAGCAGCAGCAAAGTGGCGGCCAGCGGCAGGCTGAGCCAGACGTAGGTCCAGTCGAGCAGGGAGGCCACATAGACAAACAGGAACACACCCAGCATTTCACCCACGGTGCCGAAGTCGCGCTGCGCGTTGGTGAGGTGCACACGGCGCTCACGCGCCACGATGCCAAAGGTCAGCGCGGCCAGCAGTGGCGAGAGCATGAGACCGTAAGCCGCTGTCGTGAGCAGCAGCACCGACAGGCCGAACACCACCGTCACGCCAGCCGCCGGTGTGTTGCGGGCCCGCAGCAGCCAGGGCACCAGCACGCCCAGCAGTGCGCCCACCGCCACCGAGGTCGCCAGCACGTGCACGCTGCCGAAGGCCGCCATCACCAGGTCGCCCGAGGTGCTCAGGTGCCAGTAGCCCACCACCAGCTTGAGCGCCATCACGGCCAGGAAGCAGTTGATGGCGCACAGGTGCATCACGCGCTCGGTCACCTGGCCGGCAGCGTGCATCTCGTTGGCCACACGCACCACACCCGCCGGCGAGGCCGCCACCGACAGCGCCGCGATGATCAGACGCACATCGGGCGTCAGCTCGAACCACGCCGTGGCCCAGTACACGAGCCCGAAGGTGAGCGCCGATTCGAGCACGCCCACCAGCAGGACCCAGGGGTTGTGGCGGAACCACCGCAGGTTGATGCGGTAACCCAGCTCGAACAGCACCAGCGACAGGGCGACGTTGGCCAGGAACGGCAAGCCTGGCACGTCGTCGGTCAGACCGGGCAGGTTGATGAGCCCGCCGATCAGGCCCACGGCCACGTAGCTGGTCACACGGGGGAGTCGCCAGGCTTCATAGAGCCGTTCACCGAGGAACCAGGCAATCAGCAGGGCCAGGGGCCATGCGATGGACTGCAGCAGAAAAGAAAAGTCGGTCACCATGAGCGATGGTTCTCCTGTTGGTGGCCCTCGCGGGCATCATCGGGATGCAAGGCCTGTCGTGCCCCTTGGGGCGGCCTTGCGCTCAGGTCAGACAGCAAAACGCTGAGAGAGCTCCTGCAGGTTGAGTTCCTGCAGCACCTGTTGCAGACGCTCTCGGGCGCTGCGCTTGGGCCCACCCATTCTACGGGCCAGAATCAGCTCGTTCTTCATCGAGTGTTCCCAGCCCACCAGCTCGGTCACCGTGACCTGGTAACCATGGGCTTCCAGCTGCAGGCACCGCAGCACGTTGGTGATCTGGCTGCCGAACTCTCGCGTGTGCAACGGGTGGCGCCAGATCTCGGCCAGCGGTGTGCGCGACAGCGAGAGCGCCTTGTTGCGCCGCAGCACCCCTGCCACCTCGGCCTGGCAGCACGGCACCAGCACCAGGTGGCTCGCGCCCTTGGCCAGGCCAAAGGCAATCGCGTCGTCGGTGGCGGTGTCGCAGGCGTGCAGCGCGGTCACCACGTCGATGCGTTCGGGCAGCTCGGTGGCGGCGGTGGCTTGCTGCACCGTGGTCGCGAGAAACTTCATGCGCTCGAACCCCAGCCGCACGGCCAGGGCATGCGAGCGCTCGACCAGCTCGGCGCGCGTCTCCACGCCATAGACCGTGCCCGCGCCACGCGGGCGCAGCACCAGGTCGTACAACATGAAGCCCAGGTAGGACTTGCCCGCCCCGTGGTCGGCCAGCGTCACGTCGCCGCGCTGCTGCAGCACGTCATCGATCAGCGGCGCGATGAACTGCACCAGGTGCTGCACCTGCTTGAGCTTGCGGCGGGTGTCCTGGTTGAGCCGGCCTTCGCGCGTGAGGATGTGCAACTCCTGCAGCAGTGCGATGGACTGCCCGGGCAGCAGCTCGGGCAGCGCCGAGGCGGCATCGGTGGGCGCGGCGGATTTCTTGACCATGCCGTGATGATATTCCCGCATTTATATTGCACACAATTTAATTTGACGCTACATTAGCACCCATGTCTTCGCGCAAACCCGCCACCGACCCCGCCCTCCAGCTCGACAACCAGCTGTGTTTCGCGCTGTATTCGGCATCGCTGGCCATGACCAAGCTGTACAAGCCGCTGCTCGACCCGCTGGGCCTGACCTACCCTCAGTACCTCGTGCTGCTGTGCCTGTGGGAAACCGATGGCCCGTCCGTGTCCGAACTCGGTGCACGCCTGCAGCTCGACTCGGGCACGCTCACGCCGCTGCTCAAGCGCATGGAAGCGGCCGGCTGGATCAGCCGGGAACGTTCGGCCGAAGACGAGCGCCGCGTGCATGTTTCGCTCACGCCGGCGGGCCGCTCCCTCAAGACCCGCGCCGCCGCCCTGCCCGGCTGCGTGCTCGAAGCCTCGCAGTGCAGCATCAGCGAGATCGTCGACCTGACCCGGCGTGTGCAGTCGCTGCGCGACCGCCTGCAGGCGAGCTGACCCCCTCAATCACCCCCCGCCCCATCGGGCACAACACCAGGAGTTCTCACCATGGCCAACAAGATCGAAAAAGTTGTTTACCGCGCCAACGCCACCGCCACCGGCGGCCGTGACGGCAGCGCCCGTTCCTCCGACGGCCTGCTGGACGTGAAACTGGCCGTGCCCAAGGAAATGGGCGGTGCTGGCGGCGGCGTCAACCCCGAGCAGCTGTTCGCTGCCGGCTACAGCGCCTGCTTCCTGGGCGCCCTCAAGTTCGTCGCAGGTACCCAGAAGATCGCCGTGCCCGCTGACGCCAAGATTGACGCCACCGTGGGCATCGGCCAGATCCCGCAGGGTTTCGGCATCGAGGTGCAGATGACCGTGCACCTGCCCGGCCTGGACCGCGCCGTGGCCCAGGCCCTGGTCGACAAGGCCCACCAGGTCTGCCCCTACTCCAACGCCACGCGCGGCAACATCGAAGTCACGCTGACTCTCGCGTAACCCGCAGCGGCACAATGCCGCCATGCCGGATTCGCAGCACCCCTTCGACACCCTGACGCCCGACACCGTGCTCGATGCCCTCGCCGGCATCGGGCTCTACGGTGACGGGCGTCTGTTTGCGCTCAACTCGTTCGAGAACCGCGTCTACCAGGTCCACCTCGAAAGCGGCGAGGCCGTGGTGCTCAAGTTCTACCGCCCCGGACGCTGGAACGACGCGCAGATCCTGGAAGAACACGCCTTTTCCCGCGAACTGGCCGAGGCCGAGGTGCCTGCCGTGCCGCCGCTGGTGGTGAATGGGGCCACGCTGCACCACCACGCGGGCTTTGCGTTTTCGGTCTCACCGCGCCGCGGCGGCCGCCGCCCTGAACTCGAGGACCCCGAGGTGCTGGAGTGGATCGGCCGCTTCCTCGCACGCATCCACACCGTGGGTGCTACACACCCGTTCCGGCACCGCCCCAGACTCGACCCGGACACCCTGGGCCGTGAACCCCGCGACGGGCTGCTGGCCAGCGGCGTGATCCCGCTGGAATCGGAGCGGCGCTGGCTCGAAGCCGTCAACTCGGCACTCGAATCGGCACAGCGCGCCTTCGATGACACCGGCGGCGTCACCACCCTGCGCCTGCACGGCGACTGCCACCCCGGCAACATCCTGTGGACACCCACCGAGCTGCCGCAGGGCGGCCCCCATTTCGTGGACCTGGACGACGCCCGCACCGGAGCGGCGGTGCAGGACCTCTGGATGCTGCTCGGCGGCGACCGCCAGCAGCAGCAACGCCAGCTCGGCGCCTTGCTGGACGGCTACGAACAGTTCCGCGATTTCGACCGCCGCGAGCTGGCGCTGATCGAGCCGCTGCGCACGCTGCGCCTGATCCACTACAGCGCCTGGCTCGCCAAGCGCTGGGACGACCCCATCTTCCCGATCAACTTCCCCTGGTTCGGCACCCCGGCCTACTGGGACGAGCAGACGCAATGGCTGCAGCAGCAGTGCGAGGCCATGGCGCAACCACCGCTGGTGGCGTGACCGCCGGTCTTTTTCTATATACTGCCACCCAGTATTTCGGAGGCCCCCATGCCCCACTCGCCCGAAGAAAAAAAGCGCGTGCTGGCACGCGTGCGCCGCGTGCGCGGCCAGCTTGACGCGCTGGAGCGCGCGCTGGAAGACGGCGCCGACTGTGGCCCGGTGCTGCAGCAGATTGCGGCCGTTCGCGGTGCGGTCAACGGGCTGATGGCGGGTGTGCTGGAAAGCCACCTGCGCGAGACCTTTGCCGCCCCTGCTGCTGCCCCACCCGAGGCGGTGGACGAGGTGCTGACGCTGGTGCGCTCCTACCTCCGCTGACGTTTCACCCCCTCCAGGAGACCAAACATGAAATCCCGCGCCGCCGTTGCCTTCAAGGCCGGAGAACCCCTGCAGATCGTCGAGATCGACGTCGCACCACCCCAAAAAGGTGAGGTGCTGGTGCGGATCACCCACACCGGCGTCTGCCACACCGATGCCTTCACCCTCAGCGGTGACGATCCCGAGGGCCTGTTTCCTGCCGTGCTGGGCCACGAAGGCGCCGGCATCGTGGTGGAAGTGGGCGAAGGCGTGACCAGCGTCAAGCCCGGCGACCACGTCATCCCGCTCTATACCGCCGAATGTGGCGAGTGCCTGTTCTGCAAGAGTGGCAAGACCAACCTGTGCGTGAGCGTGCGCGCCACCCAGGGCAAGGGCGTGATGCCCGACGGCACCACGCGCTTCAGCTACAACGGCCAGCCGGTCTATCACTACATGGGCTGCTCCACCTTCAGCGAATACACGGTGGTGGCCGAGGTGTCGCTCGCCAGGATCAGCCCCGACGCCAACCCCGAGCAGGTTTGCCTGCTGGGCTGCGGCGTGACCACCGGCCTGGGCGCCGTGAAGAACACCGCCAAGGTGCAGGAGGGTGACACCGTGGCCGTGTTTGGCCTGGGCGGTATCGGCCTGGCCGTGATCCAGGGCGCGCAGCTGGCCAAGGCCGGTCGCATCATCGCGATCGACACCAACCCGTCCAAGTTCGATCTGGCGCGCACCTTCGGCGCCACCGACTGTGTCAACCCCAAGGACCACGACAAGCCCATCCAGCAGGTGATCGTCGAGATGACCGGCTGGGGCGTCGACCACTCCTTCGAGTGCATCGGCAACGTGCAGGTGATGCGCGCCGCACTGGAATGCGCGCACCGCGGCTGGGGCCAGAGCGTCATCATCGGCGTGGCAGGTGCGGGCCAGGAAATCTCCACCCGCCCGTTCCAGCTGGTCACTGGCCGCAAGTGGCTGGGTACGGCCTTCGGTGGCGTCAAGGGCCGCTCGCAGCTGCCCGGCATGGTGGAAGACGCCATGGCCGGCCGCATCCAGCTCGCCCCCTTCGTGACGCACACCATGCCGCTCACGGGCATCAACGAGGCCTTCGACCTCATGCATGAGGGCAAGTCCATACGCTCCGTGGTGCATTACTGAAGCGACGGGCTGAAACCATGACCACGCCACCCACCCCTGCCCACACCCCGCGCACGGTTGCCGTCGCGGGAGCCACCGGGCTGGTGGGCCGTTGCCTGGTGCAACAGCTGTGTGCCCAGCCCTCGGTTGCGGTGGTACACACCCTGGGCCGCCGCCCACTGGACCTGCAACACCCCAAGCTGCAGCAGCACGTGGTGGATGTCACCGCGCTGCCCGCCCTGCCACCGCTTGACGAGATCTATCTGGCGCTGGGCACCACCATCCGACAGGCAGGCAGCCAGGCGCGCTTCAGGGCGGTCGACTTCGATGCCAACCTGGCGGTCGCCCGCGCGGCACAGGCATCGGGCGCACGCCGTGCCGGGCTGGTCAGCGCCATGGGCGCAAACGCCCGTTCGTCGGTGTTCTACAGCCGCGTGAAGGGCGAGCTGGAGGAGGCCCTCGCCGCGCTGAACTTTGAGACCCTGGTGATCGCCCGACCGTCCATGCTGCGGGGCGACCGCGACGCGCTGGGCCAGCCGGTGCGCGCGGGCGAGCGGCGCTGGGCCCGGCTGGATGCCTGGCTGCGGCCCCTGATTCCGTCCAACCTGCGCGCCATCGACGCGGCCGACGTGGCCGCCGCGCTGGTGCAACAGGTGCCCCTGGCCCGTGGGCAGCACGTGCTGCCATCGGGGGCCATGCAAGGTGCCGCCCGGGCCTGAGAGCCCCAACCCGCCAAGACACAGACATGGAACGCACCGAACATCACGCCAGCTTTGGCGGCCGCCAGGAGGTCTGGAAACACACCTCTGCCACACTGGGTTGCGAGATGAAGTTCGCGGTCTACCTGCCGCCCGCCGCCCTGCGTGGCGAGCACTGTCCCGTGCTGTACTGGCTTTCGGGCCTGACCTGCACCGAGCAGAACTTCATCACCAAAGCCGGTGCGCAGGCCTACGCAGCCGAACACGGTGTCGTCATCGTCGCGCCCGACACCAGCCCGCGTGGCGAGGGCGTGGCCAACGACCCCGCCTACGACCTGGGACAGGGCGCGGGCTTCTACGTGAATGCCACGCAAGCGCCGTGGGCACCCCACTTCCGCATGTACGACTATGTGGTGGACGAGCTGCCCACGCTGGTGGAAGCCCACTTTGCGGTGACCGCGGCGCGCGCCATCAGCGGCCACTCCATGGGCGGGCATGGCGCGCTCACCATTGCACTGAAGAACCCGGGGCGCTACCGCAGCGTCTCGGCGTTTTCGCCCATCGTTGCACCCACGCAGGTGCCGTGGGGGCAAAAGGCGTTCACCGCCTATCTGGGCAATGACCTTGAAGCCTGGAAGGCCCACGACACGGTGGAGCTGGTGAAGACCGCCACCGAGCGCCTGCCCCTGCTGGTGGACCAGGGCGAGGCCGACGAATTCCTCGCCGGCCAGCTCAGGCCCGAACTGCTGGAAGCCGCCTGCGAAGCCGTCGGCCACCCGCTGCAGCTCAACCGCCGCGCGGACCACGACCACAGCTACTACTTCATCGCGAGCTTCATCGGCGAGCACATCGTCCACCACGCCCGCGCGCTCAGGGCCTGAGGCTCTGGCTCTGGCTCTGGCTCTGGCTCAGGCCTGCAGCGCAGCCCACATCTCCTGGTCGCGCTCGGCCGTCCAGATGCGGGGGTTCTTGATGCCCTTGGCCTCGTCGTAGGCGCGACTCACGTCAAACGGCAGGCAGTGTTCGTAGATGAAGACGTGACCAAACACCGGGTCCATGCTCTTGCGGGTGTGGGCCATGGCGCCCTTGAGGTCCATGCCGGCGGCAGCGGCCTCCTTGCCGGCCTGGAACAGCGTGGTCACCCAGCGTTTCGTGTAGTCCAGCGCCTTGTTCACATCGGCGTTGCCTTTCATGGCCTCGCCCCGGCCGGGCACGATGTACTCGGCCTTGAGCGCACGCAGTGCCTCCAGCGTGGCAGGCCACTCCTCGAGCTGCGCGTCACCGGTGTAGACGCCGGCCTCGTACTCCACGAGGTCGCCGCTGAACAGCACCTTCTCTTCTTCCACCCAGGCGATGGTGTCGCCGCGTGTGTGGCCCGGACCCGGGTGCCAGATCTGCACCGTGACACCGCCCAGGTCGATGCTGAGCTTGCCCGGCACCTCACCTTTCACCGGGTTGCCGCCTCCGACCACCATCGTGGGCCAGGTCAGGCCGGGCACGGTGTCGGCGCCTCGGAACAGGCGCGGGAAGCGCTCCATCTCGCTTTGCATGTCTTCGGCGCCGCGCTCGCGGATCAGCTCCAGGGTGCCCTGGCTGGCGATGACTTCGGTGGCGCCTTCGGCAAAGTAGGCGCTGGCGCCCAGCACGCGCACCGCGTGGTAATGGGTCAGCAGCACGTACTTGATGGGCTTGTCGCTGACCTGGCGGATGCGCGCGATCAGGTCCTGCGCCATCGCAGGTGTGGCCGTGGTGTCGGCCACCATGATGTAGCGGTCGCCGATGATGACACCCGAGTTCGGGTCGCCCTCGGCGGTGTAGGCCCAGCAGTGGGCACTCAGCTGTTCGAAGGTGATCTTCTTGTCGCTCAGGTCGGCCTGACTGGCAAACGCTTTGCTCATGGCGCGGTCTCCGTGGGTGTCGCAGGGAAGGCGAGATTTTAACTAATCGAAATCAGTTTCGCATCGTTTAATTTTTGCCCACCCCCGACAACCCGCCCTCCAGCATGCAGATCACCTCCTCGGCGAACTGCGGGTAGCTCATGGCGCCGCCCGGACGCAGCCAGGTGAAGGTCCAGTTGATCATGCCAAACAGCATCATGGTGACGGCGGTCTGGTTGTCCGACGTGACCCGCGTGGGGTAGGCGCGGCGCAGGAAGCGGGTGAAGGCGGCCACCACGTCGCGCTGGCGGTTCAGGATCAGGTCGCGCTGCACATCACCCAGAAACTTGGTGTCGCCCAGCAGCGCCACGTGGCGGGTGGCAGAGGTCTCGTATTCGGTCAGGAAGGCGCGCACCAGCTCGTGCAGGGCGTCGCGCTCGCTGAGATTGCGGCGCTGCGCATGGGCCTCGGTCTCGCCGATCAGCGCCAGCAGGCGCTGGGTGTAGCGGTCCAGCAGGTCGAACAGGATGGCTTCCTTGCTCTCGTAGTAGTGGTAGAGCCGGGCCTTGCTGGCGCCGCAGGCAGCAGCGATGTCGTTCATGCTCGCGGCCGGAAAACTCTGGTGCGCGAAACACTGGGCCGCGACATCAAGGATCTGGTCGCGCTTGAGTTCGTGTGAAGCAGATTTGGGTCGGGCCATGAATCATTGTCCCACCCCGGCGCCGGCCCTGCGGGCCGTCACCCCCTCAAGGGGGCAACGCGAACGGACCGGCGAAGCCGGCTCCACCGCGTTCCCGACGGAACTGCCGTTAGGATGGCTCCATGGCTGCCCCCGACCGCGAATTGGCTGAACACTGCTGCGAACTGCTCAGTGGCGTGGGGCCTTGTGTGGCCCGGCGCATGTTTGGCGGCTGGGGCATTTCCACCGAGGGGCTGAACATCGCCATCATCGCGTGGGAAACCCTTTACCTGAAGGCCAGCCCCGAGACCGAGGCCCGGTGGCGCAGCGCCGGCTGCGAACCGTTTGTCTACGAGGCCAAGGGCAAGGCCATGCAGCTGCGCTACTACACCGCCCCAGCCGAGGCCATGGACTCGCCCGCGCTGATGCTGCCCTGGGCGCGACTGGCCCTGCAGGCGGCGCTGGCCGCCCGCGCGGGCAAGCCACGCCAGCGTCAGGGCGGGTTGGACTCGAAGCGGGACAGGACGCGCCCGCGGCCGGCGGCCAAGAACTCGCCATAGGCCAGCAGGCCGCCCAGCAGCCGCACCAGCGCCGCGGACGCCGCGCCGAGTGCGCGGACCAGGTCACCCATGGGCTGACGCACCTCGCGCTGCCAGCGGGTGAGTGCAGGCGCAGGCTGCGGCACCCAGTCGAAACGCACGGGCGCATCGCCCTGGCGGTGCCAGGCCTCGACCACCACCTGCGAGCCGGGCGGCAAGCGCAGCGTATCGCCGGCGGACAACACGTGGTCGCCCCAGAGGTCCAGGCGTTCGCGCGCGCTGCCGTCCACGGTCAGCCACACGCGGCCTTCGGCGATACAGAGCGTGCCCCACTCGCGGGGACGCAGGGTCATGGCGCGGCCCGCACCCAGCTTCCAGTAGCCGCTGGTGGCCGTGGGTTGCAGTTCAGGGTGTGACATGGTGTGCTCCAACAATGGCGATTCGGGAATGAATGGTCTCGCTGAATCCCCTCTGGGTCCAATGAAATCGGGTTAAGCTATTGATTCCGAATACACATCAATGGCCATGTCGCTCCCGCCTAGCCACACCCGCACCCGCCCCATAGGCGTGGGCCATCTGCGCGCCTTCGAAGCGGTGGCGCGGCACCTCAACTTCCGCGCCGCCGCCGACGAGCTTTCACTGACCCAGAGTGCGGTGAGCCGCCAGATCCAGTCGCTGGAGGAGGAGGTCGGCACGCCGCTGTTCCTGCGCCACACACGGGCGGTTGACATCACCGGCGCCGGCGCGCAGCTGCTGCGCGCCGTGGCCTCCGGGCTGGAACAGATCGACGCCGCCGTGCGCCACATCCGCCAGAGCGCGGGCCGGCGCACGGTGGCCATCACCACCTGGGCCTCGTTCGCGTCCATGTGGCTGATCCCGCGCATGGAGGCCTTCCAGGCCGACAACCCGGACATCGACATCCGCATCGATGCCACCGACAGCCGGGTCGACCTGCTGACCGCCGACGTGGACGTGGCCTTGCGCTACGCGCCGCCGCAGGCCATGCCACCCGAGGCGATCCGGCTGTTCGGCGAACAGCTCACACCCGTGGTCAGCCCCTGGCTGCTCAAGAGCCAGAGCCTGCAGAAGGTGGAAGACCTGTCGCGTTTTGCCCTCATCGAGGCGGGCGATGCGCACCGCAGCCGCTACCTGGAGTACCTGAGCTGGCAACGCTGGCTCGACGCCCACCTGGGCGGAGGCAAAAAAGCCGCGAGGTTTGCCCCCAAACGCTGGCTGTACTTCAACTACGCGCAGCAGATCGCGCAGGCCGCGCTCAGCGGCCAGGGCGTGGCGCTGGCCCGCCTGCCGCTGGTGGCCGAACACCTCGCCAGCGGCGACCTGGTCGAGCCCCTGCCCCACACCCGCATCGACTCGCCCCTGGCCTACTGGCTGCTGGTCTCGCCGCGCAGCGCCCAGCGTCCCGAAATCAAGGCCTTCTGTGAATGGCTGCTGGGCCAGGCCACACAGACCCGCACCGCCGTGGGCGATGAGCCCGATCCCGAAACCCTGGTCAACGCCGACTGAAATGATCCAACTGCACTACCACCCGGGCAACGCCAGCATGGCGCCCCACCTCCTGCTCGAGGAGATCGGCCTGCCTTTCGAGCTGAAACGGGTCGACCGGGCCAACCTGGCCCACAAGTCGCCCGATTACCTGCGGCTCAACCCGAACGGGCTGATTCCCGCGATGACAGACGGCGAGCTGGTGCTGTTCGAGACCGCCGCCATCCTGCTGCACCTGGCCGACACCCATCCGGCCGCGCAGCTCATGCCTGCCCTGGGCACCACCGATCGCGCCCATGCCTACAAATGGCTGATGTGGCTCACCAACACCCTGCAGCCTGCGCTGATCGCCTATTTCTACCCCGAACGCTGGGTAGCCGAAGGCAACACCGCCGGTGCCGGTGAAGTGAAGGCGCGCGCCGAGGCGCGTGTCGGCGAGCTGCTGGACATCCTGACCACCGAGTTCACCCGGCACGGCGGCCCCTGGACCCTGGGCGAGCGCTACAGCGCGCTCGACCCCATGACCTTCATGCTGTGCCGCTGGACCCGGGGCTTTGGCCACCCGGCACGCGAACGCCCGGTGCTGGCGGCGTTCCTGGCCCGCATGGCGCAGCGCCCGGCACTGCAGCGCGTGATGACCACCGAGGGCCTGGCCAACGCGCCCTGGTACTGAGTGACGGCTTGGGTGGCGGCTCAGCCCACCGGCCAGACCACGCCGTTGTCGTTCAGGATGGCGTCCAACGGCACATCGTGGGGCTCGGGCTCCAGGTCTGACAGAAACCCTTCGGTAAAGCCCAGCCCCACGGTGAAGGGCTTGGGCCGCAGCGCGGCCAGGGTGCGGTCGTAGAAGCCGCCGCCGTAGCCCAGCCGGTAGCCGCCCGGGCCGTAGCCCACACAGGGCACGAACAGCAGCGTGGGCTGGATGACCTCGGTGTCCTTGGGCTTGGGGATGCCGTAGGCGTCCTCTTCCATCGGACAGCCGGGATACCAGGTGTAAAAAGTGAGCGTCTTGTCCACCTTGTTGACCACCGGCAGGCCGATGCGCCGATGCCGCGCGGCGCTCTGGGCGTCCTCCTCGCGCCCCGCCTCCTGCCAGCGGAACAGCGCCGGCAACGGGTCAAACTCGCCCTTGATGGGCCAGTAGGCACCAATCACGGTGTCCGGCCGGCTGATGAGCCACACCCGCATCACGCGCTGCAACTGTTCGCTGCGCCAGAGGCGATCGTCCATGCGTTCGCGCTGTTGCACCAGCTGCTGGCGCCAAAGGGCCTTCTGCGCGTTGGGCGATGGCTGGGCGGGAGCGTTGTTGTTGTCCATAATTCCCCTATGACCGTGAAACAAAGACTGCTGCAGGGATTGTTGTCCATTTTGATCGCCGTGCCCGGCGCCGGGCCGGCGCTGGCTCAGACCGCTGCGTCCGATGCCGCCATGCTCGACCTGCGCGAGGCCTTCCGCAAGGGCGACAGCCGCGCGCTGGCGCAGAAACTGCCCCAGGTGCAGAACCACCCGCTCGCACCCCTGGCCGGTTACTGGGACATCAGGCTGCGGCTGGATACGGCCACCGACAGCGAGATCCGCGCCTTCATGGACCGCCACGCGGGCACCTACTACGAAGACCGCCTGCGCAACGACTGGCTGCTGCTGCTCGCCAAGAAGGGCGACTGGAGCGGCTTCAGCGCCGAGCTGCCGCGCTACCGCATGAACGACGACCGCGAGGTCCAGTGCTACGACCTCATGCTGCGCCACCGTGCCGGTGAGGCCGACGTGGCCCCCCGCGTGCGCGAGCGCTGGCTGGGCCAGCGCGAGGCCGACAACGGTTGCGCCGCCGCGGCCGGTGCGCTGCTGGCCGATGGCAAGCTGGAAGCACTGGCCGCATGGCAACGCGCCCGCCTGGGAATGGAAAACAACCGGCAGCGTGTGGCCACCCAGGCCGTGGGCCTGCTCAACGCCGACTGGGTCGCCACCGTCAACGCGGTCTACGACAGCCCCGCGCGTTTCCTCGACGACAAGGTCACCGCCATCCGCACCCGCACCAAGGAGCTGGTGACGCTGGCGCTGGTGCGCCTGGCCGTGAGCGACCCCGACGCCGCCGTGGCCCAGATGAACCAGATGCGCTGGCAGGTGCAGCTGACCCAGGAAGAGCGCAGCTGGGTCTGGGGCGTGATCGGCAAACGCTACGCGATGCGCCTGTCCGATGAGGCCTTGCCCCAGTTTGCCAAGGGCCAGGACCACCACATGCACGAAGACCACCTGGTCTGGAAAACCCGTGCCGCACTGCGCGCCGGCGACTGGACCGCCGTGCGCCAGGCCATTGCCGCCATGGGCGACAGGAACCGCGCCGATGCCACCTGGACCTACTGGCAGGCCCGTGCCCTGCTGGCCCAACGCACGCCCGCCGCCACCGACGAGGCCCAGACCCTGCTGCGCCGCATCGCCGGCACCACCGGTTTCTACGAACAGCTGGCGCTCGAAGAGCTGGGCCAGAAGATCACGCTGCCGGCTGCGCCGCCGGCCCTGACCCCCGAGGAAAAAGCCGCCGCCCGCGACAACCCTGGCCTGCAACGGGCGCTGCGCGCCATCCAGATCGGCCTGCGCGCCGAGGGCGTGCGCGAGTGGAACTACACCACCAACCTGCACACGCCGGGCGGCATGGCCGAACGCGAGCTGCTGGCCGCTGCCGACCTGGCCTGCCAGCGCGAGATCTGGGACCGCTGCATCAACACCAGCGAACGCACCAAGGAGGCGCTGGACTACGTGCAGCGTTTCCCCATGCCGTTTCGCGAGTCGGTGGTCAGGCGTGCGGGCGAGATCGGCCTGGACCCGGCCTATGTCTACGGCCTGATCCGCCAGGAAAGCCGCTTCATCATGGACGCACGCTCGCACGTGGGCGCCTCGGGCCTGATGCAGGTGATGCCGGCCACCGCCCGCTGGACGGCCCGCAAGATCGGCCTGGACAACTTCCAGCCGCAACAGATCACAGACCGCGACACCAACATCGCCATCGGCACCGCCTACCTCAAGTTCGCGCTGGACGACTTCGAAGGCTCCATGCCCATGGCCGCAGCCGCCTACAACGCCGGCCCCGGTCGTCCGCGCAACTGGCGCAACGGCCCGGTGCTCGAAGCCGCCATCTGGGCCGAGAACATCCCTTTCGATGAAACCCGCGACTACGTGAAGAAGGTGCTGGCCAACACCACCAACTACGCCGCCATCCTGAGCAGCCAGCCCCAGTCGCTCAAGGCCCGGCTGGGCAGCGTGGGGCCGCGTGCGGCTGCCGCCAGGGCCGTCAACACCGACCTGCCATGAGCCGCCCGGTGCTCGTCCTCGGAGGCAGCGGCTTCATTGGCCGCAGTCTGTGCGAACGCCTGGTCCGTGCCGGCTGGCAGGTGACCGTGCCCACGCGCCGGCGCATCAACGCCCGCGCCATCCAGCACCTGCCCGGGCTCACCGTGGTCGAGGCCGATGTGCACGACCCGGCCGCACTGGCGGCCCTGCTGCCCGGCCACGGTGCGGTCGTCCACCTGATCGCCGTTCTGCACGGCGACGCCGCGCGCTTCGAACGGGTGCACGTCGAACTGCCGCGCCGCCTGGCCCTGGCCTGCGAGGCCTCCGGGGTTCAACGCGTGGTGCACGTGAGCGCGCTGGGCGCCTCGGCGGATGCCCCGTCGATGTACCAGCGCAGCAAGGCCGCCGGTGAGGCCGTGCTGCGCGCTGCGCCCCTGGCGCTGACCGTGCTGCGGCCCAGCGTGGTCTTTGGTGCCAATGACCAGCTGCTCAACCTGTTTGCCCGGCTGCAGGCGGTCTTCCCCGTGGTACCCCTGGCCGGTGCCCACACCCGCTTCCAGCCCGTGTGGGTCGAGGACGTGTCAGCCGCCCTCATGGCCTGCCTGCAAGACCTGCGCACCATCGGCCAGACCTTCGAATGCGCCGGCCCCGACGTGATGACGCTGGCCGAATTGGTGCGTGCCGCCGGCGAGCTCGGCAGCCACCCACGCCCGGTGCTGCCGCTGCCCAGTGCTCTGGGCCGGCTCCAGGCCTGGCTGATGGAGCTCGCCCCGGGCGAGCCGCTGATGAGTCGCGACAACCTGGATTCGATGGCAGTGGACAACATCGCCACTGGCCGGCTGCCGGGTCTGCAGGCGCTGGGCATCACGGCCTCGCCGCTGCGCGCCACCGCTGCCACCTGGCTGGGCGACCGCGGGCCGCGCAGCCACCTCCTCGCCCTGCGGCGGCAGGCGGGCCGGCGCATCAATCGCTGAGCCCGAAAGCATCAATGGGCGGCGGCTCGCCGCTACCATGGGGTGTTTTCCACGGAGCCTCCCCATGCTGAAACTCATCGTTGGCAACAAGAACTACTCGTCCTGGTCCATGCGCCCCTGGGTCCTGCTCAAGCAGGCCGGCATACCGTTCGAGGAACAGGTGGTCCGCTTCGACTCGTTCGATGCCGACTCGTCCTTCAAGGCGACGCTGGCCGGGCTCACCCCGGTGGGCAAGGTGCCGCTGCTGGTCGATGGCGATCTGGTGATCTGGGATTCGCTGGCCATTGCCGAATACGTGGCCGAGCAGCACCCCGACAAACAGCTCTGGCCCGCCGACCCCAAGGCCCGCGCCCGCGCCCGCAGCGTCTGCGCCGAGATGCACGCCGGCTTCATGCCCCTGCGCAGCGCCTGCGGCATGAACATCGAGGCGCGTCTGCCCGAGGTCGGCGCACTGATCTGGCGCGACAAGGCCGATGTGCGCGCCAATGTCGCCCGCCTCGAAGCCATGTGGACCGAACTGCTGCAAGCCCATGGCGGCCCCATGCTGTTTGGCCACTTCACCATCGCCGACGCCTATTTCGCCCCGGTCTGCACCCGCCTGCGCACCTTCAACCTGCCGGTCAGCGACACCGTGCGCGCCTACATGGACCGCGTGTTCGCCCTGCCCGGCGTGGCCGCCTGGGTCAATGACGCGCTCGCCGAAAAGGACTTCCTGGCCTTCGAGGAACCCTACCGCCTGAAACCTTGACCACCCCCGCGCCGGCCCTTCGGGCCGTCACCCCCTCAAGGGGGCGACACCGACAGCCCGGCCAAGCCGGCTCTGTGGTGTCCCCGTCCGGGGCACGCCACGCGAAGCTCTCTACACTCAGCACCATGCGAACCTACCTTGTCGGCGGTGCCGTCCGCGATGCGCTGCTGGGCCGCCGTGGAAGCGACCGCGACTGGGTCGTGGTCGGCAGCTCGCCCGAGGCCATGTCGGAGCAGGGCTTCCTGCCCGTGGGCCGCGATTTCCCGGTCTTCCTGCACCCGCAGACGCGCGAGGAATACGCGCTGGCCCGCACCGAGCGCAAGACGGCCCGCGGCTACCACGGTTTCGCCTTCCAGGCGGATGAAAGCGTGACGCTCGAACAGGACCTGGCCCGGCGCGACCTCACCCTCAACGCGCTGGCCGTGGACGCCGGGCGCCTGCGGCCCGACGGCAGCTTCGACCCGGTCGACGTGATCGACCCGTTCAACGGCCGCGCCGACCTGGCGTCGGGCGTGTTGCGCCACGTGACCGGCGCGTTTGCCGAAGACCCGGTGCGCATCCTGCGGCTGGCGCGATTTGCGGCGCGGTTTCCTTCCTTCACCGTCGCGCCCGAAACGCGCGCACTGATGCAGGGCATGGTGGCCGACGGCGAGGCCGACCACCTGGTACCCGAGCGCGTGTGGCAGGAGCTTTCGCGCGGGCTGATGGAAACCCGCCCCAGCCGCCTGCTCGAAGTGCTGCGCGACAGCGGCGCCCTGCGCGTGCTGCTGCCCGAGGTGGACCGGCTCTGGGGCGTACCACAGCGGCCCGAGTACCACCCGGAGGTGGACACCGGTGTGCACCTCAACCTCGTGCTGGACATGGCCGCACAGCTGGGTGCGCCGCTGACGGTGCGCTTTGCCTGCCTGTGCCACGACCTCGGCAAGGGCACCACACCCGCTGACATGCTGCCGCGCCACATCGGCCACGAACAGCGCAGCGTGAGCCTGCTGCGCGCCGTCTGCGAGCGCTTGCGCGTGCCGCGCGACTGCAAGGAGCTGGCCGAGGTGGTGGCCCGCGAGCACGGCAACATCCACCGCAGCGGCGAGTTCGGCGCCGCCGCCGTGCTGCGCCTGCTGGAGCGCTGCGACGCCCCGCGCCGACCGGAGCGTTTCGACGCCGTGCTGCTGGCCTGCGAATGCGACGCCCGCGGCCGCGCCGGGCTGCAAGACCAGCCCTACCCGCAGGCCGAGCGGCTGCGCACAGCGCTGGCCGCTGCGCTGGCGGTGGACACGGCTTCCATCGCCGCTGCAAGCACACCCGGCCCGCACATCGCCCGGGCCATCGCCCACGCCCGCGAGGCGGCCATCGCCGCCGCGCTCTGATTCAGGACTTTCATGCCCGTCAAGGATTTGTCGCTCGCGCTGCTGACCATCGTGGTCTGGGGCGCCAACTTCGCCGTCATCAAGCTGGGCGTGGCCGGTGTGCCGCCGATGCTGCTGGGTGCGCTGCGTTTCCTGGCAGCCGTGTTTCCCGCCATCCTGCTGTTCAAGCCGCCCCGGGTGCCGCTGCGGCTGTACCTGGCCTACGGGCTGCTGATCTCGGTGGGCCAGTTCTCGCTGCTGTTCACGGCCATTCACGTGGGCATGCCCTCGGGTCTGGCCTCGCTGGTGCTGCAGTCGCAGGCGTTTTTCACGCTGGTGTTCGCGGCCTGGTTTCTGGGGGAACGCTGGCAGGCCAGCCAGCTCGCGGGCCTGCTGCTGGCGGGCGCCGGGCTGGTGCTCATTGGCAGCAGCCATGGCCAGAGCATGCCGCTGCTGGGTTTCGCACTCACGGTGGCCGCCGCCGCCACCTGGGCCGGGGGCAACATTGTCTCGCGGGCCATCTCGCGCCACGGGCCCATCAACCAGCTGGCGTTCGTGGTCTGGTCGTCGCTGGTACCCATCGTCCCGTTCTTCGGGCTTTCATACGCTCTCGAAGGGCCGGACGCGATGGTGGCGGCACTGCGTGGGCTCAATGCCGTCTCGCTTGGCGCCGTGGCCTACCTGGCCTGGGCCGCCACGCTGTTCGGCTACGGCGTGTGGACCTGGCTGCTCTCGCGCCACCCGGCCAACCGCGTGGCCCCGTTCTCGCTGCTGGTGCCGCTGGTGGGCCTGAGCGTGGGCTGGCTGGTGTTTGGCGAGGCGCTGCAACCCGTTCACTGGGTGGGCGGCGCGCTGCTGATGGGCGGCCTGCTGGTGAACCTGTTCGGTGGCCGGCTGCTGGGCTGGCGCGGCGCGGCCGCCGGCAAAGCCTGACTGCCGTCCACAGCTATTTTCGACCCCGCTGGACGGCGCCCCGGCGCCGATGGAACATCGTGGCCATGAACCCGTTCAACCCACCACTGGCCGAAGGCATACGCCGGTTCGGCTTTCGCAAGTGGTACGAACGCGAGCTGCTCAGCAGCCACGCCCACATGTTGCTGGCCGTGTTGTCCGCGATTGCCCTGCTGGCCAGCTTCGAAGGCTTTCACGGCGCCAGCGTGAACGAAAAACTCCTGAACACCCTGTTCGTCATCCTGTGCGCAGGGATCACCTTCTGGGCCCTGCGGCGTTACGTTTACCTGCTGATGCACGCGGAGGAATTGGCCAACCAGGCCAACTGCCCACAGTGCCAGCGCTATGGCCTGCTTCGGGTGAGCGAGCAGCAGCCCGAGCGGACGCGGCTGCGGGTTTGCTGCAAGAAATGTGATGCGGAATGGGGTATCTCGCCCTAGACCAGGTAACCCACCGCACTGGCCACCAGGCTCAGGATGACCGTGGAGGCGAAGGGCAGAAACCACTCGCGGCCGAACGCCCGGAAACGGAAATCGCCCGGCAGGCGCCCGAACCCCAGCTTCTGCAGCAGCGGCGTGAACCAGCTGATGAGCAGCAGCGCCAGGAAGATGACGATCATCCAGCGGATCATGGTGGGCCCTAGAGGGTGTGGCTGCGGTCGCCCGACGCGAACCCGAGCGGCTCCCAGCCATCGGCACTGGCTTCGGGGGCAAAGGCCAGCACCTTGAAGAGCTCGCCCATTTCGTGTTCGTGGATCAGCTTCATGGCGTTGGCACGTTCGGCCAGCGAGGCGGCGGCCGCCAGGTCCACCAGCCCGCAGTTGATCAGGAAACGCGCCTGCGAGGTGTAGCCCAGCACGGTGTGGCCAGCGTCCTGCGCGGCCAGCGCGATGCCGGTGAAGTTGACGTGGGCGGTGATGTCCTTTTCGCCCACCAGAACCAGCGGGTTGGGGTCCACCCGGTGTTGGTGGTGACACACCAGCGTGCCCATGTGGCGCTGCGGGTGGTAGTACTCACTCTCGCTGAAACCGTAGTCGATCAGCAGCGCGACGCCCCGCGTCAGGCGCTCGCACAGGCTGCGTACAAACGCCTCGGCCTGCGGATGGATCTCGGTCAGGTAATCGTGCGGGCCCGCCGGGTCCAGTGGCGCACGGGCCTCGGTGGGTCGGTCGGCCCAGGCAAAACCGGCGCCTTCGGCCACCACGCCCCGCTCGTGCCAGACACCCCCCACCCGGTGCAGCAGCCGCACCGGCATGGCGTCCAGCACCTCGTTGCCCAGCACCACGCCCTCCAGCCGTTCGGGCCAGCGGTCTTCCCACACCACGCGGTCACCGTGGGCTGCGAGCGTGGTGCGCTGGCGCTCGCGCAGCGTGCCCGAGACGTCGACGATGTGGTAGCGCACACCCGCGTGTGCGGCATCGGCCGCCAGGGCATCCAGCACCTGGGCTGCCAGCACGCCACTGCCCGCCCCGAACTCCCACACGTCGGTGGTGCCGGTGGCGGTCAGCGCCTGCGCCACCTGCACCGCGAGCGCACGACCGAACAGCGGGGTGAGCACCGGTGCGGTGACGAAGTCGCTGCCCCCGGTGGGCAGGCGCCCGAACGTGGGACGGCCGCTGGCGTAATAGCCCAGACCGGGCTCGTACAACGCGAGGGACATGAAGCGGTCGAACGGCAGCCAGCCACCGGCCGCAACGACCGCCTGCCGGATAATCGGGGACAAGCCTGCCGGCGTCGGTTCGTGGTCACTGGACTTCATGGGCCGCCGATTATCCGCCCCCACACCCCAACCCACCCACCATGCCTCAGCGAGTCCTCATCACCGGTGGCGCCGTGCGCCTGGGCGCGGCCTTCTGCCACGCCTTTGCCGACGCCGGCTGGGACGTGATCTGCCACCACAACCGTTCGGTCGAGGCCGCGCACGCGCTGCAGCAGGCGATCGGCCCCCAGCTGCACCTGGTACAGGCCGAGCTCGGCGACGAGGCCCAGCGCCAGCGCCTGATGGCCGACGTGCACGAACGTTTCGGCCCGGTGCAGGCGCTGGTCAACAACGCCTCGCTGTTCGAGCCCGACAGCGGCACCGACTTCAACCCCGAGGTGGCGCGCCACCAGCTGGAGGTGAACCTGCTCGCGCCGCTGTCGCTGTCGCGCTGGCTGGTGCGCCACTGGCGCGACACCGGAACGGACGGTCAGCCACCCTGCATCCTGCATGTGCTGGACCAGAAGGTGTTCAACCTCAACCCGGACTATTTTTCGTACACCGTCTCCAAGCTGGCGCTGGAACGCTCGGTGGCCCTGCAGGCCCAGGCTCTGGCGCCCTACGCGCGGGTATGCGGCATCGCGCCCGGCCTGATGTTCGAGAGCGGCCCGCAGAGCAGCGACAACTTCCGCTCCGCGGGGCGTGTGAACCTGCTGCGCCGACCCATAGACCCCATGGACGTGGCCCGCACCGCGGTGTTCCTCGCCAGCAACCCGTCCATCACCGGCACCACGGTGTCGGTGGACAACGGCCAGCACCTGGTGCCACTGGAGCGCGACGTGATGTTCGTGGTGGACGACCTGATGAACAACCAGGAGAGGCCATGAGTGCCCACACCTCAGACCTTGACTGGCTGCGCGACTGCCGCAAGCTGTTCCTGCGCCGCCACGAGGTGCTGGTGCGCATCGGCGCGCACGATTTCGAGCAGCACGGCCCGCAGCGGCTGTGGATAGACGTCGAGCTCTACGTACCCTACGCACACTCCACCCCCAGCAGCGATCAGTTAAGCGAGGTGGTGGACTACGACTACGTGCGCGAGGTGGTGGCACGGCGCATTGCCCAGGGCCACATCACGCTGCAGGAAACCCTGGCCGACGACCTGGCGGCCGCGCTGCTGGCCCACCCGCAGGTGCGCGCGGTGCGACTGTCCACCGCCAAACCCGATGTGTACCCCGACTGCGAAGCCGTGGGCGTGGAGGTGTTCCGCGCCAAGGCCGCCTGACCGCAACCTGCCCGACCATGACCACAGCCCCCCGCCACGGCCAGCAGATCCTCACGCTCACCGGTCTGCGCTTCAACGCCGACCTGGGCATACTGGCCCAGGAGATCGGCCGGCCCCAGCCCATACAGGTGGACGCCGAGCTCAACCAGGGCACCCAGCCCCTGCTACCCCACGACGACGACATCAGCCACGTGCTGGACTACCGCAAGGTGCGCCAGATCATCATCGACGAGTGCACCGCCGAACACGTGAACCTGCTCGAGAGCCTGATCGGCAAGCTCACGCAACGCCTGATGTCGCTGCCCGGCGTGATCGGCGTGCGGGTGAAGATCGCCAAGCTGGAAATTTTTGAAGACTGCGAAGTCGCCATCCGCATGGAAAGCGGTACCTGGTAAGAGAGGTTATGAGATGAACACCCTGAAGATCGAGCGCGAGGACCACAAGCTCGAAAAACGCCTGTGCCGCGAGGTCGGCCGTGCCATCACCGACTACAACATGATCGAGGACGGCGACAAGGTCATGGTCTGCGTGTCGGGCGGCAAGGACAGCTACGGCATGCTGGACATCCTGCTCAAGCTGCAGGCCCGCGCACCCATCCGCTTCGAGCTGATCGCGGTCAACCTCGACCAGAAGCAGCCCGGTTTTCCCGAGCACGTGCTGCCCGCCTACCTCACGCAGCTGGGTGTGCCCTTTCACATCGAGAACCAGGACACCTACTCCATCGTCAAGAAGGTGATCCCCGAGGGCAAGACGTTGTGCAGCCTGTGCAGCCGGCTGCGCCGCGGCATCCTCTACCGCGTGGCCAACGAGCTGGGCGCGACCAAGATCGCACTGGGCCACCACCGCGACGACATCCTGCAGACGTTGCTGCTCAACATGTTCTTCGGCGCCAAGCTCAAGGGCATGCCGCCCAAGCTGGTGAGCGACAACGGCGAACACGTGGTGATCCGCCCCATGGCCTATGTGGCCGAGAAAGACCTGACCCGCTGGGCCGAGGTGCGCGAGTTCCCCATCATCCCGTGCACGCTGTGCGGCAGCCAGGAGAACCTGCAGCGCAAGCAGGTGGGGGCCATGCTCAAGGAGTGGGAACGGAAATTCCCCGGCCGGGTCGAAAACATGTTCACCGCGCTGCAAAACGTGGTGCCCAGCCACCTGATGGACCGCCAGCTGCATGCCTTCGAGACCCTGCGCGCCACCGGCGTGCCCGACGCCAACGGCGACAAGGGCTTTGACGAAGACCCGCTGCCAGCCGTGCCCCACCTGCCCGCGGTGCAGGTGGTGTCGCTGAGCACCTGAAACCGGAGACGCCCATGCGTCCGATTCGACGAGTGGCCCTCGCGGGCCTGCTGGTGACCAGCGCCTTCCTCGGTGGCTGCGCCAGCGTGTACCTGGTGGACAACCAGGTGCGCAGCTATGCCACCTGGGAGGCCGCTGGCGCGCCCGCGCCAGGACAGAGCTTCCGTTTCGAGCGCCTGCCCTCGCAGAACGAAGGCCCACGTGCCGTGGCCCAGGACACCCTGGAAACCCCGGTGCGCCAGAAGCTGGAACAGTTCGGGTTGAAGGCCGCAGCGCCCGGTGACGCCACCTCCCGATGGACCGTGCAGGTGAGCGCCCAGACCGTGCGCCACCCCCGCGCGCCGTGGGACGACCCCTGGCCCGGTGGCCCGTTCGGGTTCGGAGGGTATGGGCATGTGGTGACGGGCAACGGGCGCGTGGTGTTCGTGCCCACGCTGGGCATGCGCTTCGAGCAGCCCTACTTCGAACGCGAGATTGCCATCGTGGTGCGGGACGCCGCCAGCGGGCGTGTGGTGTACGAAACCCGTGCCGCGCACGACGGCCGCTGGAACGAGACCCCGGCGCTGTGGGCCGCCATGGCGCAGGCCGCGCTGCAGGACTTCCCCCGCCCGCCGGCGGGTGCCCGCCAGGTCAACATCGAGGTGCCGCGCTAGCCTCGCCAGCGCCGGCTCAGGCCTCCTGTGCGGTGGAGCCGTACTGCTTGAGCACCTGACGCAGCGTGCCCGACAGGTCTTCGGCCGCGAACTTGGCCACGTAGGCATCAGCTCCGGCGCCACGCACATGGCTTTCGTTGGTGGCGCCCGAGAGCGAGGAGTGGATCACCACCGGCAGCGCGCGCAGGTGCGGGCTCTGCTTGATCTGGCGGGTGAGCGAGAAGCCGTCCATCTCGGGCATTTCCAGGTCGGTCAGCACCAGCGCCACCTTGTCGGTGATCTCGCGCCCGCTGGCCTGGCATTCGGCCAGCAGAGAGGCCAGCCGGTCCCAGGCTTCCTTGCCGCTCTTGGTCATGATGTAGGGCAGCCCCATGGCCTGCAGGCCCTGCTCGATCATGGTGCGGGCCACGAACGAGTCGTCAGCCGCCAGGATGACCGTGCCCGGCTTGAGCTCGACCTTGGGGCCCACCTCATCGGGGCTGACATCGGTGTCGCCTGTGGGCATGACCTTGCGCAGGATGGATTCGACGTCGAGCACCTGCACCAGGCGCTGGCCGTTCACGTCGTCGTCCAGGCGGGCGATGCTGGTCACCATGCCACCGGTGGCGCTGTTCTCGGCACTCAGCACCTGCTTCCAGTCCAGCCTCACGATTTCTTCCACCGCCTCGACCGCAAACGCCTGGGTGGTCCGTGCGTACTCGGTCACCAGCATGATGTTGTGGCCGCTCTGGGGCACACAGCCGGTCACGGCCGGCAGATCGATGACCGGGATGATCTGGCCACGCAGGTTGACAACACCCATGACGTGCTGCGGCGCACCGGCCATGGCCGTGACCGTGGGCATGGCCACGATCTCGCGGATCTTGAAGACGTTGATGCCATAGAGCTCCGAGTGCTTGCCGTCGGCGTCGCCGCCCAGACGGAACAGCAGCATCTCGAACTTGTTGGTCCCGGTCAGGTTGGTGCGTTCGTCGATATCGCGCTGCATCGCATCCATGGCATCTCCTCCGTTGGGTGTTCGGTACATTCTAGGGCTGGAACCCACGCACCGGACTCCCCTTGGACCCTACCCGCATACTCGCCATCCGCCACGGTGAAACCGCCTGGAACCGTGACACCCGCATCCAGGGCCACCTCGACATCCCGCTCAACGGGCGCGGCCTCTGGCAGGCCAGCCGGCTGGCGCAGGCCCTGCGCGACGAGCCGCTGGCCGCCATCTACAGCAGCGACCTGGCCCGCGCGCGCCAGACCGCACAGGCCGTGGCCGATGCACAAGGGCTGAGCGTCGTCACGCACACGGGCCTGCGCGAGCGCCACTTCGGCCGCTTCGAAGGCAAGACATGGGCCGAGATTGAAACCGGCTGGCCCGAGCAGGCCCTGGCCTGGCGCCAGCGCGTGCCCGAGTTCGCCCCGGAGGGCGGCGAGAACCTGCTGCAGCTGCAGGCCCGCGTGGTGGGCACGGTGCTGGAGCTGGCGCGCCGCCACCCGGGCGAGCAGGTGGTGATGGTGGCCCACGGGGGCGTGATGGACGTGCTCTACCGCGCCGCCACCGGCCAGCACCTGCAGGCCCCGCGCACCTGGGCGCTGGACAACGCCGCCATCAACCGCCTGCTCTGCACCGAGGCCGGCCTGGGCCTGGTGGGCTGGGCCGATACCGGCCACCTGCAGGACGGCAGCGAACAGCCACTGGACGAATCCACCACATGAACACAGCCGACATCGACACCCCCGCGCTGGTGGTGGACCTGGACGCCATGGAACGCAATCTGGCTCGCATGGCCACCTTTGCGCGCGAGCGCGGCCTGCGCCTGCGGCCCCACGCCAAGATGCACAAAAGTGCCGAGGTCGCGCGCCAGCAGATCGCTGCCGGCGCAGTGGGCGTGTGTGTGCAGAAGACCGCCGAAGCCGAGGCCCTGGCCGCTGGCGGCGTGAACGACATCCTGATCACCAACGAGGTGGTGGCACCGAGAAAACTGGCACGTGTGGCCCGCCTCGCGCTGCAGCTCGCCGCGCGCGGTGGCCAGCTGGGCCTGGCGGTGGACAGCAGCGAAGGCGTGGCCGCGCTGGCAGCCGCCATGGAGGGAACCCCCGCCACCCTCGACGTCTACATCGAGATCGACGTCGGCCACGGTCGCTGTGGCGTGGCACCAGGCGAGCCGGCAGTGGCGCTGGGCCGCCAGGTGGCCAGCCACCCGCGGCTGCGCCTGGCCGGCCTGCAGGCCTACCACGGCCGCGCCCAGCACCAGCGCACCCTGGCCGAACGCGTGGCCACCATCGCCGCCGCCACACAGGCCACCGCCCTCACGCGCGACCTGATCGAAGCCGCCGGCCTCGGGCCGCTGTGCATCACGGGCGCCGGCACCGGCACCTTCGCCCTGGAAGCGGCCAGCGGCGTGTGGCACGAGCTGCAGGCCGGCTCCTACCTGTTCATGGACGCGGACTACGCCGGCAACGAGGCCGACCCGCAGGCCCCGGTGTTCGAACACGCGCTGTTCATCAAGGCCCAGGTCATCAGCCGCCAGGCCGACCGCGCCATCTGCGATGCCGGCCACAAGAGCCACGCCATCGACAGCGGCCTGCCCCGCGTGGCCTGGCCTGAAGGCCTGACGTTTGCCAACGGCGGTGACGAGCACGGCATCCTGCGCGCGGCTCAGCCCGGCGGGCCTTTGCCGGCCATAGGCGAAACGGTCTGGCTCATCCCCGGCCA
Organism: Synechococcus sp. UW140; assembly: GCA_943368755.1. Classification (GTDB taxonomy): domain Bacteria; phylum Pseudomonadota; class Gammaproteobacteria; order Burkholderiales; family Burkholderiaceae_C; genus Hydrogenophaga. The sequence continues at coordinate 62,889 of CALRLO020000006.1, read as the reverse complement.
CTGCGACCCGACCGTCAACCTGCACGACCACCTGATAGGCGTGCGCGGCGGCCTGCAAGCGGGGCAGGTGGAGCGTTCCATTCGGGTAGATGCGAGGGGCGCGCTGACCTGATCGCCGCCACAATCGCGCGCATGAATCTCAGCCCCAGCCAGGTCATCGTCCTCGCCACCCCGGTTTTTTTCCTGCTGATCGCCATCGAGTTCGCTTACGGGCGAGCCACCGGCCGCAACACCTACCGCCTCAACGACGCGGTCAACAGCATCACGCTGGGCATGCTGAGCCAGATCAGCAACGTGCTCACGCCGCTGCTGCGCGTGGGCATCTACACCGCCGTCTACCACGCTGCCGCTCTCGGCCCTGGCCCCGAGTTCTGGACCACCTGGTACGGCTGGCTGCTGGCGCTGGTCTTCTACGACTTCTGCTACTACTGGCTGCACCGGGGCGGCCACGAGGTGGCGGTGCTGTGGGCCGCGCATGTGGTGCACCACCAGAGCCAGGACTACAACCTCTCCACCGCGCTGCGCCAGACCAGCACAGGCGCCCTGCTGGGCTGGGTGTTCTACATCCCCATGGCGGTGGCAGGTGTGCCGCCCATCGTGTTCGCGGTGGTGGGCCTGATCGACCTGCTCTACCAGTACTGGATACACACCGAACACGTGCCCCGGCTGGGCTGGTTCGACCGCGTGTTCGCATCCCCCTCCAACCACCGCGTGCACCACGCGGTGAACGACCGCTACCTGGACCGCAACTACGGCGGCATCCTCATCGTCTGGGACCGCCTCTTCGGCAGCTTCAAGGAAGAGGATGAGCCGTGTGTGTACGGCACGCGCAGCCCGCTCAACAGCTGGGACCCGCTGTGGGCCAACGGCGAGGTCTACTGGGCGCTGCTCAAGGACTCGTGGCGCACCCGGCGCTGGGCCGACAAGCTGCGCGTGTGGATCAAGCCACCGGGCTGGCGGCCGGCCGACGTGGCCGAGCGCTTCCCCAAGCCCGCGTTCGACGTGGCCGCCGTTCAGCGCTACCACCCGCCCCTCACGGCGGGCGTGGCGTGGTTCGCCAGCCTGCAGTTCGTGCTGCTGCTGGGCGGCGTTGCGGCCTTCCTGTGGCAGACCGATGCCTGGCCGCTGTCCACCTCGTTCGTCTGGCTCGCCACGCTGACAGCCAGCCTCTGGGCGGTGGGCGCGGTGCTGCAGGGCCGCCTGTCGGTGCCGGAGGTGCTGCTGGTGCAGGCCTGCGCGCTGGCCACCGCCACCTCCGCGCTGGGCTTCGTGGAGCTGCACCGGGTGTTCAAGCCGCTGGCGATGGTGATCGCGCTGGCCCTCACCTGGGGCCTGCCGCGCGCGCTGTGGCTGCGCCTGGCGCTGGTCGGCTCACTGGCTGGCGACGTGTTCCTGATGCTGCCGGGCTACTTCATCCCTGGTCTGGTGGCTTTCCTGCTGGCCCACGTGGCCTACATCGTGCGCTTTCGCCAGGACGCGACCTGGTTCGCCAGCCGCCGAGCGCTGATGGCCACGCTGGGCGTGGGCGCGCTGATGTACGCCTTCCTCTGGTGGGGCGGCCTGCCCGTGGCCTTGCGCGTGCCGGTGGCGGCCTACGTGGTGGTGATCGCGCTGATGGCCGCGCAGGCCATGGGTCGCGCCGCGGTGCTGCGCGACCAGGCCTCCGTGCTGGTGGCCGTGGGCGCGGTCTTTTTCATGCTCAGCGATTCGCTGCTGGCCACCAACCGCTTCGTCACGCCGCTGCCGCTGTCCCAGCTGTGGGTGCTGTCCACCTACTACGTCGCGCAGTGCCTGATCGTGGGCGGATTGAAAAGATAGCCCCCCGAAGCGCTACGCGCCTCCCCCCAGGGGGCGACACCAGCCGTCCGGCAAAGCCGGCCCGGCGGTGCCCCCGGTTTAGAACAACCCTGCTTCGTTCTGCGGGGGCGCCACGCCCAGGTGGCGGAACGCCGCCAGTGTGGCCACGCGTCCGCGCGGTGTGCGCTGCAGGTAACCCTGCTGGATCAGGTAGGGCTCGATCACGTCTTCGATGGTGCCGGCTTCCTCGCCGATGCTGGCCGCGATGTTGTCCAGCCCCACCGGGCCGCCGTCGAACTTGTGGATCACGGCCTCCAGCAGCTTGCGGTCCATCAGGTCGAAGCCCTGCGGATCCACGTCCAGCATGGCCAGCGCGCGGTTGGCCATGTCGCGGGTGATGGTGCCATTGCCCTTCACCTCCGCAAAGTCGCGCACGCGGCGCAGCAGGCGGTTGGCAATGCGGGGCGTGCCGCGCGAACGGCGCGCGATCTCGAAGGCGCCATCGGCCTCGATGGGGGCGTTCAGCAGGCCGGCGCTGCGGGTGACGATGCGGGTGAGTTCCTCGGCGCTGTAGAACTCCAGGCGCGCGACGATGCCGAAGCGGTCGCGCAGCGGGTTGGTGAGCATGCCGGCGCGGGTGGTGGCGCCCACCAGGGTGAAAGGCTGCAGGTCCAGCTTGATGCTGCGCGCCGCCGGGCCTTCGCCGATCATGATGTCGATCTGGTAGTCCTCCAGCGCGGGGTAGAGGATTTCCTCCACCACCGGCGAGAGGCGGTGGATCTCGTCGATGAACAGCACGTCGTTGGGCTCGAGGTTGGTCAGCAGCGCTGCCAGGTCCTTGGGCTTTTCGAGCACCGGGCCGCTGGTCTGGCGCAGGTTCACGCCCAGCTCCTGCGCAATGATGTGGGAGAGCGTGGTCTTGCCCAGGCCGGGCGGGCCGAACAGCAGCACGTGGTCCAGCGCCTCGGTGCGCTTTCTGGCCGCGCCAATGAAGATTTCCAGCTGCTCGCGCACCTTCTGCTGGCCGACGTACTCGTCCAGCAGCTTGGGCCGCAGCGCGCGTTCGATAGCCTCTTCCTTGGGCGAGGCGGGCGCAGCGGACACCACGCGCGGCGCGGGGGCGAAGTCGTCGGTCTGGATGCTCATGGTGGTTTACTTCGCCAGCGCCTTCAGCGCCAGCTTGATGCCATCGCTCACGCCCACATCGGCCGGCAGGGCCTTGAGGGCGGCGGCAGCTTCTTTCTCGTTGTAGCCCAGCGCCATCAGGGCCTGCTGGATGTCGGCGTGGGCGTCGCTCGCATGGGCCACGCCCACGGGGCCGAGATCGGCGCCGATCTTGCCCTTGAGTTCGAGCAGCAGGCGCTCGGCGGTCTTCTTGCCGATGCCGGGCACCTTGACGATGCGCCCCATCTCCTGCGCGCTCACCGCCTGGGCCAGGTCGTTCACGCTCATGCCCGAGAGCACCGACAGCGCGGTGCGCGGACCCACGCCGCTGATCTTGATGAGCTGGCGGAAGGCCTCGCGCTCGGCGGCGGTGCCAAAGCCGTAGAGGATCTGCGCATCCTCACGCACCACGAAGTGGGTGAGCAGCGCCACTTTCTCGCCGCTGGCCGGCAGGTTGTAGAAGGTGCTCATGGGCACATCCACCTCGTAGCCCACACCGTGGCAATCCACCAGGATCTGGGGCGGGTTCTTTTCCAGCAGCGTTCCGGTCAACTTGCCTATCATTGGGAATTCCTCGTTGGTCGTTCGCCGGGCCGCCCCAAGAACGACCGCCCCCTTCAGGGGGGCCTGGCGCAGCCAGGTCAGGGGGCCGACATTTACCGCGAGATTATCCGTTTGATTCTGCGCCACACCTTTTCACCGCCCGACAACACCCGCATGGCCCACCTGTGTGGCCCCATGGATGCGCACATCCGCACCATCGAGGCAGCCTGCCAGGTGAAGATCGCACACCGCTTCGAGCAATTCCGCATCGAGGGCCCCAAGGCCCAGGCCACCCGGGCCATGGAGGCCCTGCAGGCGCTCTACGAGATGGCCAAGCGCCCCGTGCCGGCCGAACAGGTGCAGCTGCTGCTGAGCGGCGACACCGCACTGGACAGCGTGGGCGACGAAGCCCTGGCCATGCAGACGCGGCGCGGCGAGGTCAAGGGCCGCACGCCCAACCAGGCGCGCTACCTGGAACAGATGGCCACCCACGACATCACCTTCGGCATAGGCCCGGCCGGTACCGGCAAGACCTACCTCGCCGTAGCCTGCGCGGTGGATGCGCTGGAGCGAAGCGCGGTGCAGCGCATCGTGCTCACGCGCCCGGCGGTGGAAGCCGGTGAGCGCCTGGGCTTCCTGCCCGGCGACCTGGCGCAGAAGGTGGACCCCTACCTGCGCCCGCTATACGACGCGCTCTACGACCTGATGGGCTACGACAAGGTGCAAAAGGCCTTCGAGCGCCAGCAGATCGAGATCGCACCACTGGCCTTCATGCGCGGGCGCACGCTCAACCACGCTTTCGTGATCCTGGACGAGGCCCAGAACACCACGCCCGAGCAGATGAAGATGTTCCTCACCCGCATCGGCTTCGGCAGCAAGGCCGTGGTCACGGGGGACGTGAGCCAGATCGACCTGCCCACCAGCCAGCTCAGCGGGCTGATCGACGCCGAGCGGGTGCTCAAACGGGTGCAGGGCATCGCCATCCAGCGCCTGACCAGCGCCGACGTCGTGCGCCACCCTCTGGTGGCCCGCATCGTCGACGCCTACGACGCGCGGGGCGCCACCGCCGAAGCGCCCGCGCCGCGCCGGAGCCGTTCATGAGCGTCGCGCCGGGCCGCCCCAAGCAGCTTGCACCGCAGCCCGAAAGGGCGGAGGTATTCCCTTGACCCTGCCTACTCTGTCCCTCTCGCTGCAGTTCGGCGAACTGGCCGACGCCGCTCCCCACCGGGCCGCCCTGCCCCGCCACAAGGTGATGCGCTGGATACGCCACGCGCTCGAAGCCGACGGCGAAATCTCGGTGCGCATCGTCGACACCGAGGAAGGCCAGGCCCTGAACCGCGACTACCGCCACAAGGACTACGCCACCAACGTGCTGACCTTCGACTACGCGCAGGAGCCGGTGGTGATGGCCGACCTGGTGCTGTGCGCGCCCGTGGTGGCCCGCGAGGCGGCCGAGCAGCGCAAGCCACTGGAACACCACTACGCCCACCTGCTGGTGCACGGCACCCTGCACGCCCAGGGCTGGGACCACGAGACCGGCGAGGCCGATGCCGAAGCCATGGAAGCGCGCGAGATCGAAATCCTGGCGCGGCTCGGGATTCCCAACCCTTACTGAATCACTGCATGCGCAGCGGGACGGTCACCGGGCCGTCGTTGACGAGGTGCACCGCCATGTCCGCACCGAACTCACCGGTCTGAACCAGCGGGTGCTGCTCCCGCGCGCGGCGCACGACGTATTCATAAAGCGAACGCCCCAGCGCCGGCGGTGCGGCAGCGGTGAAGCTGGGCCGGTTGCCGCCGCTGGTGTCGGCCGCCAGCGTGAACTGGCTCACCACCAGCAGGCCCCCACCCACATCGGCCACGCTGCGGTTCATCTTGCCCGCCTCGTCGCTGAAGATGCGCAGCTTGAGGATCTTGGCCAGCAACCGGTCGGCCACGGGTTCGGTATCGGCAGGCTCCGCACACAGCAGCACCAGCAATCCCGTTCCGATCTCGCCGACGGTGGCGCCCGCCACCACCACGCGGGCCTCACTGACCCGCTGCAACAACGCCATCATTTCAAGTCGCCCTCTTCATCCAGATAGGTCTCCACATCACTGGGCAGCAGCTGTATGGTCGCGCGCAAGCCGGGCACGGCCTGCATCAGCGCCTGCTCCACCTGTCCCCGCAGCGCCGCAGCGCGCCCCAGCGACCACGATGCCGGCAGGTGCAGGTGCAGATCGACAAACCGTCGCTGCCCGGCGCGCCGCGTGGTGACATGGTCGAACCGCAGCTGGCCCGGCCTCGCCGGATTGACGAACCCGGCCAGCACCCGCTCGATTTCCGCCTGCTGCGCCGGGGCCAGCGCGTGGTCCATCAGACCGTCGCTGGCGCGGCGCATCAGGTGCAGGCCTTCGCGCACGATGTTGACCGCGACGGCCAGCGCAATCAGCGGGTCCAGCCACAGCCAGCCGGTGAGGTAGACCGCCCCTACGCCCACCACCACGCCGGCGGTGGTGTAGACGTCGGTCATGAGGTGGCGCGCGTCGGCTTCCACCGCCTCTGCGCCGGCCACCCCTGCTGCATGGTGCATGCGCGCAGCACGCCGCATCAGTACCGCCAGCCCCCCGTTGAGCAAGGCACTGGCAATGGACAGCGCCAGCCCCAGGCCGGGCGCTTCCAGCGGCTGTGGCGCCAGCAGGCGCTCGATCGCGGTCCAGCCGATGGCCAGCGCTGCACCGAAGATCAGGATGCCCTCGAAGCCGCTGGAGAAATACTCGGCCTTGGTGTGGCCGTAGGGGTGGTCGTCATCAGCCGGGCGCTGGGCGATGGTGACCATGGCCAGCGCAAAGGTGGCCGCCGCGAGGTTGACGAACGACTCCAGCGCGTCTGACAGCAGACCCACCGAGCCCGTGACCTGCCAGGCCGCCGTCTTGAGGGCAATGGTGACCACTGCAGCGACGATGGACGCCAGCAGCAGCTGGCGCGGGGAGATGCGTTGCCACAATGACGTGCTCATGCGGGCATTGTGCACAATGCGCCCATGCCATCGGCCCGCCCTTTCCACTGGTTGCTCTGGACCGCCAGCGGCGCGCTGGCGCTGGCCGGCGCCGCCTTGCTGGGGCGCGCCGAACTGCAGCAGCAGCGCGAGGCCTTCGACACCGACGCCCGCATCGCCCACCGGCTGCTGAGCCAGCGTGTGGTGCAGCACGATGCGGTGCTGGCCACGCTGGCGCTGCTGGAGCCCTCAGGCGCCGAGCAACCTGAACAGCGTTTGCCCGCGGTCTATTCGCAGATCCTGCAGGTGCGCCGCCGCGCACCCGGAGACAGCTGGCCGGACACTGCACTGATCAACGGCGAGACCCGCTCGCGCGCTACCCGCCACGCCGCCCTGGCCGCGCTGGACACCCACAACGGGCGCTACAACCTCGTGATGGCCGCCGGCAACGGTGCCTACGCGCTGCGCATCGCCCTGCGCGAGACCGTACCCTGGGACGAATGGCCACTTCCACCCGACCGCAGCCCCGCACGCGTGACCCTGGAACTCCCCGGCGCAGCCCCCTATGTGCTCCAGACCGGCAAGGCCGACGACGGAGCGGGCTGGCCACTGGGCTTCGCCAAGGTGCTGGCCAGCCAGAGCCAGCCGTTCAACCTGGTCATCACCCGCCGCATGGGCTGGCACGAACTGCCCTGGCTGGGCATGGCCGGCTGGGTGGTCTTGGTGCTGCTGGCCGCTGGTGCCTGGACCGCCTGGCAACGCCAGGCCACCGAACGCCGCCGCGCCGAGGAACTGCTGCGCCTGGGCCAGGTGGCCCGCCTCAACACCCTGGGCGAGCTGGCCGCCGGCCTGGCACACGAACTCAACCAGCCGCTGACCGCCGTGGTGGCCAACACCCAGGCCGCCAACCGGCTGCTGCGCGAGCAAGGGGGCGCGGACCCGACTGCACTCGGCGCCATGGAACAGGCCGTGGCCCAGGCCCGGCGAGCGGCCGAGGTGGTGGGGCGGCTGCGCCGCGTGGTGGAGCGCCCCGCCGCCGCCGACGAGCAACATGTCGTGGTGCTGCAGGACGCGGTGCGCAACGCATTGCACCTGCTGGAACCCGAGAGCCGGCGCCGCCAGGTCAGCCCCACACTGGATGCGCCCAGCGCCGACCTGCGCGTGGTCGCCGACCCGGTGGCGCTGGAGCAGATCGTGCACAACCTGCTGATGAACGCGCTGCAGGCACTCGAGCAGGTGCCCCCGGAGCGCCGCAACCTCGTGCTGCGCCTGCGCGAGGACGGCAAGCGGGGCCGTATCGACGTGCTGGACAGCGGCCCGGGTATCGCACCCGAAGCCATGGCCCGGCTGTTCCAACCCTTCTACAGCACCCGCGAAGGTGGACTGGGCCTGGGCCTGAGCCTGTGCGAGACGCTCGCCACCAACATGGGAGGCTCGTTGGTTGCCAGCAACCGCGAGACCGGCGGCGCCGCGTTCACGCTGACACTCCCCCTGACACAGGCTCAGGCATGAGCACACCGCTGTCCCCGCTGATCCACCTCATCGACGACGACCAGGCCGTACGCGACAGCCTGGCGCTGCTGATCGCCACCGTGGGCCTGCGTGTCCACGCCTGGGCCGAGCCGCAGGCGTTTCTGGATGGCTTCGAGCGCGAGGCCATAGGCGCCATCGTGCTCGACGTGCGCATGCCCGGCATCAGCGGCCTGTCGGTGCTGGACACGCTCGTGGCCCAGGGCGTGGACCAGCCCGTGGTGATGCTCACCGGCCACGGCACGGTGGAGATGTGCCGACGCGCCTTCAAGGCTGGCGCGGCCGAGTTCCTGGAAAAGCCGGTGGACGACGAGCGCCTGATCGAGGCGCTGCAGCAGGCCGTGCGCCAGCACGTGAAATCGCGCCAGCGCCAGCAGGCCGACCGCACCGCACGAGAGCGCTACGCCCAGCTGTCCGAACGCGAGCGCGAGGTGCTGGGCCTGATCATCGAAGGCCTGACCAACAAGGAAATCGGCCGAGCGCTGGAGCTTTCGCCGCGCACGGTGGAAACCCACCGCGCCAACCTGTTTGGCAAGCTGGGCGCCGAATCGCTGGCGCAGCTCATACGCCGCTACGCCGCGCTGGTGGAAGGTGACGGCACTCCGTAGTTCTACGGAAGCCCGCGCGTAACCGCCCGAATGGGCACGGCGGGCGCGAATTTCTACAGTTCTCCCACGGTGAATCGCACCGAGACAACCCTCACGGAGACCCCATGAAATACGCCGTCCTCGCCCTTTCCCTGTTCGCCACCGCCGCCGGCGCCCAAGCCGTGCGCACCGAAAAGAACATGTCGCTGGAACTCGCCAACCAGATCGCCGCCGCCACCGTGGCTGCCTGCAGCGCCAGCAACTACAACGTGACCGCCGCCGTGGTGGACCGCGCCGGCACCCTGCGCGCCCTGCAGCGCGCCGACAACGCCGGCCCGCACACCGTGGGCGCTGCCCAGGGCAAGGCCTTCACCTCCGCTTCGGCCCGCGCCAACACCACGGCCATGCTGGAGAACGTACAGAAAAACCCCGGCGCCCAGACGCTGGTGGACATCCCCGGCTTCCTGGTGCTGGGAGGCGGCGTGCCGGTGCGGGTGGGCAACGAAGTCATCGGCGCCGTGGGCGTGGGTGGCGCCCCCGGCGGCCACCTGGACGAGCAGTGCGCGGTGGCAGGGATCGCCAAAGTCGCCGATCTCCTGAAATGAGAACCCTCGCGCTGACTTTTGCCCTGGGCGCCAGCCTGCTGGCCGGGTCGGCCCTGGCCCAGGTGGCGCCCAGCGCTGCCGAGGCCTCGGCCTACCAGGGCCTGCTGGCCGCCGCCCACAAGGGTGACGCGGCGCGTGTGGCCGGCGCAGCCAAGGCCGCACTGGAAACCCGCGACAGCCGTGGTCGCACACCACTGCACGTGGCGGCCTTTGCACGCCAGCGCGACGTGATCCGTGCGCTGGCCAAGGCCGGTGCGGACCTCAACGCGCTGGAGAACGATCGCTACGACGCCGTGACCATCGCCTCGGTGGCCGACGATGAAGAGACGCTGCGCGTGTTGCTGTCGCTGGGCGCCAGTGCGAAACAGACCACCAGCCGCTACGACGGCACCGCGCTGATCGCCGCCGCCCACCTGGGGCACGACGGTGTGGTGAAACAGCTGATTGCCGCCGGCGCGCCGCTGGACCACGTCAACAACCTGCACTGGACGGCAGTCATCGAGTCCATCGTGCTGGGCGACGGCGGTGCGAGGCACCAGGCCACGCTCAAGGCGCTGATCGACGCGGGTGCAAACCTGCAACTGGCGGACCGCAATGGGCAGACGCCGCTGGCACTGGCCCGGTCGCGCGGGTATGGCGCGATGGTGGCGATGCTGGAGAAGGCCGGGGCGCGCTGACTCAGCCCAACGTGACCTTGGCAAACTTGCGCTTGCCCACCTGCACCACGTAGGTCCCGGCCTCCAGCTTCAGCCCCTTGTCACTGACCACGCTGGAGTCGACCCGCACCCCGCCACCGTCGATCAGGCGGTTGGCCTCGCTGGACGACGGTGCCAATCCAGCGGACTTCAGCAAAGCCGCTATGCCCAACGGCGCGCCGCTCAAGCTCAGCTCGGGGATGTCGTCGGGCACGCCACCCTTGCTGCGGTTGATGAAGTCCTGTTCGGCCGCATCGGCCGCGGCAGCGCTGTGGAAACGTGCGGTGATCTCCTTGGCCAGCATCACCTTGGCATCCTTGGGGTTGCGGCCACCCGCCACCTCTTTCTGCAGCGCCTCGATCTCGGCCATCGACTTGAACGACAGCAGCGTGAACCAGCGCCACATCAGCACGTCCGAGATGCTCAGCACCTTGGCAAACATGGTGTTGGGTTCTTCGGTGATGCCGATGTAGTTGTTCTTGGACTTGGACATCTTGTCCACGCCGTCCAACCCCTCCAGCAGCGGCATGGTCAGGATGCACTGCGGCTCCTGGCCGTATTCGGCCTGCAGGTGGCGGCCCATCAGCAGGTTGAACTTCTGGTCGGTGCCGCCCAGCTCCAGGTCGCTCTTCAGCGCCACCGAGTCGTAGCCCTGCATCAGCGGATAAAGGAACTCGTGAACGGAAATGGGCGTGCCGGCGGTGAAGCGCTGGTGGAAATCGTTGCGCTCCATCATGCGCGCAACGGTGTACTTGGCCGCGAGCTGGATCATGCCCATGGAGCCCAGCGGCAGGCTCCACTCGCTGTTGTAGCGGATTTCGGTCCGGGCCGGGTCCAGCACGAGGCTGGCCTGCTTGTAGTAGGTCTCGGCGTTGGCCTTGATCTGCTCGGGCGTGAGCGGCGGGCGGGTGCTGTTGCGGCCCGACGGGTCACCGATCAGGCTGGTGAAATCGCCGATCAGGAAGATCACCTGGTGCCCCAGATCCTGCAGCTGGCGCATCTTGTTGAGCACCACCGTGTGCCCGATGTGGATGTCCGGCGCGGTCGGGTCCAGCCCCAGCTTGATACGCAGCGGCACGCCGGTGGCTTCGGATTTCGCCAGCTTCTTCACCCAGTCGGCTTCGGGGATCAGCTCGTCGCACCCCCGCAGGCTGATGGCCAGAGCCTCTTTCACGCGGTCGGTCACCGGATACTCCACAGCCCCCGAGGTCGCATTTTTATCGTTGTTGCTGGTTTTTTGGGCCGATTCGGGAGTCATGGTGGGAATTACCGATGGTGGAAGTGGTTGACGCGACTATACTTTTACGGCTTTTGGTCCGATTTTACGGGCCATGAATCTTTCACCCGACACTCGCCCGTCGCACCTTTCCGGGCGGGTGTCGCGTTTTTCGGGACCACCGTTTTGACACCTACCTTGCTGCAACCGGTCGTCGACGCGATCAAACGCCACCCCCGGCGTCTGATGGGCGCGTTGGGCGCACTGCTGTTGGGCACGGGTGTGACCGCCTTTGGCGTGGCGCCGCTTGCGCCCGATGCCGCCGACCTGCCCGTGCGGCAGATCACCGAGTCCGTCACCCCGCTGTCGCTGGACACCCTGTCCACCGACGCCTTGCCCGCCCTGCCTTTTGTTCTGTACCGCAGCGACCTGACGCGCCGCGAGGACACGGCCCAGAGCCTGCTGTCGCGCCTGGGCGTGGACGACGCCGCGCTGCTGGCCTTCCTGCGCACCGACCCGGCCGCCCGCGAACTGCTGGCCGGCCGCGCCGGCAAGCTGGTCTCGGTGCAGACCACCGAGCAGCAGGCGCTGGTACAGCTGACGGCCCGCTGGCTGCCGGCCAACGACGCCCGCGATTTCAAGCGGCTGAGCATCGTTCGCAACGCTCTCGGCAACCTGGAGTCGCGCATGGAGCTGGCACCCCTGCAGGTGTCTCAGCGCCTGGCCAGCGGCACCATCACCAGCTCGCTGTTTGCCGCCACCGACCGTGCCAACCTGCCCGACTCCGTGGCAGTGCAGATGGCCGAGATCTTCTCCGACGACATCGACTTCCGCCGCGACCTGCGCCAGAACGACCGCTTCAGCCTGGTCTATGAAACGCTGGAGGCCGATGGCGAGATCCTGCGCAGCGGCCGCATCCTGAGCGCCGAGTTCGTGAACAACGGCCGCAGCCTGCAGACCCTCTGGTTCCAGGAAGAAGGGCAGAAAGGCGGCTACTACGGCTTTGATGGCCAGAGCCGGCGCCGCACCTACCTGGCCTCGCCGCTGGAGTTCTCGCGCGTGAGCAGCGGCTACGGCATGCGCTTTCACCCCGTGCTGGGCAGCCAGCGCGCCCACCTGGGCATCGACTACGCAGCCCCCACCGGCACGCCGGTGCGCACCGTGGGCGACGGCGTGGTCACCTTCGCGGGCTGGCAGCGGGGTTATGGCAACTTCATCGTCATCCAGCACCGCAACAAGCAGGAAACCGCCTTTGCTCACCTGAGCCGCATCGATGTGAAACGCGGCCAGCGCGTGACCCAGGGTGAGTTCATCGGCGCGGTGGGCTCCACCGGCATGTCCACCGGCCCTCACCTGCACTTCGAGTTCCGCGAGAACGGCAAGCACCTGGATCCGCTGACCATTGCCCGCACAGGTGAGGCCATCCCCGTGTCCGCCGCAGCGCGCCCAGCGTTCGATGCCGTGGCCCAGGCAATGAGGACCCAGCTCGCGGCAGCTGCGACCGTGACGCAGGCCAGCGCCCAGTAACCGTCGGTCGTACTCCACCACACAACCGGGCCCTGGCCCGGTTTTTTCATTCTCCGCCCGAGGGGTCCCTTGCCGGGCCGCTGCCGCGGTCTTCGGCTGACAGCTGCCAGAACACCGCACTGGCGGCGATGGTGACCGCTCCCATGGTCAGGAACGTGGCGTGCAAGGCCTGCAACGCGCCCGTCGACGAGCCGCTCCCGTAGTGGCTGCCATAGGCCGCCAGCACCGCGCCAGCCAGCCCCACGCCCAGGCTCATAGCCAGCATCTGCACCATGGAGAACAGGCTGTTGCCACTGCTGGCCTGCTCAGGCGACAGGTCCTTGAGCGTGACGGTGTTCATGGCGGTGAACTGCAGCGAGTTGAAGGCACCAAAGGCCATCAGCTGGGCGATGCGCAGCCACAGCGGCTGATCCGCCGATGCCCAGGCAAAACTGAGCATCATCAGGCCGACCAGGCAGGTGTTGACCACCAGCACGCGGCGGTAGCCCAGCCGGGGGATCATCGATGCGGCCGCGCGTTTCATGCCCATGCCGGCCAGCGCCACCGGCAGCATCATCAGGCCGGCATGCAGGGGCGAATACCCCAACCCCACCTGCAGCAGCAGCGGCACCAGGAACGGCATGCAGGAGCTGCCCAGGCGCGCGAAGAGGTTGCCCAGCAGCCCCACCCGCATGGAGGCGATGCGAAACAGGTGCGGCGAGAACAGGGGATCGGGCCGGCGCAGCGCGTGCAGCCAGTAGGCGGCCAGGCTGGCCAGCCCGAATACCAGCAGCACCAGCACACCCGATTGCGGCAGCCCGAGGCCCGAAACCCCCTCGACCGACAGCGACACCGCCACCATGCCGAAAGCCAGCAGCAGGAAGCCACCGACATCAAAACCCCGGCCTTGCGGTCCCCGGCTGTCGGGCATGTAGCGCAGCGTGGCCAGTGCGCCCAGCAGCCCCACCGGCAGGTTGATCAGAAAAATCCAGTGCCAGGAGGCGTACTCGACCAGCCAGCCCCCAAGGGTCGGGCCCAGCAAAGGACCGATCAGACCCGGTATGGCCACGAAGCTCATGGCGCGCAGAAAGTCTTTCTGCGGGAAAGCTCGCAGCACCGACAACCGCCCCACCGGCATCAGAAACGCGCCGCCCAGCCCCTGAAGCACGCGCGAGGCCACCATCTGACCCAGGTTCTGCGACAACGCGCACAGCACGGAGCCCATGACAAACAGTGCGATGGCGGCGATGTACACACGGCGCGTGCCCAGGCGGTCGGCGATCCAGCCGGACGCCGGGATCAGCATGGCCATGGTCAGCGAGTACGCCACCACCACCGACTGCATGCGCAGCGGGCTCTCGCCCAGGCTGGCCGCCATCGCAGGCAAGGCGGTGTTGACGATGGTGGCGTCCAGCGTCTGCATGAAAAAGCCCACGGCCACCAGCCACAGCAGGAGGTTGCGCGAGCGTTCGTCGGTGAGCGGAGCGTGTGGGGTCATCGGAAACAGCGAAGCCGCCCGCAGGCGGCTTCATCCATGAATCAGGGGGCGGTTTTTTTCAGACCGAGAAGCTCGAGCCGCAACCGCAGGTGGTGGTGGCGTTGGGGTTCTTGATCACGAACTGCGCGCCTTCGAGGTCTTCCTTGTAGTCGATCTCGGCCCCCACCAGATACTGGTAGCTCATGGCGTCGATCAGCAGGGTGACACCGTTCTTGCTCATCTGGGTGTCGTCCTCGTTGACGACTTCGTCGAAGGTGAAGCCGTACTGGAAACCCGAGCAGCCACCGCCCTGCACGAACACGCGCAGCTTCAGGTCGGGATTGCCTTCCTCGGCAACAAGGTCGGCCACCTTGGCGGCAGCGCTGTCGGTAAAGACCAGCGGGGCCGGCATGTCGGTCTGGATGTTCTCGGCAACGGCGCTCATGTGGGAACCTCGGATCTCGTGGAGTGAATGGGTCGAATGCTATACCAGATTGCTCGGGTATGCCTCTCAGGGGTTGTTTGCCGCCAGCTTCAGTGCGGGTTTGTGGGTATCGGCCTCAGCCATGGGGTGCAGGGTGCCGTCTATCGTGGCCCCCTGGTGCATTTCCAGCGCGGCATAGGTCACGGTGCCATGGATGCGGGCCTTGGGCTGGAGCTCCAGCAGTTCGGTGGCCACCACCGGGCCATGCACCTGCCCGTTGATGATGACGTGCCCGGCCCGTACCTCACCCTTGATCTGAGCCGTCTCGCTCACCACCAGCAGGGTCGGTCCGGCAGAATCGGCCAGCAGGCGGCCGCTGACCTCGCCATCGACACGCAGGCCGTCGCGAAAGAGCACGTCGCCCGTGATATGGGTGCCAGTGCCGATCAGGCTGCGGATGGGAGGCTGTCTGGGTTTGCCGAACATGGGCGGGCTCCTGGCGCCATCAGCGGGCGCTCACAGTTTCTGGGTCTCGGTGGATTGCACCTTGTCGCCTTGCAGCAGGCGGGCGGTCACGGTTTTTAGCACGGCCTGCGGCGGCACGTCCACCGCGCCGTCCAGCCTCAGGTACTGGCGCAGCACCACCTCCTGAGGGGGGAGCTCCAGGCTCCAGGCCTTGCCCTGCAAGGTGCCATCCAGGCGCAGCAGCAACCGCCCCCGGAACTCGGGCGCCTGCTTGAGTGGCTGCATCACCAGCACCTGCCAATGCACCTGGCCGCCGTCCTGCCGCTGGACCTGCAGGCCTCGGATGTGCAGGCCACTGGCACCGGTGCTGGGCATGAGCTGCTCGAAGAAGCCCAGGTCGCTGCGCAGGCGGCGGTTGTCGGCCTCCAGGCCCCGGATCTGCTGCACCAGCTGCTCCTGCGCGGCACGTTCGGCCACCAGCAGGCTGTCGGCGGTGTTGCTCACGCTCTGCTGTTCGGCCAGCTCGTTCGCCAGCCGCTGGTTGGCTTCACGCAGCGTGCGCAGTTCCTCGCGCGCGTTGCCGTCCAGCCCGGCAATGTCCTTGCCCAGCTCGAAGGCCCACAGCGCAATGGCGGCAGAAAAGCCCAGCACCACCGCCGCCATGGCCCAGCGCAGCGGCCACGGCAGCGCGCTGCGCACCGCCATGCGCGGGGCGCTGATGGTGAGGCGTCGTCGGAGCAGGCGCAGTCGCACGGTGCAGGCCGGTGTGTCCGGGCCCCAGAAACACAAAACCGCCCCAAGACGTGGTCTTGAAGGCGGTTCGTGTTGCCGTAAGGCCGCAGAAAATCAGCGTTTGCTGAACTGCTTGCGGCGGCGTGCGGAGCGCAGACCGACCTTTTTACGTTCCACTTCACGGGCGTCGCGGGTGACGAAGCCGGCTTGGGACAGGGCGGGCTTGAGGGCCGCGTCGTAATCGATCAGCGCACGGGTGATGCCGTGGCGCACAGCGCCGGCCTGACCCGATTCGCCACCACCGTGGACGTTGACCTGGATGTCGAAGGTCTCGACGTTGTCGGTCAGCACCAGGGGCTGCTTGGCGATCATGATGGAGGTCTGGCGGCCGAAGAACTGTTCGATGTCCTTGCCGTTGACCGTGATCTTGCCGGAGCCTTTTTTCAGGAACACGCGGGCGACGCTGGATTTGCGACGGCCGGTGCCATTGTTCCATTCACCAATCATTCAAGACTCCTTCAGATTTCCAGCGCTTTGGGCTGCTGGGCGGTGTGGGGATGCTCGGCACCACCGTACACCTTGAGTTTCTTGATCATGGCGTAACCCAGGGGACCCTTGGGCAGCATGCCTTTGACGGCCTTTTCCAGCGCGCGGCCGGGGTGCTTGGCCTGCAGGTCGCGGAAGTTGGTGCCGTAGATACCGCCGGGGAAACCCGAGTGGCGGTAGTAGACCTTGTCGAGGGCCTTGGTGCCGGTGACTTTGATCTTGGCGGCGTTGACGACGACGATGAAATCGCCGGTATCGACGTGGGGCGTGTAAATGGCTTTGTGCTTGCCGCGCAGACGGAGGGCCACTTCGCTGGCGACCCGTCCGAGCACCTTGTCGGTGGCGTCAATCACAAACCACTCGTGCACCACGTCAGCGGGTTTTGCGCTGAACGTTTTGGTCATGTTGCTACTGAGTGAGGTTTGGCGGGCCCTTTTCCACGGTCGGTGTTTCTCTTTCGGAAACCTCTTAGGTGGGGAATCCATCCGAGGACGGAACTTCGCCGCGGGACCACAAAATCGCTGCGAAGCCCGCCATTATAGGAAATCCCGGCGCAACAGGCAATTGCGCTACCATGCGCCGATGTTCAGCTACCGCCACGCCTTCCATGCCGGGAACCACGCCGACGTGCTCAAGCACGCCACGCTGGTCGCCATCCTGCAGTACCTGGGCCAGAAGGACACGGCGCTCACGCTGGTCGACACCCACGCAGGCACGGGCATCTATCGCCTCGATCAAGAGCAGGCACTCACTTCAGGGGAAGCCCGTGCGGGCGTCGAGCGCCTGGTGGCCGGCACCGACACCGCCTCGGCACCCGCGCTGGTGGCCGAGTACCTGAAGCTGCTGGCCCGGTTCAACCCCGAAGGCGGGCTGCGCCATTACCCCGGCTCGCCCTGGATCGCCCACGCCCTGCTGCGCCCCCAGGACAAGCTCAAGCTGTTTGAGGTGCACCCCACCGACGCCCGGCTGCTGACCCGCAACGTCGAGGCGCTGGAAGCGGGCAAGCAGGTCGAGGTGATCCGCAAGAACGGCTTCGAGGGCCTCAAGGGGCTGCTGCCGCCGCCCAGCCGGCGCGGCCTGGTGCTGATGGACCCCAGCTACGAACTCAAGACCGACTACGCCGACGTGGTCACCTGCATCCAGGACGCCCTCAAGCGGTTTCCGACCGGCACCTACGCCATCTGGTACCCGGTGATCGCCCGGCCCGAGGCCCACGCCATGGCCAAGAAGCTGCGCACGCTGTCCACCCAGGCAGGCCGGCCCTGGGTGCAGGCCGAACTGAGCATAGGCCACACGCCCGACGGCACACCAGTCAAGACTGGCCACACCCCCATGCGTGCCAGCGGCATGCACGTGATCAACCCGCCGTTCACGCTGGCCGAACAGCTGAAAGTGGCGCTGCCCTTCGTGCTGGAACGCCTGAAGGAACAGGTGGGTGCGGCCTGGACGGTGGAACACGGCGGGTAAACCCTGAAACAGTTAACCAACCGATCGGTCGGTTAATTTTCTACAATGGCGCATCGCCCCCGTGGAGATGCCCCATGTACACCCAAGCCCTGGATATTCCCGACCCGGCGCAGGCCGCCCCCCGGCTGGTCGACCCTGGCGAAGCCCAGACCCGGTTCGATGCCCACCTCGCGGCCGACGGCAAGATCGAGCCGCGCGACTGGATGCCTGAGGCCTACCGCAAGACGCTGGTGCGCCAGATCAGCCAGCATGCGCACAGCGAGATCGTGGGCATGCTGCCCGAAGGCAACTGGATCAGCCGCGCACCCAGCCTCAAGCGCAAGGCCATCCTGCTGGCCAAGGTGCAGGACGAAGGCGGCCATGGCCTCTACCTCTACAGCGCCGCCGAAACCCTGGGCACCAGCCGTGACCAGATGTTCGACGCCCTGCACAGCGGCCAGGCCAAGTACAGCTCCATCTTCAACTACCCCACGCTGACCTGGGCCGACGTCGGCGTGATCGGCTGGCTGGTGGACGGAGCGGCGATCATGAACCAGATACCGCTGTGCCGGTGCAGCTACGGGCCCTACGCCAGGGCGATGATCCGCATCTGCAAGGAAGAGAGCTTCCACCAGCGCCAGGGCTACGAATCGCTGCTGCAGCTCATGAAAGGCACCGACGCGCAGCGCGCCATGGTGCAGGACGCGGTGAACCGCTGGTGGTGGAAATGCCTGGCGATGTTCGGCCCGCCGGACGACAACAGCCCCAACAGCGCGCAAAGCACCCGCTGGGGCATCAAGCGCATCAGCAACGACGCGCTGCGCCAGAAGTTCGTGGATGCCACCGTGCCCCAGGCCGAACGGCTCGGCGTGAGCCTGCCCGACCCCGATCTCAAGTGGAACGACGAACGCGGTCACTACGACTTTGGCGCCATCGACTGGGATGAGTTCTGGGCCAACATCAGGGGCGAAGGCCCCTGCAACCAGGAACGCCTGGCCACCCGCGTGAAAGCCTGGAACGACGGCGCCTGGGTGCGTGAGGCCGCGCTGGCCCATGCCACCAGACAACAGCAACGCACGATGAAGGAGGCCGCATGAGCACCGCACCCGCCCTGAAGGAATGGCCGTTGTGGGAGGTGTTCGTGCGCAGCAAGCAGGGGCTGGAACACAAACACTGCGGCAGCCTGCACGCCAGCGACGCGCAACACGCCCTGCAGATGGCACGTGACGTCTACACCCGCCGCCAGGAGGGCGTGAGCATCTGGGTGCTGCCCTCGGCCGCCATCACCGCCAGCGAGCCCGACCGCAAGGACGAGTTCTTCGACCCGGCCGGCGACAAGATCTACCGCCACCCCACCTTCTACGAACTGCCGCCTGAAGTGGGGCACATGTGATGGCTGCAGACATCGACCGCCTGCTGCATCTGGCCGACAACGCACTCATCCTCGGCCAGCGCAACGCCGAGTGGTGTGGCCACGGCCCCATCCTCGAAGAAGACCTGGCCATGGCCAACCAGGCGCTGGACCTGATCGGCCAGGCCCGGCTGCTCTACCAACACATCTGCACGCTGGCGGATACCGATGCCGGCGTGGCCGCGCGTTTTTCCCACCTGCACGGCGCGCGCGACAGCGGCCGCCTGACCGAGGACACGCTGGCCTACTTCCGCGCGCCACACGAATTCCTCAACCACACGCTGCTGGAACTGCCCCACCGCGGCCCGCTGGCCGGCCCGACCCACGCCGACCGCGACTACGCCACCACCACCGTGCGCAACGTGCTCTACGGCCTGCTGATGGCGCTGCGCTGGGAGCAGCTGCAGCGCGATGACGACACCACGCTGGCCGCCATCGCGGCCAAGTCGCTCAAGGAAACGCGCTACCACGTCAACCATGGCGTCGACTGGCTGGTGCGCTTCGGCGACGGCACGGCCGAATCGCACGACCGTGCCCAGGCCGCCCTGAACCACCTGATGCCCTATACGCAGGCCTTCTGGACCGACCCCGAGGTGGCGCCGCTGCAGGCCGCATGGGACGCGCAGCTCGACGCGGTGCTGGCCGAGGCCACGCTGCAGCGGCCCGCGCCCGGCGGGCATGTGCCCCAAGGCCACCGGGGCGTGCATTCCGAGCACCTGGGCTTCCTGCTGGCCGAGATGCAGAGCCTGGCCCGCGCCCACCCCGAAGCGGTGTGGTGATGGACACCACCGTGGAGCGGCTGGCCCGCATCGAAGCGCTGCTCGCGCCGCTGCCCGACCCGGAGATCCCCGTCGTCAGCTTGGCCGAACTGGGCATCCTGCGCGGCGTGCGCACCGGCAACGACGGCACACCCGAGGTGGTCATCACCCCCACCTACAGCGGCTGCCCGGCCATGCACCAGATCGAGGACGACATCCATGCCACGCTGCGCGGGGCCGGGGAATCGGCGCGGGTGGTGACCCAGCTCGCACCGGCCTGGACCACCGACTGGATCACCGATGCGGCACGCGAGAAGCTGCGCGCCTACGGCATCGCGCCTCCGGCGCACGCGGCACCGGTGAACTTCGTGCGCCGCGCGAACGCCGCGCCCGTGCCCTGCCCGCGCTGCGGCTCGATGAACACCACCGAAACATCCGCTTTCGGCTCCACGGCCTGCAAGTCGCTGCACCGCTGCCTCGATTGCCTGGAGCCGTTCGATCATTTCAAACCCTACTGAAGCCATGGCGCGTTTCCACGAACTCACGGTATCCCGCGTCACCCCCGAGGCCGGCGGCGCGGTATCCATCGCGCTGGCAGTACCCGTTGCCGAGCGCGAGGCCTTCAACTTCACGCCCGGTCAGTTCCTCACGCTGCGCGCCACCGTCAACGGGCAGGACCTGCGGCGCAACTACTCCATCTGCTGCGCGCGCAGCCACTACACACGCCACGGCGAGCTGGTGGTGGGCATTCGCCCGGTGGAGGGAGGCCTGTTCTCCAACTGGGCCGCCACGCAGCTCAAGGCCGGCGACGTGCTGCAGGTGATGCCGCCCGAAGGCCGCTTCACCGTGCACCGGCCGCGCGCGCTGCACCGGGTGGGCTTCGCGGCAGGCTCGGGCATCACGCCCATCCTCTCCATCCTGGCCAGCACGCTGGAAGACGACGCCCGCGCCAAATTCACGCTGGTCTACGGCAACCGGCGCATGGCCAGCGTGATGTTCAACGAGGCCCTGCAGGACCTCAAAGACCGCTACCGCGACCGGCTCACGCTCATCCACGTGCTGTCGCGCCAGGCGCAGGAGGTGCCGCTGCTCGAAGGGCGCATCGACGGCGACAAGGTGCGTGCGCTGATGGCCACGCTGCTGCCCGCCGCCAGCATGGACGAGGTCTTCATCTGCGGCCCCGAGGCCATGATCGACGCCACCGAAGCAGCGCTGCTCGCCGCTGGCGTGAAGCGCGAACGCGTGCACACCGAACGTTTCACTTCACCCACGCTGGACGCCCTGCCTGCGGCCCAGCGCCAGGGTGTGGCGCTGGGCCACGCCGACACCTCTACACAGGGCGAGGTGGCCCTGACCGTGGTGCTGGATGGCAAGCCCCATGCCCTGCGCATGGGCCGCGACCAGCGCGTGCTGGACGTGGCCCTGCACGCCGGGCTGGACCTGCCGTGGTCGTGCCGGGGCGGCGTGTGCTGCACCTGCCGCGCCAAGGTGATGAGCGGCGCGGTCGAGATGGAGAAGAACTTCACCCTCGAACCCTGGGAGATGGAACAGGGCTTCGTGCTGAGCTGCCAGGCCCGCCCCACCACCGACGCGCTCACCGTGAGCTACGACGAACGCTAGGGCCTCAAAGCCCGAGCCGGCGCGCAATCTCGAGCGTCGCCACGCTCTGGTTCATGGTGTAGAAGTGCAGCGAGGGGGCGCCAGCCGCGCGCAGCTGCTCGCACAGGCTGGTCACCACATCCAGACCAAAGGCCTTGATGGACACGGTGTCGTCGCCATAGGCCTGCAGGCGCAGGCGTATCCAGCGCGGAATCTCGGCGCCGCTGGCGTCCGAGAAGCGCATCAGCTGCGTCGAGCTGGTGATGGGCATGATGCCCGGCACCACTGGCACGTCGGCACCCAGGGCGCGGGTGTCGTCCACGAAGCGGCGGTAGGCGTCGGCGTTGTAGAAGTACTGGGTGATGGCCGAGTCGGCGCCCGCCTTCACCTTGGTGACGTAGGCCTTGAGGTCGGCCTCGGGCGATCTGGCCTGGGGGTGCACCTCGGGGTAGGCCGCCACCTCGATGTGGAAATCGCGGCCGGTCTCGGCGCGGATGAAGGCCACGAGGTCGCTCGCGTAATGGAACTCGCCACCCAGGCCATAGCCGCTGGGCAGGTCGCCACGCAGCGCCACCAGGCGCTTGACACCCATGGCCTTGAGCTGCGCCAGCTGCTGGCGCACGCCGGCACGTGTGGCGCCTATGCACGAGAAGTGCGAGGCGGCGTCCACACCTTCGGCCAGGATGTCGCGCACCGTGTTGAAGGTGCCGTCCTGCGTGGAGCCGCCGGCGCCGTAGGTGACCGAGCAGAACTCGGGCTTGAGCGCGTAGAGCTGCTGGCGCACGCCGCGCAGCTTCTCGACGCCTTCGGGCGTCTTGGGCGGGAAAAATTCGAGACTGATGGGCAGGCTCATGGTCACACCTTGTGTGCAAAGATGAAAAATTCGCGGTTGCCGTCGCCGCCGGCGATCGGGCTGTCATACCAGCCCTTCACCCGCAGACCCAGCTTGTCGCAGGCCGTGCGCAGCCGCTGCTCCACGTCGGCGTACAGCGAGGCATCGCGCACGATGCCGCCCTTGCCGATCTGCTGCGGCTGCAGCTCGAACTGCGGCTTGGCCAGCATCAGCAGGTGACTGCCGGCCTTTAGCAGCGGCGCGATGGCCGGCAGCACCAGCGTGAGCGAGATGAAGGACAGGTCGCCGACCGCCAGGTCAAAGCCCTCGCCCACCACCGCCGCGTTCAGCTCGCGCGCGTTGCACTTTTCGATGCAGCTCACGCGCGAGTCGCCACGCAGACGCTCGTGCAGCTGGCCGTGGCCCACGTCCACGCCTGTCACGTGCGCCGCGCCGCGCTGCAGCAGGCAGTCGGTGAAGCCGCCGGTGCTCTGGCCCACGTCCAGGCAGCGCCAGCCGCTCACATCCAGGCCGGCCGAGGCCAGCGCGCCTTCGAGCTTGAGGCCGCCGCGCGAGACGTAGCGCGACTCGGCATCGTCCAGCAGCTGCAGCTCGGCCAGGGCCGGCAGCTCGTCGCCGTTCTTGGCCACGACCTTCCAGTCGCCACCGGTGCGCCAGCGCACACCGGCAGCGATCAGCCGCTGCGCCTGTGACCGCGAAGCCGCCAGGCCACGCTCGACAAGGAGTTGGTCAGCACGCACGGTGGAGCACCACGGACGAAACCCAGGGCGCCGCGGAGCCGGCTTTGCCGGTCCGCCAGCGCCGCCCCCTCGAGGGGGTCGCGCAACGCGCGGCGGGGGTGTTCAATACCGGTACGTGTCCGGCTTGTACGGGCCGGACACGGGCACGCCGATGTAGGCGGCCTGCTCCTTGGTCAGCACGGTCAGCTGGGCTCCCAGCTTGGAGAGCTGCAGGCGGGCGACCTTCTCGTCCAGGTGCTTGGGCAGCACGTAGACCTGGCCAACCTTGTAGTCCTTGGGCTTGGTGAACAGCTCGATCTGCGCGATGGTCTGGTTCGCAAACGAGGACGACATCACGTAGCTCGGGTGACCCGTGCCGCAGCCCAGGTTCACCAGGCGGCCCTTGGCCAGCAGGATGATGCGCTTGCCGGGCTTCTTGCCCTTGGCCGGGAAGATCACGTGGTCCACCTGGGGCTTGATCTCTTCCCACTTGCAGTGTTTTTCGAGCGCGGCAACGTCGATCTCGTTGTCGAAGTGGCCGATGTTGCAGACGATGGCCTGGTCCTTCATGGCCTCCATGTGCTCGAAGCGGATCACGTCCTTGTTGCCGGTGGTGGTCACGAAGATGTCGGCCTTGTCGGCGGCGTACTCCATGGTCACCACGCGGTAGCCTTCCATGGCGGCCTGCAGCGCGTTGATGGGGTCGATCTCGGTGACCCACACCTGGGCGCTCAGGGCGCGCAGTGCCTGGGCCGAGCCCTTGCCCACATCACCGTAGCCGCACACCACTGCCACCTTGCCGGCGATCATCACGTCGGTGGCGCGCTTGATGCCGTCCACCAGCGATTCGCGGCAGCCGTACAGGTTGTCGAACTTGGACTTGGTGACCGAATCGTTGACGTTGATGGCGCGCATCTGCAGCGTGCCCTTGGCCGACATCTCGTTGAGGCGGTGCACGCCGGTGGTGGTCTCTTCGGTCACGCCGATGATGTTTTTCAGACGGCGGCTGTACCAGGTCGGGTCTTCCTTGAGCTTGGCCTTGATGGCGGCGTGCAGGATCTTCTCTTCCTCGCTCTTGGCCTTGCCCAGCGCCTTGATGTCTTTCTCGGCCGCAGCACCCAGGTGCATCAGCAGCGTGGCGTCACCGCCGTCGTCCAGGATCATGTTCGGGCCTTCGTTTTTCGAGCCCTTGGGGCCGAATTCGAAGATGCGGTGGGTGAAGTCCCAGTAGTCGACCAGGGTCTCACCCTTGACGGCGAACACAGGCGTGCCCTTGGCCGCGATGGCGGCGGCGGCGTGGTCCTGCGTCGAGAAGATGTTGCAAGAGGCCCAGCGCACTTCGGCGCCCAGGGCCTGCAGCGTCTCGATCAGCACCGCCGTCTGGATGGTCATGTGCAGCGAGCCGGTGATGCGCGCGCCCTTGAGCGGCTGCTTCTTGGCGAACTCGTCGCGGATGGCCATCAGGCCGGGCATCTCGGTCTCGGCGACCTGGATTTCCTTGCGGCCCCAGTCGGCCAGGCCGATGTCGGCGATGACGCAGTCGGTGGGAAGAACGGGAATGCGTGCGTTCATGGTTTGCTCCAAAACGTGTTTGAAAAAACCACTTGCCGCGGGGAGATGAAAAAACGCTCACCGCACAGAAGTGGATGAGCGTCGTTGCGTGATGGGTTCCGAGCCTCGCACCTCGCCGGTGCTGCAACGCTCCTCGGAATGGGCGGATTCTAACGCAGGGACTTGAACACGTTGATGGCGAACAGCAGCACCGACACGCCCACCACGATGGAGGCCACACCCAGGATCGGGCCGGCCGCCGCGTGGCCCAGCATGAACAGCGCCAGCGTGAGGAAGATGGTGGCCGAGCCGACCTGGTGCAGCCAGAACTGCACCCGTTCCAGCTTGGGGTTCAGTCGGTCGCCGAAGTGCAGCACGAAAAAGCCGATCAGCGCCATCGACGCCCAGCCCAGCAGGTTCAGGTGCGCGTGCACCGGCTTCAGGGTGTGGTCGTTGCTGGCACCCATGTAGATGCCCAGGGCCACGCCGATCACGAAATACACGACGGCCGACTTCAGCCAGCCAATGGCTTGGGATTGCATGCTTGTCCTCGCTCCAGGGTTGTGGGGTTTCAGAGGATAGTGAAAATGTCACAAATTGTGAAATCTCACACCAACACCCCGGACTAAGATGCCCGCCACCCTGCACCGGAGAACCCCCATGACGCCGTTCCGGATCTTCGCCGCCAGCCTGCTGCTCGCCTGCACCCACGCCCCGGCCGCCGAACTGCGGCTGCGCATCCTGGAGACCACGGATGTGCACATGAACCTGCTGAGCTACGACTACTACCAGGACAAGGCCACCGACCAGTTCGGCCTGGCGCGGGCCGTCACGCTGATCCGGTCCGCGCGCGCCGAGGCGCCCAACAGCCTGCTGTTCGACAACGGGGACCTGCTGCAGGGCAACCCCATGGGCGACGTGATGGCCCGCGTGCACCCGCTGCAGGACGGCCAGGTGCACCCGGCCTACAAGGTGATGAACCCGCTGGGCTACGACGCCGGCAACCTGGGCAACCACGAGTTCAACTTCGGGCTCGACTTCCTGCGCCGCGCGCTCAAGGGTGCGGCCTTCCCCTACGTGAACGCCAACGTGCTGCTGGCCGACGGCCGGCAGGAATCGGCCACGCCCACCCACGCCTTCACGCCCTACGTCATCCTCGACCGCACGTTCAAGGACACCGAAGGCAAGGCCCACACGCTCAAGGTGGGCGTGATCGGTTTCGTGCCGCCGCAGATCATGGTGTGGGACAAATCCCACCTCGACGGCAAGGTGGTGACGCGTGGCATCGTTGACACAGCCCGCCGCTACGTGCCCGAGATGCGCGCCAAGGGCGCCCAGCTGGTGGTCGCCATCCCACATTCGGGCCTGGAGCGCGGCGAGGTGGGGCAGATGGGCGAGAACGCTGTGTCGCGCCTGGCCGAGGTGCCAGGGGTGGACGCCATCCTGTTCGGTCACGCCCACGCCGAGTTTCCGAGCAAGGCCTTTGCCGGCTACCCCAAGGTGGATGTGGAACGCGGCACCATCAATGGCGTGCCCGCCGTGATGCCCGGTCGCTGGGGCGACCACCTGGGCGTCATCGACCTCACGCTGGACAACCGCGACGGCGCCTGGAAGGTGGTGGACAGCCGCTCCAGCATCCGCCCCATCTTCGACCGCGCGGCGCGCAAGTCGCTGGCCGAACCCGACCCGCAGGTGGAGCCGCTCATTGCCGACGAACACGCGAGGACGCTGGCCTACGTGCGCGCCCAGGTGGCCATCAGCAGCGCGCCCATCTACAGCTACTTCGCCCAGGTGGCCGACGACCCCTCGGTACAGATCGTCTCCAACGCGCAGATCGCCTACATCCGCCGCGCCGTGCAGGGCACCGAGTACGAGAAGTTCCCCGTGCTCTCTGCCGCCGCGCCGTTCAAGGCTGGTGGCCGCCAGGGCTGGGGCTACTACACCGACATCCCGGCAGGCCCGCTGGCCATCAAGCACGTGGCCGACCTCTACATCTACCCCAACACGCTCAAGGCCGTGCTGCTCACGGGCGCCGAGGTGCAGGAGTGGCTGGAGATGGCCGCCGGCCAATTCCGCCGCATCGACCCCGCCGGCCCGGCGCAGCAGCCGCTGATCAACGAGGCCTTCCCGTCCTACAACTACGACGCCATCGACGGCGTGAGCTACGAGATCGACGTCACCCAGCCCGCACGCTACGCCACCAACGGCACGCTGGCCGCGCCCGAGGCACGCCGCATCCGCAACCTGCGTTTCCAGGGTCGTCCCATCGACCCGCAGGCGCGTTTCCTGGTGGCCACCAACAACTACCGCGCTTTCGGTGGCGGCAACTTCCCCGGCATCAACGGCAGCAAGGTCGTGGTGGACGCGCCCGATGAAAACCGCGAGGCCCTGGTGCAGTACCTCACCGCCATGGGCACACAGACCCCACCGGCCGCGCTCAACCCCAGCGCCGACGGCAACTGGCGCATCCTGCCGGTGCCGGGCGTGCGCCCCACCTTCAGCTCGGCCAGTGCCGCCATCAAGCACCTGGGCCAGCACCCGCGCATCCGCCTCGTCAAGGACAATGGCGACGGCTCCGCCCTGTACGAACTGCTCGACTGAATGTTTTCACTTGATACCTGGCCCGCCGCCGAGCGGGCCCGCGTCGTCGGCGTCTTCACCGACATCGACGACACCCTCACGCGCGACGGCGCGATCGAACCCCAGGCCCTGGCCGCACTCGCCGCGTTGCGCCAAGCCGGCCTGCACGTGTTTGCCATAACTGGCCGGCCGGTGGGCTGGAGCCTGCCGTTTGCGCAAGGCGCGCAGGCCTGGCCGGTGGATGCCATCGTGGCCGAAAACGGCGCCGTGGCCCTGCTGCCCGGTGGCGAAAAGCTCTACCTGCAGGGCGAGGCCGAACGCGCCGCCAACTTCGCCCACCTGCAGCGCGTGCTGGCGCAGGTGGAGGCCGAGGTGCCCGGCGCCCGGCGCGCCACCGACAGCCCCGGCCGCGAGACCGACATCGCCATCGACCACAGCGAATTCATCACGCTGGACGACGACACCATTGCCCGCGTGGTGGCCCTGATGCGCGACCAGGGGCTCACGGCCACCGTCAGCAGCATCCACGTCAACGGCTGGATCGGTGAACACGACAAGCTGGCCGGCGCGCGCTGGATGCTGCGCGAGCGCCTGGGCCGCGAACTGGACGGCGAACTGGACCGCTGGGTCTACATCGGCGACTCCACCAACGACCAGGTGATGTTCGCCCACTTCCCGCACAGCGTGGGCGTGGCCAACATCGCGCGGTTCGTGCCGCAACTGCAGCACCTGCCGCGCTACGTGACCCGCGCCGAACGCGGCCAGGGGTTTGCCGAGCTGGCGCGGGCGCTGCTGGACGCGCGGTCATGAGCGAGCACCCGCTGCCCGCACATGGGACGCCGGGAACCAGGCCCGAGCACGCCGGCCGCGGCCTGGTGGCCATCTTCGGCTCCACCTTCTTCGAGCTGGTGGGTTACTTCATGCTCGCGCCGCTGCTGCTGCTGCGCCTCAAGGGCGACGGCGTGTCCACCGCAATGGCGGGTGTGTTCGCGGCCACCGGCTGGGTGGGCATCTTCCTCATCACGCCGTTTGCCTCGGCCATCACGCAGCGGCTGGGCCGGCGCGGCACCTTCTGGCTGTCGGCCGCCGTGCCCATGTTCTCCACGCTGGGCTACACCCTCACCAGTGCGCTGCCGCTGTGGTTCGTGTTCTCGCTGTTCGGCGGCATGTCGTCGGGCCTGCGCTGGGTGCTGGCCGAAGCCGTGGTGGCCGAGTTCTCGCCCTCGCACCAGCGCGGGCGCTATGTGGGCATCTTCGAGACCATGGTGGGTGCCACCTTCGTCATCGGCCCGGTGCTGCTGGCCACGCTGGGCGCGCAGAGCGACACCGCGCTGTGGACCGCGCTGGCCTTCATCGCAACCGGCTTCGCCTGGAGCCTGCTGATACCGCCGCTGCCCCGCGCCCACGACGCCGAAACCGCCGCCGTGGGCTGGCGCGGCGTGTGGCACGCGCTGCGTGCCCACCCGGTGTTCATGGCCGTGGGTTTCGTGGGTGGTTTCTTCGAGAGCGGGCTCACCTCCATCCTGCCGCTGTACGGGCTGGCGCTGGGCCTGGGCGCCACGGCCGCCGCGCTGCTGGTCTCGGCCAGCGGCCTGGGCAGCGCGCTCATGATGCTGCCCGCCGGCGTACTGGCCGACCGGCTGGCCCACCACCCCCGGCAGCGCTGGGGCGACGGTGCGCAGGTGCGCCGGCGGCTCATGCGCTGGTGTGCCGCCGTCACGCTCGCGGCCACGCTGGTCATCCCCTTCGTGGCCGGCACACCGTGGCTGGCCGCGCCTGTGGCCTTTCTGTGGGGCGGTGCGGGTGGTTGCCTCTACACGCTGGTGATGATCGACATCGGCTCGCGCGAACAGGGCATCACGCTGGTGAACAGCACCGCCGTGCTGGTGATGTCGTACACCCTGGGCGGCGTGATGGCACCGGCGCTAGGCGCGGCCGCGCTCCAGTGGGCACCGGTGATCGGCTTCCCCGCGCTACTGCTGCTGGTCGCGGGCAGCGGCTGGGTGCTGCTGCGCCGGCTCTGACACGATCTCCAGCGCCGCGTCACAGCCCTGGCCGCTCGCAATCCAGCGCCGCACCCACGGTGCCCACCAGCGCCCCTGCGCCCTGAGCAGCACGCCACAGCGGTAGTGCCGTGCGCTTTCATCCCACCGCAAGGCCGCGCAGGCCCCAGTGCGGCGGCGCGACACCACAACGCCCAGCGGGCAAGGCTCGCTGAGGCAGCACACACCACAGCCGTTGCAAGGTTCACCCATCGCAGGCTTGGCAGGAGCCTCGGGCTGCAGGTGGATGACGCGGTGTTTTCGCATGCGAAGGCTCCCACAACCCGGCCAGTCAGGCGGAGCCGGCCTTGCTCCCGCGTCGGGTCTTTGGCTGCCCCTCGCGCTCGGCAAGCCTGCCCGTGACGTACTTGTGAAGCACGCTGGCAATCAGCGTCTGGTAAGGCAGCCCCTCTTCCAGCGCCTTGACCTGAATGTCTTGAAGGTCACCCGATGAAAGCCGGATGTTCACTCGCCGGTCCTTGATGGCGGTGGCACGCGCAGCAGCCTTGAACTTCGACAGTTCCGACTTCGTTGCGACGGACTTGAGAGAGCCTTTGTCGTAGGCCACCAGGAGTTCGTCTTCGTATGCATCAGTCTTTGGCATCGTCTTCACCCGGATTCAGATAGTCTCGCGTTGCCTCGCGGCTCGGAATGACGGTCTTGAGAAAGAAATGATCGTCTTGCTCCACAAACGGCACCAAATACACATAGCCGTCGCAGGCAACCACCAGCAGCTTTTGTTTGGGGTATTTGCTGGGGTTGGGGTGGGCCAAAATGTCCAGCAACCCGCCAGCCTCGACGGCAACCACCATCTGCTCAAACGAGACGCCCCGTTCAAGCAGCAACTGCTCATTCTTTTCTGCCCCCCAGCGAAACGGCTTCATGGGGCCAGTCTAGCCTGATGTGTGCCTTTTGTCACCAGCGCAGTGCCCAGCGGCCCGCCAGCGCGCCCAGCCCCGCGCACACCGCCATCCCCACCACGTACCAAACGGCCAGAAAGGGTGCATCCATCTCGGGGCAATGCAGCGCGTACACGGTGGCGCCCACCGCACCGGCGAGCCAGCCGGCCGCCGCGCCTGTGGCCACGGGGCGCGTGGGCGCCAGGCCGCGCAAGGCCCAGAACAGCGCCACACCCACCGGCAGTGCGGTGGCCGTCACGTTGAACACGCACACGCGCCAGGTCTGGCCCAGCACCAGGTCGGCACGCGTGTCGGGTGCGGCCGTGGCCAGCACCGCCGCCGCCCACAGCCACAGCAGCCCCACCGGCAGCACCAGCCCCCAGCGCCAGGCAGGCCGCACCCGGGCACCCGGGTGCGCGAGGCGGAACACCACCACCAGCGCACACACGGCCACCGCCAGCGGCATGGCCAGCTTGAGGGCAAACGGCGCGGTCAGCGCCACGGCGGCCAGGTCGGCGCGCAGGCCGTACTGGTCCGCCACCCAGGCCAGCGCCAGCAGGCCGCCCACCAGCAGGGCCAGGGCGAATCGGCGTTCACCCACATGTCGGGGCACGGGGCTGGCGTCGGCCGCCAGCAGCCCAATCAGTTCATCGGTTTTCATGTCAGTCCTTTCCATTGCCGCGCCAGCGCCTTCAGGCCCCGGTGCACGCCCACCTTCACGGCCGATTCGCTCATGCCCGTCAGCTGCGCCGTCTCCTGCACCGACAAGCCTTCCAGCTTGGTGTGCTGTATGGGCAGGCGCTGGTTCGCGGGCAGCTGCTCCAGCATGCGGCCCAGGTCGCGCCGCGCCGCGCCGGCCTCGTGGTCGTCAGAAGCAAACACGGCCAGTTCGTCGTCCAGCGGTTCGTTGAGCGCGTCGTGGCGCTCGCGCCGCCGCCACAGGTCCACCAGCTTGTAGCGCGCCACCGCGTGCACCCAGGCCGTCAGGGGCTCGCCGCGCCGGTAGGTCTGGCGCTGGGCGTGCACAGCCATCAGGGTTTCCTGCACCAGGTCTTCCACCTCGTCGGGCAGCTGCTGCAGGCGGCGGCGGAAATAGCCCCGCAGCAGCACCCCCAGGCGCTGCAGAAAACGGTGGTAGGCAGCGGCGTCGCCATCCAACCCCGCCAGGAAAAGGCCGTGCAGCTCGTGCTCCGTCGCGGTCACGGGGTCTATTCGTGTCATGGCCCCCGAAGGTTACAGCGGCGCCGAAAAATAAATCCACCCGATTTTTTGGGGTGGCTGTAACCCGGGCCGCATTCGCTGCGAATTACCCCCCGGAACGCAACCGGCTGATCGGTGCGTCCATCAACCCAACGGAGCCACCCATGAAATCGTCCGCCCTGAGCCTGACCCTGGCCACCCTGGCCGCCCTCTCCACCAGCGCCGCCCTGGCACAGGCCAACATGCCCGATGCCAAGCCCGCCGGCGCCAAGGAGCGCTGCTACGGCGTGGCCCTGGCCGGCAAGAACGACTGCGCCGCCGGCCCCGGCACCACCTGCGCCGGCACGTCCAAGATGGACTACCAGGGCAACGCCTGGAAGTACGTGCCCGCCGGCTCCTGCGTGGGCATGAAGACGCCCACCGGCATGGGCTCGCTGCAACCGATCAAAAGCTGATCGCGATGCACCCGCTCGGCGCTGGCCTGGGCCTCAAACCGGAACACTTCGACGCCGCGTGCGAGGCACGCGCACCGGGGCTGTGGTTCGAGGTCCACCCGGAGAACCACCTGGTGGCCGGTGGCCCGCGCCTGGCCTGGCTGGAAGCCGTTCGCGAGCGGCACCCGCTGTCGCTGCACGGCGTGTCGCTCTCGCTGGCCGGCCATGAGCCACCCGATGGCGCGCACCTGCAGCGGCTGGCCGCACTGGTGCAGCGCCTGCAGCCCGCGCTGGTGTCGGAACACCTGGCCTGGAGCCGGCTGGGCCCGCACTACGCGCCCGACCTGCTGCCCTTCGTGCGCACCCACGAAGCCCTGCAACGCATCGCCTCCCACATCGGCCAGGTGCAAGACCGTCTGCAACGCCGCATTGCCATTGAAAACCCGTCGCACTACCTCACGCTGCCCGGGCACGACTGGGACGAGGTGGACTTCTTGCACGAGCTGGTGCGCCGCACCGGCTGCGGTCTGCTGGTGGATGTGAACAACGTCTTTGTGTCGGCCCACAACCTGGGCACCAACGCCCACCACTGGCTGGACCGCGTGAACGCCGACGCCGTGATGGAAATCCACCTGGCCGGCCACCACGCCGACCCGGCGCTGGACACCGGTCGGCGTACCGGCCTGCTGATCGACGGCCACGACGCACCGGTGGCCGAAGCCGTGTGGCGGCTGTACGAGCACCTGGTGGCCCACACTGGCCCGCGCCCCACGCTGATCGAGCGCGACGGCAACCTGCCCGCCTTCGACACCCTGATGGCCGAGCGAACCCGCGCGCAGAACGTGATGGCACAGACCGCCGAGGTGGCGGCATGAACCTCGCCGCCTTCCAGCACGCCTTCTGGCAAGACCTGTGGAGCGCTGCACCCGCCAGCGAACACGCCTGGGCCACACAACCCGGCTTTGCGGTGTACCGCAACACGGTGCTCAAGGGCTGCGTGGACAACCTGCTCGCGCTCTACCCCGCCGTGCGCCACCTCACGGGTGACGACTGGCTACAGGCCGTGGCGCTGGATTACGCCCGCGCCCACCCACCCGCCGACGGCCGCCTGCACGCCTACGGCGAAGACTTTCCCACCGCCATTGCAAACGCGCTGCCCCCCGGCGAACTGCCCTGGCTGCACGAGGTGGCGCAGCTGGACCGGCTGTGGATGGCCAGCCACCTGGCCGCCAATGCGCCCCGCCTCAGCCCACAAGACCTGGCCACACTGGCACCCGACACGCTGACCACCCTTCGGCTGCACCCACACCCCACCGCCCACTGGCACCACAGCACCGCGTGGCCCGTGTTCCACCTGTGGCAGGCTGCACGCGAAGCCCACCCCGACCCCAACCCGCCCCACTGGTTGGCCGAAGGCGCGCTGTTCACCCGCCCCCACGGCGCCGTGCTGGCCATGCCCATAGGCGCCACCGCCCACACCCTGCTGACGGCCTGCGCCGCAGGCCACACCCTGCCCGACGCCTTGGCCGCCACACAGGCCCAGCACCCCGAGACCGACCTGGGCCACACGCTGGCCACACTCGTCACACAAGGCGCCTTCACGGCGACCACACCATGAACCCCACGCTGTCACACACCGCAAGCCTCACGCAACGTGTCACCGACACACTGGAACGCTGGATCAGCCACGACCTCATCGCGCTGGCCGCGCGCATCGGCATAGGCGCCATCTTCTTCATATCGGGCCGCACCAAGGTGGAAGGCTGGCTGACGCTGACCGACACCACCTTCCTGCTGTTCCGCGAGGACTACGCGCTGCCGCTGATACCGCCCGAATGGGCAGCGTACCTGGCCACCTGGGCCGAACACCTGTTCCCCTTGCTGCTGGTGCTGGGCCTGGCCACCCGGCTCTCGGCCGCCGCGCTGCTGGGCATGACGGCAGTAATCCAGTTGCTGGTGTACCCGTCGGCGTGGCCCACGCACCTGACGTGGGCGGTGCCGTTGTTGTATTTGTTGGGGCGGGGGGCGGGAAGGGTGTCGGTGGATGGCTGGCTGGGGCGCCGGTCACTGAGTCCGGCCACTGCCGCCATTGAAAGGTGAGGACACCGGACTGCCGGTTCGAACCCTCAGGTTTTCAGGTGTTGCTCGAGTGCTATTCGAGTACCAGTACCAGCCGCTTGCCCAATGCCGCCGCAGCCCGATCAAGGGTTTTCAGCGACGGCCAATGTGTGGGATCTTCCAACCGCTTGGCAGCGGGCCACGAGGTCTCCAGCACACGGGCCAGATCAGACAGGCTGCGCTCACCGCGCGCCAATCGCAACAACATGGCCGCCTGCGTTTTGGCGTCAGGCGCCACGTAGTGCGCTCCTTTGACCTTCTGCGAAGGCGGAGGCACGTCCTTGGCTTCGTCCAGTCGCCATGCGAGCATGGCAGACAACACTTCCCCGGCGTTGAACAGGGCCTCCTCTTTCGTGCGCCCTTCCGTAAAGGTGTCGGGCAAATCGACGAACTGAACAAAGTACCCCCCATCCGCCTGGAGGGAGAGGGTGGCAGGGTAACGAATTTCCATGAAACAACCTCACTTGAGCTTGACGCCCGATTGCCGCTGGATGGCGGCCAGCAAACCCGCACCGATATCCCGCGCGCCGTGAACCGGCACGGGGACCGCCAGACCACCTTTTGTCATGATGTGATGGCTTCCGTGAACGCGGTCAAGCTTCCAGCCCGCGGCTTTGAGCCTGGCAACAACTTCCTTCCCTGTGATGCCACGCATGATAGATCAAAAATGATCCATCAATTGTAAACAATCTATCCAGGATCATCGCCCCAACACCGGCCCCAACGCCACCCCCGTGTGCGTCCCCAGCCGCACCACCTCCTCAGGCGCCGCCGCAGCCACCACGCGCCCACCACCCGCGCCGCCCTCCGGCCCCAGGTCAATCACCCAGTCGGCCTCGGCAATCACGTCCAGGTCGTGTTCGATGACCACCACCGAATGCCCGCCGTTCACCAGGCGGTGCAGCACGTGGATGAGTTTTTCCACGTCGGCCATGTGCAGGCCCACGGTGGGTTCGTCCAGCACGTAGAGGGTGTGGGGCGATTTCTGGCCGCGCCGGCCCACGTCGTCGCGCACCTTGCTGAGTTCGGTCACGAGCTTGATGCGCTGGGCCTCGCCGCCACTCAAGGTGGGTGAGGGCTGGCCCAGGGTGAGGTAGCCCAGGCCCACATCTTTGAGCAGCTGCAGCGGGTGGGCGATGTTGGGCATGGAGGCGAAGAAGTCCACGGCTTCGTCCACCTCCATCTGCAGCACGTCGCCCACGCTTTTGCCGCGCCAGGTGACGGCCAGGGTTTCGGGGTTGAAACGCGCGCCGTGGCAGGCCTCGCAGGGCACTTTCACGTCGGGCAGGAAGCTCATTTCAATGGTGCGCACGCCCTGCCCTTCGCACACGGGGCAGCGGCCTTCGCCGGTGTTGAAGCTGAAGCGGCCCGGGCCGTAGCCGCGCGCCTTGGCTTCCAGCGTCTCGGCAAACAGCTTGCGCACCGTGTCCCAGAAGCCGATGTAGGTGGCGGGGCAGCTGCGCGGCGTCTTGCCGATGGGGGTCTGGTCCACCTCCAGCACGCGGTCCACCGTTTCGCTGCCCAGCAGCCTGGCGCAGCCGGCCCAGCCGGGGCGCTCACCGGCCTCCCACTGTTTGCGTCCGGCGGCGGTGGCGCGCATGCCCACGGCGGCGGCCACGTTGGCCAGCAGCACGTCGCGCGCCAGGGTGGATTTGCCCGAGCCGCTGACGCCCGTCACGGCCACCAGGCGCTTGAGCGGCACGGCGGCGTCCACGTTCTGCAGGTTGTGCAGGTTCGCGCCTTTCACTTCCAGCCAGGCGCCGTCGGGCTCCACCACACGGCGGGCATGCAGCGGGTGGCGGATGGCGTCTCGCAGGTAGCGGCCGGTGACCGATTCTTCGACGCGCATCAGGTCGCCCGCCGTGCCCTGCGCAACCACGCGGCCACCGCGTTTGCCGGCGCTGGGGCCGATGTCGATGATGTGGTCGGCGCGGCGTATGGTGTCTTCGTCGTGCTCCACCACCACCAGGGTGTTGCCCTTGTTGCCCAGCTGGTGCAGCGCGTTGAGCAGGATCTGGTTGTCGCGCGCGTGCAGGCCGATGGTGGGCTCGTCCAGCACGTAGCACACGCCCTGCAGGTTGCTGCCCAGCTGCGCGGCCAGGCGGATGCGCTGGGCTTCACCACCACTCAGCGTGGGTGCGCCCCGGTCCAGCGTGAGGTAGCCCAGGCCCACCTCTTCAAGGAATTCGAGCCGGCTCTTGATTTCGGGCACGAGGTCGCGGGCGATGTCACCTTCACGACCCGAGAGCTGCAGGCCCTGCACCCACAGCCGCACGTCGCGCACCGAGAGGCGGGCGATGTCGGTGATGGATACGCCATGGAAACGCACCGCGCGCGCCGTGGGGTTGAGGCGGGTGCCGTTGCAGCTGGGGCAGGCCACGTCGGCCACGTCTTCCACCTCGGGTTCGGCAAAGGTCTGCTCGCGGCCTTTTTCCTTGTCGTCGCGCACCGAGTCGTCCAGCGCCTTGCGCTGCTCCTTGGTGAGCTTCACGCCGGTGCCCACGCAGTCGGGGCACCAGCCGTGTTTGCTGTTGTACGAGAACAGGCGCGGGTCCAGCTCGGCATACGACGTGGCACACACCGGGCAGGCGCGCAGGGTGGAGAAGGCGTCGAGGTGGCCGATGTGCGCGGTCTTGCCGCCGTCGGCCAGCGCCTCGGCCAGGCCGTCCAGGCCACTGAGCACGTGCAGCACGCCCTTGCCGTGTTCCAGCGCCAGCGCGAGCTTGTCCCGCAGCAGGCCTTCGTCTTCGGGCGATACGGTGAGGCTGGCCACCGGGAGCTCGATGGTGTGTTCCTTGAAGCGGTCGATGCGCGGGAAACCGGTCGTGGGCAAAAAGTCGCCATCCACCCGCAGATGGGTGTAGCCACGCGGGCGCGCCCAGTCGGCCAGCTCGGTGTACACGCCTTTGCGGTTCATCACCAGCGGCGCCAGCAGACCGATCTGCTGGCCACGGAAGCGCGTCATCAGCTGCGCGGCGATGCTCTCGGGCGTCTGCGGCTGCACGGCGGCGCCGTCGTGCACGCAGTGCTGGGTGCCCAGCTTCACGTACAGGAGGCGCAGGAAGTGCCACACCTCGGTGGTGGTACCCACGGTGGACTTGGCGCCACCACGCGACAGCCGCTGCTCGATGGCCACCGTGGGCGGTATGCCGTACACCGCGTCCACCTCGGGCCGGCCGGCCGGCTGCACGATGCTGCGCGCGTAGGCGTTGAGCGATTCGAGGTAGCGGCGCTGGCCTTCGTTGAACAGGATGTCGAACGCCAGCGTGGACTTGCCCGAGCCGCTCACACCGGTGATGACGTTGAACTGGCCACGCGGGATGTCCACGCTCAGGTGCTTGAGGTTGTGCTCTTTCGCATTGACGATCTGGATGGAACCGCGAGCCCCCACGCTCCCCACTGCGTGTGGTTCGCTGCCCCCCGAGGGGGCTGCCCCGCCTTGGGGCGGCCCGGCGGCAGGGCGACGCGCTTCGGCAACAAAAATACCCTCGTACTCGCGCAGCGCGTGCGCCGTGTGGCTCTTGGCGTGCAGGCGCACCTCTTCGGGCGTGCCCTGGGCCACGATTTCGCCACCACCGTCGCCGCCCTCGGGGCCGAGGTCGATCAGCCAGTCGCTCGCGCGGATCACATCCAGGTTGTGTTCGATGACGACCAGCGAGTGCCCCGCGTCCAGCAGGCGGCGCAGCGCGCGCATGAGCTTGGCGATGTCGTCGAAGTGCAGGCCGGTGGTGGGCTCGTCAAACAGGAACAGCGTGCCCTTGCGCGCCAGCGCCTGGCTGCGGCTGCCTTTGGTGGCGCTTTTGGCGGCGTCGGCCAGAAAGCCGGCGAGCTTGAGGCGCTGGGCCTCGCCACCCGAGAGCGTGGGCACGGGCTGGCCCAGCTTCACGTACTCCAGCCCCACGTCCACGATGGGTTGCAGCGCGCGGATCACTTCCCGATCGCTGGCAAACAGCGCGGCGGCTTCGCTCACGGTGAGTTCGAGCACGTCGGCCACGTTGACCAAGCGGCCACCGCGTTCGATCTTCACTTCGAGGATTTCGGGCCGGTAGCGTTTGCCGTCGCAATCAGGGCAGCGCAGGTACACGTCCGACAGGAACTGCATCTCCACGTGCTCGAAGCCCGAGCCGCCGCAGGTGGGGCAGCGGCCGTCGCCGCTGTTGAAGCTGAACTTGGACGCCGTGTAGCCGCGCTGGCGCGCCAGCGGTGCATCGGCAAACAGGTTGCGGATGGCGTCCCACGCGCCCACGTAGCTCACGGGGTTGGAGCGCGCCGTCTTGCCGATGGGCGACTGGTCCACAAACACCACGTCGGCCAGCTGTTCGGCACCCAGCAGGCGGTCGTGCGCACCGGGCGATTCGGTGGCGCGGCCGAAGTGGCGCATGAGCGCAGGGGCCAGCACGTCCTGAATGAGGCTGGATTTGCCCGAACCGCTGACACCGGTGACACACACCAGGCGCTGCAGCGGAATCTCCACCGAGACCTGCTTGAGGTTGTTCTCGCGCGCGCCCTCGAGGATGAGGCGCGAGGTGTTGTCGGTGACCATGCGCTTGAAGCCCATGCCGATCTGCTTGCGGCCACCCAGGTAGGCGCCGGTCAGCGTGTCGGCGCGGCGCAGCGCATCCACCGGGCCGTCGAACACGATCTGTCCGCCGCGCTCGCCGGGGCCGGGGCCCATGTCGATCACGCGGTCGGCGGCGAGCATCACGGCCGGGTCGTGCTCCACCACCACCAGGGTGTTGCCGGCATCGCGCAGGCGCAGCATGGCCTGGTTGATGCGATCCATGTCGCGCGGGTGCAGGCCGATGCTGGGCTCGTCCAGCACGAACAGGGTGTTGACGAGCGAGGTGCCTAAAGCGGTGGTGAGGTTGATGCGCTGCACCTCGCCGCCGCTGAGCGTGCGGCTCTGCCGGTCCAGCGTGAGGTAGCCGATGCCCACGTCGTTGAGGTAGCGCAGCCGGGTGCCGATTTCCTCGAACAGCAGCTTGAGGGCCTGCAGGTCGCCGCCGCTGGCGTGGGTGGTGAGGTCGTGGCCGATGGCGTCGAAGAAGCGGCGCAGTCGCGACAGCGGCAGCAGCATCAGGTCGTGCAGGGTGAGGCCGGGCAGGGCCTCCAGCTGGGCGCGCGTCCACTTCACGCCACGGGGCATGAAGCGCCTGTCGGGCGGCAGCACCGCATCGGCCGCGGCCCTGGAGCCGATGCGCCACAAGAGGCTCTCGGTCTTGAGGCGCGCGCCGCCACAGGTGTCGCACGGGGTGTAGCTGCGGTACTTGGACAAGAGCACGCGGATGTGCATCTTGTAGGCCTTGCTCTCCAGGTACTCGAAGAAACGCGCCACGCCGTACCACTGCTGGTTCCACTTGCCGTTCCAGTGGGGCGAGCCGTGGATGACCCAGTGTTTCTGCTCGGGCGTGAGCTTGTTCCACGCGGTGTCGCGCGGGATGCCGGCCGCCTCGGCGTGGCGCATCAGGTCGTCCTGACACTCCTGCCACGCCGGTGTCTGCATGGGCTTGATGGCGCCCGCACGCAGGGTGAGCTTTTCGTCGGGGATGACCAGGCCGTAGTCCACCCCGATCACGCGGCCAAAACCCCGGCAGGCCTCGCAGGCGCCCACGGCGGAGTTGAACGAGAACATGGAGGGCATGGGCTCGCTGTAGCGCAGGTCGCTGTCGGGGCAGTGCAGCCCGGTCGAGAAACGCCACAGGTCGGGTTCACCCTCGTCGTTCAGTTGGTAGACGTTGAGGCGGCCGCTGCCGCGCTTGAGCGCAACCTCGATGGCCTCGATGACACGCGCCTTCTCGGCGCCGGACATCCGGAAGCGGTCGGCCACCACGTCGAGCAGCTTGCGCGGGCCGGTGGGCGTGGCCACCTCGCGTTCGGCCTGCACGCGGGTGAAGCCGCTGGCAGAGAGCCACTGCTCCACCTCTTCGGCCGTGGCGCTGGCGGGCAGCTCCACCGGGAAGGTGAGCACGAGGCGTGGATCACCGGCTTCGCAGCGGGTTTTCAGCTCGGCGTAGATGGTTTCGGTGGAGTCGTGCCGCACCGGCTGTGCCGTCTCGCGGTCGAACAGCTGGCCGGCGCGGGCGAACAGCAGCTTGAGGTGGTCGTTGAGCTCCGTCATGGTGCCCACGGTGGAGCGCGAGGAGCGCACCGGGTTGGTCTGGTCGATGGCGATGGCGGGCGGCACGCCCTCCACCTTGTCCACCGCCGGTTTGTCCATGCGGTCGAGGAACTGCCGGGCGTAGGCACTGAAGGTCTCGACGTAGCGGCGCTGGCCTTCGGCGAACAGGGTGTCGAACACCAGGCTGGATTTGCCCGAGCCGCTGGGCCCGGTCACCACGGTCAGCTCGCCGGTTCGGATGTCGAGATCAAGACCCTTGAGGTTGTGCTGGCGCGCGCCTCGGATGCGGATGTGGCCGTCTTCGGACGCGGGGGATTGGGGTTCAGACATGTGTTTGCCTTGAAAGAGGCAAACATTCTAGGAAGCTTGGATGACACAGCGCCGCCAAGGGCTATAGGTGTCGTTGGGTGTTGGCAGGCGTCAGGCCAGCAGACGGGCCACCCATTCGAGCTGGCGGGGCAGGCACACGCGCTGCAGGTCGTAGTGGGCGCGCACGTGTTCGCGCGCGGCGGCGCCCAGGCGGGCTCGGCGGGCCGGGTCGTCCAGCAGGGCCACGATGCGGTCCACCAGTGCGGCCCGGTCGAAGAAGTCCACCAGCTCGCCGGTCTGACCGTGGGTGATGGCCTCCCGCACGGGCGGGGTGTCGCTGCCCACCACGCAGGCACCCACGGCCATGGCCTCCAGCAGGCTCCAGCTGAGCACGAAGGGGTAGGTCAGGTAGATGTGCACGCGGGACAGGCGCAGCAGGTTCAGGAAGCGGTCGTAGGGCAGCGAGCCGAGAAAGGCCACGCGTGCCCAGTCGGCGTCAGGGATCTGCGGGCGCACCTCGTCGATGAAACGCTGCTTCCAGGTCTGCCCCTGTGGGGGCTGTGCACCATAGGCGGTGCCGTCTGCGCCCACGATGAGCACGCGGGCGTGCGGGCGGCGGCGCAGCAGCTCGGGCAGTGCGCGCAGGAACACGTGATAACCCCGGTAGGGTTCGAGCTGGCGGGCCACGAAGGTCACCACCTCGTCGTCGCGTGTCAGCACCTGCCCATCCAGCTCGAAGCGCACGGCGGGGTCGGGCGTCACGGCATCGGTGTCCACGCCGTCGTGCACCACGGTGATGCGGCGGCGGTAGTCCTCGGGGAAGGTGCCGGCCTGCCACCGGGTGGGTGAGAGGGCGGCGTCGGCGATGTCGGCGTGCAACCAGTGGTTGACGTTCTTGAGCCGCAGCCGCACCGCAGTGGCCTCGGCGTCCTCCAACCGGAACTCGGGGTCGAAATCCACGTCGGTGCCATCCGGCTGGTAGAACCACTCGGCGTAGAGCCCGAGCCGCGCCTGGGGCCAGACCTGCTTGAGGAACAGGCTTTCGCCCCAGCCCGGGTGCGCAATGATCGCGCGCGGTGCAAAGCCCTGGGCGCGCAGCTGGCGCGCGGCCTCGAAACAGGCCTCACCGCGCAGGGTCTTGGATTCGAGATCCTGCAGCCAGGGGGCAAGCCCGGGAGTGTTGCCACGCGGCACGCGGTAGGGCAGCACCTGCACGCCCTCCCACAGGCCGGGCTGTGCGCCGGCCCGCAGCGTGAGCGCCACCACACGGTGGCCCTGTCGGGCCAGCGCCGGGCCCAGGTGCTTGAACTGGCCGGGAAAATTCTGGTGAACCAGCAGGATGTCCATGCCCGGCCGCTGCCCTCAGAAGGCGTGGCCGCATCCGGCGTGCCCGAGCAGGCCGGGCCAACGTGGCCGATCAAGGCGCAAAGCACAGCCATAGCTCGGGCTATGGCGAGCATTTGCAACGCTGGGCGGGCGCGTTGGGACGGGATGAGCGGGCATGGAGGATGCGGTCACGCCTTCTTAGGCCTTGATGATGAGAACCGGGACGCTGGCGTGTGTGAGCACCTTCTGCGCCACGCTGCCCAGGATGAGCGCCTGCACCCCCTTGCGGCCGTGCGAGCCCATCACGATGAGGTCGCAGCCTTCGACACGGGCGGTCTCGATGATGCCCTCGTAGACCACGTTGCGCTCGATGGTGTCGCCCACGAAGGGCACGCCACGGGACGCACAGGCCTTGCGCAGCACGTCGAGCGACTGGCTGGCGGCGGCCTTGGCCTCGCTGAGGTAGGCCTGCAGGCCAACGGCCGAGGCGTCACCAATGCCGAGGTAGGGGAAAGGGTCGATGACGTAGACACCCACCACCTGGGCACCGTGCAACTTGGCCAGGTCGGCGGCGACGTCGGCTGCGCGGTGCGCCTGCTCGGAGCCGTCGGAGGGGACAAGGATCTTCTTGAACATGGCAGTCTCCTGTTGGGGTTGACCGTTCCAGTGTGCCGCGCCAGCGGTGTGGCGGGCTTGCGCCAGATCAATGACCGGCCATCCGAGCTTACAACGCTAGGTGCGCCGTATGCCAGCCGGCACCGCTGCGGCACGCGCCCAGGTGTTGTCGAACCAGGGGTCGCCGTCGAGGTAGGCGCGCAGCATGGCCAGCGCGTCCTGGCCCCAGAACAGCTTGTCGTCCACCGCCACCGTGGGCACGCCAAACACGCCACGGGCGATGGCGGCTTCGGTGTTGTTGCGCAGACGCGCTTTCACGGTTTCGCCATCGGGCGCCTCCAGCGCCTCGCCGCGCTCGGCCATGTGTGCAGCCAGGCGGGCCTGCAGCGCGGCCAGGCGTTGCGGGTCGTTGGGGTCGCCACCGCCCTGCCACACGTGGGCGAAGGCAAGTTCGGCCACATGGCGGTTCACGTGGCCATCGGGGGCGCAGGCCAGCATCAGGCGCAGCACGGCCAGCGGGTTGAACGGGTGGCTGGCCGGCATGTCCAGCGCCACACCGGCCTCGTGCGCCAGCCAGGCCACCTGGCGGTAGGTCCAGTCGCGCTTGGGCGCGATCTCGGCAGGCCCGAGCTGGCCGTGGTGCCTGAGCAGGCTGGCGAACAGCACCGGAACAAAGCGCACGCGGTGGCTCAAACCCAGCAGGGCCACCGGCAGCTTGTGGAAGGCCAGGTAGGCATAGGGCGAGATGACGTCGAAATGGAAATCGAGTGTCTTCATCAAACGGTGCGCCAGCGTGGTTACAGTGGGGGGGTGCCTGTTCCATTGTCCATGAAGCTGATCCGCGCCTGCCTGTTCTGGTGTTGCCTGCTCGGGGCGCTGCCCCCAGCCACCGCCCAGGCCGTCGTGCTTGACGACCACCGCCAGGGGGTGTCGCTCAGCGAAAGCGGCCAGCTGCTCTGGCACCGCGATGCCAGCGGCACGCTGACGCTGGACGAAGCCCGCGCGCTGGCCGATGCTGGCCGCTTCGAGGCCGCCCCCCACCCGCCGCGCAACGGCAGCGATGCCACGCCCCGGTGGTTCAAGGTGGTGGTGCAGCAGCGCGGCGCCGGCGGCGACTGGGTGCTGGCGACCCAGACCACCGCGCTCAAGGACGTGCGTTTTTTCGGCCCCTTCGATGCAGCGGGCCGCGCGCTGGCCGAACCGGTGCACAGCGGCCTGTCGAAGCCCTTCGCCACCCGCCCGCTGTCGAGCGAACGCTACGTGATGCGTCTGCAGCTGCCCGCACCCGGCACCTACACGGTGTACGCGCGCATGGTCAGCGAGACCTCGCAGAACTTCGACCTCACGGCCTGGGAGACGGCCGAGTACCTGCAGTGGCGCCAGCACAAGCGGCTGTTTGACGGGCTGTGCTACGGCATCCTGCTGGCGCTGCTGCTCTACAACCTGGTGCTGGCCGCGGTCTTCCGCGACCGCACCTACGCTTTTTACGTGGGCCAGTGCACCTTCGCGCTGCTGGCGCTGGCCAGCTTCAACGGCCACGCGGCCCACTACCTGTGGGGCGGCTGGCCCTGGTGGCAGGAACGCGGCAACGTGGTGCTGCCCGCCCTGTGGCTGCTGTTCGGTGCGCTGTTCGCGCGGCGCTTCCTGCTCACGCGCACCCTGCCCTGGCTGGACCGCCTGCTGCTGGCGGCCACCGGGCTCGCGGCCCTGGGTGCGCTGATGGGCCTGGCCGGGCAGTTTGGCGCGGCCCAGGCGTTCAACGAGGTGGTGGCCAGCGTGGGCGCGCTGCTGGCGGCGGGCGCGGCCATCGTCATGACGCGGCGCGGCTACGTGCCGGCACTGTGGTACCTGGGTGGGCAGGCGCTGCTGTTCCTGTCGGCAATGGGGGTGGTGCTGGTCAACTGGAAGCTGATCGAGGCGCCCTTCCTGCTGGCCAACGGGCTGCAGATCGGCATTGCCGGCGAGATGGTGGTGTTCGCGATCGCCCTCAGTGGCCGCATCCAGGGCATGCGCGCCACGCAGCTGGAACTGCGGCTGCGCGCGGCCCACCTGGCCGAGGCCGCCGCCACCGACCCGCTGACCGGCTTGTCCAACCGCAGCGGCCTGGCCCAGGGCGCCGCCCGCGTGCTCGAAGACGGTGCGCCTCACGCGCTGATGCTTCTGGACCTGGACCGCTTCAAGCCCATCAACGACGAACACGGGCACGACGCCGGCGACGCGGTGCTGCGCGCCG
Organism: Synechococcus sp. UW140; assembly: GCA_943368755.1. GTDB lineage: Bacteria > Pseudomonadota > Gammaproteobacteria > Burkholderiales > Burkholderiaceae_C > Hydrogenophaga. The sequence goes on along the minus strand of CALRLO020000006.1, from coordinate 18,414 downwards.
TGGCCGAACGGCTGCAGGCCCACATGCGCGCGGGCGACATCGTGGCACGGCTGGGGGGCGACGAGTTCGTGATCCTGCTCGCGGGCCAGCTCTCGGACGAGCGGCTGGACATCCTCGCGCAGCGGCTGGAGCGTGCGGTGCGCCAGCCCGTGGTGTTCAACGACCGTGAACTCAGCGTGGGCGCCAGCATCGGCATTGCCCGCAGCCCCAGGGACGGCCACACGCTGACCGAGCTCATGCGCTGCGCCGACCAGGCGATGTACCAGGTCAAGCAGGCACGCGCCGAAAGCCTGGCCGCCTAGGGCGCGCCGCCGGTGGTCTGGCGCTGCTCGATGGCGGCCCAGACCTCGCGCTTGTGCGCGTCGTCTGCGCGGCTCCAGCCGGCAATTTCTTCCAGCGTGCGCCAGCAGCCCTGGCACAGGCCGGTGGTGGCGTGCATGCGGCACACCCCCACACAGGGCGAAGGCACGCCGCCACCGGGCGGGGCCAGCCGCTGGGCGCGGGCCAGGGTCAGCATGGCCATCACCGCACCACCACGTCGGCCACGGGTGCGCCGGTCCAGGCGCCGAGGTCGGCCGGGGTCAGCCGGAACACACCGTGCGGGTGCCCGGCCGCGGCCCAGATGTCACTGAAGCGGAACAGCTCCTGGTCGATCAGGACCACCGGTGGCGTGGCATGTGCCAGCGGCGAGACGCCGCCGATGGAGAAACCGGTCTTGCCCTTGACGAAATCGGCGTCGGCGCGGCCCAGCTTCTGGCCTTCGGCACAGACCAGGGCCTGCACCTTTTTCTCGTCCACCCGCAGGTCGCCCGAGGTGATGACCAGTACCGCCGTCTCGTCGGGTTTGCGTTTGAAGATGATGCTCTTGGCGATCTGGCCCAGCGCCACGCCCAGCGCGTCGGCGGCCTGCTGCGCGGTGCGCGCGGCATCGTCCAGCATCACCGGTGCATGGGGGTGGCCCAGGCGCTGCAGCTCGGCGTGCACCCGCTGCACACCCTCGGGGCGTGGATCCGTCATGTGCGTTTCACCCACATCAGGCTGGCACCCATGGCCATGAGCACGCCACCGAAGACGCGGTTCTGCAGCACCCGCGCGCGGGCACTGCGCAGCAGCGCCTGCAGGCGCGAGGCCAGCCAGGCGTATCCGTGCATCACGATCAGGTCCACCGACACCGTGGTCACCAGCAGGATCAGCAGCTGCAGCGCCAGCGGCCGTTGCGGGTCGATGAACTGGGGCAGCACCGCCACCATGAACACGATGCCCTTGGGGTTGGTCACGTTGGTGAGAAAGCCACGCAGCAGGCGATCGCGCACGCTCAGGGTGGCCTCCTGGGCCGGCGCGTCGTCGGTGCCCGCCGTCACCGGTGCGCGCCACTGCTTCCAGCCCAGCCAGATGAGGTAGGCCGCGCCCAGGGTCTTGACGACGAAGAAGGCCTGGGCTGACGCGAGCAGCAGCGCACCGACGCCGACACCAGCCACCAGCAGCACCACGCTCAGCCCCAGCTGCAGGCCCACGATGGTGGCGGTGGTCTGGCGCACGCCATAGGCCAGGCCATGGCTCATGGACAACACCGCGCCCGAACCGGGCGACAGCGCGATGGCCCAGGCGGCCACGAAATAGGCGATCCAGATGTGAAGTTCCATCTCAGGCGCTCCGCTTGTTGATGAGGGCCGTGGCCACCCGCGAGTTGGGCTTGCGGCCCAGCGCGGCGCTGATGAAGGCCCCTGCATCCACCAGCTGGTCCAGGTCCACGCCGGTGTCTATGCCCAGGCCCTGCAGCAGGTAGACCACGTCTTCGGTGGCCACGTTGCCGGTGGCGCCCTTGGCATAGGGGCAGCCCCCCAGCCCGGCCGAGGACGACTGGAAGTTCCACACCCCCATCTCCAGCGCCGCGTAGGTGTTGGACAGGGCCTGGCCGTAGGTGTCGTGGAAGTGGCCCGAGATGTCGTCGATGCCGAAGTGTTCCAGCGTGGCCCCGATGGCACGCTGGACCTTGAGCGGCGTGCCCACGCCGATGGTGTCGGCCACGTCCACACGCTGCACGCCTATGCCTTTCATCAGGCCGGCCAGCATGCCCACGCGCTCGGGCGCAATCTCGCCTTCGTAGGGGCAACCCACGGTGCAGCTCATGGCGCCGCGCACCGCAATGCCCGCTGCACGTGCGGCCTCGACCACCGGTGCAAAACGTTCGATGCTTTCGGCAATGCTGCAGTTGATGTTCTTCTGGCTGAAGGCCTCGCTGGCGGCACCGAAGACCACGATTTCATCGGGCCTGTCGGCCAGCGCGGCCTCGAAACCCTTGAGGTTGGGCGTGAGCACCGAGTAGCGCACGCCGGCCTGGCGCTCGATGCCGCTCATGACCTCGTGGTTGTCGGCCATCTGCGGCACCCACTTCGGGCTCACGTAGCTGGTGACCTCGATCTCCTTGAGGCCAGCAGCCTGCAGGCGGTGCACCAGCTCGATCTTGACCGCCGCCGGCACCGGCTGCTTCTCGTTTTGCAGGCCGTCGCGCGGGCCGACGTCGATGAGGCGGACACGGGAGGGCAAGTTGTTGGTAGCCATGGTTTTGCCTTTAACGGTTGTCCACCAGTTCCGGGAACCGGGATTGCAGGAACTGGCGGGTGTGGGCCAACAGGCTCTTGGCCTGTGTCAGGCATTCGGTGACAACGGCGGCCCCCACCGGATCGCCTTCGTAGTCGTTCTGGTTGCGCTGTTTGCGCAGGGCATCAAGCACGATGACCACGTCGCCCGGGAGGCCCATGGTGAGAGGCAGGCACTGCAGCGTGGTCTGGTGGTGGCCGGGCTGGCTGGTGGGGGTTCGGTAGCCCTGCGCCCAGAGGCCGAGCATGGCGCACTGCAGGATGCACTTGTAGGCAGCGTCAAACCGGTTCTCGGGGCTGAGAGCCTGCAACTGCGCGTCGGCCAGGTTGCGTTCGGCCGCTGCCAGCAGGCGCTGCACACCTTGAGGCGAGGCGTCAAACGTTTGCAGCCGCTGTATGGCCAACAAGTTGGCTAAGGTCATCGGGGCTTCCGTTCAGAAAGATGTGGGGGCCAGCAAGCAGATTCGACACGAACGGGTCTCGCTCGAGCACGTGGGCCTGCAACTCAGCCGGGGTGTAGACAACCGGATTGACCTCCCGGCCCAGCGTGGCTTGCGCACCGTGAAGCGCACGCACCACCTCGCCAAAGCCGCGCTCGGTGACCACGAGCACGTCCACGTCACTCGCTGCGGTCTCGGTGCCGCCCGCCACCGAACCAAAGATGAGGGACAGCGCGGGTTGCAGCGGCGCCAGCGCCTGGGCAAGCACCTCGGCAGCGCCACTGGTCTTGCGCAGCAGCCCGGCCAGTTCGGGAAACACGGGGCATTGGCGGTTGGCCTGGTAGCGCACCTGGTTGCCCTGCTCCTTGCGCAGCAGCAACCCGGCAGCAGCCAGGCGGGTCAGCTCTCTGTGCAGGCTGCCAGGGGACGTGTCGGTGAGACGGGCGAGTTCGCGCACGTGGTAATCCGAATCAGGGTTCAGCAGCAGCTGGCTCAGCAGCCTTTTGCGGTAGTTGCCCAGGAGCAGATCGGTCAACATGGCGGAAATTGTAGCCTATCAGGCTTCGATTGTACTCAATTTAGCTACTATCGACGCCATGTCGTCGTCAGTAGCCGCGCGTGGCATCGACCACGCCGGGCAGGTTGTCTATGGGCTCGCCGCCCAGCAGGCGGCGTATCTTGGCCACGATCTGGTGGATGCTCTCGCTGCGCAGGGTGCGCGCCGAGGTGTGGGGCGTCACCGTCACTTTGGGGTGTTGCCAGAACGGGTGCTCGGCCGGCAGCGGCTCGGTTCGGAACACGTCCAGCGTGGCGCCGGCCAGGTGGCCGTTGTCGAGCAGCGCGATCAGGTCGTCTTCCACCAGGTGGGCACCGCGCGCCACGTTGATGAGGTAGCCCCCAGGCTGCAAACGCGAGAGCGTGTCGCGGTTGAGGATGTCGCGCGTGTCGGGCGTGAGCGGCAGCAGGTTCACCAGCACGCGGCTCGCGGCCAGGAAATCGTTGAAACCCTCGGCGCCGTGGAAGGCCCGCACACCGGGCAGCTCGCGCGGGGTACGGCTCCAGCCGTTGACAGGGAAGTCGAACGCGGCCACCGCCTGCGCCACGCGCGCACCCAGCACGCCCAGGCCCATCACGCCCACCGGGTACTCGCTGCGCTCGCGCGGCTTGCGGTACGACCACTGGCCCCGGGCCACATCGGCCTCGTAGCCATCGAACTCGCGGAAGTGGCGGATCAGCGCGTGGCACACGTACTCGGCCATCTGCACCGACATGCCCGCGTCGTCCAGCCGCACGATGCGCAGGCCGGGCGGCCGTTTCAGACGCAGCAGCGCATCGACCCCCGCGCCGATGTTGAACATGACCTTGAGGCCGGGCTGCTCGTCGATGAAGGCCTGTGGCGGGGCCCAGACCACGGCGTAGTCGGCCTGGGGGGCGCCGGGCTCCCAGCGTTCCACGGTGGCATCGGGCAGCGCCTCACGCAGGCTGTCAAGCCAGGGGCCGGGTTTGGTGTCGCTGCAGCAGAAGGCGATTCGAACGTCAGACATGCCCGGATTATCCCGGCCCGCCGCCTCAGGCGCCCAGCTTGAGCAGCTCCGCCCCTTCGGCCACCTGGTCTCCAGGTGCGTAGAGCAGTTCAGCCACCACACCATCCGAGGGGGCGGCAATGGTGTGCTCCATCTTCATGGCTTCCATCACCGCCAGCGCCTGGCCCTTGGTGACCTTGTCGCCGGCCTTGACGGCAAACGACACCACCTTGCCCGGCATGGGCGCGGTCAGGCGCCCGCCTTCGCTTTGGCCTTCGCCCGCATGGGCCAGCAGATCGATCTCCACGATCTGGGTGGCGCCGGCACCAGTGAACACATGGGCGGACTCACCCTGCCAGTAGACGGCTGCGCGCACGCGCTGGTCGCCAAAGCGCACGTCCAGGCCCTCGGGCGTGGTCTCGAACGCCAGCACGCCGCTGGCCTCGCCGATGCTGAGCACGCGCGCGCCATCGTGTGCGGTGCGCAGCTGGGCCTTGACGTGTTCGCCCCGGAAGTCGAACTCGAACCGGCGCAGCACGTCGCCGTGGGAGCGCCAGCCGTCGCGGCGGCTGAAGGGGTCGGCGCCTTCGAGCGCGCGTTCGTCGGCCAGGGTGCGGGCCACCGCACAGGCGGCCGCCAGCGCCAGGCCCACGGGCTCCTGCTGGAACAGCACGGCGGCCTCGCGCGGGATCAGCGCGGTGTCCAGCCGGGCCTGGGCGAAAGATTCGCTCCTGACCACATGGCGCAGGAACTGCACGTTGGTGGCCAGGCCCACGATGTGGGTCTGAGCCAGCGCGGCATCCAGTTTGGCGAGCGCCTGCTCGCGCGTGTCGCCGTGCACGATGAGCTTGGCGATCATGGAGTCGTAGAACGGCGAGATGGCGTCGCCCTCGCGCACGCCGTCATCGAAGCGCACACCGGCCGTAGGGTCGCCACCTGATTCACTGCGCGCGAACGCGCTGTGCGCGGGTTTGCGGTACACCGCCAGCGTGCCGGTGGCGGGTAGGAACTGGTTGTCGGGGTTCTCGGCGCAGATGCGCGCCTCGATGGCGTGGCCCGTCATGCGCAGCTCGTCCTGCTTGAGGGGCAGCGGCTCGCCCGAGGCCACACGCAGCTGCCACTCCACCAGGTCCAGACCTGTGATGGCTTCGGTCACCGGATGTTCCACCTGCAGGCGGGTGTTCATCTCCATGAAGTAGAAACGCATGGATTCGGGCTGGTCGTAGGCGGTCTGCTCCACGATGAACTCCACCGTACCGGCGCCCACGTAGTTCACGGCCTTGGCCGCCGCCACGGCGGCCTCGCCCATCTGGCGGCGCAGCTCGGGGGTCATGCCGGGCGCTGGCGCCTCTTCGAGCACTTTCTGGTGGCGGCGCTGCACCGAGCAGTCGCGCTCGAACAGGTAGACGCAGTCCCCGTGGGTGTCGCCGAACACCTGGATCTCGATGTGGCGCGGGCGTTGCACGTACTTCTCGATCAGCACCGCGTCGTCGCCGAAACTGTTGATGGCCTCGCGCTTGCACGAGGCGAGCGCTGCGGCAAAGTCCTCGGCCTTGTCCACCGCACGCATGCCCTTGCCACCGCCGCCGGCACTGGCCTTGATGAGCACCGGGTAGCCGATGCGGTCGGCCTCGCGCTGGAGCAGCGCCGGGTCCTGGTCGCTGCCGTGGTAGCCCGGCACCAGCGGCACGCCGGCCTTCTCCATCAGCTGCTTGGATTCGGCCTTGAGACCCATGGCCTGGATGGCCGACGCAGGCGGGCCGATGAAGACCAGCCCGGCTGCCGCACAGGCCTGCGCGAAATCCTCGTTCTCGCTCAGGAAGCCGTAGCCAGGGTGCACGGCCTGTGCGCCGGTGGCCTTCGCGGCGTCGATGATGCGTTGCCACTGCAGGTAGCTGTCGCGCGGGGCGCTGCCGCCCACGTGCACGGCCTCATCGCAGGCGGCCACGTGTTTGGCCTTCGTGTCGGCGTCGGAGTAGATGGCCACGGTCTTCACGCCCAGGCGGCGTGCGGTGGCGGCCACACGGCAGGCGATCTCGCCACGGTTGGCAATCAGGATCTTCTTGAACATTCAAACCACCTTGGGGTTTCCGGAAACAAAATCGGAGAGCCGGCGCAGCACAGCCCTGAAAAAACGCCACAGCGCCCAGGTGAGCGCGGCCAGCAGAACGACCACGATGGCCAGCAGCACGGCAAAAATGAGCGGGTGGTGCGTGGCCAGCCAGAGCGCACCCAGCACCAGCCCGTCTTCGAGCAGGCTGGCCAGCAGGTTGGAAAAGGGCTCGGGCGAGGTGTTGATGGCCGCACGCGAGGTGCTCTTGGCCACCTGGCTGCTGGCCGCCAGGGTGCCGCCCAGCAAGGCCGCCACCACCGTCATCACGCCACCATCAAGGCCGAACACGGCGGCGGCCAGTGCCGCACCGGCGGGCACGCGCAGCACGCTGTTGAGCAGGTCCCACGCGGAATCGACCAGCGGGATCTTGTCGGCGAAGAACTCCACGAACAGCAGCGCACCGCTGACGGCCAGCACCGCCGGGTGCTGCAGCACGCGCAGCCCATCGGGCAGCGGCCACCACTGCAGGGCACCAGCGAGGCCCACCACGAACACCACCGCATACAGCCGCAGCCCGCTGGCCCAGCCCAGGGCGGCGGCCAGGGCCAGCAGCGCCGGCAGGTCGAGCGTGGCGACGGCGTCCATGTTCACTGGGGCAGCCAGTTGGGCTTGCGCTTGCCCAGGAACGAGGCCACGCCTTCGCGGCCTTCGGCGCTGGCGCGGATGTCGGCGATGCCTTCGACCGTGGACGCGATCAGTGTGGCGTCGATCTCGCGCTCGGCGACGTCGATGACCAGGCGTTTGCAGGCTTTCATGGCCTCGGGACCGGCATTGACCAGCGTGGCCACTATTTCCGCCACCTTGGCGTCCAGTGCCTCGGCCGGCACCACCTCGTGCACGAAGCCGATGCGGTGCGCCTCGGCGGCGTTGAAACGCTCGGCGGTGAGGAAGTAGCGGTGCGCGGCACGTGCGCCCATGGCGCGGATGACGTACGGGCTGATGGTGGCGGGGATCAGGCCCAGCTTCACCTCGCTCAGGCAGTAGTTGGCGGTGTCCACCGAAACGGCCATGTCGCAGGCCGCCACCAGGCCGGTGCCACCCGCGTACACGTCGCCCTGCACCCGGGCCACGGTGGGCTTGGGGCAGTGGAAGATGGTGCGCAGCATCTCGGCCAGCGCGCCTGCGTCGGCCAGGTTCTCGACGCGGGTGTAGTCGGCCATGCGACGCATCCAGTTGAGGTCGGCACCGGCGCAGAAGGCCGGGCCATTGGCCGCCAGCACGATGGCGCGCACATCGTCGCGCGCGCCCAGCTCGGCGAAGGCCCGGGTCAGCTCGGGGATCACCTCGTCGTTGAAGGCGTTTCGCACCTCGGGGCGGTTGAGGGTGACGGTGGCCACGAAAGCCTTCACGTCGATCAGCAGGTGTTTCATGTCAGGCCTCCGCCGGGCCGCCCCAAGGACGGCCTGCGCCCCCTCGGGGGGCAGCGATTACACGTAGTGAAGAGCGTGGGGGCATATCAGTACCTCTTGGCGACTTCTTCGAGCATCACTTCCGTGGCGCCGCCACCAATCGCCAGCACGCGGGCATCGCGCCACAGGCGCTCCACCGGGGTCTCGCGCATGTAGCCCATGCCGCCGTGGAACTGCTGGCAGGTGGACAGCACCTCGTTGACCAGCTCACCCGTCAGCGCCTTGAGCATGGAGACCTCCTGCACGATGTCGCGCCCCTGGGTGACGGCCCAGGCGCAGTGGTACATGAAGCTGCGTGCGGCGCGGGTCTTGGCGTCGCACATGGACAGGCGCTGGCGGATGGACTGCTGGTCCCACAAGACACCGCCGAAAGCCTCGCGCTGGCGCACGTAGTCGAGCGTGAGGCGCAGCGCCTGCTGGCAGTGGCCCACGGCCATGGCGGCCAGCGCGATGCGCTCGGTCTGGAAATTCTTCATCACCGCGTAGAAGCCCTTGCCCTCCTCGCCCAGCAAGGCGTCGGCGGGCAGGCGCACGTCGTCGAGCACGAGCTCGGCGGTGTCGGACGAGCGCCAGCCGGTCTTGTCCAGCGCACGGCCCACGCTGAAGCCGGGGGTGCCCTTCTCGACGATGAACATCGAGACCTCGCGTTTGCCCGGGCCGGTCTTGGCGGCAATGAAGTACAGGTCGGCGTGCACGCCGTTGGTGATGAACAGCTTGCGCCCGTTGAGCACCCATTCGTTGCCATCGCGGCGGGCGCGGGTCTTGATGCCGGCCACATCGGAGCCCGCACCGGGCTCGGAGATGCCCACCGCGGTGATGGCCTTGCCGGCGGTCACCAGCGGCATGTAGCGCGCCTTCTGCGCCGGGCTGCCGGCGTGGTGCAGGTGCGGGCCGGCCATGTCGGTGTGCACCAGCACGGTGATGATGAAACCGCCGAAGGTGGACTGCGACAGCGCCTCCGCGAACACGAGGTTGGTCAGCGCGTCGGCATCACCACCGCCGTACTGTCCCTCGTACATCAGCCCCAGCAGGCCGGCCTCGCCCATCTTGCGCAGCACCTCGCGCGGGACCATGCCGTCCTTCTCCCACTGGGCCGCATGCGGCTCCACCTCGCGGGCGATGAAGCGCGCCACCTGCTCTCGCAGCAGCTCGTGTTCGGGGCTCAGGTAGATGTTGTCCATGTGTCTCCTAGTTTTTCTGTTGCTGCAGCTGGCGGACCCAGTCGAGCTCGGGCGCCTCATGACCCAAAGCCGTCAGCGCGGCGGTGATCTGGCCGCGGTGGTGGGTGCCGTGGTTGAACACGTGGCCCAGCGTGGCCGCCTGAGGCACCAACGCCTGCTGGCCGTCGGTGCGGGTGTAGTGCAGGTCGCCGTCCAGGTCTGCGGGCGACAGCGTGGCCAGCCAGTCGCCCCAGCGGCGCGAGGCGGCCTGCAGCTCGGCCAGCAGCGGCGCACGCTCGGTGAACACTTCGGCGTTCAGCGCCAGGCGCGGCGAGGTGCCCGCCATGAAGCGCGGCTGCCAGATGCGCTCGGCTACCAGCAGGTGGTTGAGCGTGCCGTGGATGCTGCGAAAGAACAGCTTCGCGTCGGCGCGGTAATCGGCCTCGGGCAGGGGCTTCACATGTTCGATCAGCAACCGGTCGGTGGCCCACACGTGGTAGGCCGCCTGGTGCTGGAAATGCCGGAGCAGCGCGTCCATGGCGCGGCCTTACATGCGGAAGACGCCGAACTTCGTCTCGGGAATGGGTGCGTTGAGCGTGGTGCTCAGGCCCAGTGCGAGCACGCGACGGGTGTCGGCGGGGTCGATCACGCCGTCGTCCCACAGGCGGGCGCTGGAGTAGTAGGGATGCGACTGGTGCGCGAACTGGTCGAGGATGGGCTGCTTGAACTTCGCCTCTTCCTCGGCGCTCCAGCTGCCGCCCTTGGCCTCGATGCCGTCGCGCCGCACCGTGGCGAGCACGCCGGCGGCCTGCTCGCCACCCATCACGCAGATGCGGGCGTTGGGCCACATCCAGAGGAAACGCGGGCTGTAGGCGCGGCCACACATGCCGTAGTTGCCAGCGCCGTAGCTGCCGCCGATGATGACGGTGAACTTGGGCACCTGCACGGTGGCCACGGCGGTCACCATCTTGGCCCCGTGGCGGGCGATGCCCTCGCTTTCGTACTTTCGGCCCACCATGAAGCCGGTGATGTTCTGCAGGAACACCAGCGGTATCTTGCGCTGGCCACACAGCTCGATGAAGTGCGCGCCCTTCTGGGCCGACTCGCTGAACAGGATGCCGTTGTTGGCCACGATGCCCACCGGCATGCCTTCGATGTGCGCGAAGCCGCAGACCAGGGTGGCGCCGAAGCGGGCCTTGAACTCGTGGAACTCGGAGCCGTCGACGATGCGGGCGATGATCTCGCGCACGTCGAAGGGCTTGCGGGTGTCGGTGGGGATGACACCGTAGATGTCTTCGGCGGCGTACCGGGGCGCCACGGGTGTGCGAAGCGCCAGGTCGATCTGCTTGCGCCTGTTGATGCGGGCCACGGCCTCGCGGGCCAGCGCGATGGCGTGGGCGTCGTTCTGGGCCAGGTGGTCGGCCACGCCGGAGAGGCGGGTGTGCACGTCGCCGCCGCCCAGGTCTTCGGCGCTGACCACCTCGCCGGTGGCGGCCTTCACCAGCGGCGGTCCGCCCAGGAAGATGGTGCCCTGGTTCTTGACGATGATGGTTTCGTCGCTCATGGCGGGCACGTAGGCGCCGCCGGCGGTGCAAGAGCCCATCACCACCGCGATCTGCGCCAGGCCCCGCGCGCTCATGTTGGCCTGGTTGTAGAAGATGCGGCCAAAGTGGTCGCGGTCGGGGAAAACCTCGTCCTGGTTGGGCAGGTTGGCGCCGCCCGAATCCACCAGGTAGATGCAGGGGAGGTGGTTCTGCATGGCCACCTCTTGCGCCCGCAGGTGCTTTTTCACCGTCATGGGGTAGTAGGTGCCGCCCTTGACGGTGGCGTCGTTGCAGACGATGAGGCAGTCGACCCCGCTGACGCGGCCGACGCCGGCCACCATGCCGGCACAGGGGGCGTCGCCGTTGTACATGCCGTGCGCGGCCAGGGGTGCGAGCTCCAGGAACGGGGTGCCGGGGTCCAGCAGCATCTGCACGCGTTCGCGCGGCAGCAGCTTGCCCCGGGCCACGTGTTTGGCACGGGCCGCCTCGCCACCGCCAGCAGCCGACAGCGCCACCTGGGCGTTGAGGTCGTCCACCAGCGTGCGCATGGCGGCGGCGTTGGCCTGGAAGTCGGCGGAGCGGGGGTTGAGTTGTGTCTCCAGGATCATGGTCGTGGCATCAGAACGGGGTGGGCCCAATGGTGCCACTGTAGGCCGGCTGGCGGGCTTAAACTTGTCGCCATGGTTGCAAATCGTGCCAGCACCTTGCCCCCGCCAGGGGAACCCGCCGTCACCCCCATGGCCTTCGCCCGCGCCATGGCGCTGGCCTATGAACAGCGGAACATGGACCCGGCGGGCGCGCTGCTCAGGGCACGGATCACGCCAGCGCAGCTGCGTCGGCCTGATGCCCGCATGACGGCAGGGCAGATGGAGGTGCTCTCCGAAGCCGCCATGCGCGAACTCGACGACGAGGCCCTGGGCTGCCTGGAGCGCCGCCTGCCCTGGGGCAGCTACGGCATGCTGGCGCGTGCCTCGCTGGGCTCGCCCGACCTGGGCCGTGCACTCAAGCGCTGGTGCCGCCACCACGGACTGATTGCCGAGGGCGTGACGCTGGCCCTGGCCGAAAGCGCGGGCGTGGCCACGCTGTCGCTGGGGGAAAACCGCGACATGGGCGCGCTGCGCGAATTCGGTCTGCTGTCCATCCTGCGCAATGTGTACGGCCTGGCCTGCTGGCTGATCGACTCGCGCCTGCCGCTGCTGGAGACGGCCTTTCCCGTGGCAGCTCCGCCCCATGCCGACGTCTACCCGCTGCTGTTTCCCGGCGGGCCGGTGCATTTCGGCGACGGCCCGGCCCGGCTGCGCTTCGATGCCGACTACCTGCGCCTGCCGCTGCGGCGTGACGAGGCCGCGCTCAACCAGATGCTGCAGCGCGCCCTGCCGCTGACGGTGCGCCAGTACCGCCGCGACCGCCTGCTGGTGCAGCGGGTGCGCCAGGCGCTGCGCCTGCACCCTGAGGCAGCCCGCAACGCCGAATCGCTGGCCGGGCTGCTCAACGTGTCGGCGCGCACGCTGCACCGGCAACTCCGGGAGGAAGGCGCCACGCTGCAGTGCCTCAAGGACGAGGTGCGCGAACGCATTGCGCGCGAGACGCTGCTGCGAACCGACCGGCCCATCAAGCAGATCGCCGCTGCGGCCGGATTCGCCAACGAAAAGAGCTTCATCCGGGCCTTTCGCGGCTGGACCGGCCAGGGGCCGGGGGAGTTCCGCCTGGCGGGAGTGCGGGGAACCACCGGGACGGGCGGGCACGGAGCCTGCTAAATTCCCGTTTCTCCGGAGAAATGGGAGCCGCCATGCGCCACAAGCGTGCGGGCCGCCCCACGCCGGGGAGTTTTCCCAGTATCTAGAATTTCGCTTTCCCCATTCAAGGAGCCTTCATGAAAAAGCAAACCCTGGTCATCGCCTTGGCCGCCCTCGTCACCACCGGGGCGTTCGCTCAAGCCAATGACACCCTGGCCAAGATCAAGGCCAGCGGCAACATCAGCCTGGGGGTGCGTGACTCCTCCGCCCTGTCCTTCACGCTGGGCAACGGCAAGTACGTGGGTTTCCACACCGAAATGGCCGAGCGCATCATCGATGACCTGTCCAAGACCGCCGGCAAGAAGCTGAACATCACCTACACCCCGGTGACCTCGCAGAACCGCATCCCGCTGGTGCAGAACGGCACCGTGGACCTGGAGTGCGGCTCCACCACCAACAACGCCACCCGCCAGAAGGACGTGGACTTCGCCTTCACCACCTACGTTGAAGTGGTGCGCATGGCCGTCAAGGCCGACTCGCCGATCAAGGAACTGAAGGACCTCAACGGCAAGACGGTCGTCACCACCACCGGCACCACCTCGGTGCAGACCCTGCGCAAGAACGAGCGCGCCCAGGGCATCGACTTCAAGGAAGTGATGGGCAAGGACCACGCCGACAGCTTCCTGCTGCTGGAGTCGGGCCGCGCCGACGCTTTCGTGATGGACGGCTCCATCCTGGCCGCCAACATCTCCAAGGCCAAGAACCCCGCCGGCTTCAAGATCGTCGGCCCCGAGCTGTCGGTCGAACCCATCGCCTGCATGCTGCGCAAGGGTGACGACGCCTTCAAGAAGGCCGTGAACGACTCCATCGCCCGCCAGATCAAGGACGGCTCGCTGGGCAAGATGTACGACAAGTGGTTCCTGCAACCCATCCCCCCCACCAACACGGCCCTGAACCTGCCGATGTCGGACGCCACCAAGGCCGCCTGGGCGAACCCCAACACCAAGCCGATGGAAGAGTACGCCACGAAGTGATCGCCCCACCACGGCGATTCCGTCTCGACTGACTGCACAGACGCCCGCTCCACCAGCGGGCGTTGTGCATTCAGCCGGTTCAAACACAAACAAGTGAGGAGTTCCCCTATGGGAAATTGGGACTGGCAGGTGTTCCTGCAGGATCCGGGAGGCAAAGACCCCACCTACTGGCAATGGATGCTGTCGGCCTGGGGCTGGACGGTATCGGTCGCGCTGAGCGCGCTGCTCATTGCGCTGGTGGTCGGCTCCATCGTCGGCGTGCTGCGCACGCTGCCTGACAACCCCTGGCTGGTGCGCCTGGGCGACGCCTGGGTGGAACTGTTCCGCAACATCCCGCTGCTGGTCCAGATTTTCCTGTGGTACCACGTGGTGCCGGCCATCTTCACGTCCATGCGCGACGTGCCGCCGTTCATCCTGGTGGTGCTGGCGCTGGGCTTCTTCACTTCCGCGCGTGTGGCCGAGCAGCTGCGCGCCGGCATACAGGCGCTGCCGCGTGGCCAGCGCTACGCCGGCATGGCGGTGGGCTTCACCACGCCGCAGTACTACCGCTATGTGCTGCTGCCCATGGCCTACCGCATCATCATCCCGCCGCTGACCAGCGAGTCGATGAACATCTTCAAGAACTCGTCCGTGGCCTTCGCCGTGTCGATCGCCGAGCTGACGCAGTTCGCGCTGCAGGCCGGCGAAGAGACCGCCCGCCCCATCGAGATCTACTTCGGCGTGACGGTGCTCTACGTGATCTCCGCCTTGGTCATCAACCGCATCATGGCCTTCATCGAGAAAAAAGTGCGCGTGCCCGGGTTCGTGGCCGCGGGAACGGGCGGGGGGCACTGACATGAACCTCGACTTCGGTTTCTACAACTGGGCCGTCATCAGCGATTTCGTGCTCAAGGGCCTGTGGTTCAGCGTGATGCTGACCATCGTCGCCACGCTGGGCGGCATCTTCTTCGGCACCCTGCTGGCGCTCATGCGCCTGTCTGGCAAGAAGTGGCTCGATGTGCCGGCCGCCATCTACGTCAACGGCATGCGCAGCGTGCCGCTGGTGATGGTGATCCTGTGGTTCTTCCTGCTCGTGCCCTTCATGATCGGCAAGCCGATCGGGGCGGAGATGTCGGCCTACATCACCTTCATCGCGTTCGAGGCGGCCTACTTCTCCGAGATCATGCGCGCCGGCATCCAGTCCATCCCGCGTGGCCAGGTGTTCGCCGGCCAGGCCGTGGGCATGACCTACGGCCAGAACATGCGGCTCGTGATCCTGCCGCAGGCCTTTCGCAACATGCTGCCGGTGCTGCTGACCCAGACCATCATCCTGTTCCAGGACACCTCGCTGGTCTACGCCATCGGCGCCTACGACATGCTCAAGGGCTTCGAGACCGCCGGCAAGAATTTCGGCCGCCCGGTGGAGTCCTACCTGCTCGCTGCCGTCGTCTACTTCGTGATCTGCTACGCGCTGTCCTACGCCGTCAAGCGCCTGCACAAGAAGATCGCCATCATTCGCTGAACCACAGAGAGGAGCTTCCCATGGCTGAAAAAATGATCGAAATCAACAATGTCTCGAAGTGGTACGGGCCGGTGCAGGTGCTGCGCGACTGCTCGGTCAGCATCGACAAGGGCGACGTGGTGGTGGTCTGCGGCCCTTCGGGCTCGGGCAAGTCCACGCTCATCAAGACGGTGAATGCGCTGGAGCCCTTCCAGAAGGGCGAGATCATCGTCAACGGCACCAAGGTCAACGACCCCAAGACCAACCTGCCGCAGCTGCGCTCCAAGGTGGGCATGGTGTTCCAGCATTTCGAGCTGTTCCCGCACCTGTCCGTGACCGAGAACCTGACCATCGCGCAGATCAAGGTGCTGGGCCGCAGCCCCGACGAGGCCAAGACCCGTGGCCTCAAGATGCTGGACCGCGTGGGCCTGATGGCACACAAGGACAAGTTTCCGGGGCAGCTCTCGGGCGGCCAGCAGCAGCGCGTGGCCATCGCCCGCGCACTGTCGATGGACCCGATCGTGATGCTGTTCGACGAACCCACCTCGGCGCTGGACCCCGAGATGGTGGGCGAGGTGCTGGACGTGATGGTGAGCCTGGCCAAGGAGGGCATGACCATGATGTGCGTGACCCACGAGATGGGGTTTGCGCGCAAGGTGGCCAGCCGCGTGATCTTCATCGACGTCGGCGGCAAGATCCTGGAAGACTGCTCCAAGGACGAGTTCTTCGGCAACCCCGAAGCGCGCCAGCCGCGCACCAAGGACTTCCTCAACAAGATCCTGCAGCACTGAGCGGCTCAGACCAGCCCCGCCCCGGCGGGGCTTTTTTCTGCCCAAGCCCCACCCAACGCATGCGACTCCCCCTCACCGCCACCCTCCTGCTGGCCCTGGCCGGTTGCGCCGCGCCGCCCCCGGTGGTGCCAGCCCATGTGAACCGCCTGGGCATGGCCTTCGTCCACATCCCGGCCGGGGAGTTCCTGATGGGCAGCGACGAGCCGGTGGCGGCGCTGCGGCGCGACTTTCCGTTCGACGACGAGCGCCGTTACACCGACCTGGCCGACGAGCAGCCCCGGCACCGAGTGCGCCTCACCCACGCCTTCCTGATGGGCCAGCACGAGGTCACCGTGGGCCAGTTCCGGCGTTTTCTCGAGGCTTCGGGTCACGTGCCCGAATCGGTGGCCGACGGCACCGGCGGCTACGGCTACGAGGCCGCGCGCGCCACCGACCCCGCGCACCGGGGCGACGCCTTTGCCGGCCGCTCACCGCGCTACAGCTGGAACGACCCGGGCTTCACCCAGGGCGACAACCACCCCGTGGGCAACGTGACCTGGAACGACGCCCAGGCCATGGCGCGCTGGCTGTCGGCGCAGGAAGGCCGGCGCTACCGGCTGCCCACCGAGGCCGAATGGGAGTACGCCTGCCGGGCCGGGACCACCACCCGCTTCCACAGCGGCGACGACCCGCGCTCGCTGGCCGGTGTGGCCAACCTCTTTGACGCAGCCGCCGCGCCGTTCTGGCCGCGCTGGCGCGACCAGGCCCAGCCCTACGACGACGGCTTCGCTTTCACGGCGCCGGTGGGGCGCTTCGCGCCCAACGCCTGGGGCCTGCACGACATGCACGGCAACGTGTGGGAGTGGACCGCCGACCTTCACGACGACACCACCTACTCGGCCCCTGCGCCGCGCGTGGACCCCACCGGGCCTGCGGACGGGCACCTGCGCGTGCGCCGGGGCGGCTCCTGGCACACCTGGGCGTTCTACGCCCGCTGCTCGTTCCGCAACTGGAACACCGCCAGCACGCGCTACCCGCTGGTGGGGTTCCGGCTGGTGCTGGAGCTGCCCGACGGAGCCCCTTGACAAAGGCCCCTCCACGGGCGGTGCTGCCGGTCCGCCTGGGTGATTTCCCAAAAAAAAGCCCCGCCAACTTGCGGGGCGTTTTCAGGTGACTGTCATCAGAAGCGCATGCCGTAGGCGAAGCCGATGGCAGACACTTTGAGGTTGGGTTCGTCGTTGTCCTTGTAGAAGCCCTTGGTCCAGGTTGCCTGCAGGTAGGACGTTTTCGAAACGTTGAAATTCAGGCCCAAGCCGTAGGAAAAGCGGCCACCCGAATAGCTCCCAGAATCATCGGATACCCTCGACTGGAGGTATCCGAGCCGACCGAAGAGCTCGAACTGCTCGTTGATCGGAAATGTGGGCCGAACAAAGACGCCATACGTATTCGCCTTGACGCGACGGCCGTAGTCGACACCATCCCACTTCACCTTGCCTTGGGTGACGCCCAACCCGACAGTGCCCTCCAACACAACATGGGGATGGACCCGATAGCCGACGGCCAAGGTCAACGCGCCGGGCTGGGCCCTCACCGTTGAATCGCCCGAGTCGGACGTATTGGTGAACGACATGACCGAGTACCCCACTTCGGCTGACCAGGGACTGGTGTTCTGGGGTGAAGGGTCTTGGGCATGAGCGCTCATGGCCAGACCGGCGACAACAATGGAAAAAGACTTGAACACGGTGTTCATGGAGGTACTCGCTGTGGGTTTGTGATATCCGCCAGATGCATGCATTGGCATCTGGCCCTTCCTGGGAGAAGCGATTCGACAACCCGTCACGCAGTGGACAGGCCTGAACGATCGCGCGGATCAGTGTAGGAGGACACCGCGCGTCGCTTCAGACCATTGACACTTTTTGAGTTTGAGTGGCTACTGCCCCACAACGCCCGTGCGCCTATGAGAAAAATGGTGTCGCCACCGGCTCTTCAAGCCCTTGTCGCCTGTTCAAGCAGGTCCACATAGGCCACCTCCACCAGATCGCGGGCCGCCACGCCCAGCTGCGCCATGAGGCTTTGTGCCTCGGCCTCGCCGGCCTGCGGCAGTTCACCCTCGGCCAGCACCACCTCCAGCTCCATGAAGTGGCCCAGGCCCTCGACCGCGTCGAGGTGCACCCGCGTGCGTCCCACCAGAAACAGCGTGCGCTGCTTGCGCACGCGGCCGGCCTGGCCATGCGCCAGGGTCAGTGCCTCGCGCAGCGTGCCGGGCTCGGCGGTGGTGCTGCGCACGTAGAACGAGGTCTTGGGGCCGGCCTGGTCCGTGCGGCGGTAGAAGATCAGCTCGCCCGAGTGCGGGTCGAACTCACGCAGCTTGAGTCGGCCGTTGGCGCAGGCGAAGAAGGTGTCGTCCTGCGAGATCAGCACCGGCCCACCGGTGGCCAGGGCAGCAGCCCGTGCGCGCAGGGCCTCGGGGTCGTGCACGCGTGCCTTGATCTCGACGTTGCGCGCCACGCTCAGGCCCCGGCCAGCCGCGCGGGCAGTTCGTCCATGTGCCTGAACACCGCAGCCACCGGCAGGCCAGCAAACGCCTCGTCATGGCCCTGGGGGC